>CACZBK010000056.1 GCA_902779395.1 uncultured Lachnospiraceae bacterium | reverse complement strand
GAGAGCGTTGTCCATGTCCTCTTCCGACAGATAGAAAGCTCTCCTCTCCGCCCATTTTCTGAAGAACAGATCATAATCAGGATCTTCCTGCTTTGCCAGAAGGTTTAAGCATACCCTCATCCCCATAAGATCCGCAAAAGTCTCATCCTCAACCCTCCAGCCTGATATTTTATTTCCATCAGCTATCTCCATCCCGTCAAAAAATTCCGCGATAGCCCCTGCCTTTTCCCAAAGAGCCGCATATTCATCCTCATTCAACAGTTCTTTGTAATACCCCTGCTCATCATAATAAATGGAATCCGGCGTAAGAGTGTGGGACATTTCATGCGCTATTGTCACGCCTGCTTTTGCCAGTCTTTCTTCATAAACAGCATCATTCTTCATACAGTCATATACCAGTGTTCCCGTACAGAGTACAAACATATTGCTCTTGCGGAAATACTGCCCGTTATCCTGAAGCATATCAATCTGAAAAGGCTGGCGCTTATCATCTTCATACTTTGCCTGGGAGCGCATAAAACGCTTATAATCAACTTTTATTTTTATAATATCCTCCATAAGATCCCCGCTTATGTCATAATCCGTAAGATCATTCACATGTCCGTTGCTGCCCAGAAAATAACTCATCCTGGCTATCTTTGCCTTAAGGGCTCTTCTGGAATTTTCACCCATCCAGTCTGCCTCTCCCAAAACCGACATAAGCTCATTTTTTATCTCATCCGCCAGTATCTCTGCATTTTCATACATTCCGTCTTCCAGATATCTGTTCATATATTCCTCAGCCAGTACATCACCGGCCACAGCTATCAAAAACTGTCTGACAAAATGCTCATATTCCTCCCTGTCTTCATCTTCACCGCTAAAGTATGCTTTATAAGCCGAAAGTGAATACAGATCCATTGCCGCAGAATAAATATAATTGTCACAGAGCATCTTAAGATTATCTTCTGTATACATCGTATTCAGCATCTCTATCATCGTTTCAGGTGCAAGGAATTCCTCGTATCTTCCATAGGCCTTAAGCTCTCGGAGTATATCGATAACAGGAACTTTCAATCCCTTTTTATCCAGATGATCCTGATCCCAATACAACAGATCAGTGGAATAATTTACATTTTTGTAATATTCATCAATTACGTCCGCTACTTCCAACGCATTATCCGCTATCTCTTTGAGACGTTCTTCAGAATATCCCAGCTCTTTCCAGTATGCAAGTAAAGCTTCTTTATCCGCCGGCTTTTCATCTCCTGTTATGATGTCCAGCGTCGACTGTATTTCCTCCGTATAACTGTAAGGTGCATAAACCTCAGTATTATCTCCATTCTCACCATTCTGAACCACAAACCTGGTAAGAGTAACATATATGCTGTATTCCTCCGTAGCCGAAAGCTTATACAGCTCATCCAGGCTTTTTATTCCGGCAATAGCTGAAATATACTCACGGATGCCTTTTATCCGCTTTTCCATATCCTCCATACTTACCGCTTCATTATAGAATCTGATAACCTTCGCCAGACCGTCTTTATCCGACAGTCCGGATATATCAGTATTCTCCAATATATCTTCAAGCCTCTCCTCGATCATATCTTCATATTCCCACGCTGCAGTTGTCGATGCAGAAGCTTTTTCTTTCTCTTTAAGCCATTGTCCGTTAACAAACTCATCAAAGTCGGCTATAGGCTTTCCGTTATCATCTATCTTTACCGCTGCTGCTTCCGGAGTAGGCTGCGCCTGCTCGGGTGCCTGTGTGGGTGTGACCTGTTCTACGGCTGACGGAGGAGTCTCCACCACCTCACCCCTGCATCCGGTCAGAGGCAGGATAAGTGATGCGCTTATAACTCCCGCCAGCAAACGCTCAACTAACTTCCTTTTTGATCTCATAAAATCTCTCCCTTATACCTTTATTAAAAAAACACGTGGTCCATCCCCCCGGTTCCCCACGGCCGGCTATAAGTATACCCTAATCCGTATACTTATTCAAATTCGTTCTCCCGGGTGGCGGATACCGGAAAAATTTACATAAAGCCATAAATCCGCTGCCTCAGTACGTATATACTATATCGTTAACAAAAGAAACGACAGGGAGGAAAAATAGTGTGAAAAAGAGAACAATAGCTATAACACTGCTTAGCGCAATGATGCTCGGCGCCTGCGCAGACAAAGGGCCGGTACTTGAGAGCCCCACACAAAGGGAAGTCAGCATACCCTTTAATCACAGCGAAGCATCGGAAGAACTCACTAAAAATGTTTCAACTCTGAGCGCACCAGGATCAGAAATTAATAAAGAACAGATCTCTGCGCTCTCCATAGCGGGGACAAAGCTTTTTGCAGAAACTGCTGCCGCGGAAGGCACCGGTAAAAACGTGTGCATATCTCCCGTATCCGTCGAACTGGCCTTCGGCATGGCAGAAAGCGGAGCCGGCGGAAATACCCTCTCCCAGATCGAATCGGTTGTAGGCGGAGGAACTGCCATAGACGAGATGAGTCCCCTGCTCTGTGATCTTTCCACGCGCATGAAAAACGCTCCGGATGTTGAATGGAACGTAGCCAATTCCATATGGTTAAAAGACGAAGGCGTCTACGAGCTTATTCCCGAATTTGCTTCCAAAGCTGCTTCATGGTACGACGCCCAGGTATGGAAAGCCCCGTTTAACAGCACTACCTTAAATGATATCAACGGCTGGGTCAACCATGAGACCCGGGGCATGATCCCTAATATACTCGATAAAATATCCGATGAAGCACGGATGTATATCATAAATGCTCTGGCATTCGAAGCTGAATGGCTGAATGAATATGAAGATAAACAGATCTATGAGGATATTGATTTTACAAATGCAGACGGAAGCATCAGCAAAGTAACCATGTTACACAGCGGAGAATCCCACTACTTTGAACTAAACGGAGGCACAGGCTTCCTTCGCGATTATAAGGGCGGCCAGTACTCATTCATGGGCCTCCTGCCCGGGGAATGTGTTGATCTGGACGACTATATAAAAGATCTCGCCGACAGCAATGCTGATATTTCAGATGCAATAAGATATAAGAAAAACGGCAATGTTGTGGTTGAAATTCCTGAATTCACATTTGATTACAATGTGGAGATGAGCGCTATCTTACAGTCAATGGGAATGACCGACGCCTTCGATCCGGAGCTTGCCTGCATTAGCAGTGTGATCCATAAGACGCATATCGAGGTGGACCGCAAAGGTACCAGAGCTGCTGCTGCCACAGCAATAGAAATGACCGACGGCTGCACTTCAGTGGAACCGCCTGTAGAATACATATATGTTATTTTAGACCGTCCCTTCATCTACGGGATAATAGATAACGAAACCGGCCTGCCTGTATTCTTAGGCTGTGTAAATCAGATGTGAACGGCTGATATAAAAAGCGGGCGGGGATCTTAATCCCTCTCCCGCTTTTTTATTTTCATAATATCCTTTTTATAGCCATCATCCGAACAGCATATCCGCCGATCTCTCCAGTTCCCTTCTTTCCTGTGTATCGTCGTAGCCACTCACTTTATCATCAATGCCTTTTACGATATCATGTTCAAACAGATCATGTGCTGCTCATCCGTCGTCTCTGCTTCCAAAGATTAGCGGATACATTTTCATTCCGGATGGTATTCTCTTTCATCAATTGCGTTGCTAAACTCATTCCTCATATCTGTATTCTCCTTAGTTTATCTCCGTAGGCCTGTATACATATTTTTCCATCTGATAAGCTTTGAAATAACGCAAACCTTTTTGCCCCCGTACCCCCGCTATATAATGCAATCCCTCTCCCATAACAGAGCTATACAAAGAAGAATCTGCTTCAATGCGTGTCTCTTTACCTTCATCATCATTAAAATAAATATAATATGTTGTATGGGTGTCTCCGTCGCTGTCGGTGTATGTATCCTCAACCTTGCGCGTAACATCCATTTTATATACTTCTATCTCCGGGTTATTCTCAGGCTCGACATTTAATTGATCTGACACGCTCTTTGATGCTAAGAAAAAGAATAAGATCACAAAAGGTATGGGCATAACGTTTTTTATGATATTGATCTTATCCGGCTGATTTCCCATTGTAACATTTTTAATGACATATACGGCCAGATTTATTATACAAATTGCCAATATAAGTGCTATAACAGCCAGTATCAAAGATATCATTAAACTATTCCCCGATTTCCGGGAGTTATAATAAAAATCATACTCTTCTGCCAGGTATTCCTGCGTAAGGATAATCCTGCCGCTTTCACTGTCAGTCTGTTCAAGCTGTTTAAGCCTTTCGATATGCTCATTACGCTGCTCTGTCCTGTCAGCCTGGAAAGAAACGATCTTGTTCTTTACGTAAAAGAATAGTCCTGCTATGACAACTATTGAAAGAATAACCGTAACAACAGTGCTGATAATCGATCCTAAACTTTTCTCTTTCATTCCCCCACCTTGCTTTTTGCATACTTAATATATAATAAATGCTTTTTCTGCCATGGTCAATAAACAGGATAATGCTTACCACAGGTTTAGACAGCATCCTCTCACCGGAATAATGCCTCTCATTTTTTGTGTTCCATTTCCTCTATGATCTCTTCCAGGATATCTGCTGCACTGGCAACCATCTTAGGACAGAGTTCCGTAAACAGGCCTTCTTCCCTGGCCTTCTTTACTCCTTCCGGAGTCGAAATATCAACCCCAAGCAGATCATTGCAAATGTACGAACCATTGGCTTTTCCAAACCGTTCCATCATCATATCATTGATACGGGTTGAAATCTCTCGCTCCTGCGGATCTCCTGCGCGCGTCTCACCGTATAAGAGTCCCAATACCATAAGCGCACCCGTACACGCTCCGCAAACCTGACCTTTACGCATTCCGCTCCCAAAGCAGGATCCCAGTCTGAAAGCCTGCTCTTCCGATATCCCGCATTCTTCTGAAAAAGCCGCAAGCACCGACTGTGAGCAGTGCAGTTTTGCAGCAAAATATCCGATCGCCTTATCCCTCTTATTTTTCATGATCATCCTCATACTCCCTTCCCGATATCATCTCTGCTTACCTTTACCTGATCCCTTGCAGAAAGCCCCATCCTCTGCCTTTTGGCATGCTTCATTGTATATCCGCAGCGCCTCAATTACTTTGTTCCGGTCATCCTTTTCGATCATATAAAAAATCTTTTTAAACTCCATATACATGTCATTCTCTATTTTATCGAACCTGGCTTTTCCTCTCTCGGTAAGTTTCAGAACAACACTGCGTCTGTCTTCCTTTGATGGTTCCCTTGTAACAAAGCCTTTTTTCACCAGTTCTTCCACACTACGGCTCACACCGCTCTTGTCTATCTTCAGTATACCGGCCAGTTCTTTAATACAGATTCCGGGTTTGCGCCCGATCTCTACAACCATAAAACATCCGGCCTTACTGATGCCGCATTGACAGCAGTCGCTCCGGTCTATACTTCCCAGATGACATTCCAGTTCTCTGGTATATTCACGAAACTGTTGTATTTTGTCCATTTAGTCTTTCTCCTTTTTGATAGATGATAATCGCATTAGTTGTGTTTGTCAACTATTATTATAAAAAATCAGGGCTGCCTGCTTTTCACAGACAGCCCTGATCAAATATTATACAGTCTCATCGATCTTTATCCCCTTAAGATCCGCATCTATCAATGCCATCTTATATGTTTACGAATTTCCGTCCTTAAACATCTTCATCATTTCATTCGTAAGACTCTTCTCTCTTAACCCAATCAGCGTACTTCAGCTCATTTTCATCCATATGAATCTCAGCGTCGCCGTCTGCCTCACAGTAAAATCCTACCAATATATCCTGTGCCATTCCCCACGGCTGTGATTTGTAATATCTGATATTCTTTACCCTGATCCCGGTTTCTTCCATGACTTCTCTTGCTACTGTTTCTTCAAGCGTCTCACCTATTTCGGTAAAACCGGCTACCAGTGCGCTATGTCCGTACCCTCTGCGATATTTGGTGATCAACATACTGTCGCCTTTTGTAACTCCTACAATAACAGCCGGATTGATCCTGGGATAGATCATGTTTTTGCAGGCAGGACATTTAAGCGCCCTCTCTTTCTCATCATGGATAAGGCCGCCTCCGCATTTACCGCAGAATCGGTTATCCGAATACCATTTCCACAGATGATATGCCGTAAAAGCAGCATATACATCAACCCCCGATAAGATATCCCTGATCTCCCGTATTGTATATGATCCATATCCCGGGTATTCACACTCGGCCTTTCCTTCCGCCATAAAATAACTGTCTTTATCTACCGAAAAAAGATATTTTGCCTTATGATCCGGAAATTCCATTCCTCCGGGCAATGCCAAACTGCCTTCATTATTATTGAGCAGCATTCTTCCTTCCTTATCAAAAACAAAGAGAATATCTTCAGCCTTAATCTCTCTGTTCCTGTATGAATTATCAAGTTTATGCGGATATATATCCTGTATCATCCCTTCACCTCATTGTTTTATTTTCCGGCCTTAAATGCCCATTTTCTGCCACGCATCCTTAAATCCCTTCATCACGGGGTTTCTCATAGAATTCCAAAAAAGCATCAAACAGTTTCTCATCAAGTCTGTGACTCCATCTGTAACGGTCCAGATGCTCATTTATATAATCGGCCTTATCCCTCATAAAACGTTCTTTGTCTTCATCCGGATCATAATCCAGCGAATCAAACCATTCATCAAAGGGGGCATCAAATTCCTCGGAATAGGTATTATCCGGATCATTTAAAATAGTGTTATGTCCTTTGTCTTCGAACCTTACGAAAGTAAATCGGTCATCGTCCCTGTACTTTTCATAATACTTATCAAGTCCGTACTCAATACCTATCACGCTATCATCTGCACTGTGTACTATCATCACTGCGGCTTCAGTGGAATCAAAGCCATCCATCGCAGTATTTGTGGCATATCTGCCAAATCTAAAGAATTCATGTATTCTGACAAACGGTGTCATCGCATATATCAAAGCACCTGCCTGTGACTTTCCCCCCGACTCAAACATATCGGATGATCTGTTAAATCCGCTGCATGCAATGACTGCCTTAACCTCCGGATGGTATGTAAGAACAGCACTCACACTGTATGCGCCCCAACTGTGACCAAAGAGCACGATGGGAAGATCAGGGATATCTGCACTTTCCTGTACAAAGGATATGGCATGCTCCAGATCAATCACTCCCTGCGGCGCACCGCCCAGTCTTTCTCCTTCACTCTTATCCATCGCTGTTGCATCATAAGCAAAAACATAATATCCGTGCCGTGCAAAATAATCTGCAGCATCCATATAGGAATTGTGTCCGCCTCCACCAAATCCGTGAGCAAGGACAACTATTCCGTGCTGGTCTTCACCAAAACTGTACAGATATCCTGCCAGCATCTGTCCCTTATCTGAGGGAAAAGAATATTCCTTACACTCAAGCCCTTCAAAATCCTCTACTCTCAGCATCAGGGGCTCATAGCTGTCAGCGCTTATGCTTATATTTGAATCGTACAGCACCACACACAGTGCATACCAGCCGCAGACCAGTGCGACAAGGAGCACCGCGATAACAGTAAGAACGATCTTCTTTTTGGGTATTTTCTTTCTATCTATCAATAGTATCTCCCCCTATTATTCTATTATTCTATTCTCCTTCGATTCCTATTAAAAGATAGATCATCTGTCGCACCTGTACAAGTGACCACGGTCACATTTGTTTATATATTTTCAAATGTTTTATTTGTGTAATTTCGAATGTTTTATTTGTGTAATCAACAGGGGCTGCCAGTGAAGGCAGCCCCTGTCATTGTTCACCCGGGTCTATTCATATCCCCCCGATGGTGTAAGCCTTAACGATCTTACTTTATCTTATGTGCTGTGATAGTGAACTTACCTGAGCACATGCCGCTGTAGGGATTGTTCTCTGTATCCTTAGCTGTAAGGATGATAGTTCCCTTGCCCTTAAGTACGTTGTCGGCATAGCTTACATCAAAGTATTTGAATACCTGCGCTCCGTACAGGGTGGTCTTACCTATCTTCACGGATATGTCTGCCTGACGATTATCATCTGCAGGATCGAAGGTGATGGGGGCACCGGTATAGCCTACACTTGAATGGCTCTTGGTCCCGCCCTTTACCACAAGCTTTACAGAAGCTTTTGATACATCTGTTGCATTAGCATTCCTGTATACCTTGTAGGTCTTTGTTATGCTGCCTGCCTTAAAGTTCTTATCTTTAGATGTGATGGTCACGGTTACGGTCTTCTCATTCTCATTATCTGCCAGTGTTACCTTTCCGTTATCGGAATACGTTACCTTATACTCGGTGGAAGCAAGGGTTTCACCGTCTACGCTTATC
>CACZBK010000055.1 GCA_902779395.1 uncultured Lachnospiraceae bacterium | reverse complement strand
CGGTAGGCTCATCCGCCAGAAGTATGGGCGGGTTATTTACTATAGCTCTTGCCAGACATATCTTCTGCTGCTGCCCCCCGCTCATCTCATCCGGTTTTCTCTTAAGCAGCTCCGTGATACCCAGCAGTCTGGCAACATTCCAGATCTTTTTATTTGCATCGGAAAGCGGCGCGCCTGCAGCCATAATGGCAAGGCGGATATTTTCCTCTGCACTGTATTCCTTAACCAGCTTGTAATCCTGGAATATAACTCCAAGACCTCTTCTGTATCCCGGTATCTGTCCCTGTCTCAGCTTGCCGACATCGAAACCGTTCACTATCACAGTACCCGCATCAGGCTTTACATCCGCAAGAAGCATTTTGATCAGAGTGGTCTTGCCGCTCCCGCTCTCACCTGTCAGTACCACAAAATCTCCGCGCTCTACCTTAGCCGAAAAATCGGTAAAAACTTCCGTCCTGAGCTCTTTACCGTGATAAGTCTTTGCGACAGAAGAAAAACTGATGATCTCAGCCAATAGTAAGCACCTTTGAAAAACCTGACATATTAAACACCTGCATAACTGCAGGCTGTACATTTACGACCTTCATGCTGCCGCCCTTGCTGTTAGCCGTCTTCTGGCCCAGAAGAAGCGCGCGCAGCCCTGCGGAAGACATGTAGCCTACATGCCCAAGATCCAGTACTACGCTTTTGGTCTTCTGAAATGTAGTCAGTATAGCCTGCTGAAGTTCCGGTGCCGTAATGGTATCCACCTGACCGTCAACCGAAAGCTGTATACTGCTCTCCCCCTTGATCTCCTCGATAGTCATCTTATTCTCCCTTCTTTTTCAAGATTGATTTCTTTAAAAGCCCTTCGGCATTTCTGTTAAGCAAAACAGCTGATCACTTATTCATCAAGGATCACTCCGTCGCCGATCTCCATTCCTTCATCCATCACACCGTACTCATCACCGTCGATAACGGCATTCATATCCAGATATGTCTCCCCGTCAAGAGTTGCGGTATCCTTAAGCGGTATCAGATGAAGACGTGCCCTGACCGGCTTAAACTGATCGAGCAGAAATCCCAGCTGCCTCCTGTCGGAATCGGATAAAGGTTTACGTATCAGTATATTAACATCGTAGATCCCGCCTCCGTAAAGATAGCCTTTAGGCGCATCTTTAGCTGTATTATAAGACTGTACGGTATTATTCTCAAGTATTATGGCACTTTCTCCCAGCACGATCTCTATGACACGTTTTAAGCACTGTTTGGTACCCTTCATACGGTTTAACTGATGAGCTTCTTTCACAAAAAGCCTCTCGGTCTCCTCTGTCAGAAAATCTCCGGACAGATCTATCCCCAGCCAGGTAGCGTACACCGAAAGACATTCCCTGGGACAGTTATCGGGATCCAAGAGCTTCGGAAGATTCTCTATCTCCCTGTCCAGATCGCTGTGTATACTGGAAAATATCGACAAAAAGCGATGGAAGAAGGAATCTCTCTGCCTGTATATGGCAGGAAACGCATCCATGAAATAATCTCCTTTAAGATCCACTTTCAGCCTGTCGATATATCCGTCCCCGGTGCCCAGTATCTCTATCGCAAGATACAGGTAACGTCCTTTCAGGCGATACAGAAGCACATCATTCCTTCCGACAAAACGCAGGCTTTTTTCATTGTTGAAAAGCCGTTTTTTTTCATCATCCGGAATCTCGCCGGATTTAAGAACGTCCGCCAGATAAAACTCCCGCCCCTCGTTGTCATACCAGCTGTCAACATCAGATGCAAAGGCATAAACATACATTGCCATATTTTCCGTAAGACTGCTGGCAAAGGAAAACCTTCCCCATTCGCATCCTTCTGTAGCCGAATCTATGACATCGGTATAAAGACGGTGTATCCCCGTTCCCGGATCAAGATAAAGCCTGTCCGAGCCTTCATCCATCTCAAAGCCCTGTATATAAGATCTTTCAAGTCGGTTTTTCTTAATACTGTATACTATACCGGCCATACGATAATACTTCCTTTCTACTTATGCTCATCATCAAAACGCAGGACTTCTATCCTTATATCTCCCGGATAAAGAAGACAGTTATTACCGGGATGCACATCGGCATCCTTAAGATGCGCTCCGCCTCCCGGACCGGGCTTTAATGAAAGCTCATAAACATACTCAACACATTCCAGCATCTCTATAGCATGAAATATCTCGTCAAACTTAAGGATCTGCCCGAAATTCCTGTCGGTAGTGGTATAATCCACTTTCTGTCTTACAACCTCTTCTATAGCCTTGTCTGCATTATCGTAATGAAGTTTCACATAAACTATCGCCGATACATTTACCGGCACATATGCCGGCTGCACAAGCTCCACACGGGTGGTGAGCAGCCTTCTCTCTTCAAGCCTTGCACGTATTATCTTTTCATACATCTTGGAAAGCTGCGGATGCTCCTCATCCGTTCCCTGCATAACGGCTATACGGACCAGATTCCTTGCTTCATCCATCCAGGCCCTGGCTTTCTTCACGCAGAGTCCCGGAGTCATACGTACAAGTCTTTCGTAATCAGCCTCCGTTACCGCAGTATACGGATTTTCCATATCCTGCAGAAAGCGTCTTCGTACACTCTCTAGCTTCTCACGAAATGCCCCGCCGGTACCCTCACCGGGATTATAGAATGTCAATCCCTCCGGCAGTCCCTTATCGGGAATAAGAGTATTCCCTTCACGGATATTTCCGTCCGGCCCTGCCGTGACGGCCACAGATGCAAGGAAAAGATCCGAACCTATGAACCTTCCCGCATCCTCTATTATGATCTTACCGTCATTTTCAAGCAGATGATAGTACAGAGCACCGTCACCGTTTCTTTCGGGCCGCACAAAGTCATATATATATTCACCGTTATCATCCGTTCTCCTTGCAACTATGCAGAACGATGAAGCCACTACATGCTCATAAGGAAGTTTGATTATCTGATCGTCAAACCCCAGCACACGGCCAAGGGAATAACGGCGCATCACATCTTCATTATACACAACTATCTTAACACAGTCCCTTATCTTTTCCGGGCCATACCCGAAACTGCGTTTATCAAAGCTTATCCTGTATCTGCCGTAACTCTCATGTTTCAGCTGATAATATCTGCCCTGGTCACTTTCTCCGAGATGGTACTCATACTTTCTGTATGGTTCTCCTTTTCCTTCCCTGCAGTATACATCGATATATGATTCCTCAGCCATCTCGCTGATAAGCTCGATATCGGAAGTTTTATTATGGCTGTGGCATTCGCAGATAGTGTTTTTCTGCCAGGTTTCAAATAAAAAGGCTTCCACACCCACCAGCCTCGGCAGCACATCATACTCGCACTGTGCTATCCTTGCCCTGATGCAATAAC
>CACZBK010000054.1 GCA_902779395.1 uncultured Lachnospiraceae bacterium | reverse complement strand
ACGTCGTGAGACAGTTCGGTCCCTATCCGGCGCGGGCGCAGGATATTTGAGAGGAGCTGCCCTTAGTACGAGAGGACCGGGGTGGACGGACCTCCGGTGTATCGGCTGACGATCAACGTCATCGCCGGGTAGCCGTGTCCGGCAGGGATAAACGCTGAAGGCATCTAAGCGTGAAGCCCCCCTCGAGATGAGATATCCCAAGACCCCTTAGAGAGAATGAGGTAGATAGGACAGAGGTGGAAGTGCAGTAATGTATGGAGCTGACTGTTACTAATCGGTCGTAAGCTTGTCCTAGGTATAGGTTCAAAAAGATGTTGAAGGATTGGATTTTCGTGTGCGGTTTTCAAGGTATAAAACCTTGTAAGGCCCAGTGGCTCAGTTGGTTAGAGCGCCGCCCTGTCACGGCGGAGGCCGTCGGTTCGAGTCCGATCTGGGTCGTTCGATGATAATATGGGCATTATGCCGATGTGGCTCAATTGGCAGAGCAGCTGATTTGTAATCAGCAGGTTATCGGTTCGAGTCCGATCATCGGCTTTTTAAGTTAATATGGATCCTTAGCTCAGTTGGTTAGAGCAACCGGCTCATAACCGGTCGGTCCTGGGTTCGAGTCCCCGAGGATCCACTAAAATACCTGTCGATAGATCGGCAGGTTTTTTTAACTGTTAACCCGCCTGAAACCGGATCTTTTTAATCGATGAATTTCAATATTTATGAAAACTGTACCCTTTGTCCCCGCAATTGCCGGGCGCAACGTGCACAGGGTAAAACCGGATACTGTCATGCAACTGCGGATATGCGTATTGCACGAGCGGCTCTCCACATGTGGGAAGAACCCTGTATATCATCTTGTAGAGGCTCCGGAGCCATTTTCTTTGCAGGCTGTAATCTGGGCTGTGTATTCTGCCAGAATTACGATATCTCACATATGCTTAATACCGGTGCTGTTATTACCGAAAAGCGTCTTACAGAGATCTTTTATGAATTAAAGGAAAAGGGAGCGGATAATATAAATCTCGTAACAGCTGATGTTTATATACCTTCGATAGCTCATGCTATAGATAAAGCTAAGAATGACGGATTTGATCTGCCTTTTATCTTTAATACTTCTTCATATCTTAATATTGATTCCGTAAAGCAGCTTGATGGTCTGATAGATATATACCTGCCTGATGCTAAATTCTTTTCGGCGGTTAAGGCACGTAAATATATACATGCTGCTGATTATCCCGAATATGCGTTTGCTGCAATTGAAGAGATGCACAGACAGACAGGAAGCTGTGTGTTTGATGAAAGGGGATTGATCAAGAAAGGAACCATCATACGGCACATGCTTATGCCGGGCGGACTGCTGGAAGCTAAGATGATCTTAAAAAAGCTGTTTGAAGCATATGGAGATGATGTATATTTTTCCATAATGAGCCAGTATACACCTATAGCTGAGCAGCTTGATCAATATCCTGAGATAAATAAGACTGTCAGTGAAAGAGAGTATGATGAGCTTATCGAATATGCGCTTTCCATAGGTATTAAAAATGCCTGGATGCAGGAGGGCGGAGTGGCAAAGGAAAGCTTTATCCCGGCTTTTGACTTAAGTGGGGTTATATAAAAATATGGTTATATTTGCTGGATAATGAGAAGCAGTAAATGCTTATATTGAAAGCAAAGCACATATAGCTTATAATTCTTCATATAATCGGCAGCAACAAAGGAGAAGCGATATGAACAGGTTCAGATTACCGTATCATCTGATAGTTGAAGAAGGTATTTTTAATGATATACCTTCAGCTATGAAGGATGTTTTTCCAAGGCTTAAGAAATCAAAAACAATCCTGGTTACCGAGGAAAACTTAAAAGCTATATTTCAGGAAACGCTTAATGAGATAATGCATGATTTTCCGCTGTGCGAGCTTTATCTTATACAAAAGGCAGATTATGACAGTGCAGTTGCCCTGGCTAAATATATTACAATGAATGATATAACGCTGGTGATAGGCTTTGGCGGCGGGACAGTGCTGGATCTGGCTAAATTTGCTGCATTTGTTTCAAAGTCACAGCTACTGTCCTTACCAACCACACTTTCAAATGACTCACTGGCTTCACCTGTAGCCGTATTGGGAACTGAAGGAAAGGCAAGAAAAAGTTTTAAATGTACTATACCGGATGCGATCATCATTGATGTTAATGTGGTAAAGAGCGCACCTGACAGGCAGCTGCTGGCCGGGATAGGAGATACAGTGTCTAAATATACTGCTTTATATGACTGGAAGCTTGCGCATGAAAAGAACGGTGACAGTGTTGATGACTTTGCATATATGATATCGCAGATGGCATTCGATTCGGTATTATATTCAGAGTACGAAGAATTAAAGAGCAGGGATTTCATTCGGCGCCTGACAAACGCTCTTGTTATGGGCGGTCTGGCAATGGAGATAGCAGGTTCGTCAAGGCCCAGCAGTGGATCGGAGCATTTATTCTGCCATGCTCTTGAAGAGAACTTTTCGGAACAGGTAAACGTGCCCCATGGTATAGCTACAGCTATGGGCAGTTTCCCGGCATGTATCTTCCAGGGACGGGATACTGCAAAGGTAGAAAAGGTGATCAGGCAGTATGGTATTCCTGTAAAACCGTCACTGAATAAAGTTACTGAGGAGATATTCATAAAGGCCTGGCAGGGAGCTGCAGCTACGCGGGCAGACCGGTATACGATACTGAGTGAAACAGATCTAAGCGAAGCGCGGCTTAAGGACATATACAGGCAGATGGAGGAGAAATTCTAGGGGAATATTATACTTCGGATGCATATAAAAAACTCTTGAATTAAAGATGTTCTTGTGTTAAAATACCATTTGTTTGCGGGTGTGGTGGAATGGCAGACACAAGAGACTTAAAATCTCTCGGGGGCAACCCCGTGCCGGTTCAAGTCCGGCCACCCGCATTGTGGTGTTTTTTTAAAAAGCCTGTGAATTCGGGGTTCGGGGGCTTTTTTTACTGTCAAAAGGAACCACGTTTTTGGGTAGACCAAGGGTAGACCTGTCACAAAAAACTTCCTTAAATTTGGTCAGAGTAGCGTTTTTACGGGGATTTGTATAGTATTTCAGGTTGGTATCAGGTGTATGTCCCAGTAATAAAGCACGCTCTGATGAGGTGAAATCATTTTCTTCCAGGGATAGGAAACAATCTGCCGCCTCTGGATTCACCTTTTTCGTTTTTTGTAAACTGACGGTATCTGCCCTCTGAATCGATCATGCTGTGAATGTGAAAGTCTTCTGCCTTGATATCTGTGAGTTTGATCGCACATAATTCTCCGGGTCTGCATCCGATCTCAGCATGGATAAGGATCATAATGTCGTATGGCTATTTTCTTTTTTATGGTTGACAAAAGAACTAATGTTCGATACGATAAAAATATCGAACATTAGTTCTCTTGGAGGCCGCGCAAATGTCAGAACTGAAAGATGTCATAACTTCATACAACAGCCTGTCATTCAGTGACCGTATTGTGTTTTATACTACCATCTCTAATGATATTACGATCTCA
>CACZBK010000053.1 GCA_902779395.1 uncultured Lachnospiraceae bacterium | reverse complement strand
CATCAGACGTGGCTCGTTATCCATTTGCCAATACAAACGCTCTTCTGTAGTTGCAAATGCCGTGAATCTTGGAGCGTTATCTATCGTAAATCCAAATTCTTCAGCTACAGTTTTGAAGCTCTTTCTTATAATATCTACACATACGGGAATATCGTCCCTTGTGACTTCTCTAATCATTTTTCTTATTCCTCATCGTACGTTTAACTGTAATATAATTAACAATTGTTACTTTTTCAGGCTTTTAACCATATTGGCCAAAGACAGCAAACTTTCCGATTTAACTATGGCAATACCCTGTCCTTCATCACCCAAAACAACCAACTGGTCCCCGGGCGATATTTCAAAGAGTTTCCTGGCTTTTGCGGGAATGACAATCTGCCCCTTGTCTCCTACTGTAACCAGTCCAAACAGATGCTTCCCTTTAGGGGGAGTTGCCAATCCCAGATTCTCATCCGGTTCATAGTTTGCCAGATCATCCAATGGCCAATCCCAGATTCTCATCCGGTTCATAGTTTGCCAGATCATCCAATGACACCCCAAAAATATCAGCAAGCTGTTTGCATTTATCAAGATCGGGAACACTGTCGCCGGCTTCCCATTTTGCAACAGATTGCCTTGTAACCCCAAGTTTTTCTGCAATATCTTCCTGAGTCATTTGTAATAGTTTCCTCATCTGAACCAGATTATCCTTGAACATTTATTTCTCCTTTTTCTTCTTAATTCCCAATACTGCCCATCTGAAAAACGGAATTCTTGAAATTATGGCATACAGACCATAGCCAAATAAAAATCCTGCCACAAGACTAAGTAAATAGCATACAACTGCCGGAGCAAGCTTTGGTTTTGCAATAAATAACGCAACGGAAGATATTCCAAGATAATGAAATACGTAAAGGCCAAAGCTGTGATCTGACATCCACTTCATAAAGGCATTCGAAAAATCTCCAAAACGTGCCATTCCAGAAAGCATTGCCAAAGACCCTGCATATGCATCAAGCACGAACAAAAAGCCTCTGTTTATCGGCTTGTCAGCGTAATTTTCTCCAAAATAGAAAACGGTGAAGATCACACAAAGTGTCACAGCAATAAGTATCAAAGGCACCGATATCCTCTTTAGCCTGTCTATCACGGCGTCATTTGAGAATATATAGAATCCGAGAATAAAGAACACAAAGTAAAAGGCAAATCTGTAAACGGAAACAATGGGAGTATTAAGAATCTGCGCTGCTCCCCAGACAGGGAGAACAAACAGCATTATCAGCCACAGAGGCGTTTTTTCTCCTGCCTTTAACAGTTTTCCTTTTTCAACTTTCCTGATGAGCAAAAGCATCACGCAGTATACCCAAAGAAGGTGCATGAACCACAGCACTCCGCTTCCGGATAAAACCATGATAAAATATATGATCGGTTTGGGAACCCCTTCAGCGACGAGGCCTTCAAAACCTCCGCCGATGGACATGCTCACATATCCCTGAACAAACTGAAAGACAAAAAGTCCTATGGTTGAAGGAACAAGAAGTTTTAAGGTTCTCGACTTCAGAAATTCTTTGCCGGAATGCTTATCCAGATAAATTCTTGCACTGATTCCCGAAACAATAAATAATATCGGCATAAACCAGGGATAAACCAGATACTGGAATATGTCATAGTACTGAACCGGCAGATCGGTTATCCTGCCTATGCCACCAAGCACTCCTTCGGCATTATACATGTAGAATACGTGATAGATCACAACTATGATAACAGTGATCCAGCGGATGTTGTCCAAATAGTGTTTTCTCATATCATTCCCACCTTTGCAATATATTTTAACATAATTTTATTGCTCCGGTAAGCCTTTGTCTATCAATCAAAATTTACATTTTGAAAGGTTTTATGTTCGAATTAATTGCCCGTCGCTCATCAATAATACTCGGCTATTATATTCCCGTCATCGTCATAAACCACGTGCTGACCTTTTTTATTATAGTGTACCCATCCGTCTAAAACCTTCTGATAATCATCCGTACACTCACCGTTATCACCCGGGAAGACCATAAAACAGTTGCCCTGCGAATCTATCACCACCTGACGGATCAGATATCCTTCATAATCGGGCAGTCCGGCTCCGCCGGTCTCCTCTGCATACTCCTGCCAAACCTTTACCTTAAATGTTTCATCCGGATACTTATCCTCCAGGTACTCCTCGATCATTTCCTTTCTCTCATCGATCTCATCCTCACTTATCTCTTTGTCATTCCTGATCGTGCAGGCGCCCAGCGAAGCGATCAATCCTATCCCGGCTGCTAATAATAAAAGTTTTCTCTTCATCACTCTTTTCTCCGTTATGTATATTTACCAGATCTGTCTTCCCTTTTCGTCCTCTATCCCGCTCTTGCGGTAGAAATAGGAATTGACCTGATCACACCATTCCCTTGCATTTACCAGCTGGAGTCCAAAACGCTCCTTCACATTTTCAAAGATCTCCTCATCGACCCGGCCTTTTAATGTATCCCATTTTGCAGCCAGAGCTTTAGCCTCTTCGTATCCTTCAAAATGCGTATCGTAAATATGCTGTATCACAGTCTTACCGCTGTGAAGCTTATGCGTATAAGGCAGATGATGGAAGAATAACACCAGCTCATCCGGGCAATCCTCAGGCGAATTGTACATTGACGCATTAGGCTCATTATAAAGCAGCGCATAACCGGTTCCTTTATCTGTCCTGTCAACGCCTATACCCAGGTGATCCGCCCTGTGATAGGTTCCCCATCTGTCATACTCATATCCGTCCACGCTGCAGCCATAATGGGTTGCGGGCGTTACCATCCATCCTATCCCCAGAGGGCTGGTGTATCTTTCGTAGATCTCGCGCGAAGGAAGAAGGATCTCCATTATCGTATCCACCACTTCCTTATCTCCGGATATGCTCATCCGCACAAATTCTTCTGCGATCTGCTCTGCGGAAAGTCCGTTTTCGAAGGCCAGTCTTCCGAAGCCGTACAGATTGGCACCTGCCAGATAATTACCTGTCCAGTTAAAGTCGTTGCCGGTATTGGTGACCGCCGCTATTCCGGAATACCTGCTGCCGAAAGTCTCCCCGCTTATGATATCCGCCACGCTGTCCTTACTCCCGCCGCAGTATGTCTTAAAGCCCAGTATCTCCTTAAACATAGGTATCAGATAACATACATCTATCTGATGTCCGGTGTACTCCTGCGCTATCTGTACTTCCAGCATCTGGTTGGTCTTTTTCAGTCCGCCAAGAAGAGGCGATATAGGCTCTCTTATCTGGAAATCCATAGGCCCGTTCTTTATCTGCAATATCACATTGTCATGATAATCCCCGTCCATGGGCATAAAGTTATCATAACCGGCTCTTGCACGGTCCGTCTTTCTGTCTCTCCAATCCTGCCTGCAGTTATATACAAAGCATCTCCAGATGATGATGGCTCCGTACTGCTTTGCGATATCAGCCAGCATGTTGGCACCGTCCGCCTGTGTCCTGCCGTAGGTAAAAGGCCCCGGGCGTCCTTCGGAATCCGCTTTGACTAAAAAGCCCTTAAGCGTGGGTATCTTCTTAAACACCTCTGCCATCTTATCTTTCCACCATGCGATAACTCCTTCGTCAAGCGGATCGGCGCTGTCCATCCCTCCTATCTCTATCGTGGATGCGTAATTAAGGCTTAAGAACAAGCCTATGCCGTATCCGGCAAATATCTCTCCCAGCTCTGCAAGCTTTGCAAAATACCTGTCGGTTATCATATATGATGCAGCCTGTTTAACATTCACGTTATTTATAACGACCGCATTGATGCCGGTCGAAGCTATCAGCCTGGCATAATCCTTCGTACGTTCATCAACGATGATCTCATTATCCTCATAAAAGAACGACTCTCCGGAATAGCCTCTTTCTATGCTTCCGTCCATATTGTCCCAGTGGTTTAACATCCTTAAAGGCTCGGAAGGGCGCACTCTCTTTTCTTCTGCATATTCAGCCTTAACGCTTTTTTCAACAGCTACGGTCCTCAGCACATCAAATACGCCGTATAAGATGCCTTTCCCGCTCTTAGCCGCTATATCGATCCCGCCATCTTTTATACAGATGCGGTATTCCTCGTTATCCCTTATGGCTTCGCCGTCCGTTTCCTCTAACGGCACTGCCGTATCAGCACATACTATTACGGGCTCTATCGAAAGCATTGCCGCTAATCCGCGCGTAAGTTCCGCCGATGCGTTCTTAACTATCACGTCTTCCTTATCAGCCCCGCTAAAGGTAAATCTTTTTAATTCCTCACAGTCCTTATTCTCCCTTTTTTCCTTGTAATCCAGCCAGAGCTGCGCGTAATCTTTCATATTCATCCTCTCCTATCTCAATATTTGAACTTTGTCAATATATCTCCCGATATATTCCATATATCAACATCCAAAAAAGGATGTGATTATTAATTATTTGATCTGC
>CACZBK010000052.1 GCA_902779395.1 uncultured Lachnospiraceae bacterium | reverse complement strand
TTGTTTGATGTATTTGAGTTTGCGGCTCATACTTACATCATTCTGGGAGATTTTATTTATTTGTCAAAGTTCTTATTTCATTCTCTATAGGAATGCTTTGATCAGAAAACATTAACTGCGGCATGCTTAAATCTGCTGCATGTTGTTGTAATCGACAACGTCGTTAACTTTTCGGCTGTAATTTCTCATATCACCCGTGAAGAATGAATGCCAGTTGGCATCCCTGAAGCGGGTGAAATGCGTTTTCATTCTGAAGCAGAAATCACTCCAGGTACTCGCTTTGTCAGCTTTCTTTGCCGAACCTTCAAAAGCTCCCGTTATCGCGCCACCCAAAGCAAATCTCTCATAATAATCCTCCCACTCTCTCGGAGGCAAAGGAGTCGGAAGGTCAAATGACTTCCGAAATCCCTTGAATTCACCGTGGCACATCCATCTGAATGTATTGATTGACCCGGCGATCAGCCACAACGGCAGTGTCGCTCCCATTAATACGGTATTTAACGTATTCCTGGCCACACCGCCCCACAGATAAGCGTAGAATTTCTTACCAAACTCATGCGTAAGGGATTCTCCCTGTAAACACCTCTCCTTATTTACATATTTATCCTTGATATATTTCCCGGCACCATAGACGGTGATCAGGGGAGAAACCGCAAGTCCACCCACAGTCTTTAACAGATTCTTACCGAACCTTAGTGCTACCTGTCCCATACTCTTTGCCACAGCTTTTTTTCTCTCCCTCTGCCGCTTGGTCCACGAAAAGATATGCGTGAGGTTATAGAGGGCACCGGTCAGCAGAAATTTACCGCAGGTAAAAACATTCCAGGCAGAATTTTCGATCGGATTGGTACTCCCAAGCCCCTTCTTGGTATTAAGCACTGTCAGCTGTTCCTTCAGGCTGTGCATGGTAAAGCTTTCATGTTTATCATGTACCACATGGGTTTTTAAGCCCGTATCTTTCGCATCCAGATAGACCGGGAGTGTCGTAATCTGGCGGTCAAAATAGGAATCCCCGATTATTTCGTCGTCATCATCATCTTCTTCATAATATACCGATCTATTCAGGCTGCTCTCTACCTTTTCCTCTTTCTGTACGGATACCTGGTCTTTCTTCTGCTGCTGAATATTATGTTCCTTCATATCCCGCTCCTCCCTTAATCAAAAACCTTTAATTCCGGCATCTCGGGTGCATCCGCTGCAAGCTCCTGCTCCTTAGCCGTCCATTCCGCTTCCTTTTCACGCATCTGCGCAAGATCAAATTCTTCCGGATGTTCCGTAAAATACGCAAATTCCTCCGGCGTTTCATCCGTAAAAGGCTGTACAAATGCGGCATTCAGATAGGTAAGAGCCTCACCGCCGCGGAAAATATTTTTCTGCATGGATACCGAAAAATCCGTAGCCACCCTGTAACGGACTACGGTATCACCCGGATACAGCTTCAGCGCATTATAAGCTGCATGATCCAGAAGCAGGATCAGATTGTCGTTCTTTCCCACAGCAAGCTCTATAGATAAGCGGCCAAAGGCGTCTTTATGGATAAGCAGCAGGTCCGTGATCTGTCCCTTCTGCACAAAACCGCAGGAAAGGGTCTCATCCCAGTAATCTTTAGGAAGCATGGGCAGGTATGCATCGTACATCCCCTCTTCCTCCTTCACAGCTGCCTGTAATACCTCTAAAACCTGACGTCTGCTAAGCTCCTTTATGGTTTTTATATCAGTATCTTCTCCATCCAGCATGAATACCGCAGGATAATCCCTTACCTGTTTTAAAGGCATCTCGTGATACGGATACGGCGCAAAGCTGAAGTTAAAAGACCAGTCCGCAAATAACTGTAACAGACCGGGCACCGCATCTGAGAATATATCGCAGAAGGCTGTGATGCCCTGGAACGGCGTATCAATAAGCTGGCAGAACAGTTCCGCTATCAGCGAATGCGCTATTCCCCTGCCTCTGTATTCCGGATCTACCATCAGCCATTCTATCACGACCACATTCCCCGCTTCCTGCGGTATGATCCTGGCTGAAAGCCCGCCCACCGCAAGGTTGACAAGTTCGTCCGCTGCATAGCTCTCTTTATTCTCTTCCTGATTTTTTGGCACGGGTCTGCCGGCGCAGAGGATCACATGGTTCTTATCTCCCGCAAATACAAGATGATCATTCGGTATCACCCTGAATGCATACTTCGCTAATTTAGGAGTCACGCGCTCCACCAGATGAAAGCGCTTATCATAGCAGGCCTCATACTTTGCTACCGCTTCCTTCCACTCCATCAGCCGTCCGCCGCCCACGGACCAGCGCGGGTTCGTGGCCCGGATCCACACATAATACTGATCAAACAGCGCTTCATAACCCTTAAGGTAAAGAAGCGGGTCTTCCTTTATCTCTTCAGGCGCATGCTCCAGTTCCTCAAGAGTCATATCGATGGACTTCCTTACATACGGATCCTGTCTTAATACCTCAGCAGGATCGATCTGTTCGATACTGTCCATGATCTGTTTTGCTTCATCGGATTGCGCATATTCCTGTAATACCTTTAATACATCCGGGGTTACTGCCATTCTTTCTTCCTCCCTTTTTATGATTGTTTAGCTGTTCCGGATCCGTAATATTTTACGGCCAGCATTGTCAGATCATCAAACTGCGGCGCATTTCCGACAAAAGCATCTACATCGGCACGCACAGTCTCAAGCAGCTCCCTAGGAACTGCGTCCGGTTTCTTATTAAGCGACTCCGTCATACGGTCCATGCCAAAGCGCTGTCCTCTTGCATCTGTAGCCTCCGGCACTCCATCGGTATAAACAAAGATCGTATCTCCGGGGTTAAGCTCAAATTCATCATCCGTGTATCCTGCCTTCTTCATTCCGCCGAGCACCAGCCCGTGCTTTCGTTTTAGCAGCTCAAAGCTGCCGTCCGCATGCCTTATTGCAGGATATTCATGACCGGCATTCGCCTCCGTCACGTGTCCCGTAGAGATCGTAATGATGCCCAGCCATACCGTAACAAACATCTTTGCCTGGTTTCCTTCATAAAGCTGCGGATTAACATCCATCAGGATCTCGGCAGGCGTTCCGCCCATCATGGTCCTGTTCTTGATCAGCGTTCGCGAAATCAGCATGAACAAAGCCGCCGGGATCCCTTTACCGGATACATCTGCGACCACGATCGCCATGTGATCGTCATCAATAAAGAAAGCATCATAAAAATCCCCTCCGACTTCTTTAGCCGGATCCATGGAAGCATGCAGATCAAATTCCTTTCTTTCCGGAAACAGCGGAAATACATGCGGAAGCACACCCTCCTGAATGGAAGCCGCCGTAGACAGCTCTTTTTCCACAGCCAGTTTTTCCCTGCCCTGTTCTATGTTCACTATACAGTACATTACCAGCAGATCCAGCATGCAGACTGCATAGTTTAAGGAAAGTCCGTATATGAAAAAAGATATAAATATGACCGGAAAGGGCGTGGCGATATAAGCTGAAACGGCTACTATCTGACGCCTGCTGAGCCGATTTCTGTATATTATCATAAGGATAACTACCACAGCGCCAAAAGCCAGCAGATAGAGCATAAAAAGCGGATATAAAGGACCTCTGTGATAAACTCCCTGATGATCGATGGAAAAGAAAAAGCCAAGGAAGAAATTAGCCGTACACATAAGCATTTCCAGAACATAGCCAAGCTTGAACCAGCGTTCAGCTGTGATCACCAGCTTATCTTCCCTTCCTATGATACGGGTAAAATAATGCCAGAAGAAAATGACCACCGTAGGCATGCACATATAAAACACCGTATTATCTATACGGTTAAGCAGCCACAGCTCCTGGCGCTCTTCCATAACCCAGGCCCCGATATCCGTAAAAAGCGCCAGGATGGTCGCCTCCACAAGATACCGGAAATACCTGAAATCCACACCGACCCTCTGCAGGTCGATGTAACAGAACAGCAGGATCAGAAAACCTATGATCATGCCGACCAGGTCAATGCCGACATTCATGGCACGCACCGGCGCCAGTGTATCTACATCCCGGATATGGATGATCACGATAGTGGCGATGATAAGAGCAATATTAAACCCCACGGTAATGACCGCAGTCCTTCTTTTTACCCTGTTGTTATCCTTTTTGTTCTCCATCTGCATTCTCTGACAAAATATCCTCTCCGTTAAGCACTATATTATCGTCAGCACATCCGTAAAACCTGTCATGTCAAATATCTCCATGATCTCATCATTGACATTTGTCAGGGACATGATGCCTTCTTTGTCATCCATTTCCTGCTGAGCCGTAAGCAATACGCGAAGCCCCGCACTGGTAAGATACTCAAGGTTTGCAAAATCAAACTTCACTTCAGTGGCGTCCGCTATCTTCTCATTGATCAGCGCCTCAAGCTTAGGCGCCGCCTGTGTATCAAGCACTCCCTCCAGAGCAATGCTGAGTGTTGTTCCCGCCGATTCCGCTATAATATTAAACATGTTCCGATCCTCCTATTATCTTGGTAAGGATTAATATATTTTTACCATTCGTATTCTCGTAGCTGATCTCATCTACCGTGTTCTTCACCATGAAGATCCCAAGCCCTCCTGCCTTTCTCTCTTTTGCGGAA
>CACZBK010000051.1 GCA_902779395.1 uncultured Lachnospiraceae bacterium | reverse complement strand
TAGCGCAGTAGAGGTACTTCAGACACTTGTAGTCGCACTTGGTGCAGGTCTTGGCATATGGGGAGCCGTAAACCTCATGGAAGGTTATGGCAATGATAATCCCGGCGCTAAGAGCCAGGGTATGAAGCAGTTGATACCAAGTTTGATGGAAGGAATATAAACGAAAGGATAAGCTGGTCCAGGCAGATGCGGGCTGTAGTTGAAAAAAGTATGTTTTCGGTATAATTTCGGTATGAAATCGGTAGGTTTTGAGTATTCTTTTGTTTGATAGACCGTGCTATATTATATACTGAGCAAAGCAAAGTACGAAAATAGTACCAAAATAGTACGGGATGAGTATTTTTTTCATCTTTCAGCCGTGCTATAGTTATCATGAGCAATCGAGATGCAGATCCCGATTGCTTTTTCATTTTTGTGTGACAGATGGTAAGGCGACATTTGGTGTCGCATTTAAGAAGAAGCCCACAAGTTTTAGAGGACAATGCGCAGATTTTGATTGTAAAATACGATAAAAATGCTATAATTGTGCTATAGAAATGGAGGGCGATATGACCTTTGGAGAGAAGATAAGAAATTTAAGACAAAAGTGCATTTTAAGCCAAGAAGCTTTTGCTAAAGAACTTGGGGTTTCCTTCTCTACTGTAAACAGATGGGAAACAGACAAATGTGTTCCAAACTACATCACTATGAAGAAAATAAAGGACTACTTCGATTCGAAAGGAATTGAATTCGATTTAGAGGATGGTTCATGGAAGGAGACCAAATAAATGGCATATACCCATATTGATTGTTTTTCTGGTCCAGGCGGAATCTGTACCGGATTGCATGCGGCCAGATTTGAAACTAAGGTCGCAATTGAGTTTATAAAAAGCTGTGTTGATACATATTCTGCAATACATTAAGAACAAATAGAATTCATTTGGTTCTTCGGTAAGCTGACGGGGTGGCGCCCATTACTTTAGTAAATGTCCTGTTAAAATAACTGATATTGTTGAATCCCACCAGGGAAGCGATATCGGTTATTTTTTTGTCTGTTGTGCTTAAGAGTTCGCAGGATTTGACTATACGTATGCGGTTTAAATATTCAAAAGGCGTGGCGCCGGTATAGTCGTGAAAACTGTGGCAGTAGTAGCTTTCACTGTAACCGGATATTTCCGATAACTGTTTAAGACTTAAAGGTTCAGCGTAATGCATCTGCATATAGTCCATGCTCCTTAACAGATCTTTTGATAAGGCATTGTCACCGGTTGCAGAGTTTATCTTTGAAAGGTGCAGATTATACAGTTCCTGCCAGCATACAAACAAAAGTCCCTGAATGGTCAGCTCACAGGAAGTAACATCTTTCTTACGGTATCTTAAGATCTCCCGGATCACGGAGAGCAGTTTCTTATTTTTGTTTTCTCCGGACATTGCGGTATAGATGCATTCCGGTCTGTGTAAACCGAGGCCTTCAAAATACGGACTTGAAGCGGACGGAAAGCAGCGTTCCATGGGCTCTGTGGAGAATACGATCGCAGAGTATTTTATGAGCTTTCTGTCACCTTCACATCGAACCGCGTTATGCAGCATACCGGGCGGGATAAATACCGCGTCACCTTCTTTGAGTCTATAGTGACCGGTTTCAACATAAAAATCAACTTTCCCTTTTTCCATTATGAAGAATTCAGCCTCCGGATGACAATGAAGATACAGGGCATTATTAAGATCTGGCTTTATTATCGTATGATGCAGGGAGAAAGGGCTGGAGCCGGTTTTATGTATGATGTTTTCAGTATGTGATGGAATCCTGTTTCTCATAGTTATCATGATACAGAAAAAAGCAAAATAGTGCAAGCAGATAACATAAATATTCAAGTTTTTGCGATGCAACAACAATATAATGTTACCAAAAGTATCCCGGAAGGAGAAAACTTATGAGCATCACTATAGAAAAAGACCGTATCATATTTGAAAGACGTGATGAACTGACTGTATTTGAACCATACGGACCGGACTGTATCCGCTGCCGTTCCACGAAAAACAGCAGACTGTCGGATGAGAACTGGACGCTTCTGCCGGCAAAGGAAGGAGCATGTTTCTCCATAGAGGGTGATGAAAAGAAAGCAGTCCTTAAAAACGGACACATTTCTGTAAGTGTCGATGCAGGCACACCCTGGTACGGCGGGATAATAACCTTTTACCGCGATGATGTTCCCATACTTAAAACAAAGTATGAAGGTGATTATACATGCAGGAATATCCATACTGAAGGAGATAACTATCAGGTTAAAGTCATATTTGAATCCAATCCGGGAGAGCATTTCTACGGACTGGGCCAGGAGCAGGAGGATTTCTTCGACAGGCAGGGCAGCAGCTGTAACCTGCTGCATTACAATACCAAGTCTGCAGTGCCTGTTGTATATTCTTCTTTAGGTTATGGTTTCTTCTGGAACAATCCCGCGCCGGGAAGATGTGAGACCACAAAGAATCATATCATGTGGGTGGCAGACAGTGCCTATCAGGCGGACTATCTGGTATATGCCGGAGAAACGCCTGCGGATGTAATGAAGATATACTGTGAGCTTACGGGCTATGCACCTGAGTTCCCTGAATGGGCAGCAGGCTTCTGGCAGAGCAGGCTGCGTTATGAATGCCAGGAAGATATACTTAACGTGGCAAGGGAATATAAGAAGAGAGGAGTTCCCCTGGCTGCCATAGTTATAGATTATTTCCACTGGACTGAGCAGGGCGAGTGGAAATTTGATCCGAAGTACTGGCCTGATCCGGAAGGAATGTGCAGGGAGCTTAAAGAGATGGGAATACAGCTCATAGTCTCAATCTGGCCCACCATAAATCCCGCAAGTGAGAATTACCGCGAGATGAATGACAGGAACATGCTGGTGCGTACCGAGTGCGGCCAGTACGGAACTTTTGATTTCTACGGCCAGCAGACCTTTATTGATGTGACTAATCCTAAGACACGGTCTTTTGTATGGGATAAGGTTAAGAAGAATTACTATGATAAGGGGATACATAATTTCTGGCTGGATGAGGCAGAGCCGGAGGTCCATCCCCAGCAGTTTTCAAACCTTAAGTTCTATGCAGGAAACGGTGCACAGACGGCCATGCTTTATCCCTATTACTATAGTAAGCTGTTTTATGAAGGATTAAAGGAAGCCGGAGAGGATAAAGTGATAGTACTTACCAGAGCAGCATATCCGGGAAGCCAGAAATTCGGATCTCTTGTATGGAACGGTGACATAGCATCCACATTCTTAAACCTGCGCATGAGCGTGAAGACAGGCCTTTCAATGGCAATGAGCGGCATACCCTGGTGGAACAGTGATATAGGAGGTTTTCATTCCGGGGATACCAGGAGTGAATACTTCCGTGAGCTGATAGTGCGCTGGGCACAGTTCGGAGTGTTCTGCCCTGTAATGAGACTGCATGGTGCCAGGATCCGTACACCGGAGCAGACAGAGCGCTTCCCCGGGATAAAGGAACGTACCGGAGGCGAAAATGAGATATGGAGCTTCGGTGATGAAAACTATGTGATACTGGCTGAACTGGTAAAACTCCGTGAGCGCCTTAAACCCTATATATGCAGGTATATGGATATCGCATCAAAGGAAGGTAAGCCCATAATGCGTCCCATGTTCTTTGACTACTATAAGGATCCCGTATGCTATGAGCTTGAGGACCAGTATATGTTTGGTGAAGATATACTCTTTGCTCCTATCACTGAGCAGGGCTGCATATCAAGGAAAGTATATCTTCCGGAAGGCAGCTGGCAGGACGTGAACAGCAAGGCGATAGTCAAAGGCGGACAGTGGATTGAATGCGAAGCACCGATAGATAAGTTCATCGCTTTCGTAAAAGAAGGCGCGGAAGTAGCGGAAGTATTCTAGGAGGGAATATGTTTACACTCAGAGTATTTACAAGAAAACCGACAGGTAAGAATTATCCCGCAGCGCTTGGAAACAGTGCGCATTTTGCGGTATGCAGTGACGGGAAGGAAACAGTCCTTAACCAGGATTACGGTATTTTATTTGCAAAAGCAAAGATAAAGGAAGACAACACTCTGGATGAAAGAGGGATACGTAATCCGCTTGTGGTTAAAAAAGACGACGTGTATGTTATTTATGCCGAAGTGATCGATAAGGAAGGACAGCCGGTTGCGTCAGGAGAAGAAAGTATCATTGCCTGGAGTACAAAGGATTTCGTTAACTTTGAAGAATGCTCTGCGGATGCTGTTGGTCCTGAGGCTTCTGAAAGCATAGAGCTCCCGGATGAGCTCTTTCCTGCTGTTAGTGAACGCTGGATACCTTTGGAAGTTAAGAGTGTTTCCGTACCCGAAGATGTAAGGGTTGATTCCCTTAAAGAATTAAAGGATATCCGTGTCAGAGTTATCTATTCGGACGGATCGGAGGATCTTAAGCCTGTATACTGGAGCATCGCATCTCTTAGAGATATGGGAAACAGAAGGTACAGGATAACGGGACATATGCAGGCGATAGATACCGGTTTTCCGTTAACAGTGGGACTTGCAGATCCGGTAATCTTCTTATACGAAGGAAAGTGGTACTATATAGCAACGAATGATAACGTAAACGATATAGGTCTATATGTCAGATGTGCGGATACCGTTGACGGATTATTTACAGATGATGTCGAGACAAAGATAATCCTTGATTATGATGAGGAAAGGGGACTCTGTCAGACATTCTGGGCTCCGGAATTCCATGTGATAGGCGGAAGGCTTTATATACTGTTTGCCGTAAGCAATAAAAATTGGGGGCCCCAGTGCCACATGATGCGTCTTAAGAAAGGCGGGAATATAATGTGTGCGGAAGACTGGGAAGATCCCATACGTGTAAAGAGGATGAACGATCACTTCCTTACAGAGGACGGTATCACACTTGATATGACGTATTTTGAATCGGCAGGAAAGGCTTATCTGGCATGGTCGTACCGTTATGGTATCGGAACGCCAAAGGATACGGGATCCATGCTCTATATCGCAACCACGGATCCTGAAAAGCCCTGGGTACTCACATCAGAACCGGTACTTTTATCAAGGCCTTTATACGGCTGGGAAAATCAGTCGGGTACTATCAATAATGAAGGACCTTATGCATTGATATCCGGGGATACGGTATATCTTTCATATTCAGGCGGTGATGCCTGCGGACCGGCTTATGTTGTGGGATATCTTAAGGTAAAAGTCGGTGCGGATCTTCTGGATATCTCTTCCTGGAAAAAGGAGCCTACGGCAGTTCTTCATCTTCAGTCTGTAGAAGGTATACTTGGACCCGGCCACAATTCATTTTTCTATGATATGGACGGCAGGTTGATGATAGCCTATCATGCCCAGGAAAGAGATAAATACAACTGCCGCTGCAGCGCTTTCCACAGGGTACATCTGTCTGCATCGGGCTTTCCTCTTCTTAATGTGGTGGGTGAAAGAGATCTTCCTGCAGAAATGTCAGATGTCGAGATGGAGTTTACGATAGGTT
>CACZBK010000050.1 GCA_902779395.1 uncultured Lachnospiraceae bacterium | reverse complement strand
GGAAAACAAGATAAACAGTAAAATAGGCGTCAGGAGGACATTATCATGGGGATATATCTGAACCCGGGAAATGACAATTTCAGATCGATGCTGAAAGCACCCATCTATGTCGATAAGACCATGATGCTGAAGACAATAAATGACTTTATAGACAGGGATAATAAATATATCTGTGTCTCACGACCCAGGCGTTTTGGAAAGACGATAGCCCAGAATATGATAGCATCTTATTATTCGAAGGGCTGTGACTCTCATGATCTTTTTCAAAAGCTTAAGATATCGAAGGCAGAGGGGTATGAGGAAAAGCTTAATAAATATAACGTGATAAAGATCGATCTGAACAGTGAATATCAGAACTCAAGGAATAAAGATAAGCTGATAACAACACTTGAGGCAGATATAGCCGACGAGATGAAAGATCAGTTTCCGGGGAGTGATATAAGGAGAGATGATTCGCTGGCCAGGAATATACTAAGAGTTTTCGCAGCTACAGCTGAGACCTTTATCATCCTTATCGACGAATATGATGTCCTGGTCCGTGAGCAGGTGCCACAGGCGCTGTTCAACGAGTTCCTTAGTTTTCTAAACGGTCTGTTTAAGAGCGACACGATGCGTCCGGCTATATCACTGGCTTACCTTACAGGTATCCTTCCGATAGTCAGGGACAAGATACAGTCGAAACTTAATAACTTTGAGGAATATACGATCCTTAATGCCAGAGAGCTTACGGTATTTGTCGGCTTTATCCCCGATGAGGTAAAAGCCCTCTGTGAAGAGTATCGAATGAGTTATGAAGATTGTCGTCGATGGTATGACGGTTATTATCAGAACGGATATGAGATATATAATCCCGAATCAGTAGTAAAAAGCATGCAGGATAAGAAGTATTCAAACTACTGGGGAAAGACTTCGTCCTACCGTGTGATCAGCGACAGACTGGAGGAAAACTTCAGAGGATCAAAGGATGCTGTGATACGGATGCTTGCAGGAGAAGAGGTTCCGGTCAATGTATCACAATATCTTAATACCATGGATTGTTTTGCTACTCTTGATGATGCGCTGACATATCTGATACATATCGGCTATCTGGCATACAACGAAGAAGAGGAGAGCTGCCGTATACCGAACCTTGAGATCAGAAAAGAATGGGCAAATGCAGTGGCAGTAATGAGTGAGCAGGAGATCACGGACCGGATCATAAAAGCTTCAAAGGATCTGCTCAAGGCTACGTTAGCGGGTGATGAAGACGCGGTAGCCAAGGCTCTTGATGAGAGCCATATACATGTGACGAGCAACCGGAGCTATAATAACGAGGACGCGCTGCATAGTGCGATCTATCTGGCTTATATCTATGCGTTGAATATATATACGGTCATAAAGGAGATGACTACAGGAAAGGGATTTGCCGATGTGGTCTTTATACCCTTTGCGCCGGATATGCCGGCTATGATCATAGAGCTTAAGCATAATAAATGTGCAGAGAGCGCATTGGACCAGATAAAGGATAAGAAGTATTTTGATTCCTTAAAGGATTATAAAGGCGGGCTTTTATTTGTGGGTGTAAGCTATGACGAAAAAGACAAGACCCATGTATGCCGTATCGAAAGGTTTACGAAGGAATAAAAATCATTAATGACCTTCGCTGTGCATCTGTATATTCAATGCGCAGCGGAGTTTTTTTTCTTTGAAAGGTATGCTAAACTGAGTTTTTAGCTAAAAGGCTATTTTAATATATCCTATTGATTTTTCCCTTAAAGCATGATAGATTATCAACATTCGCTGAGTAACGACAGTTGCCGGCATAAATATTCTTTTCACTCGGAAGCAGCCATTCGCTGTGTTTTCCAAAATGAAAGAAGTAACTTTTTAACATACATAGACTACAAAGAAATCCGCAGGTGCATTTTATACATGCCCCCGGTAGAAAGAGGTAAGATGAAGAAGACACGCGATTATGACAACACATTCCAGACGATCAAAAAGAAGCACAAACGCTTATTGATCGCAGTTATCAACGACTGCTTTCAAAAACACTATCCGTTAGATACGGATGTGGAACTGCTCCCGACAAGAGGCCCTTTAGTTATGGAGGGAGAAGAAGGGGATGCAAAAATAGAAGACAGGGACAGCGACTGTGTCCTGCGGATCGGGACGGATTATTACCTGGTCGAGGTACAGGCGTATGATGATGAAAATATGGCGATCCGTATTGCAGAGTATACTTTTATAGCTGCGCGGGATACGGCTGCCGGAAGTCAGGGGGAGGTAACGCTCAATATCCCGCATTTTACAGTGATCTATATCAAGCCATCAAAGGATACACCGCATCATACAAAGATCACCTATCGCTTTCCGGATGGGCAGGAAGTGAGCTGTGAGGAAAAGAATGTATTTCTCTCAGAGATCACAAAAGAGGAAATCATAGAAAAGAAACTTTATGCGTATATCCCGTTTTATATAGCCAGATATGAACATGAACTATCCACAGAGAAAAACTATCAAAAGGCACTGGAAGACCTTGCGTACTTCCGTGATAAAATGGTAGAATTACATCAAAACAGGGAACTGAGCGGGGACGAACTTACCGACCTGGGCAGTTTTGTAAATACGATCGTCACACATATCACAGACGGCAACATGATAGAAAAGGAGGCGACGAGTATTATGGGTGGAACAGCATATGAAACCGAATCCGAGAGAATCCGCAGGGTAGCGCGCGAGGAGATGCAGGCGGAACTGGATGAAAAGAATAAGACCATAGAAGAACAGCAAAAAATCATTGATGAGCTTCGTGAAAAGCTCGAAAAACAGAATAAACAGTAAAACAACGTTTAAAGCAAAAAAATAATCAGAAAATAAAACTGATATGACCTTCGCTGCGCATCTGTATATTCAATGAGCAGCGAAGGCTTTTTTGTATGTATACTAAATTGAGTTTACTGCATAATAAATATCATTGAATTAATTTAAGATATTTCGTAACGCAAAAACAGCAAAACCTCGCGTGGATGAAGCTCTTTGATCTATGGCCTTTTGAGTTTATGTAAACTTGAAGCATTCAGGGGCATGTGATAAATTTATTATATGTGTTTTAGTAGTGATTGGCTACTATGTTTATCTTTAATTAATCTGCTAAAAATGGAGGATTTTCAGAAATGAGAAAGAATCAGACTGTCAGACGTATCCTGTCTTTTATCCTGTCACTGACTCTGGTAATGGGCGACATTCCCGTATTACCTACAGTTATAACAGCTAATGCAGGATCAGATGAAGTGGCGGTGGTATCGGATGATGCTGTATCCGAAGATGCGGTATCGGATGATGCGGTATCGGATGAGCCTGCTTCTGTATCAGCTGATAGCGTAAGAAAAGATAATGATTCGGAGGATATGACTCATGTTGCGGAAGAAGAACTTCCGGAGAACTTAATCTCTGAAAATGTTAGCGTTGATGGAGCCAACTCTTTAGATGAGAAGTATATCCCTGCATCCGGCCTGATTGAAATGCCCTGGGATATCAATGTGCCTACTGCGGATGACAGTCTGAATATCGCCGAAATCGACGAGATGGTAGCCGGTGAGGCGGTACCGGTTGAAGGATTTCCGGAAAAAAGAGCAGCGGAAGAGATCGTTGGCTCCGTAGCTTCTGTGCCGTCAGAGACGATCGATGCATCTTATCCCGCATCCTATTCGAATATGGATGCGATCAATTCCTTCCTTAAAACATTACCTGTGACAAGGAACCAGAATCCCTTCGGCAGTTGCTGGGCACATGCAGCTATAGCCCTTGCGGAACTTTATGCTGTTAAAGTGCAGGGAAAAGAAATAACAGACATTGATTACAGTGAAAGACACCTGGCTTATTACAGCTATGCACAGGGAAGCCCTTCATTAAATAAAGATGGGGTTGTACTGGTTGAAAAATGCGGGGACAGTATTAGCGGCAATATGCCTGAATGCCTTATGCTCGAAAAAGGCGGAAATGTGGGTACGGCTGCACAGAATCTGATGCGATGGAGAGGCGTAGCAAGCGAAAGCACAGTTCCCTACCCGACAGACAGTGATTATACGAATGTGAATGATATCAGCACGTTGAAAACTTTTCCCTATAGTCCTGGGATTGAATATGATGATGTGGCTCGTCTTGAGAACTGCTATGTGATCAATCCGAAAACTAACAGTAATGTGCTGAAACAGTATATCAAAGCCTATGGCGGTGTGGCGGTATCCTTCTATGTTCCGGAAGAAACTGATGATCAGGATAATATGGATACCTGGGAAAACTATTATAATATATACTATAATGCCTTTTACTATGACGGGGATGCTTACTACGATAATGATAAAAATAGGCCCAAAGCCAATCACGCGGTCACGATCGTCGGATGGGATGACTCTTTTCCGGCTGAAAACTTTAAAGCCGATCATCAGCCTTCATCGAACGGTGCCTGGCTGATCCGTAACAGCTGGGATGCCGGGAAGAATACTTTCGGAAGTTTCTTTACTTATTTCTGGCTTTCTTATGAAGATAAGAGCCTGATGGATTCGGCTTTTGTTTATAAGCTGCAAGCGGAAAATGAATGGCTTGATAATAACTATACCTATAATTCCCAATACAGCGGATATGGTATATTGAAATTGAATGAACATGTTGAGGACTTTAAATCGGCAAATATTTTTACGGCGAATGGTGCGGAAGATTATGAAATACTGGAGGCGGTCACGGTACAGATTATGGCCGTTGATTACGCAAATGTCGATTATAGTGTAGAAATTTACACACTTCCCGATAATGCGGATAATCCTTCTTCCGGAACAAAAGTGTCCGAAGAATCAGGTGTATTTCCGTTCAGAGGTATCTATACCGTAAAGCTGGATAATCCGGTAAAACTTCAGCACGGGCAAAAGTTTGCTGTAGTAGTAACGTTGAACGGTCTGTCAACAGTGGATTATGAAACAGATATTAAACCATATACGGTCAACGGATATACCAATAGTACTAATGCAAAATGCGGTGGTGAGGGACAGAGTTTCTATTACCTTAATTATAAATGGAATGACATGTATAAAGAAGATCATGGAAACTTCTGCATCGGGGCACAGACTTCTGATATTAATACTAACGAGCTGACAGCGGATGATTTTAAATTTTCCAAACCTGATTTTGTTTATAATACATCCCCTCGTTCTGTAAGCGGATGTTTCCTGTCCCCTACTGATTATAAAGGAAGTATCAGTTATGCTTATGCGCCTGTAACAGGGGATACCGTAGGAACATTCTCTGCAACACTACCCGTGAATGCGGGAACCTATCAGGTACAGATCACAGCAGGTGAAACCGAAAATTACAAAGAGGCAGTGCTGACTAGCGAATCATGGCGTTTTACGATAGCAAAGGCTCCGCTGACGGTCACAGCGAACGATAAGACTATCATATATGGTGATGTTCCTTCAAACGATGGCGTTGTATACTCCGGCTTTGTAGCCGAAGAGACAACGAATGTCCTAGGTGGTTCGCTTAGCTATGCATATTCCTACGAACAATATGATGACGTAGGAAGCAGCTATACCATCACGCCGTCCGGCTTAACATCGAATAATTATACGATTACTTTTGAGTCCGGAACCCTGACGGTAGAGCAGAAGGCAGTGGGACTGTCATGGAGTGATACGTCACTGACCTTCAACGGATCCGCGCAGGCTCCGACCGCTTCGGTAACGGGAACAGAAAATAGTGATGTAATATCTGTTACAGTTGCAGGTGCACAGACAGATGCTGGTAATAACTATACGGCGACAGCAAGTGCATTGACCGGAGAAAAGGCGGGCAACTATAAGCTGCCTTCAGCTAAGACCACAAGCTTCTCCATCGCAAAGGCCGGAGCGCAAACAATAGAAGACATAACGCTGAACAGATCTTATTCCGCGACGCTTGTTACGGCGTTACTTAGCGGAAAGATGCCCACAGATGCCGGAAGCATAACTTACAATGCAGGTAGCGCAAGCATAACGAAAGCAAGCGGCAGTTCTATAGTGGTAAGTAACTTCACTGTAAACGAAGATGGCATTGTCAATGTTACTATCACTGACGGCGCCGCAGGTGATGTGATAACTCTGCCGGTTACCATCACTTCCCAAAACTATGAAGACAGCAGCGTTAATGTGATCATTACCCTGCAGGAAAAGGAAAGTGTTACGGTAAGCTTCCAGGAAAGCTCACAGCTGACAAAGACCTATGGAGATACAGACTTTACCCTCCATGCTTCGGTACCGTCACCAGTAAGTGGCGGCACCTGGTCATGGTCAAGCAGCAACACAGATGTAGCCACTGTTACAGATGGTACAGTCAGTATTCATAAAGCAGGTGAAACGGATATCACCGCAACATACGAATCTGATACTCATCTCGGCAGTGCAACGATCAAACTTAGTGTAACTAAAAAACCGGTTACCATTACTGGCCTTTCTGCATCGGATAAAGAATATGACGGAACTAAAGAAGCAACTGTTACCGGCAAAGCCGTAGTATCAGGCAGGGTAGGAACTGACGATGTAAGCGTCACTTCAGGTACAGCAAGTTTTGACAGCGCCGATGCCGGAACAGGAAAAACTGTAAGCTTCAATGGTTTTTCTTTGGGCGATACAGCTAAAAACAACTATGTACTTTCTGCACAGCCGTCAAGCGTAAAGGCAGCCATCACAGCTAAAGAAGCTGTATTGAACTGGACGGATACATCGTTTACTTATGATGGCGAGCCTCATTGCCCTAAAGCAACAGTCACCAATCTTATAGCCGGAGACAGCTGCAGTGTAAATGTTTCCGGAGCTAAAACTAATGCCAATCCCGAAGGAAGTCCTTATACAGCAACAGCAATAAGCCTTACAAACAACAACTATATACTTCCTGCAAATAAGACCACAAGCTTTACCATAGCAAAGGCTGAGCTTGTACTTACAGCCCCCGAAGCATGTACGGGACTTGTATATAATGGTCTGTCCCAGGCGCTGATAAACGGCGGATCGGTAAATATTGAAAACACCAATATCCTTTATGCAATAACAAATACTGCTTCCGCACCTGCAACAGGCAGTTATACAGCACAAATACCAGCCGCAACCGATGCGGGTGATTACTATGTATGGTATAAAGTGTCGGGTAC
>CACZBK010000049.1 GCA_902779395.1 uncultured Lachnospiraceae bacterium | reverse complement strand
TGTACCACAAGGCCTGTGACTACTATGCCCTCTGCAGGAGCACCGCTCTCATCAGAGAGGTTCTTAGGTACTATCGTAAAGTTAAGAGTCTCTTCACCGGCATAATCGCCTTTACCGCTGATCTTTGCTTCAGCAGTTCCTGCATTCACGTTCTTACTGTACTTGACTTCGAAATCAACGCCTTCGGTAAGTAGTTCATTACCGCAGTATCCGAGCACCTTGGGGGTAATGGCACTGCCTGTGTACTCAGGCTTGGGCTCTCCTTCTTCGAAGATGAACTTAAGCTCACTTGAGCCCTGCTCCGCCATCGTTATATCAAAGTCTGCCGTTGCTGATCCGGAGAGATAGTTTTCAGTCTCTGCTATGTCAGCCTTTACGGTATAGCTGCCCATGTTTATCGGCGCTTCGGTAGAATATGAGCTGTCGTCCGAACCTTTAACTTTATAGCTGAAGGTTACTGCTCCATTGCCTGCATTTCCATTCACGGCAGGCTTGGAAGCTTCCTCTCCGTATACCCAGCTGTTGATGAATACGGAAGGAGTGATTGCTGCCTTTTCGATAGTGAAGTGTACGGTTACGGGATCAAAGCTGTAGCTTCCGCCTTCTGCTTCGCTTACGTTCACATCAGCTGTACCTGCATTGATGTTGTTAGCATATGTTACAGTATAATCGGTATCAGCCAGGACTACCTCTCCTGCTTTTACGGTAACAGCAGGTTTCTTCTCTGTTCCGTCATAGGTATATGTGAGCTGTGACAGGCTTACGGAAGGTGTTATGCTGTTTGCGCTTATGGTAAATGTACCGTTCTCATAGGATACGCTATAATTGCCCTGCACGGCATTACCAGAAGCAGTGATCACATAGGTACCTACCTCTTCACCGCTCTCACGGCTGAGAATATATTCTACATTGTCTTCACCATAAGTACCGCTCACTGTTGCGGTAAGCTCCGGATCAGTCTTTCCTGCATTCTTTATCTTATCATCAGCCTTTACATCAGCAGCTGCCTTTGCGATAACAACTTCTACGCTTCCCATCTCACCTTCGCTATGATCAGTGTCGGGTACGGTCTTATAGTAAACGGTATAGGTTCCTGCATCTTTTCCTGTCGGTATGCTCTCACTGTAGGTTCCGTTCTCGCTCAAGCTGTAGACTATGCTTCCGCCGCTCACTGTGCCTGCGGTTACCAGTTCCTGATCGGTGCCGTTATAGCTGAGAGTCTTAGCAGTAGGGGCAGTTGTCACAACAGCTGCAGGCTTGATGGTGAGTTTTCCTTTCACGTAGCTTATCTCATAGTTAGCGGTAACATCGTCAGCTCCACGGCTGAACTTTGCTGCGGAAGGGATGATCACGCCTTCTGTCTGTGCTGCATTTATGCTTGCTGTAAGTGTGACTGCACTAAGCTTATCTTCACCAACAGGTGTTATGGCTACCGCCTGGTTAAGGCTGGTGCTTATCTTTCCGTCCTTAGCTATGGTCTGGGCATTGGCACTTACGGTCACAGCCTTCTTTACAACGGTAAGTGTTCCCTTAGCAAAGGTCAGTTCGTAGTTATCAGCAGTAATTCCCTTAGGTGTGATATCATAGTTTCCGATATTTCCGTACTGCCGGTAAGTAAAGTCATAAGCCAGAGTTCCCTTAAGTACGGTCTCGGTTTCGTTATTGACAAAGCCTGTATAAGTCACTCCGTTATCCGCAGGAGCATCACCATAAGTGATGGTGTTTGCGCTTGCGGTAACTGTCAGCGGAGCTTTTGCTATTGTGACATATATTTCTTTCGGATCACCGGGCTCGTTGTGATCCCCACCCTTTGCGCGGTAATAAACAGTATAGGTCTTCGCATCTGTTCCTGCAGGTATCGCTTCGGAATAATCCGTTCCGTTAAGGCTGAATTCCATTGATGTCTCAGCCTCACCTGCCGATACGATAAGATCCTGTGATACACCCGTATACACGAGCTCTTCCGCTTTTACAGGTTCTTCTATGATGAGGGCTTTAAGATAAGTGACTGTCATCACCCCATCTGCATAGCTTATTTCATAATTATCAGTAGTATCTTCTGAGCCTTTGACGATCACCGCCCCGCTTACGGAAATCTTCCCCGAATCAGTAAGAGCTGCCGTTGAGCTTGAATTCATGCTTATTGAAGATATACTCTGACCTTCGGCCAGACTACCGTCTGTTACCGTAACATTATCTGCCCCGACAGCAATACTCTTGCCTATCTCAACTCTCTGATCGTTCGCTTTGATAGTGATAGCACGGAGTGTTATGTCAGCCTTTGCGCTTGTCTGATTACCGGACTCTGCTATGCTGTAATTATTCCTTGCTGCACCGCCAAGGGTAAGACTGCTTATAGTAACATCCTTATCTTTACCAACTTCTGTATCCTCAAAATCGCCTTTTGCAGTTACAGTCAGTCTATCCCCATCAAGAATGCCGTCAAATACGGCTTCTTCAGTAAAGAATCCTGCCGCAGTATTTCCGTCATATATCTTATTATCTGCACTTATCCCTGATACAGTTACGGGTTTCTTATTAACTGTAAGTGTATATGATACAGCAGCTGATCTGTAATCATTCGTTTCAGCGGCAACTGCCGTTATCCTTGTATTTCCTGCACCTTTAACAGTAACTTCACCTGTGGTATCATCAACATCTGCCACATCTGTATTACTGCTGCTATAACTTACTGCTCCATCACCTGTAGTATCAGCAATCTTTGTAAACTTATCATCCCCGTATACTGCTGTTACCGTTCCACTATCAATATCCTTAAATTCCAATGTCTGGTCATCTTTATCCAGAATGCTGATAGTAACGACTATGTTATAATCCTGGTAGTTTTTCCTGCTTATCCTTACCGTTACAGGCACTGTTTTTCCTGCTGCAGAAGCATTGTTAGCAAGAGTGAAGGAAAGTATTCTGTCTGTAACAGTTGGCGTTCCGCTTATGAACCCGTATCTGTCGTTTTTGGTTACAGAAGAAACCGCGCCGCCTTCTATAAACATATCGCTCAGATCAACGGTTCCGGAATTACCATATTTAGCCTCCCCCGCTGCTGTCTTGTCTCCATAGACCGCCTTTGCTATATCAGCTCTGGCTGTTGTCTGCTGGCCGCTTTCTGCAAGCGCATAATTACTACTGTCCGCACCTCCAAGAGTCAGATTACTGATATTTACTGTCTTGCCCATTCCGGCATCCGCATCCTCAAATACTCCGGTTGCAGATACCGTTAAAACGTCTTTTGATAACCTGCCTGTTAATACAGCCCTCGTAGTATCCAAAACAGCATCTGTTGTCCCGTCATAAACTTTGTCTGCTGCGGTAATGCCATATACGGTCACCTTTCTGGGCGCTATGCTGACATTTACTGTTTTCGGCTCAATATCGTTCCAGTAGGATTTTCCGGTCACCTTATAATACACAGTATAGCTTCCTGCATCAGTGATCGTTGGAACCGACGTAGTGTAAAGCTCTTCTGCAGGAGCGGAAGCACCTTCACTTGCAACGGCATATTTCATCGTGCCCTTATCTGAAGCAACAGTTCCTGCTTTTATCACATTCTGAGCCCGTCCGTTATAACTTAGATTCTGGATCTTTTTCGGTGCTGTAATATCAGAAGCAGGAATATCAAGCTTATGTATTATAAACTTCTTAGTGACCGGCGTCGAAGCACAATAATCTCCGTTTTCCGTACCGGATATTATAACGGAATATTCACCGGCTTCCTTTGGAGCTGTCACACTTATACCGTTCTTTTTAACATATTTTACCGTATAATCAGCTGCCGCCGGCTTTTTCTCAGGATCCCGGCTGTCCGTGACCGTAAGAACAGGCACGATGGAATTTCCGGTGTAAAGCTGCTCTTCTATATCTGCCACTGCAAGCTGATTAGGCTTCCACTGCGCGTATATCGTAAGATCCCCGGTCAGTGTCTGAGTACTTCCGCAGGCATAAGAATCGCCGCTTCCATCAGCTTCAGTATTCCAGTCGATAAGTGAATAACCTTTCTGATAAGTCAGATCCTCCTCCGAAGGTATCGTGAGAGTCATGCCGCTGTAACCGACAGCCAGACGGGGATCACTCTTAACCCATACAGCTCCGTCCCCCGGCTCAAGAGAGAGATGGATAAGTGTTGCTGGATCAACATAGTATGTAGTCTTGCTCAGATCACTGATATCCGCATAGAAATAATTATCGTCATCATCAGCCAAAATAACGTATTTTCCATTGTAGGGTTGTGTATAGGAAATCTTACCGTACGTATCTGAAACAGCATATCTGAATGGATCTATTGTATGGAGTTTAAGTGGATCTTTATTCTCATCTAGGCAGATAATATCCGTGATGCGCGTTGCGGTGATAGTCCCTCCTATATCCATAAGACTTGCATCGCCCCAGTTATTAAGAAGCAGAGATCCGAATTTAACATCTCCGCCGACAGTCAGCTTGCCACCGAAAATAGCCAGACCACTTTCAGGGTCATCGCTCTTCCCGTCAGATACAAAATCCCCACTGACTGTAAGAGCGCTACCATTACTCATACTTCCGCTGGTCAGCGAAGTATTCATATCGCCGCCGACACTGATGGATCCGCTTCCGATATGGAAATACCCGCAGTTAAGGTTATCAGCAATAGATATGGTACTTGTACCTTCAGTCCAAATCTGCCCGTTCAGATCCACTGCTCCGTTTATGATAATCCTGCTTCCCATTACTGCGCTTATAGCACCGTCTGCTTTGACATTTCCTTCAGAATTTATGAACCCTCTGTAGAATGCCTGGAGTGATAAACGGTAGTCTTCGCAGTTAATATCGCCCGCTACAGACAAAACGGAATTATCCCTCACATCAATGCAATAATGGGCTTCAAGATTTCCGCCAACTATCAGATTACTTTGATTTTGTATAATGTTAGTTCCGTTTCCAAGTCTACAGTCTCCCGATGTATTCAATGTACTGTTACTTTCAAGACCGATAGTATATGATGAAGTGAACTCTCCGGTATTCAGAGTGTTCAGCATATTCGACTTATATCCTCTCATAAATAAACCATAGCAATAAACACTGTCTGCTGTCATCGATGCATGGTCATTAATATCCAGATCCCGCGCTACATTGACCGCTCCATTAACTGACAGTGAAGTGGCTTCTTCTCTGTTGTGGCCCGATATCCACAAATTTTTTGCATTCACACCGCCGCCAACCAAAGCAGGCGTTGAAAGCTCCTGAAAATATACCGTATTGCTGCTCACTCCGCCCCCGGTGCTTAGCATGCTTTTAACAATGCTGACATCTCCTTCAGCTGTATCCAGATCACCGCCTATCCTAATATCAGAACCACCGAGCGCTTCAATTTGCTTTAAGGAAGCAGAACCTGTCACATCCATTACAGCCTCACCATTTAATGCAATACCGTTCACATCACTGATATTGCCGAATACAGTCAGACTGCTCTTATCAGTGATCCGGACTGAAATTCCATTATCTATATTTTCTTTAAATCCGGAAAGGCTTCCATCCACCCTCAAAGCGCTGCCTTCGGCAAGCTTGATCCATCCGTCACCGCTGAGATTCCCCTTAACATATACCGTACCGCTCTTATAATCAGGATTATATACAGCCGGATCAACCTGTCCTGCAAAAGCATTTTTGCTCGGCTTATAGAGCTGCAGATACTTAACTGAAGCATCCTCCCTGACGGTGAGCTCCGCCATGTCGCCGACAGTCACTAATGCCCCCGGCGCGATCAGCTTATCCACTGTCATCTTCCCCTTCTTTATATCAACGCCGGCTGCTGCTGTGAGAGTATGACCCTCAGTCAGGGTAAGATCATCCACATAAAGATCAGCAATATTATAAAGGCCTTTATAATCTCCCGAAGTACAGATATAGATATCCTTGTCCAGGGTGCCGCTAAGCGGCGAATCATACCATATAGGCGTAAGCATATTCATGCTGACATTCTGAAGAGGATCCTCCTCCGGTCCGATATTGCCTACCGTATAACCTGAACACATCTGCATAACAGGATCATCCTCGGTACCGACATTAAACAGCGCCATACGTATGAATACGGTATCGCCCGCATCATTAAGAGACACTGTTCCGATCTCTGCCACATCCGGATTAACCGGAATTGCAAAGCTGACAGTAGAAAGCAGCCTGAACAGGCAGACCAGTCCGAATACCAGCACTATCCCCGCAAGTATCGCTATCCTCCGTTTCCATAGTTTTTTCATCTCATTGCCTCCCTAAGATAAGATTGTTTGTTTTGCTTTGTATCATCAACGTTTCCGACACGCTCCAGCTTGTTCCAGCCGACTCCGCCGCCGATAAACGCTGTTAACAGGGACTTAAAGATCAGATAAGTTAAGAGCACGCCGTAAAGTATGCGCTGCGGGATTATGGTCAGCAAATCTGCTACTCCCGGGCGCTCTTTTGTAAAAAGATGTGCCAGCAGATATAATACCAGTTCAAGGATCAAAGCCAGGCAGAACGAAACAGCCAGCAGTATCAGCTCACTCTGCAGTGGCTCAAATAGATTGGTGACCAGACCTATAGCGCTTACGCAGGGAACCAGGGTCTGGAAAAGCAGAAGATCCGGCAGCAGTAAAAATCCAAGCCCCGGTGAACGCAGGCTGAACATACTCCGAAGATATTTAACCGCGCATTGCAGGGTTCCGTAAGTCCAGCGGAAACGCTGGCGCATAAAGGCGCTGAGGCTTGCCGGCGCCTCCGTCCATGAAAAGGCCATCGGTTCGAAAACTACCCGCTCTCCCTTTTTAAGCAGGGCCATGGTCAGATCCCTGTCCTCACCAAGAGTCTGCGCCGAAAAGCCGCCTGCTCCCTGCACTGCGGTTCTGCGCCACATGCCCAGCGCCCCGGGTACGACAGCCATGCACATTAGATGGCTCATACCGTTTTTGATAAGATTAAAATCACGGATATACTCAACCTTCTGGCAACGGGTGATCAGGTTTGTCACATTTCCAACCCTTGTGTTGCCGGATACCGCCGCAACCCGCAGATCCGCAAAATGACGTGCCATCAGGCTCACGGCATCAGGCGCCACCACCGTATCCGCATCCAGCAAAAGCAGCAGCTCAGCTTCCGCCGCCTCAATCCCCCGGTTTAATGCCGCAGCCTTCCCGCTGTTTTCCTGGCGGATCAGATGAACCCTGCCGTCGCCGTGAAACGCCTTTTCGATAACTTCTGCCGTCCTGTCGCTCGAACCATCATCCACTACATATACTTCTATCCTGCTGTAATCCGATGCCAGCACGCTCTTTACGGTCTTAACGATCACCTTTTCCTCATTAAAAGCAGGTATAATAGCGCATACTTTGGGCATATTGATAACATTATCCTGTTTGCGTGAACGGCGTGCACTAAGAACGAAAATAAAGAGCTTCAGATAGTGAAGCGCCAAAAGCAGGAGCATCACTCTGTTAAGCAGAAATACAAAACGTCTGCGAATGGGTATGATCACAAACGCACTGAAACTGAACAGACCTATGGGTTCGAAAATCCGAAAATAAAGCCACAAAAGAAAAAGCGCAAGAGACACCGCAGCCAGTATAAACAGTCTGCGATGCGTCGGATCATAGAAAACCGGTCTGTGATTTAATTGATTATCCACCTCATCTTTCAACAATTCTGCCCCCCTGTGAGCGGCCTTTATTATACCAAAAACAGGCGGCCGCCACAAGCCACCTGTTTCGAGAAAATGCCGGAATCTTAGTTTAAAGATCCCGGCATATCATATTATTTTGTTACTTTAAGCGTAACGGTTTTGGTCACTCCGCCGGGGAAAGTCAGTTTAAGCTTTACGCTGCCGCTTTTCTTAGTGAGGTCGGATATATTGATAACCGTCGAATCTTCGCTTACATCAGCCTTGACATTCCTGGGTTTATCAACAGTCGTACTTACCGGTGCGATCAGGTGCATATTGCCGGCAGGATCCTTATAGCTGCATATCAGGTTTGCCACAGTTGCTTTTGAGCCGTTCATTTTTACCTTGGCAGCCTTAACTGTAACAGCTGTTTTTTTGGCTTTTACATTCTTTATGGTGACGGATACTTCCTCTTCAACATCACTTATCTTAAGTTTGAATGTAAGGTTACCCATCTTTAGGTGTTTTGCATCCAGTGCATCGCCGCTGTAGTCAACCACGATATTGCCGGCTTCATTGATCACTGCACTGTAATTCTTGTCTGTGATACTTACACCGGTGATTTCCCCATCTACATCCTTAAGAGTCGGGACTATCACCATCTTCTGG
>CACZBK010000048.1 GCA_902779395.1 uncultured Lachnospiraceae bacterium | reverse complement strand
CTTACTTCAAGCACATATTCTTTGGGTACCAGGAAGAATTCTTTTTTGTCTATTGTTGATACGGGTATCTTAAGGCCGTTTTCATTGCTTTCCACCAGCTCTATATCCAGGAATCTGTCGGTACAGTAGCTTATCATGCAGGAATTAAAGCCAAGAACCACATAGATGGTATCGTCATCGCAGGGCTGCAGTTCCACCGAAGCCCATAATTCCTTGCGGTCCTTCAAAAAACGTACCTTTACATAGCCTTCTTCCTTAAGCTCAAACGCTCTCTGGCTTTCCACGGGGATAACAAGCTGCCAGTTTTCCGATGTCAGTAGCTTATACACAGGGTCTCCTGCCCCCACCAGTGAATGATTGGTAAGCTGCTTTTTGCTGTAATTTTCCCTGCTGAACATCTCGGGGCTGATGGCATTTACCGAGAGACTTTCGTAACCATCGGTATGATACACAACATAACCGGGCTCCTCGGCTTTGCAAAGGCGTACCAGTTCTGCCGTATAGCTTCCGCCGACTTCGGTAATGGATTCCATCATATTAAGATTGGCAAGCCTCAAAAGACTTCCGTCTATATTATAGAGGAAATCATAGCATTTATAAAAATCACCCGCATCAAAGCCGGCCGAAAAATCAACGATCTCCGAACGCAGCTCCCTCAGCTCGACATCACTTAAGCTGCTTTCGCCGCTGGTGTTTTTGCTCAGTTCGTTTAAGCTTCCGGTCTCGTCTATCGCATATACCATATCACCGGTACCCATATGTTCGCCTTCGCGGGCAAAATATGCAACATAACCGGTGTCTTTGCTGTATATGACTTTTTCATCACGTATAGTGATGCCGGTATAAAGGTTATGCAGGGCCAGGGAACCGCTGCGCACCTGGTAAGAAGCTACATGATTCCTTCCCAGTAGCTGCGATATCAGATATATCGTATACGCAAAAAAAAGGAGCAGTAGCAAAAATATCAACCTGCCCCTTTTAGCATCAACTTCTATGGTTCCCGGATTACGTTCCTTTCTCATGTTCCCTTATAAGGAGACTATGATCTGCTCTTTAAATGCTGCCGGTATATCATCGGCAGAAGCTGAAATGCTGATGCAGAACCTGATGTTCTTTTCATCGCTGAGCCTGTTGAATTTTGTGAGCACGGCTTCCAGTGCGTCATTCTCGATGCATGCAAGTCTTTTGAAGTTATCAAAATACAGCTGCTCAAGATCGTGATCCTGCGAGATTATCCCGCACACAAAACCATAAAATTCGTCGCTGTTTGAAAAAGAAAAGTCCGAAACACTAACCAGACGAATCTTGTTATTCAGTTCATACATGTGTTTGGTGTTTTTGTCCAGATATACGATGTTACCGCTGGCTTCTTTGATCTCGCTATTGACGCGCTCTAACATTTCTTTGGTCTTGCCTTTGCCTTCGTTGCCTACTATCAACTGTATCATTGGACTTTCCCTCCGGATTACTTTGTTTTGTATTTAGATTATAACGCAAAAGCACTGAATACACAAGCCAAAAAATACCCCCGTGCTTTTGGTCATTATATCAAATCGTCGCATAATCTGTTTATTGTCCTGTATAACAGATCCACATCTTCCGCGCCCATAACAACGACTATATAATCCTTATTGTCGTAGGAACTCGCATAAACGATCATACATTTTCCCGCGGCTGCCGTGGTACCTGTCTTGCCGCCTATAATGGTCGCGCGTGCAGGCTGGTCATAATTGCCCCTTACGTACTGGTTGGTGGACTTTGCCTCCTTTGAATTAAGGCTTCCGTCAGCCGAGGTATATTCTATCGTCCTGACATCGGTATTGATGATCTCCTTAAATTCCGGATGTTTCAAAAGCTCGTTAAAGATCAGATAAAGATCATATGAGCAGGTATAGTGTTCTTCGTTGTTTAGCCCGTGAGAATTGACAAAATGTGTATTTGTGGCCCCCAGCGAAAGAGCCCGCGCATTCATCATATCGGCAAAGCCTTCTTCGCTTCCGCCCAGAAAAACAGCCAGCGCAAGAGCGGCATCGTTTGCAGACGGCAAAAGGCAGGCATAAAGCAGATCCCTGATGCTTATCCTGTCGCCTTCTTTTAAGCCGAAAAGCTGTGCCCCGCTCTCTTTTATGCTCACAGAGCCCACTGTTATCTTAAGATCCAGGTCTTCACACTGCTCAAGCGCAAGGAGTACTGTCATGAGTTTGGTGAGGGATGCGGGATAAAGATGCTCATTGGCATTATATGAATACAGGACCTTTTTATCCGGGATATCATAAACACATGCGCTTTTTAACCTGCTTTTATCTGCACCGCTGTTTTCGGTGATGTCCGAAGCGGCCGCACACAGCCCGCTTGCGAACATAGGGATGGTATAGACATCATCCACGACGCCAAGAGCATAATCCGGATTGGCATCAAGACTGCCGTAGGGCAGCAGGACTTCGCCGCTGCTTTCACCGCAGCCGCCAAGGAGCGCCGATGCAAGAAGAAGGATACAGACTGCTTTTTTACTGTTTATTGACCATTTCACGCCACTCAAGCTCTCCGCGATCCAGTGATTTGATCAGTAGTTCGGCACTGGCTAAATTTGTAGCCAGCGGTATATTATGCATATCGCAAAGCCTCAGCATATTGCTGGCATCGACTTCGTGCGTCATGGGATTTAACGGGTCGCGCAGGAATATGACCATATCTATCTGGTTATGTTCGATCTGAATGCTTATCTGCTGTTCTCCGCCCAGATTACCGGCAAGAAACTTATGGACATTGAGATTGGTGACCTCTTCGATAAGGCGGCCTGTTGTTCCGGTAGCATATACTTCATGCTTGCTGAGTATGCCCCGGTAAGCTATACAGAAATTCTGCATCAGTTTTTTCTTTGCATCATGTGCGATTAGTGCGATCTTCATCATTTTTCTCCCGAATTTATCATATATACAAAAACTGTATTATTTTACGCATTCCGGTCTGAGGTTATATCTTCCTGGATAAGCTCCGTAAATGATATGGTACCCATAGGTTTGGGACGCGGCCGCCTCAGCCCGACGCTGAGCACAAAACCTATACCGGCATACAGACTCACAAGACTTGTAAGACCGTAACTGACAAACGGAAGCGGCAGGCCGGTATTGGGCAATATGCCCGTAGTAACGCCCACATTTATGAATGTCTGGAAACAGATAAGCCCGCCCATGCCGAAACAGATTATCTTTCCGGCAAGATCCCTGGACCGTGTACCCACACGATAACATTCGGCACTGATCAGCATAAGAAGTATTATCGTGGCTGCGCTGCCGACAAAGCCCATTTCCTCGCCTATTATCGCAAAGATAAAGTCCGTCTGGGGTTCGGAAATGTAATTACCGCTTTTTACCGAGCCGACTTCATCATTGTTAAGGCCTTTGCCCCAGAGTTCGCCCGAACCTATGGCTGTTATCGAGTTCCTCTGCTGGAGCGCTGTGGACAGGGCATATTTTTCCGGATCCAGCCATGCCAGTATCCTGTCCTGCTGATAATCCTTAACTATGGTCTGCCCGGGCTGCAGTATAAGAAACAGCGCTATGACCAGAGCGGGTATGATAAGCAGCAACGCCGCTACTATGAGCTTATGGCTCAGCCCGCCGACATACATTATCATGCAGAACAGTATGATCACCATAATACTGGTAGACAGATCGGGCTGCTTGTATATCAGATAAAATACAGGCAGCACGAGCACGGTCATTAACGCGATATTCTTAAAGGTATTTATCTTTTCCCTGCGTTTCATTATAAACTGTGCATAAAAAAGTATCAACAGGATTTTTGCGCTCTCTGAAGGCTGGAATCTTATTCCGGCTATCTCGATCCACCGCTGTGCGTTATTTGACGAGTCTCCCCATAACTGCACCATAACAAGCAGACCGATATTGAGCAGATATATCAGCCAGTAGAACTTCAGCGGCAGGCCGTAATCCGTAAAGGCAATCACGCTCATCACAAAGAGCCCAAGGACTATACCCATGATCTGCCTCGACTGAACACTCTCTTTTGCGCTTCCGATCGCCATTACGCCAAGTATCGAGATAGCTATCACAAGAACGACCAGCCAGATATCAAAATCCTTAAAACGCAGCTTCTGCTTCATGATCAGTCACCTCCGGTTGTAGTGGCCGCATCCGATGCGGTACCGGTAAGCAGTTCTTCCGCGTCTTCGATCTTAAAATAATACTTAAGGCAGTCACATGCCAGCTGGGCAGCGTTATCCGAAGAATAACCGTTTGCGATCCTCACGGCAAAAGCCACTTTCGGATCATAGTACGGAGCATAGCCTATAAACAGGGCGTGATTTGGCTTGGTAGTACTTTCCTGTGCGGTACCGGTCTTTCCGGCGGCATCAAGTCCGTCAACCTTAAAATACAGCTTTCCTTCGACCACTTTTCGAAGTCCCGTATGTATGGCATTCCACAGGCTCTCATCAAGGCTTATGGTATTGCGGACCTTGGGCACGAAATAGTATTCGCACTCATCCGAAGCGCTTCTTATCTCATGTATCAGGCTCAGATCGTACACGGTCCCGCTGTTTGCGACTGCGGAAATATAGCGTGAAAGCGCTACAGTGGTGTAGTTGTGGGTACCCTGGCCGATCGCGGAGTCTACGGGGAGCTTGTCGGATATCTGGGATTCGGATTCAGTAATCTCTACTCCCGTTTTATCTCCAAGACCGAACATTTCCGCATATTTCTGTATTTTTTCAATACCCACGTGATCATTATACCCGCTGCCGTCATTGGCGAGCCTGTATCCCACTTCGTAATAATAGCAGTTGCAGGAATGCTGTATTGCTTCCGAAAGGGTAAGATTGCCGTGGGCACCGGGAGATACCCAGCATTTATGCGGTTTATCGAGTTTGTTAAATACCCCGTCGCATTTTATGATGGAACTTGTCGTTATAACTCCCTCCATGACCCCGGCGACGCTGCTTACGGGCTTGAAACATGATCCGGGAGCCGTCCGCTGCTGGGTAGCATTGTTCCACAGCGGCCTAGACTTATCCTGGGTCAGCTTTGCAAGATATGAGGAATCCGCATTGTTTGCCAGTCTGTTATTATCATATCCCGGGTATGATACCAGCGCCAGCACTTCTCCCGTATTGGGGTCGTTTATCACAACGGATCCCGAACAGGGCTCAAGCCCCAGCTGCGAAGGTGTTATCTTTAAATTAGCGATCTGGTCGTATATGAATGAATACGCACTGACAGCTCCGACCTTCAGGGAATTGACAGTCTGTGAATCTATCTGTATCACATCCTGTTCCCACAGTATCAGACAGGTCTGGCGGCCGTTTATCATATCCTGCTGAAGCATGTATTTATACAGTTTCTTCGAAAATTCCGTATTGTTTTTCAGCTTATCCAGGGTATATGAAACTATCGAACCGTAGATCTCCTCCGCATCCGCATACTGAGTGGTCAGATCAAGCTTCCCCGTATCTATCCATTGCTGTGAGATGCAGTAAAACAAAAAATCCCTTATGCTTATGGTCTCTTTTATCTTCCAGGCAATATAGGTTTCATCGGTATCGTCTATCTCATCCTTTTTGATAATACCGTGATCGTTCGAAGAAAGCATGGAAATGATATAGCTTTCGTATTCCTTTATCTCGGGAGACAGATCCTTATAAGCGGTACGGCTGCTGCTCATCTCGTTATTGAGACGTTCGAGTACCGAAGCCTGCTTTATCAAAAACTGGGCATAAACCTCTTTTTCGTACTGCCCTGCGTAAGGTGCCGAAAGGTGCTTTACGTCGATAACGCTGTTTCCGTACAGAGCGCTGTAAACATCATAAACCGGGATCTTGCGGTCACGTCCTTTCTGCTCTATGGTTTTAGCGTTTTCGAGATGGCTTACCAGTATACCTGCGATCTTCTGCTCCAACAGGCGGTAAACCGCCATCTGAAGCTCGGAATCTATGGTCAGGTACACATCATCTCCTGCTACGGGAAGAGTGACATCCCTGCTTTCCATCACACGGCCCAGTTTGTCGACAAATACGGTTTCGCTGCCTTTTTTTCCCTGGAGTCTGGATTCCATGCTGTACTCTATGCCGGTCTTTCCCACATAATCGTCCGTATCGTAATTATCGCTCTCTGCGGAATATGCTTCATATTCGCTCTGCGATATACGCCCGGTATATCCTATGACAGGTGAAAAATACACGGCATGATTATATCTGCGTACAGCCTCCTCAACTATATTCACACCCGAGAGACTGTCGCTGTTTTCCATTATGTAAGCCACGGTCTTTTCGGAAACATCCGTTGCGACGGTCGTGGAAATATATTTCTGGAAAGAGTTAAGGCTCAGATAATACCTTATGATAGCTATCTTCAATATATCGGAACGCGAATAACCCATCATAGGAAAAAAAGCGGTGTTTTTTGTCCCGTTATTTGCATAAGAGCCTATACCGAATTTTTTGTCGGAAGCCAGATATTCCATTACTTCATCGGGATTGGCGGTTTTTTCGGCATAAAGAAGCTCGCTTGTTTTGGGATGACCGTAAATATCAGCAAGGAAACGTTCATGCGCCGTTCCTTCGTATGCAAAACAATAATTTTCATCTTCGTCAACATAAATACCGAATTCGCTTATTACTTCATCGCCGTTTTTTTCGATAAGCCTTATCATGTTGATGATTATATTATTAAGCTTTTCATTCTTTCCGTTGCCGGATTCGATGGTATCCGAGATGGTTACGGAATAAGCCAGCTCGTTATATGCCAGGAGCACTCCGTTCCTGTCGTAGATATTGCCTCTTACACCGGGAGTCCTCAGTTCTTTTTCGCTGATCAGCGTAAAGTTTTCCTGATAATCCGCACCGTTTACTATCTGAAGGTCAAAAATACGCCATATCAGGACCAAAAGAACAACAAACAGCATGATATAAGGCACAAGATATCTTTCGTCAAAGAAAGCTTTTATCTTTTCTTTTATCACCTGAAAAAACATTTACTCCGCGCCTTTCTTATCACTGTTTTCAACAAGATCGGATACATTCCAGTCTTCTTTTTTCTTCTTTTCGGCAGGGTCGACATTCACAAAACGCTCTTCTATCCACAGAAGCGCCGGATACAGTATCACCGAAGAAAGCATAGTGGAAGCAAATTCCGGAAGCGCTTTGCCTTTAAGATAAAAAGCAAATCCGAAATCCCCGTTGAGTACAAAAAACAATATAAATTCAAGACCTAACACTATGATCTCGGCCACGGCTATCATGGCGAGCGGGATCCGGAATTCAACAGGCTCGTACCATGTATGGCACAGTCCTGCAAGGTAGCCGGTATACAGATATATAAGGGCATAGAGGCCTATGATGTTCATGCCGAAGATATCGAGCAAAAGCCCCGAAAAAAAACCTACCGTCATGGCAGATGTCTCGCCTCTTAAATATCCGTAACCTACCGTAAGCACCAGTAAAAGATTGGGGATGGCACCGCTTAACGAAAGCCCTTTAAGGACACTGCTCTGCACAATAAAAAAAAGCAATAAAGCAGGTACTGCTGTGAAGATCCTTTTAAATGTCATTTCAATCCTCCAGAGGAGCCTTCTTTTCCATGATCACCAGCACATATCCCAGATGCTCAAAATCAACAACCGGAGTTATCTGCCCCGAATACGTCAGCTGGTTTGAATCCATGTCTACCGAAGCAACATAGCCGATCAGTATACCCGGAAGATATTTGTCGCTGATATTTGATGTAACGATCTTATCGCCCGGATGGACATTTTCATCTTTATCAAAAAGCTGTGAAAAACGTATGCGTCCCTGCTGCATCAGCTCCATATCACCGCTTACGATGATATTATCCCCGCTGTGCAAAACCGCAGCGCTTACATTAGTACCGTTAGAGATTATCGTATTTACCCTTGACCAGTTTTTACCGGTATCCGCAACTATGCCGACAAGCCCCGAACCCGCGATGACATTCATGTCTTTTTCTATACCGTCGTCCCTTCCTTTGTCGATTATAAAGGAATTGAAACGGTTGCCGCTGCCGGCAGCTATTATGGTAGCACCGGTTTTTTCGTATTCATCATAGCTGTTATCGAGCTCGTAAAGCCTGCGGAGCTCGGAAAGCTCATAGCCGTCCTGTATCAGCTGGGCATTCTGCCTGTTAAGTTCATCTATCTCATCGGAAAGCCTTCTGTTCTCTTCCTTAAGTTCTTCTATGGTATAACGTTCCTTTACCATGGCGACAAGAGAACTCCCAAGAGCGGTTATTCCTTTCTGAAAGGGCACGATAACGGTACCGGCAGCATCTTCCGCAACGGAGAGTTCACCGGTAAAAGTAAATACCATCAGCCCCAGACAGAGGATGGTAAATAAAAGGAGCAGATACTTGGGAGGTATCTTCCTGCGCTCCTCTTTTTGCTTGACTATGGGACTCATGAGCCGTTACCCGTTTTCTACTGCAAGGGAAGCAAATTTAGAATCATGTATTATGGTATACAGGCCTTTGACCACACTGGCGATCGGTTCCTCATCAACATTAACGCGAAGACCTGTGCTTACGCGTATCAGTTCCGACAGATGCCCCACCTGGCTTGCCCCGCCTGTAAGATAAATGCCGTGCCTGTATATATCGGCACCAAGCTCGGGCGGAGTGCGCTCAAGTATCTGGCGTATATTATCGACTATCATGCTGAAATGCTCCTGCATGGATTCCAGTATCAGTTCGGTGGATATGGTCTTCTGCACCGGCAGACCGTTCACAAGATCCATTCCGTAAACCACCGCATTCTTATGCTGGGATTCAACTTCACGCATTATTATCTTGAGCTTTTCGGAGGTCTTTGATCCTATCACAAGATTATACTCCCTTCGGACCGCAGCTTTGATATCCTCGTCAAGCTTTGATCCGCCTACCTTGATAAGACGGCTCAAAACTATGCCGCCAAGTGAGATCAGCGATATCTCCGTGGTATCAAATCCCACATCCACGATCAATACTCCCCTGGAAGTTTTAACGTCTATATCCATTCCAAGCCCGTCGGCCAGAGCTTTCTCAACAACCCAGACACGTTTTGCCTTGACATTGCTGTCTCTTACCAGATCAAAAAAAGCTCTCCGCTCAACTTCGGTCACATCGGTGGGTACGGCTATGTAATAATCCGCCGGCCTTATACCGCCTTTTGAAAGATCCGATATAAAATACCGTATAAGGGTGTTCATATTATTGATATCCGCGATCACACCGTTTATCACGGGATAGGAAACCTGTATATTGTCCGGCGCCTTTTCGTACATATCAAAAGCAGAATCGCCATATGCGAACAGGGTATCCCTGCCCTGGATAGCGATCATGTTCTTTTCCATAAAATATGTATCATCGCAGCCGTTATAGATCTTAATATTACTTGATCCCAAATCTATTCCGAATGCATTCATTCTGTTAAAAATCCTCCGACTTAAATCTGTGCAATTCTTGATTCTAACACAAAAACAGGGCTATGTATACCGCAAAATAACATAGCCCCGCCCACAAGATATGGTAATTATATTATAAAAGTCCTTTGTTTTTTAACTGCTGCACGCTCCTTAAGATACCGAAAGCTCCGTGAGGGAGGCTCAGCCCTCCCTGAAAATATACGGCGTAAGGCTCTTTGAGCGGGCCGTCCGCGGAAAGCTCTATGGAAGAGCCCGATACAAAAGCCCCGGCAGCCATGATCACATTGCTGTCATACCCGGGCATAGGCCAGGGCTCGGGGGTTACATGAGAATCGACCGGAGCGGCTGCCTGTATGCCTTCGCAAAAAGCGCACAGCTTTTCCGGACTGCCAAGCGTCACAGCCTGGATGATATCATATCTTTCGCTGTCTGCCGCAGGATATGCTGTATAGCCCAGTCTTTCATATATGCCGGCTGCAAATATCGCGGTCTTAAGTGCCGAAGCAGTTACAACAGGTGCCATAAACAGCCCCTGATAGAAAGCGGGCAGTATGCCGAGGCTGGCGCCGACCTCCTTGCCAAGCCCCGGGGATGTGAGCCTGTATGCTGCATTTTCAACGCATTCTTTCCTGCCGACGATATATCCGCCGCTGGGGCACAGCCCGCCTCCGGGGTTTTTGATGAGCGAACCGACTGCCATATCCGCTCCCATCTCTATGGGTTCCCTGTCCTGGACAAATTCGCCGTAGCAGTTATCTACCATGATCAATACTTCCGGTTTGATCTTTCTTATAAATGATATCAGTTCACCAATCTTTTCTACCGAAAGCGTGGGACGTGTCTGGTATCCTTTTGAACGCTGGATAGTCACGAGCCTTGTCTTTTCGCTGACGGCCGCTTTGATCCCTTCATAGTCAAAAGATCCGTCTTCTTTCAGATCCACCTGCCTGTAGCTTATACCGTATTCCCTGAGCGATCCGCTGGAGTGCCCGTTGCCGTTATCCCTGATGCCTATCACCTCTTCGAGCGTATCATAAGGCTTGCCGACAGGGCTTAACAGCTCATCGCCGGGCCTGAGATTACTCATAAGTGCAAGAGCCAGAGCATGTGTGCCGCAGGTTATCTGCGGTCTTACAAGCGCATCTTCCGCCTTGAATATCTGCGCGTATACTTCCTCGAGCGTATCCCTGCCCAGATCATTATAGCCGTAACCCGTAGTGCCCAGCAGGCACGCTTCACTGACCTGCTTATCCTGCATAGTCTTAAGCACTTTAAGCTGGTTATATTCAGCCATTTCATCGATCCTGTCAAAGCGCTGTCTTAAGCTTTTTCTGACATCTTCGCCGATGCTGATGATATCTTCGTCAAGCCCCATGCGCATATACTGTTCTTTTCTCATCTCTGCTCCTTTATATCCCATACGGATGAACGCGGATATACTCTTTCTCTATCCACAGATCCGTCAGTTTCTTTGCATTCTTCCACTTAAGCTTTTTTACATATACTTTCTTCTGTTTCTCGGTCTCTATATTTTCATATGACAGGATCTTTTCGATAAGCTCATCTTTGCTCATCTCAGCGGCTTCTGCGCGGATTTCTTCGGTATGTCTCACCCACTCTTTCCACACGGCGTTATTTGCGGTTATCATAAATCTTCCTCCTCAGACATCATCAATATCACCACAGATTGCTCAGCATTACTGTCATGATCCCTACGGCCGGATCGGCAAAGCTGCTCCGGTCTATCCATATGGCACTGCTCTCACGCTTAAACCAGGTTATCTGCCGTTTTGCAAAATGCCTGCTGTCACGTTTTATGGTATACACAGCTTCATCAAGAGTGCACTCTCCAAGAAGGTGATCATATATCTCTTTATATCCCAGTCCCTGCATCGCCGTAGACATGCGCGGCACGCCGCGTTCTTTCAGGGCACGTACTTCATCAACAAGCCCCGCTTCCATCATCTTGTCCACACGGCGGTCGATACGCTCATAAAGCGCGGAACGCTCATCCGTAAGAACAAAGAAACGCGCGTCATATGCCGGCTTTCTGGCGCGCTGCTCTGCATTGTGACCGGATATCGGCCTGCCTGTTTCGTGATAAAACTCAAGGGCGCGGATTACACGTTTAATATTATTTTCGTGTATGCTCTCGCACGATAGCGGATCTATCTCCTTAAGCATTTCATAAAGCTCGGACGGAGTTTTCTTTTCCAGCTCATGACGGTATCCGTGATCCCCGTCTTCGGAAGTGAATTCTATGTCATAAAGCACGGATTGTATATAAAAGCCTGTACCGCCGCATATGATCGGGATATTGCCGCGCTCATATATACCTTTCATAGCTTCTTTTGCCATTTTCTGGAAGACTGCTATATTAAAGGGCTCTTCCGGTTCCAGCACATCTATAAGATGATGCGGGACGCCCTGCATCTCTTTCGGGGTGATCTTTGCCGATCCTATATCAAGCCCTTTATACACCTGAACGGAATCTGCAGATATGACTTCCCCGCCTATCTTTTTAGCGAGCGAAACAGCCGCATCACTCTTGCCGGTGGCTGTCGGCCCAGCTATTATAACCAGCTTCTCCATCAGCTCACGATCCTTTTGAATTTTTTCTCAAGCTCTGTACGGCTCATAGAGAATATCGTAGGTCTGCCGTGAGGGCAGTGATAAGGATTATCAAGACCTAAAAGATCGTCGAGCACAGTCTCTATCTCCTCACGGCTTATAACGTCCCCGCCTTTTACGGCTGCCTTGCAGGCCATGGTAGCTATAACCCTGTCTATCACTCCCGGAGCCTTTCCGCCGCCGCGCAGCAATAGATCGTTCAATATCTCAAGGAAATAACTTTTCGGTTCTTTTTTATACAGCTCCATAGGAAGTGTGCTTATGGCATATTCGTTTTCGCCGAAGCTTTCTATCGTAAAACCCAGAGCCTCCAGTTCTTCCGAATATTTTTCGAGCGTTTCTTCTTCGGCTCGCGAAAGCGATACTATGATGGGAGGTGCGAGCTGCTGGGTGTATATCCTGCTGTCTTTATATTGCCTTAAAAATCTTTCATAATTGACTTTTTCATGTGCGGCATGCTGGTCAACAAAATACAGCTTGTCCTGATAAGAAAAGATCCAGTATGTATTGAATACACAGCCCAGAAGAGTGTACTGCTTTCTGGCATTGGCACTGATGACCCTCTCGACGGGAAGCATAGACAGCTGCTGTGCATTTTTATATGGGTCCTCAATGGGAGGAGCGGGAGATTTAATGCTTTTGCTGACGGATACCGGCGAAACTTTAAGATCAGCCACTTCGGCAGTATCATTATCATCATCGAAACTTATATCGAAGATATCCCTGGAAGGGATCTCATTTTTTTCCCCGGAAGGCTCTGCATCGGCAGACATATCCGCTTCCGCATCGCCATGACTGTCATGGTCAACATAACGACCGTTATGGTCAACCATATCTCCGATCCTGGTTTTTTCAAAAGGCTCCGGCGCTGCATCTATAACAGGCTTTATCCTGCCCTCTCCTTCGGATTCCGGGATCATCTCACGTTCATGAAGCGCATCGGCTACACCTTTACTCAGGCCTTCGAAAACAGCTTCCCTGTCAGAAAAGCGAACATCCATTTTTGAAGGATGCACATTAACATCTATCAGATTGCTGTCAATATTGATATGGAGGACGCAGAAGGGGAATTTGTGCTGCATCATATATCCCTTATAGCCCTCTTCTATCGCCCTGCTTATCACATCGCTTTTGATATAGCGTCTGTTCAGGAAATAATTCTCAAAATTTCTGTTTGGCCGGTTCATTGCAGGACTGCCAAGATATCCGTCGATATGTATCCCGCCTTCAACGCATGAAACCGGGACAACAGTCTTTGCGGCTTCTCTTCCGTATATACGGTGGATAACCTCTTTCAGATCACCGCTTCCGTTTGTCATAAAACGGGTGCTGCCGTTCTGGACATATTTGTAGCCAAGCTGGAAGGTCTGGGACGCATTCGCGGATGCATCGTCATAGTAGAACCACATCGTCGGCAGATACTCCTCGCTGCCGGAACCACTTCCTGAACCGCTGCCGGAGCCACCGCCGGAGCCGCTGCCTGAGCCACTGCCCGAACCGTTTCCGGAGCCGCTGCCCGAGCCGCTGCCAGAACCGCTTCCTGAACCGCTGCCCGAACCGCCTTCGTCATATTCCGCCACATCTTCGTAGTCGCTTCCGCCTTCGTCGTAGCCGCCTTCATCGTAGCCGCCCTCGTCACCGCCTTCATCTCCGCCTTCTTCATAGACTTCCAGTTCGCCTTCATCATCGTCGCCCTGAGAAGAAGCTGTAGGCCTGTTTCCGATATTCAGCAGTGTAT
>CACZBK010000047.1 GCA_902779395.1 uncultured Lachnospiraceae bacterium | reverse complement strand
GCAGAGAGCTTAAGTTCAGGCTTTTTATACTCTACAGGCAGGGTGTACTCTATAACGCTGCCGTCAGCAGTCTTAAACTCCAGTAAGGTATTTTCTGCCTTAGCTGCATTCTTAAGATCACCTGTCACTGTTACGTTTATGGTGTTTCCGCTTAAGCTTGCTTTATAGAAGAAAACGGATTTGCTGTTGCTGTTTGTAATAGCCTCATTTACGCTCACGCCCTTTATCTTAAGGCTCTTAGGTTCAGAATCCGCATACAGGTTCCAGATGAAGTAATCCTCATCCTCTGTGATGAGCTCTTCTTCCTCTGTCTTTACGCGGCTTACGCTTATCTTCTGTTCTGCAGTACAGGTGATACCGCCTTCGGTATAACTTATTGTTATAATGTTATCACTTACCGTCAGTTCACCTGTGGGAGTACAGGTATAACCCGTCACTTCTTTAGTGCTTTCATCAGTGTATGTCGCAGTCACCACCATTCCGGCAGGATCAAACTTCTCGCCTTCCTTATAAGCAGTCTTTACGGGGGCAGTCGTTATACTGATGGAATTAAGGCTTACCGTTACCTCAGGCTCATTAGCACTTACGCTGATCTTCTGTACAGCTGTGCGGGTGATGCCGTCCTCAGTATAGCTTACTGTTACCTTATCATCTGTAAGTGCAAGGTTTGTACTGGGTGTATAAGTATATGCCGTTACTTCCTTAGAAGTATTATCAGTATAATTAGCTACCACGACCATACCTGCAGGCTCAAAGCTCTCTCCCTCGAGATACTCTGTCTTATCGGGTGCTTTATTGATGCTTATAGAGTTAAGGCTCACTGTCTCAGGCACGTTCTCACTTACGCTTATAGGCTGTTCTGCGATGCAGGTGATATCGCCTTCGGTATAGCTTACGGTTATCTTGTTATCGCTTACAGCAAGGCTTCCGCTTGGTGCATAAGTATAAGCGGTCACTTCTTTTGATGAAGCATCCGTGTAGTTTGCTACCACGACCATACCTGCAGGATCAAAGCTCTCACCTTCAAGATATTCGGTCTTATCCGGCGCCTTATTAATGCTTATGGAATTAAGGCTCACTGCCTCCCATTGTGCATATATCGTAAGGTCTGCAAAGCCCTTATCTTCCTTGCGTACGGGTGTATACTCATCGCCGTTCTTATAAGGCCTGCCGCTTCCGTCTGCCTTATCGTTCCAGCCTTTGAACATATATCCTTCGCGGCTTGCATCATTTATGCTTATGGTCGCCTTTTCTCCGGCTTTTCCTATGGTCTTATTCTGCGATACCACTGCTCCGCTTCCGTCGTTCTTATCATAACGGATGGCATACTCAGCAGGAGCTATAGTCACATCCACGCATACAGGCGCCGTACTCACATGATCGGTATCAGCTTCTATCATGTACCACACATGATAGGTGCCGGCATCCGTCGCGGTGGGGACAGACTCACCAAATCCTTCAGCAGGTGCGGTTACACCATTTGTACTGAGGGCATATCTGAACTCTCCGCCCTCAGCTGCCGCATTTGAACTTACCAGCTGCTGAGGCTCTGCGTTATATACAAGTACTCTTGCGGCAGGAGCAGTAGTTACAGCAGCTTCAACAGCTGTAACTGTCAGTTTGCCTTTTATATAACTGATATCATAGTTGGATGTTACATCAGTATTACCGTTTCGGATCACTGCATTGGATGCTGTTATCTCACCTGCTTCGGTAACATGAGCCGTACTGCTTGAGGTAAGCCTTACAGAATAAAGCGTATGTCCGTCAACCAGTCCCGATATCTGTGCCATGCTCACCGATCCGTTGATGGCAGCATTAAGGGATACCGTCTGGTCAAGGGCATTTACACTTACTGCCTTCTTAGCAATGCTTACTTCCACATAGCCGGCCTCGGAATCATCATGATCTTCATCACCTTTTGCCATATACCATACATAATAGGTATCTGCAGCCTCTGCCTCAGGTATATCTTCACTCCAGCCTGATGAAGGTTCGGTCCCGTCATCATCGCCAAGTGCATACTTAAGCGTTCCACCGCTCACCGTACCGGCGCTTACAAGCTCCTGTGCGGCTCCGTTATAGCTCAGGCTCTCCTTTGCTACGGGTGCGGCTGTTATGCTTGCCGCATCTCCTATCAGGACGGTAAGCTTTCCTGATACGTAGCTTATATCATAGTTATCAGTAATATCACCATTTCCGTCGCTGATATGTGCATCCGATACGTTGATCGTGCCGTCGGAGGTTTTGTGGGCGGTATCGGCACTTAAGCTTACGGATGAAAGCACATGTCCCTCTACCGCACCGCTTACGGATGCCATGCTCACGCTCTTATCGATCTCTGCGTTTACGGAAACACTCTGGGCTGATGCACTGACTGTAACCGGTCTCTTAGCTATATTTGCCGAAGTGCTTATCTGCTGTCCGCTTTCTGAAAGCACGTAGTTGCCTGAAGCGGAACCGCTTAGTGTGATGCTCTTTATATTTACTATCTTATCCGTACCTGCCAAAGCATCCGCAAACTCAAGCTCTGCATTTACGCCCAGGCTGTCAGCCGTTACCCTGCCGTTTATCACCGCTGAAGCGGTATCTGTCTGCGCATTCGTAGTCGCATCATAGGTCTTGTTCCTTGCCTTTATACCGCTTACGGTAACCACACGCTTTGCGATTGAAAGCTGTATGCTCTGTGCAGGTATCTCTGAGTAGTTAGTCGTACCGGGAACTTTATACCATACGTAGTAATCACCTGCAGCTTTTGCGGTGGGTATGGCAGTTGAATATGCGCTCTGTGAAGGTTCTGCATCGCTGCGTGTTACGGCATAAACGATAGTACCAATATTTACGGATCCGCCGCTTATAAGCGCGTGGGATGTACCATCGTATCCAAGGCTGCTCACAGCTGCCGGTGCTTTTGTAATCTCCGGCTGGGCTTTATTTATCACAAAGCTCACGGACTTATCCGCAACAGCCGGAGGAAGCGCATAATTGGTGTTTGAAAGCGATGCGGCTGTAGCTGTATAAGTGCTTCCCTCTGCATTTGCAGCGGTCTTTGCACCGGAAACAGTGACTGTGCAGCTGTCGCCTGTAACAAGGTTAGTCACCGAAGCTTCAGGGCAGTGTGATGATCCGTCGTATATAAATTCTGTATTGGTCCATTTGAGGCTTGCTGTTCTTTTGTTTATATTTGCCCTGGTATTTGCAGGCTGATCCGAAAGTGTATAATTGCCTGCCTTGCTTCCGCTTAAGCTGAATCCGCTGAAGCTTACAGTTTTATTATTTCCTGCGTTCTTATCGGCAAATGATGCAGTTCCCGCATTGATGCTCACGTCATCTCCGGCTGTCAAGCCGCTTAAGCTTCCGCTGCTCTTTACAGCGGCTGTGGTATTGCCGTCATATTCCTTATCATTTGCGGTAACACCTGTTATGGTAACTGTCTTCCTGTTGACTGTAAGTTTTATAGTGGCGCTGCCTATATGGGTTTCCGATTCATATTCGGCAGTTATATCAGCGGTTCCTGCGCTTATGATAGTAACCGCTCCGGTATTTGTTACCGTAGCAACGGATGTGTTGCTGCTTTTAAAGGTCCAGCTGCCGGCTGCTGTACCGGCATTGCTTACGCTCTTTGAGAGGGTAAAGCCGGTATCACCGTAAGTGACGGTCCTGTCATTACCGTTATTGAGTGTAACCGTCGCTTCCTCCTTGTCCTTTGCAGTGATCGTAACTACGACATCATAGTCATTATAATTTGTGGCACCGCTCACCTTTACGGTGATGGTTGCGCTTGTCTGATCATCCTGCGCTGTGGTGCTGAATGTCAGGATCCTGCCTGCAACGGATGGTATTCCGCTGATCAGGTCTGTTATTCCTCCGACGGTTACAGCGCCGTATTTTGCCCCTTCAGGAAGCTCAGGCAGGGTCAGGGTGGCATTCGTGCTTGCCTTATCGCTGCGCACAGTAGCTGAGGCGGTCTTCATACCGGTATAATCCACCTTTGCTATCGTAACGCTGAGCGGCGAATCAGGTACAAGATCATTATGGTTTCCATCACCCTTAACACAGTACCAGACCTTGTAGCTACCGGCATTAACTGCCATCGGAACAGATATGTTCCACTTCTTATTCGCAGAATTATCTGTGCCGTCAAAGTCAGGCGCTGCAGTCTCCGCAGCCGGTGTCACGGTATAGTACATCGTGCCGATATTACCGTTTACCGATCCGGCATCAATAAGCTCCTGAGCAGAGCCACTATAGGTCAGGCCGGTCTTTGATACCGGCTGTTTGATAGTTTCGGAAGGGATAGACATCTTAAGGACTTTAAACGTTTTTTTGACCTGTTTTCCGTTTATATGCTTAGAGCTGATGGTTGCAGTATACTCTCCGGCATCATAAGGTGTTTTGGGGCTGTAGGCCACGGTATAATCCTCATTAGGCTTCAGAGTTATGCCATTGATACTCACGGTAATTGCCTGGTCAGCTCCGTTGTAGACGAGATCAGGCACCTCCATATCCTCCGGACGATTGTAATATGTATCAAATTTCAGAGTTTCATCGTCATAATAAACATAGTAATCTAAAACATCGCTGAAAAAGTGCTTCAATGTATCTTCAGTAAGAGAATAGCCTTCTCCCGCTATCGCCACATTGGAGCTGACATCTTCTTTCAGGGCTTTTCCGCAGGAGATTCCGATAGTTCCGGTAAGCTCTCCATCAATGGTGATGCAGGGGGGATATTCATTATCGTAAATATCGCTAATATATATATTGCTGACGGTCTCATCATGATAATATTTATTCCCTGAGATCACCACGGAACCGCTTACGCTCATTTTCGCTTTAGCCGACGATATATATATACCCGCGCCGGATTCTTTTTTATATGTATCATTATTTTTGATCGCAGCATTGCCGCTCATGATGAATGTGCTGCCATCACCACTTTCACAGACTCCTCCACCGTCACCTTCTGCATGGTTTAATTCAATCACCGCATTGCCGCTCATGGTAAAAGTACTGTCTTGAACTACGTACACGCCTCCACCATCCCCGGCTTTATCTAATTCTATGATAGCTGAGTTATGGGAAATACTTCCGCTGCTCATGGTGAAGTTGCCATAAGAAAACACGCCTCCACCATTGTTCGCAGTATTCGCGTAAATCCAGCCGCCGATCATGGTAAAGGTACTGTCTAGACCTACGTACACACCTCCACCGTCGCTTAAGCATCTTCCGTCGATATCCGTGCCATTCTCGAAAATGCTTCCGTCCTTTAGGGTAAAGCTGCTTTCATCATCAACGCACACGCCTATGCCATTATTCGCTTTGTTCCCGCAAATGTTTCCACCTTCCATGGTGAACGTGCCGTTCTGAGCAACATACACGCCACCGCCGTCGCCATCATTATTTCCACCGGTGATCGTCCCGGTTTTTATCTGCGCTGCTGTCGACGAGGGTTAGATTACCCGACACGGTGATAACGTTGCCGTCTACCACGGCTTTATTATCCTTAAGCCCGCGGTCGATGGTTTGGCCGTTCAGGTCGAGGGTGACGTACTTGCCGTACGGGATCACCAGCGCAGTATCGCTGTCACTTGCTGTATAATCACCGTCGAGAGTGATCTTCGTGGGATTCTCTGCAACCGTGCTCGCGTTGTCAAGCTGCGTCTGCAGCCCGGCCCAGGCGTAGCCAATCTTAACGCTGCTGGCTTTAAGCACAGGGGCGAGGCTTGTTTCGTCGCTGTGGAAGCAGGCCACATCGGTATCTTTGATGGTATAGGAGTTGCTGCCAACTGCGACGGTAGCGCCCTTGTCCGCGTTGACCCAAATCTCCGCACCGGTTGTCAGCGCACCGGTGATAATGATTTTTTCTGGGGCTTCAAGCTCAATGTTGTTTGCATCGCCCCCCTCCCTCTTATTGTCCTTGATCACGGGCGTGCCGCTGACATTGAACGTACCTTTATCGGGAACGTACACACCGCCACCTTGGGAATTAGTACCGTTCACGCTGCAGCCGCTGATCGTGCCGCCCTCCATAGTGAACGTTTTGCTTTGGGCGATGTAAACGCCGCCTCCTTGGGAATTGGTACCGTTCACGCTGCAGCCGCTGATCGTGCCGCCACTCATGGTGAACCCACTATAGACATACACGCCGCCGCCTCGAGATTGGTCACCGTTCACGCTGCAGCCGCTGATCGTGCCGCCCGTCATGGTGAACGTGGTTCCTTGGTTGACATACACACCGCCGCCTCTGGCCTCCATATCAATGGTCGTACTGCAGTCCCTGATCACGCCGCCTTCCATAGTAAACTTGCCGGTGATGTACACGCCGCCGCCAAGACACGCACTGCAGTCCCTGATCACGCCGCCTTCCATAGTAAACTTACCGGTGATGTACACGCCGCCGCCAAAACACGCACTGCAGCCGCTGATCGTACCGCCCTTCATGGTAAATGTGCTTCCATCAAAGACATTCACGCCGCCACCGTTGTTTGTGGTATTTCCTCCCGTAAGCTTGCCGCTACCGTCGTACTCCGGGGTATCCGGATCATCGCTACTGTCGGTAAGGGTCAGGCTGCCGTAAACACTGATAACTCTGAACCTGCTGTTTGCATCGATTGTATGGCCGTTTAAGTCGAGAGTGACGATCGTATTATCCGGGATCACCAGCGCAGTATCGCTGTCGCCTGCCGTTATGTCACTCGTCAGTATGATATTGCCGCCTGCATCAAGCTGCGTCTGCAGCTCGCTCCAGCTCATTGTTCCTGTTCCAGGATCATCAGTTACAATGATCTCATACTCCACGCCGTTTATGGTGACCTTCATCCACTCCACGGTGTTGAAGGCCTGATGCACCGTGACGATCCACTCTCCGCTTTCATATGTAGCGGAAAAGAGGGCCTCATCGCTGACCGACACATCAGTCACCTCGCCGGAAAGACCAACAGCTTCCAGTATCTCACTTAACGCCACATCGCTGTCTCCGGGGAGGACGTACTGCTTGCTGTCGTATGTAAATTCCACAGTGTAGAAGGAGAATCCGTCGGTCTCCGCGATGGCGGTGTCACCGTAGGTCTCCACTTCCAGTTTTTCGGCGGTCAGCTCACTCTCCGCCAGCGTACCACCTGCCGCATCTTTGCCTGCAGAGTCCGTCTCCCTGATATGATAAATACCGGTCGTGAGATTCTCGTCTGAAACCTCTTCCATGGCAAAGGACAGCTTCACCTTACTTTCATCCGCGGGCAGTATCTCATTTTCGTCCTGATCAAGTACCTTGATATCATAGGTATAGGAAGCAGCCACATTCTGATCTTCAGGCCGCTCTGCCTCCACAGCATCTACAGCCTGCTTTTCCTGCTCATTCGTTGCCTTCTTCACAGAAAGAACTGCTCCCTCCGGGAACACACCTTCAACGGCGGTAACTGTGATCTTCACGCCTTCTATAGTTTGGGAGTCCTCAAAAGCAGGTATATCATCGTCTGCTATATCAGAGAACTCCTCAGTTTTTACATCCTCTTCTTTGGAGGCTTCCGTTAATACCTCGCCCTCTGCTTCCGTGATAACATCACCTGTATTATCAACTGCATTATCCGATATGGATTTCTCCACAGATACCTCTTCCTCTGCAGCGAATGTCGTCACCGGGGTCTGAGTCACCAGCATTACTGCAGTGAGGCAGATCGTGCCTATTCTCCTGAATCTTTCCTTTAGCTTTTTCATGGTCGTCCTTCTCCTTATTATTTACTGTCTGACACGATACTGTGACAGCAATGACACTAACAATGCCAACTCTTTTTATTACTACCATTCCATAAGTTTATCAACCGAAAACACAACATATTGTGATTATAAAAAAATCAGATCTCCTCTTTCTGTTCCTTAAACGAAAAAGCCCCCGGGTTGTCTTCCGGGGACTTTTTCATTTATCATCAACGGGTATTCGGGGGAGCAAAGTTATTTACTGCAGATATACTCCGTGGAGTAATATGGTAAGACTATGGTCTGATCCGCAATAAGTTTATCGCCATCCAGATGATTGATCCTTTTGACATCTTTTATATATTCGTCACAGCTCATTCCGTCAGGACTTTTGAATTCCAGGGCATATGCCCACAGGGTATCACCTTCCTTGATAGTAATATTATCATAATATTTATAGTATACGACATCGTTTTCTTCCTGTGCATCTGCTTTTCTGCCAGGCAATATTGCCAGTGTAAAAGATACTGCTACAGTAAGTATGGCCCATATAAGAGACAGTTTAACGATCCTTTTTCTGAACCAGCTTCTTTTCATAAGTCTGCGAAATCTTTTTATATTCATGATACATACCTCCGAACATTTGTTACGAACATCTGTTCCTTTGACGTATTTGCATTATACCGAACAGCTGTTCTTTTGTCAATAGCTTTTCGAACAAATGTTTCGAAAATATGTTTCGAAAATATGTTTGCTTTTTAGGGCTGCCTGTGATAGAATAAACAAAAATACTTTCGGAGGTAATTTTGGGTATGAGCGAGAACAAGCTTTCAAAAAAGCAGGAAGAAATACTTACTTATATTAAAGATTTTACACTTGAAAAAGGCTATCCCCCCACCGTACGCGATATATGCGAGGCCGTAGGGCTTAAATCCACTTCTTCGGTACATGCTCACCTTTCCACGCTTGAGCGTAACGGTTTCATCCGCAGGGATCCTACCAAACCGCGCGCTATCGAGATAATCGATGAAGGCTTTCAGATGGTGCGCCAGGAAATGACCAGCATCCCCATCGTCGGCCGTGTTGCTGCCGGTGAGCCTATTCTTGCCACTCAGAATATCGACGGATACTTCCCTCTGCCTGTTGATTATGTTCCTAACGCACCCTGTTTTATCCTTAAGGTAAAGGGCGAGAGTATGATAAATGCGGGGATCCATTCCGGCGATTCGATCTTTGTGGAGAGCTGCAATACCGCTAAGAACGGTGATATAGTTGTTGCACTGATCGATGATTCGGCAACAGTCAAGACCTTCTATAAAGAAAAAGGGCACATACGTCTGCAGCCCGAGAATGATACCATGGACCCGATCATCGTAGACGAATGCACCATTTTAGGAAAAGTCTTCGGAGTTTTCAGATTATATAAATGATCCTTGAAGGACGGAAGTTTCAGATCTCTTTGGGATCAACGACTTTTCCGTCCTTCCATATCCTTTCCAGATCATAGAACAGACGGTTTTCCTTATCAAATACGTGAACTATCACATCCCCGTAATCCATCAGGATCCAGTTCGCATTTGCATAACCTTCAACCTGTCTGGGTGTTACTCCGGCCTTTCCGAGTCTCATGTCTATTTCATCTATGATAGCCTGTACCTGATTCGGATTGTTTCCGCTTGAGATTATAAAATAATCACCAAGGCTTGAGATCCCGGCTATATCGAGGATACGTATATCCTCTGCTTTCTTTTCTTCCATTGCATCAACAATGATGCGTGACATCTCTTTTGAATCCAATGTTTGTCCTTCCTCCTGTTTTATTCGTTCATAAGTATTCTGTAATACTCATAAGCTTCCTGCGTGTGTTCTTCGATCGCCTGGCCTTTTTCGTTCAGATGATCAAGCGTATGCTTTAGTATAAGATATACCGCCTTATCAAGATCCCTGAATATCAATGGCCGTATTTCTTCGTAACACGAAAGCTGCTTTCTGTTCGGCTCTATAAAATCAGCGGAAAATATGACGGCTTCCATAAAACTCATGCCTCTGCAGCCTGTGGTATGCCAGCGTATGGAACTTAATATCTCTTCGTCGGTAACACCGTATTTTTCCCTGGCAAGAACAGCTCCCAGCTTTGCGTGTATCAGATACGGGTGCTGCTTTTCCATTTCGGAAAGCTCTATATCGTATTTTTTTATATATTTATCGCGTTTATCATCATCCAGGCACTTGGCGCAGTCATGCAAAAGTCCTGCGGTGTAAGCCCGTGATAACTCTTCTGTGCTGCCGTGTCCGTGTGAAAGGAACATACTGCAGGCTGTATACGCCACTCCGAGAGAATGTTCATAGCGCGATGCATCCAGTTTCTTGCGAAGCACTGCACGCAGCTCTTCATCATTATATTTATCACTGCATATCAGCATGTTAACAGGTCCTTATAAGAGTTTTGTCTTATTGAACGGGATTTGATCTTTTGCTGCTCATTTAGGCAGTTTTATCTCCGGCTCATCTTTAAACGGCTTGTAAAGTACTATCTTTCTTCCTATTATCTCCACAAGAGTCGATCCGCTTCTTTCGGCAAGTGCTTCTCCCATTGCATAAGGGTCTTCAACCGCATTCTTAAGTACTGACAGTTTTACTATCTCACGATTGTTAAAAGCCTCCGATACCGCCTGCACGATCTCGGGCGTGAGATTGCTTTTCCCTATCCGGAAAACTGCTGTCTCTTTTGAAGCAAGGCTTCTTAAATATGCTCTTTGTTTGCTGGTAAGTTTCATCTGAATGCTCCTTGTATCTAAAACACTGTATAAACTGCCTTTTATTTGTAATAATCAAAGGAGAAACCATACATCCTGACAGTATCTCCGTCTTCTATGCCCAATGCCTCCAGCTGCTCAAGGATGCCGTTATCTTTAAGGAAGTTCTGGAAGAACACAAAACCCTTTTCGGAATCGAGATTGGTATAACCTAGCATCTTTTCGATACGCGGGCCTTCGAGTACATATTCATCGGCAGCTTCATCGTAGCTCACGGTAAACGGTTCGTTGCTGATCTTCAAAGCGCTGTCGGGATCATACTCTGTTGCAAATATATTTGATTCCTTCGGCATGGCTGAAAGCATCTCCCATACCTCATTCATCAGCTCTTTTGTCCCTTTTCCGCTGACGGCACTTATTGGGAAGACCTTTACCCCTTCGGGCTCAAGAGCTTCTTTTATACGCTCTACAGGGTCTGCTGCGTATATAAGTTCTCCGTTTTCATCTATATCAACGGCTTCGGGTTCATCCGGGATCAGGTCGGTCTTATTTGCGGCCACGATCTGCGGGATCGAAGCTACCTTTTCGCCGTATTTTTTCAATTCATTGTTTATATTGCGATAATCTTCCAGCGGATCCCTGCCTTCGGTACCTGCGGCATCCAGCACATGGATGAGTATCTTGTTTCGTTCTATATGTCTTAAAAATTCAAGCCCCAGACCGCTTCCTTCGGCAGCACCTTCTATAAGCCCGGGGATATCGGCCATAACAAAGCTGTTCCCATCGCCCATATCAACCACGCCCAGATGAGGTGTCAGTGTTGTAAAGTGATAATCGGCCACTTCAGGTTTTGCGTTGGTAACACTTCTGATAAGCGAAGATTTGCCTACACTTGGATAACCCACCAGGCCTACATCCGCTATCATCTTAAGCTCCAGAAGGACCTCTACTTCTTTAGCCGGCTGTCCCGGCTGGGCATATTTAGGGGCCTGCATTGTTGCAGTGGCATAATGCTGGTTCCCCAGGCCGCCGCGTCCACCGGAAAGTATCTTATACTCCCTGCAATTACCCGACATATCGATTATGACCCTGCCGCTTTCGGCTTCTTTTATCACGGTTCCTTCGGGAACTTTCAGTATAAGGTCCTCACCGTCCTTGCCGCGGCAGTTTTTCTTGCCGCCTTCCTGGCCTGCGGTAGCTGCAAATTTACGCTTGTGGCGATAATCGATCAGCGTATTCATGCCGGGATCGACCTTGATGATCACATCGCCGCCTCTTCCGCCGTCTCCGCCATCCGGACCGCCGTCGGGGACATATTTCTCCCTGCGGAAGGATACATGTCCGTCTCCGCCTTTTCCGCTAATTAAAATGATCTTCGCTCTGTCGGCAAACATATCTATCTCCGTGTAAAAAATAAAGCCCCAAACCATATAAGGCCGGGGCTTGAAAAATGCAAAATAAGCTTACTGCTCTGCAGGATATACGCTGGCCTGCTTTCTGTCACGGCCAAGTCTCTCAAAGCGGAGTACGCCGTCAGCCATAGCAAAAAGCGTATCATCACCGCCGCGTCCTACATTAAGACCCGGATGGATCTTGGTTCCGCGCTGTCTGTATAAAATATTACCGGCCTTAACAAACTGACCGTCTGCACGCTTTGCTCCAAGTCTCTTGGATTCGGAATCACGACCGTTCTTGGTGGAACCTACTCCCTTCTTATGAGCAAAGAACTGAAGATCTAATGCTAACATCTTCCTCATCTCCTTTCATCACGAATCTTCGATCTCTGTATAAGTCACAAACTCACTGCCGTAGCCTTTTTCTGTCATTGTGATACCCAGGATCATCGCACCCATGAGCACCTGTGCCTTTTCGTTAAGCTCTTCATTAAAGCTTATGTACAGTATACCTGCCTGCGGATCGCTCTGCGCATCAAGTTCAATACCTGCCAGCTTTTCGATGGCGTTTACGGTATTGATGGCCAGCATGGAAACTGCGGCACATACAACATCTTTTCCGGCATCATCATAGAGGGCGTGTCCTTCGCATGAAAAACCGTTTATCTTTCCCTCTGTGTTTTTTCTTACTGTGACTCTGATCATTTTAAAGGCTTAATTAAGCGTTGATCTTTTCGATCTTAACCTGGGTATAAGCCTGACGATGACCGTTCTTTTTGTGGTAACCGCTCTTGGGTTTGTACTTGTAAACGATAACCTTCTTAGCCTTGTCCTGCTTCATTACCTTAGCGGATACACTTGCGCCTGCTACTTCGCTGCCAACCTTGAGCGAACCGTCAGAAACTACAAGTACCTTATCAAAGGTTACAGTATCTCCGGCTTCTGCGTTGAGCTTTTCTACCTTGATAACATCGCCCTCGGAAACCTTATACTGCTTTCCACCTGTTGCAATAATTGCGTACATGGTCTGCACCTCCTTATCACAAAACTCGCCGGTCTGTGGTGGATGCTTATGCATCGCTTATACCTCACCGTGCGGCATACCATGGAATAATAGCATTTTGACCATCCTGTGTCAAGCGTTTTTTCAGATATTATAATTCCTTTCACCGAAGATGCTGCTTCCCACTCTTACATGGGTAGCCCCCTCTTCCACGGCCACTTTGTAATCACCGCTCATCCCCATGGAAAGCAGGGGCTTTTCAGGAAAGTATTCACGAAGATCGCCGTATATCATATCATGCAGCTGTCTGAAATATACGCGGTTTTCCTCCGGATCCTCCACATAAGGAGCTACGGTCATGAGTCCGCACAGACGCACAAATTCCAGAGCAGATACATCACGGATAAGTGCGGCGTTTACCTCGGGATCTGCACTTCCGAATTTAGACGCCTCACCCGCTATATTCATCTCAAGAAGGATATCCTGTATACAGCCTTCCTTTGCGGCCTGATCGTTTATCGCCTGAGCAAGCTTTAAGCTGTCTACGCTGTGTATCAGCAGCACTTTACCGACGATATATTTAACCTTGTTCGTCTGCAGGTGCCCTATCATATGCCAGCGTATATCATCGGGAAGGACAGGCATCTTGGAAGTGAGTTCCTGAACCTTGTTCTCACCGAAATTCCTGCATCCGTGTTCATAAGCCGCCTTGATCATTTCGACCGGTTTTGTCTTGCTCACGGCTATAAGGGTGACCTCGGAAGGATCACGTCCCACGTTCATGCATGCAGAGTTAATGTCATTTTGTACACGATCAAGATTTTCCGTAACCATACTTATCTCCCTGTTCCGTTATCAAAAATGAAATCATTATCAAAAAGGCTGGATGCATCAAGTGCTATATAATCATATTCCGTCAGACCATAAGTGGTATTAGGCTTTACTATAGCATATTCATCATTCTGCGCAAGTATGCTTATCTGTCGGAAATCCGCATAACCCTTATTGATATAGTAAACACCGGTGAGTTCGCCCTTCATGCTTACCGGAAATTCCGCCATATCATTGACCTTAAGAAGATAATCGCCTATGCCTATCCTCGGATCGCTCACGTAATAGTAATCGCTGTTATCCGCATAGATCTCTATATACATCTCCTCTTCGGAAGATCCGCCTTCGGCGGTAAAGGTCTTTCTGAGCACCTTGCAGGTATCATCCC
>CACZBK010000046.1 GCA_902779395.1 uncultured Lachnospiraceae bacterium | reverse complement strand
GAGAGCGTTGTCCATGTCCTCTTCCGACAGATAGAAAGCTCTCCTCTCCGCCCATTTTCTGAAGAACAGATCATAATCAGGATCTTCCTGCTTTGCCAGGAGGTTTAAGCATACCCTCATCCCCATAAGATCCGCAAAAGTCTCATCCTCAACCCTCCAGCCTGATGAGGATCACAGCCTTTTGAGTAATAGGCCGATATCATCCCGCTTGCAATCGTTTTCGACTTACTCCTCATAGAAAGTAACTTCACCGTCTTCATCCACGTTAAACATGACAGGATCTGTCAGGTAATAATCACCGTAAATATCATCGATGCAGAATGAGTACAGATAGTCTCCGCTCTCCATAATATCGTAGCTTATATCTATCTTGCCGGATACCTTGTACTCGGTCCCGACATACTGGAATTCATCGTCGTCATCTTCAAGACTGTATGCATAGTACAGCGGAACGATCACATCACCGCTCTTTAACTTGATGATATCCCTAGACGCGGCACCATACTCATCAATGCCGTCCCATGCTCCTTCCACCACGACCGAACCATCAGCAAAATACTGCTTAAGCCTTAAATTGGTCTCTTCACCGTTAAGCATTACCGGAGAAGTGTAGATCACATATTCATCCGTAGTATCCACTATATATGTAGCCAGGTTCTGCCCATCCGGAAGAGAAAGCCAGTAGCCGTCAAAATCATCTTCAAAATATCCATAGTCCCAGTCCGCTACAACATCAATGGTCTCTCCAAGCTCTATCATGGCATCCATATCTTCGGTAAGCTCGTATACTATGGCGCTCACATCCGAAGCATTGAACCACCCTTCATCATCCAGCATAAAACAGAATACTCCGTCTTCATCAAAGCCCGGATCCATTTCGAAGCTTATATATGGGCTTTCACCGGTCTGCTCATAATCATCCATATAGTCCCAGTAACCGTCATCTTCCTCATCTCCCCAGTCCCAGTAACCTTCATCATCATAAAGCCCGGAGTCATCATATTCCCCGGATCCTATCGCACCGGCACCTGTCTGATTCTGACGATCCACAAACGCAAGATAATACGGACTTACGCATATCTGTCCGAAGGTAGTTAACTCACGCGATCCGCCTATGCTGAGCGGATAATACATAGACATACCCGATGCGCCTTTATGTGCCGAGCCGCTCACCTTATATACCACAGCCTTATCAAGAGCGGAACGCGCCTTATCCGCACCGGACACCTCAGATGAACATGCATCTATTATCCCGCCCATATCCACCATGTTGGTATAGCCTTCGGATTTATTATTTCCTCCGAAATTATCTGCGCCTTCGATATTCCTGACCATACCGGCTCTTTTGGAAGCATCTTCACCGGCTTCGTACATTCCCTGTGCAAAATCATTAAAGCTTACCAGCAGATCGTCCATCTTCGAAAGATCTATAACAGATAAAGTAGTCAGGTCATCATCATCCTGAGCCCTGCAGGCTGCAAGAAAGCTGTCACATACTACCTTGCCGAGCGCAGCTCCGTCCGCATCCGGATTATCTGCCAGATAATCACCTATCTCGGTATAATCCCAGCCGCTTCCGGGCTCCAGTTCCTCCGATCCGCACATATAATCCGCATAGGATGCCAATACGTTGGCTGTCTCGATCGTACCCATGAGGCAGGCATCAAAGCCGACAAAATCGAACTTTCTTCCGCTTTTATCCAGCCAGGTATATAAAGCCTCGTCGATCTCCGAAAGAAGCAGGGCATCATTATTATCCGTTTCATCAAAACATACACCGGTTATGCTGCCGCCGCCATGGTTCCAGAAAACCAGTCCCATATGTTCCGAAGCATAATTATCACATCCCCATTTCAGGAAATCCTGCAGTGTGGATGATTTTCCCATACCTTTACGGGACACCTCATCAACCAGCTCGATATCGCCCTCAGTTACTACAAAACGCTGCAGCTTATCGCTCTCTACCGCCTCGTTCCACCATTCATCCGCTCCACCGGTCTCTACCACGAAGCGCACCTTATCGCTCGCCTCCGCCTCAAGCATTTCGTTAAGGTCATCGGTTGCCATTCCTCCGCCGGATTCAAGATCCGTACCACACAGATAAACAAATACGGTCCATACTCCATCATCTCCCTTAACCGGTGCGGTGGATGTACTTTTACGCGTGATCTTAAGGCTTCCTGACTGCTTGTCCAGCGACATGGAAAGTCCCCTGCTTAAGACTGATGATGAGGGCTTTTCATCCGGCTTATCATCATTTTCGGACTTTTCCGGCTTTGCCGGCTCTTCATCCACCGTTTCCTCCTCATAGCCGGAATCCTCATCCCAGTCCTCATCATCTGCACAGCCGCACAGGCTTGACAATGCGAGCATCCCGCTCAGCAGGATCATTGTGATCTTTTTTTTCATAATCTCTCCCCTTTCTAATTTAAACATAAAAACACCCCATCCTGTTTTCCGGAACATCTCCCCACAACCCGGAAAAAATCTGTCAAAATGAGGTGTTTTACTGTTTTCATGATCTATTTGTATAATGTCTCCGCCATTCCGGCGATCTCATCAGCGGCAGCATGTAATTCTTCAATTGTAGCATTTATGGTACTCATTTCTTCATTTTCTTCCGCGATACTGTCGCTTATCTGTTTTATCTTAAGCAAGATCCCCTTTACGGATTCATTTACATTATTCAGCTTTTCCGATATATGACCGGTGGTTTCCTTTGTGGAATTGGAAAGAGTCTGTACCTCAGTGGCAACCACCGCAAATCCGCGTCCCGCATCACCGGCTCTTGCCGCTTCAATGGAAGCATTTAATGAAAGCAGGTTGGTCTGATTAGCAATACTCTGGATACTTCCTATTATCTCCATGGAAGCATTGACAGCTGCTTCGATAGTATTAGCTGCCTCACTGACCTCTTCCTGTTTAACGGATACCTCCTGCATCTGGGTCGTGGCTTTCTCCACGTTAGCGGATATCTCTGCTATGCCGTTACGGAGCGATTCTATATTCGGCTCCATTTCTTCTTCAAAACGTGCCTTGTTCTTCTTCTGCTCGGAAATATCCAGGATAGTACCTGCCGCCATCAGAGGGACCTTATCCTTTGACCATACTACATAGCTTGAAGCACGTACCCATACATATTCACCATTCTTATGTTTTATACGATACTCCATATCAAATACCGTAGTACCGGAAGGATCAGCCATCTGTTTACCCATAGCTGCAGAAGCTACAGGCACATCATCCGGATGGATCCTGGTGATCCATGACTGCATGATATCGGGAAACTCCGGAGAATTCGGTGCAAACCCCAAGATTTTTTTGAACTGATCGGAATAAACCATAGGCGAAGAGGGATCATCGATCGCATATTTCGTAAGATCCATACTCCAGCTTCCCTCAAGCATCATAAGCTCTACAGCATTCTGTCTTCTCGAATCATGTTCGAATATCTCATTCTTTTTCTTCTGCTCATCTATATCGGAAAATGTTCCTATGAATTCTTTGGGATTTCCGTTAGGGAAACGGATACATTCTCCCGCTGCATGATACCATTTATAGTCACCGGATTTAGTGAGCAGTCTGTAATCTATATCATACTTCTTCCTTCCTGTCTTATCCGTAGCCGCTGCAGCAAAGCATGCAAATACAGCCTCCATCTCATCAGGATGTATCAGGGATCCTAAAATATTCAGATCATCCGGAAATTCAGCTCTGCTGTATCCCAGCATCCTTCTGAACTCATCGGAGTACTCCACTCCGGCCTGATTTCCTTCCTCATCATAGAAGCACTTCCAGATCCCCAGATGAGTACTCTCGTTAACCGATTCAAGTTCCTGCTTACTGTTCTTAAGCTGATCTTTTACATCGGCCAGTTCTTTTTCCAGTTCCCCGATTCTTAAAGCATCTTCCTGCCTCTGTGAAGCAACCTTTCTCCCAAACATTTTTTCTCCTCCTCCGGATTATTATGGATCAGTATAAGGATTTAACGAATCAAGCCCGTCAAAAGGATGTATTTGTTCAAATATACCATAAAAGCGTATAAGACTCAATTTATTTTTTTGAAAAATAGCCAAAAAACACTTTCATGATAAACCCGGAGTATAACAGAAACGGTTCCCGTAATACACCGCATGGTGATCACGGAAACCGCCTCCGTCTATTTGGGGTTCAGCAAATTGGGGTAAACTTTTTATCAGCCGTTATCCGATACCTGTTTAAGCATATACAGAAACTCTGCCTTAAAATCATCTGTCATCACGGAAGGATCGTTCTTTAAGCGGTCATATATATCTTCATAGCTTGAGCTGCCTGCATTATCGGAACCGCGCAGGAGCATTACAAACTGCGCCACGCCTGCTGCCCAGGATGTATCATTATCCATGGTATCCTGTTTATCATTCATGGTAACGGGATATGTTTTTAATATACTCTGATCTTCATCCGGCTCTTTATAGCGGATGTTTACTGCCAGCATCTCATCACTGTCATTAGCTGTCGCGGCATCTTCGTTTGCATAACGGCTTTCAACACCGGGGAGTTCATAAGCCGAATCATTTGTGACCACTTCATAAAGTACCGTTACACACTGTCCGGAGCCCACTTCTCCGCCGTCCTTCTTATCATCTGCAAAATCTTCTGCTGCCATTGCGCGGTTCTCATATCCAAGGAGCCTGTATCCTTTAACCTGTGCAGGATTGAATTCCACCTGGAACTTTACATCCTTTGCCACAGTATAAAGTGTTGACCATATCTCATCTTTAAGGACTTTTTCTGCCTCCCTGCTGCAGTCTATGAATGCATAATTTCCGTTACCGTAATCCGCAAGAGCCTCCATCTTATCGTCCTGATAGTTTCCGTTACCGAATCCCAGACAGGATAAAAATACACCTGTTTCCTTCTTTTCTTTTACCAGTTCTATAAGTCCGGATTCGGAAGAAACACCTACATTAAGATCACCGTCGGTAGCAAGGATAACACGGTTGTTCCCGCCCTTGATAAAATACTTTTCAGCTATCTCATAGGCCTTGTTTATGCCGCCTTCACCGTTGGTCGATCCCCCCGCCTCAAGCGAATCGATAGCCCTCTTTATCTCTTTATGGTCACTGCCACTGGCACCTTCAAGTACCACCTCGGATGTTCCCGCATAGGTCACGATGGAAACGGTATCCTCATCACCCAGCTGTTCCTGCAGCAGTTTGAACGCATCCTGAGCCAGCGGGAGTTTATTGCTGTCAAACATCGATCCCGAAGTATCGATAAGAAATACTATATTGCTGCCGCCCTCAGGCTTGATATCCTCAGCTCTTATGCCAACGCGAAGAAGCATCGTATCCTCATTCCAGGGACAGTCCGTAAGGCTTGTCACTACACCGAATTTCTCTCCATCCCCGGGAAGTGCATAATCATAATTGAAATAGTTGACCATCTCTTCAAGGCGGATGGCACTGTCCGTGATCCCGTATCCGTCGTTTTCAAATACTCTGCGGCGGAAGTTTGAATATGTGGCAGTATCCACATCTGCCCCGAATGTTGAAAAAGGCTGAGAAGCTACCGACACGAAACCGGATTCGTTTATATTATTATAGCTTTCCGTATTCCATTCCACATCATCGAAAGGAACACCGGGATCCGGCATAACACCAAGCGAATTAGCTCCTGCTACAGCTGCATAATCCATCGCCTCATCTTCACAGGCTTCAGCTTCTGTCATCATAGCGACAGAATTATTCATATAGACCATGCCTTTATTTCCGCGCGAGCCAAAGAGGCCATACTCATACTCATACGAATACAGACCGTCATACGCCTCACCCACTTCTTTTATATGCTGCTCTATTTCTTTTTCGGAATAGACTTTAACCACTCCGTCATCATCGGTTACGGCTACGCTTCCCGGTGCACTGCCTATAGCTCCTCTTGTGCTCACTGCGCTGCTGCAGCCTGCCATTGTGATACACATAAGCAACATTACTGCTATATTTCTCTTCTTCATGATCATATCCTCCGATCTCTTTTTCGAAACACCTTATCTGTTAAGGCTTTTTGTTATCATGTTCTACATACGGACCGGCTAAGATATTTTTATGGGTAAAAAATGAATTTTTTGAAAAAATAAAAAAAGGTGCCTTACGGCACCTCATGGGACCAACAGGGTTCGAACCTGTGACCTCCCGCACGTCAAGCGGACGCTCATCCCAGCTGAGCTATGATCCCGATCCGGAATAAATGATACATCATCTCATTCCTGATGTCAAATAAGCTATCATCTTAAGATACGCTCTTATGACTATCTTTCTGTCAAACTCACGCTCCATTTTGAGACGTCCCCTCTCACCCATTTCGGCCCGTTCCTTATTAGGCATATTTAAGAACATCTCTATCTTGGTGACCAGTTCATCCACATCACCGCCGTGGTATATATATCCGCTCTTATAATCATCTACCGCTTCCCGGCATCCGGGATTATCGGTAGTTATTATGGGACGGCCGCTGGCGGCATTTTCAAGGAGCACATTGCTCATGCCTTCCCCGTAGGTGCTGGGATGTATGATGCAGTGTGATCTTTGAACCCAGGGCCTTACATCCTTCTGTGAGCCACGGTAATACACTATACCCTCTTCCTCCAGCTTCATCAGCTCCTTTTCATAATGCATCTCCGTGGGCTCGATAAATCCGAGCATATTGAACTCGGTATTGGGATGCGTGCTCCTTATACGCTTTGCAGCCTCAATATAGTCATCCACTCCTTTATCATGAAGGATGCGCCCTATATAATTAAACACTACCTTAGGGCCGTATTCTCCGTCACCGCCCTTGGGATAGAGCTGGAAGGTAAAACGATCGAGCGCAACCCCGCTGCCGGGGATCAGCATATATTTGCCCCTGACCATTCCGTTCTTCTGGGCAAGTCTCAGATTCGTTGCATTCTGGAACATAAGGCAGGATGCATTCCTGAAGGCAATCTTAAACAGCGTCATGGCAATAAACTTTTTTATGCCCTTCTGCATTATCACAGAGCCCCAGCCGGTAAGATTTGCTATAACAGGTATGCCAAGGAGCTTGGCTGCAAGCCCTGCATAAACATTAGGCTTTGCCGTATAAGTCAGGACCACTGCCGGGCGGAATCTTTTCAGCAGATAATAGTAATGTGTTGCAAGATCTATATCTTTTAGCACATTCGTGCCGCGCCGGTCAATATCGGGATTATCATAAATAAAATCCGTTCCCTTTTTAAGCCCCTCCTCGGCCAGCACTTCGAACTTAGGTCCGTAAGGGCAGGAAATAAGAAGCGAATAGCCTGCATCCCTTATGGCCTTTAACAGCTCCAGCCTGAAGCAGTAGATATCATCATCATTATTTGTACAAAGCGCTATCAGCTTTTTCTTCGCCATCTTCTCATCTCCCTGATCTTCTTATATTCAACCGGATAATCCGCCCCTTCTCCGCCCTTCATCGTATCGATTATCGCTTTAACTGTCCTTGTTATTATACTTACATCATATGCCAGTGACCAGTGCCTGAGGTAATAGATATCAAGAGCAAGCTTTATATGCAGAAACCTGTCGGTATAAGCCGTTCCTGCGTCATCTCCCGACAGATACTTATCACCGTGCGTATAGTTAAATATGCTCCCCGGGCATGCCAGTCCCGGAAGGACCTTCAGTGTCAGCTTTTCCTTTTCGGTATAATACTCTTTTACTATATCCACATCCTCAGGCCTGGGCCCTACGACCGACATCTCCCCTTTCAGGATGTTTACAAGCTGGGGAAGCTCATCTATCTTGGTCTTGCGGAGGATCTCCCCCCAGGAAAAAACACGGCTGTCATTCACCCCGGTTATGGCTCCGTGCTTATCGCTTCCGACCCTCATGGTACGGAATTTATACATAGTGACTTCCTTCATATCCTTTCCCATGCGTCTTGCCTTATAGAATACAGGACCGGGATCGCATATCAGTATTCCGGCCGCCGCTATCAGCATGACAGGGCTCAGCACGATCAGTGCAGATAAAGCAAGCACAACATCTGCCGCTCTTTTCACAGCTGCCTGCAACGGCTTTCTTTCTATCGGCAGAGCTGAAAGGTCTGTCATCTCAAGGTCCTCCTGATGCTCATGAACACCTCAGCCGCCTCCATGCAGCATTGATTGCCCCAAAAGGCAGCCTGATGCCGGAGTGCTTCCGATGATCTGGGATGAGGATACTGCCTCACTTCACTGGTATATTTTTCAAAAGCTTCTATCTTTTTATCCAGTTGGGCACTGATATCGACCCAGGTATCCGGTGCAAAACTCTTCGGATGCCCCCATTCGGTACTTGATGCGGTATAGAAACACATGAATTCCTTTATCCACTCACTGTTGGGACGAAAGGCAACCAGCGCAGCCTCAAAGAGGATCCTGTGATCCCTGTTTGCATCGGAATACCCCTGACAGTATATTATATCAGGTTTATACTCTTCCGAAACCTGCTCAAGAGGACTGATGATCTCGGTAAGTGTATATGTATCAAGCCTCTGGTCCGGGAACTTAAACTGGTATACTTTTGATACACCCATCACACCGGCCGCCTCAAGGATCGCCGTATTCTGTCCCACATCCGTACCGTAGCGGAGAGACTCGCCTTCGCACATTATTATGCTGCGCACTTCATCTCCCGCCTGAATATGTTTTATAACAGTACCTCCAACGCCTAAAAGCTCATCATCAGGATGAGCTGCAACCACCAGTACTCTACTCATTTTCAAATACTCCTTTCAAGGCAAGCTCATACAGTCTGCTGCCGCTGTATCTGTGCCCTTCTTCATCTTCTATCATGTTAATGCATAAGTACAGGTCTTTTGTTGCAACACATATACCGCAATCTTTAAAACCATATGCCGTACCTTTTACGGTCCCGGGCTCCTCGGTACATTTTAACGGCAATACCATTGCCTCCCATAAAAGCCATTTTCTTCCATCCAGATAAGTAAATGCTCCTGGATAAGGTATAGTCAGCGCTCGTATGAAATCATAAATGCTCTTTGCATCCTGCTGCCAGTCGATAAGCCCGTCTTTCGGCCGTCTCCTGGGAAGAAGAGGCTCATCTGTCTCGTTCTTTATATCCATAAGGGGTTTTTCTCCCTTTTCAAGAGCCGCTATAAGCTTATCAAGCATAAGCGCATTAGACTCTGCCACCTTTTCATATATGGTCTTACAGGTATCAAAAAGCGTGATCGGAAAGGCTGTCTGGTCTATTATAGTGCCGCTGTCTACATCCTTCGTAAGCCACATCAGGGTATTTCCGGTCTCTTTCTCTCCGCGGATGATAGCCCAGTTTACCGGAGCGCTGCCACGGTTATGGGGAAGCAGTGCGGCATGTGTTCCTACGGTCCCCATCGAAGGTATTTCAAGCAGCCTTTCCGGCAGTATCTCACTCCACCCGAACACCACGACAAGATCGGGCTTTAAACTCTTCATGATCTCATAGGATTCATCATTCTTTATAGTACTTACCGGGTATACATCGATACCGTATTTTTCTGCCGTATCAAAATAATCCCTGCTGCCTGCGCTGCGCTTTGCAAAAGCCTCATCATCAAGAGTGATGAAAGCGTTTATCATGCCCCTTTTGGCAGTATTTTCAAAGGCTTTAAGCCCCTCCTCATGATTTCCTATCCAGGTGATCCTCATATCAGTATTCCTCATTAACAAATCTGTATTCCATAAGACACAGTCCCTGGGGCGGTGCAGTTATACCTGCTGCCCCTCTGTCTTTAGCTTCTATGATATCCTTAATATCAGCAGGTTTTCTTTTCCCTTCTCCCGTCTCGATAAGTGTTCCCGCTATTATGCGTACCATATTGTATAAAAAGCCGTTGCCGGATACCCTTATCATCAGTTCATCGCCGTGTTTGTTTACCGACGCATCATATATTGTCCTTATCCGCGTATTACTCTGGGCATGCACATTGCAAAATGATGTAAAATCATGTTCTCCCTTTAAATACCGCGCTGCCTCGTCCATGGCAGAGGCATCAAGTTCATGCCTGACCCAGCGGGTATAATTACGCCGCAAGGGATCCTGCAGCGGAGAATTCAGTATTTTATATTCATATGTCTTAACGGTATCGCAATGCCTGGGATGAAAATCCGCCGGTACTTCGATCCCGCTATTTATCCTTATATCATCGGGAAGGCGGACATTTAACGCTCCGGGTATCTTTTGGGCCGGGATCTGTCTGCTGTCGGGCACATCAAATACCGCAACATTGTCTTTTGCATGCACTCCGGCATCTGTCCTGCTGCCGCCGATGAGCTCCACACTCTCACCGCACAGATCGCACAAAGCCGTTTCTATACGCCCGGCCACGGTATCCACGGCATCAAGTCTGGCAAAGCCGTGGTAAGCACTGCCGTCATAGGCTATTCTTATCAATACACGTCGCATATATATTTACCTGATAGATATTCCTGATCGCATTAGTCCAGGTATTTAAGAACCGGTATACTAGCATAATTTACCCAGAACAACTACGGCTGCAATATACAGGATAAGTACTGTATAGGCCGCAAAGTCACGTCCTTTATATTTCAGCGGCTTATACTGGGTCCTGCCCTTTCCTCCGTGATAACATCTGGCCTCCATAGCCATAGCCAGGTCATTTGCCCTCCGAAAAGCCGATATAAACAGCGGCACCAATACAGGTACGAAACTCTTAGCCTTTTTTATGGCATTCCCGCTCTCAAAATCTGCTCCTCTCGCAAGCTGAGCTTTCATGATACGGTCCGTTTCCTCTAAAAGGATGGGAATAAAACGAAGCGCGATGCTCATCATCATGGCTATCTCATGCACCGGCACACGCAGAAGCTTAAGCGGACGCATCAGATGCTCCATAGCGTTCGTAAGCCTTGTAGGGGTAGTGGTAAGTGTCATCAGATTCGATCCAAGTATAAGGAGGACCAGCCTTATTCCCATTGATCCTGCCTGCTTAAGGCCTTCTATTGTTATGTTCAGCTTCCACCAGGAAAAGATCACAGTCCCTCTGGTAAAGAGCATATTTATGATCAAAGTAAAGATCAGTATGAACAATATGGGTTTTAGGCCTTTGAGCATGTATGAAAAAGGAACTCTTGACAGGATAAGCACCAGAATCAGAAACACTGCCGCCAGCGCAAATACAAGCGGTCTGGTAAAGATAAAAAGGCTCACCAGATAAGCAAGCGTCCCCACCAGTTTGGTACGCGGATCAAGTCTGTGTATCAGGGAATCCTTTTGATAATATTGTCCTAATGTGATATCCCTGATCATGATAAAACCTTCAGTATCTCTTCCCTGGCATCTTTAAGGGTAATGATATCAGTATTAACAGGAAATCCTGCTTTTTTGAGATCCCTTAACAGATAACTCATCTGCGGTGCCGCAAGTCCCATCTCTTCCAGCTCGTTGATATGTTCAAATACCCTTACAGGTACATCATCATAGATTATCCTGCCTTTATCCATTACGATTATACGATCTGCCGCTTCCGCCACATCATCCATTGAATGGCTCACCAGAACGATCGTGATCCCTTCCTTTTCTTTCAGCTCCTTTATCATTTCAAGAAGCTCGCTTCTTCCGGCAGGATCCAGCCCTGCAGTCGGTTCATCCAGTACAAGTATCTCGGGATCCATAGCCAGTACCGATGCGATGGCCACGCGCCTTTTCTGTCCTCCGGACAGATCGAAGGGCGACTGGTCGATACACTCTTCTTCAAGGCCCACACGTCTGATGGCATCATATGCCGCAAGTTCGGCATCCTTTTTATCCATCCCCATATTAACAGGGCCATAGATCACCTCTGATAAAACCGTTTCTTCAAACAGCTGGTATTCCGGATACTGAAAGACCAGTCCCACTTTGCCGCGCAGAGCTTTCCTGTCGTAATCCTTTTCATATATATCCGCGCCCTCATAATAAATACTGCCCGAATCCGGTCTGATAAGGGCATTAAGATGCTGTACAAGCGTGGATTTTCCGGAACCGGTATGTCCTATCAGACCTACAAATTCCCCCTTATGCAGTACAAAACTCACATCATCCAGAGCACGCCGGGCGTCTGATCTGCTTTTATCATATTGAAAGACCAGATGGTCTGCTATAAGCTTCATATCTTCCATCAGTATATCCCAACATGCTCAACCTTTCCTGTGTTTATATTCCGTCAGCTCCCTTACCAGCTCTTCACGTGTAAGGATACCATCGGAAAGAGGCAGGCCTTCTTTCTTAAGCTCCCAGGCCAGCTCGGTAATCTGAGGGACAGTAAGCCGCATACGCTTAAGCTCCTCTACCCTCGAAAATATTTCCCTTGGAGTCCCCTCCATCTTAACCTTTCCCTTATCCATAACCAGCACACGGTGCGCATGGATCACTTCTTCCATATAGTGGGTGATCAGTATGACAGTAATGCCCTCCACTTCATTTAAAGCCCGCGCGGCACGTATCACTTCATATCTGCCTCTGGGATCGAGCATGGCGGTCGGTTCGTCAAGTATGATACACTTGGGATGCATTGCGATAACGGAAGCTATCGATACCCTCTGTTTCTGCCCGCCTGATAAACGGTTGGGAGAAGCATTCCTGAACTCCCACATGCCAAGAGTCTTTAAGCTCTCTTCTACCCGCTGGGCGATCTCGGCAGTCGGTACCCCCATATTCTCCGGCCCGAAAGCGACATCCTCATCCACTACCTGACCTATTATCTGATTATCGGGATTCTGAAAGACCATACCCGCCGTACGGCGTATGTCTAAGAGTTTTTCCTCATCCTTTGTATCCATACCATCAAGAATGACCTCTCCCTCTTCGGGAAAGAGTATGGCATTGATGTGTTTTGCAAGAGTGGATTTGCCTGAACCGTTATGGCCTAAAACAGCTATGAACTCACCGGCTTTAACATCAAAAGATACATCATCCACTGCCGTGGTGATGCCTTCAACATTATTCTCTTCATCCCTTCGGATGTATTCGTATTTAAGGTTTCTTATACTTAAAAAGGAGGATGCCTTTTTCAATATCGAAGGCTGTTTATCCTTATTCTTCTTTTTCATGACACCTCATCAGCCGCTGATATGCCGTACATCTCAAGCAGAAGGCTTTTTAAAAGGTATTGTGGTTATTATTTCTATACAGCCGAAAGTGATCAGTATGATCACCAGCAAAATACGCGGAACATCTGCCATGCCTGTCTTGGGCATGTCCTTTACATTGCTCTTTTTAACACCGCTGCCGGCAGAACCCGTATTTGATGCACTTCCTCCGTTCTTTCCGGTGTTGGCGTAATTCATATCAAGGCCGTTCTCATTAAACTGCCTGCCCTTGGGGGTAACTATCGGACCACCGCCCGGAGCGCCGCCGTTTCCGCCGTTACTGCCGCCGTCACCGCCTTCTCCGACGCCGCCGTTATATCCGCCTATGGGAGTGGGCGTAGCTGTAGGTGTGACCGTAGCGGCTGAAGGTGCAGATGTGATGACCTTATCCGGAGCTTTTGTTGCCGTAGGAGTCCCCTTTGCAGTGGGTGTGGGGGTATTTGTCATATAAGCATAAGGCGTGGGACTGGGCGTGGCCGTAGGTGTGATCACTACCGTAGGTGTGGGTTCCGGCGTGGCCGTAGGCTCATCCTTTTCCGCAGAAGGAGTATATACTATGCCATATTCATTGTCCGAGAAATAATCGGTAGCAAACCTTACACTGTATGTCCCGTCATCATTATGTATGATCTCGGGCACGAAATCATCAATATTATTATTTACCGTGCTGCCCACAACACGTATCTGTCCTTTAGCCGGGTCAAAATCTGCCGGAAGGGGGAGAGTAACATTCAGGCTTCCGAAATCATTTACCCTGTTTCCGTCTTCATCTTCTATCCATATACGATACGGCTTAAGCTTCATACCGTCCTTTATTACCATACGGCGCCTGATGATCTCACCGTCGGAATCCTCTATATGGAGGTAACGTCTGCCGCTTCCCTCAGTAACATTTGCGCTTACACTGCCATCTTTATCCTCACGCTCATCAACGATAACAAGATTATTGTCTTCCTCTTCGCTGCCGTCGGGAGTATAAAGCATACCATATTCAAAATCCGAAAAATAATCTATAGTAAATGCAGCACAGGTATAGCCGTTGACGGTCTCTATATCCGTATCGAATACCTGTAGCTTTCCATCCTTTCCTGTGCCTGCCATATTAACCCTGCCACGGCGCAGATCCATATCCGGCGGTATAGGCAGGGTGATCCTTATCTTTGAAAAATCCCTGATATCCCTGCGGTCCTGATCCACCAGACGGATATACCAGGGTTTAAGCCTCATGCCCTTTCTGAGCACCACTATACGTTTGATCCCTGTTCCGTTACTGTCGCGGATTATCATT
>CACZBK010000045.1 GCA_902779395.1 uncultured Lachnospiraceae bacterium | reverse complement strand
TACAGCTTATCTCGGGAATGAGAGAGGCCGAAAGCAGGGTATATCCGGCTCCAGTAGATGCAGCCGTCATTGCTACGCTCTGTATTTTCTTTTCATCCTTCAGCCAACGAACGGCTCTTTCAGCATAATCGACCGGAACGGAAACAAGCGTATCCGGCAATCCTGCTCTCACTCATCAGCCTGTTAGTAAACTATCACTTGTTAGCAGCAGCTAATCGTTTAGCAAAAAAATATACTTTTATCGTAGTGCTTTAAAATACTCCTGTCTGACTGCCCGGGCTTCCGGTACAAATTCCATCGCGCCCCAGCAATGCATCATGTCTTTGCCGATATATGTATTAAGCTTTACTCCATATTTCCTGCATACATCCTGAAAATCCTTAAGATATGCAATCATGACTTCTCTTGTTCCATAGAAGATGTCAATCTCCGGGAAGCCTGTCAGATCACAAAGAAGAGGACTAAGCAGATATGCTTCATCTCCCGTAGCAAGCACAGGAGCTATATTGTCAAAGAAGCGTGGAGGTATCATCACATCCAGTTTCTTTCGCTTTTCCATTTCTGCTTTCTGGCTTTCACTTGGAGGCACCTGCAGCCCGGGGGACTGAAGCACGAGCTTTTCCGGTAACGGAACATCTATATCCTCGTGTCTGATATATACACATAAGGACATCGCCTGTCCGCCTCCGGATGATGTTCCGAAAAAGCGCGTCGACGATGCATCGTATTCGGTTAGTATGTCCTGATATACTTTAAGTGTGCTTTGCAGGGTCTCTGCAAGTCTGTGCTCAGGAGCCATGGGATATAGAGGGAACCACACCTTAGCATGACATTTTTCCGCAATCTGCCCGCAGAGTATGATATCTCCCGGATCCGGCGGCAGAATGTAGCCTCCTCCAAACAGGTATGGTACTGCCCGCTTAGGTGTTGAGCCTTTTTTGCATACCGTATAGCACGTAGTCCCATCGATCACCTTTGTTTTGATATCAAAAGCATCCATCTTGGAATACGGGATCTTTAATGGCTTTTTCTGCTTCTCCTTATAACTCTCAAGGAGCTTTTCAAAGTCTGCTCCATGTTTGTCCAGCATCTTGTTTACCCCGATCAGCTTAAACAGACCGCTGATCATTTTTGCCTGTATGCTTGGCATATCGTCGTCCTCCCTGGTTAGTCTTGGCTAACATTAAATAATAACACTCGTTTGCGTTTCTGTCTATAATCTACATACAAAAAAAGTAGGTAGCCACGCTCAAAACGCAGCTACCCGCCATTTGGGGGATCAATGATCACAATTACGCTTTTCTCACAAGATCATACATAAAACAAACGGCAGTAATTTCGCTCGCGAGTATAATTCGTCAAATATTTTTAGCAGCATATATCAAACTACACTTACGTTACCGTTTGTACCATCCACCATTACGCTGTCTCCATCCTTCAGTCTGCCTGTGGCATTTCCGGTAGCCAAGACACATGGGATCTTATATTCTCTCGCTACAATAGCTGCATGGCTTAAGCTCCCTCCCGTATCCACCACAACAGCTGCCGCCAGTGTAAACAGCGGGGTCCATTCCGGATCGGTATATGGGCATACCAGTACCTCCCCCTGTTTCAGCCTGTCGAACTCTGCAGGCGAGCGCACTATCCGCACCTTTCCGGCTGCTTTCCCGGCACTGCCACTCACACCGCTTATCTTATCACTTCCGTTATCCAGCGTCTGTTCTATGCAGTGATTCCAATAAGCCAGCGCAAGCGGGCGCGCCGCCTTACGCTTTTCTATCAGCCTCCGGTGCGTATCATCCGGCTTTCCCATCCGGCATAAATCATACAGCTCGTCTGCGAACAGATAAAGAAGATCATCATATTCCATATCCAACTTATCCGCGCACTCTTTAAGCAATCCTCTGCAATATGCAAAAACACTTTCCCACAGATACTGCGTAGCCTCACGTATGTAATGATAATGACGCACCGCTTTTACTTTTTTCTCAAAAGCCGGATATGCGCGTGTTCCCAGTGTATGCTGCATCCTATTCATCAGCACTTTCAGCTTTTCCTTTCCTTCGCTTAAAGAAGGAACATGAAACTCCTCGCTTCGTATAAGCGTCCTTAATGTATGCAGGAATCTGTCCGGATCCTCATTCCATGAATGTGAAGTGAAACAATAGCAGTTAAAATCGGATCTGTTACCATATTTTTTCAGGAAGTCATCAAAGCTTTCCTTAAGGCTGCTTCGTTGTCCGCAAAGCTCACTATATCCATACTTCATCACATCTGCACAAAGATCCTTATCCGCACGGATATTCTCAGCTATCACGGCCATATCGCGGTTTATGTCTGCCGTAACATAAGAAAGCCCCTCACACAGATCAAAGGAATTCAGCTCCCGGTCCAGCCTCTTAAGCTTCTTTCCAAGGCTCATATTCTCCACTACCTGCGGAAAGATTGCATAACGAAATCTCGAATATGCGATATCTCCGATAAGGATCTGCATCCTCTTCAGTGCTTCTCCAAGCTCCTGAACGCTTTTGTGCTCTCTGTTCTTTTCTTCCTCAAGCCTCTCTCTGCATTCCTTATACTTAGCATCCGCCATCCTGCAATTTGCTTCATCATCCTTAAGCTGCCTGACGCTTCGCCTGATCATAAGAATATTCTTATTCAGCCTGAAGCCACCTATTTCAAAAGAAGATATCCCGTTTTCATCTATGGGTTCCATATCCCTCATATTGATACCAAAGTCCGCCAACAAGACCTGTTTCTGTTTTCCAACATTATCTCCAAAATCATGATCAAGCGGCAGATAAGGCTTGGGCATCTTTTCCAGATTAAAAAGCACATTCTCGCGCATTCTTCCGTTTGCTGCACTGATCTTAGGCAGACCTTCAAAATCCGCATCACTGAATACTCTCTTTTCATCCGTATCGATCGTTGTGATGCTCCGCGCCTGCAGAATATACACCTTATCTTCACGCACTGCCCATTCGATATCCATAGGCTGTCCGTAATGCTCTTCTATCTTAAGTGCTTCACGCACAAGACGCCCTGCCATCTCATCGTCAAGTACCCTGTCCGCTTGTTTTTCTTTGCTTACCGCTTTCTTCTCTGTTCCGTTTCCGCTGTAAACGATCATTACTTCCTTACTGCCGATCATGCATTTCTTTATTTTTCCATCACGATCGCAGCGGTATTCATCAGGACTTACTATGCCCGATACCACGGCTTCTCCAAGTCCGTAGGAAGCGTTGATCACTATGTCATCTGTCAGACCCGAGGGATCTTTGGTAAACAGTACTCCCGCACTCTCGCTTTCGACCATACGCTGGATCACCACAGCCAGAGCTACTTTCTGCTTATCATATCCCTTGTTTTTTCGGTAGCTTACCGCTCTGTCCCCCCATAAGGAAGCATAGCATTCCTTGATTTTTCCCAGCAGCTCATCCTCTCCGCGTACATTAAGAAATGTCTCCTGCTGTCCGGCAAAACTTGCATCTTTAAGATCCTCCGCAGTTGCCGATGAGCGCACAGCCACACGCACATCCGCTCCCATCGAATGATACAGCTCAAGAATCTCTCTTTTAAGATCCTGTGGGATTGTACCGCCAAGTATCGCTTCTCTTACGGATGCCGCATTTTCTTCGCTGATATCTTCCGTATCGATGGCATTTTCCTTCATATAATGCTCATATGTCTGCGCAGTAAGCACAGCTCCTTCAGGCACCGCTATGCCCGCCGAAGTCATCTCGCCAAGATTCGCACCCTTTCCTCCCGCTATGGAGATATCCTCCTTTTTGATCCTCTCAAAGCCTAAAACATAATCGTTCATGCCATACCTGCCTTTTTGTTAATATATTTACCACTTATCCTGCTGCCTAAAACAATCGAAAACAGCAAAGCGCATATATCGGATGCACTCCTGCACCATACCAGTCCTGCGTATCCCCCTGCTATCGTCATTATCAGAGCAATGGGTATAAGGAATGTCCCGTTCTGTGCTATTGTCACACAGGTCGCCGCACCAAAACGCCCTATATTTTGCAGCTGCATACCTATCAGTATGTAGTAAGCCATAAAGGGAAGGCTTATGCACTGCGCCCTTAATATGTCGCCTGCAAATCCGAGAACCGTTTCATCCGCAGAAAACATTCCGCATAATGTATCCGTCCAAAGTGCAAAGACGGCTGTCGCCACTATCAGAAAAAACGTTGCGGTAAACCAGGTCTGTCTAAAGCATTTTTTGATGCGTTCATATTTTCCTGCTCCGTAGTTGATCGCGCATATGGGCTGAAATCCCTGACCGAAGCCAATAACAAGCGCATATCCCATTTGCACGATACGTGTTGCTATACTCATACCCGCGATCACCGCATCCCCGTATTTACCTGCCATATTATTGAGTATTATGGCTGATATACTGCTGATCCCCTGTCTGCAGAAGTTCGGCGCACCGCCGGTAAGTATTTCTTTTATGTATGAAAGCTGAGGCTTTACCATAGATAAACGAACCGCTGTATTACCGTTTTTTCCCATTCTTGTTATCAGCAGGACAGTTCCGCACATCTGTCCGCACAAACTGGCGATCGCCGCTCCCGCCACCTCCATCTTAAAGATAAGGATGAATACAGGATCAAGAAGCATATTGATCAGCATTCCCACAAGCATCCCCAGCATGCTGTCTTTGGCAGCCCCCTGCAAACGCAATACATTGTAAAGTACATTTGCCAGTAACATCACCGGAACAGTAATAAGCGTGATACGCAGATACGAAAGAGTCGTATCCATCAAACTGCTGCTTGTTCCTGCCCCCAAAAGGATAGCAAGAGGTCTTATGAATACAAATCCAAGCATCATCGCTGCAATACCTGTAACAACTGCAAGTGCTGAAGCGATCGAGGTCATTTTATCCGCCTCATTTATCTTCCTTGCACCTATCTGCCTTGATACAAAATTACCTGCTCCGTATCCAAACCAAAATCCCACTGCCTGTACAATGGATATGAAAGCAAATACCAGCCCCACCGAAGCGGTAAGTTCCGTACGATTCAGTTTCCCGATAAAGTAGGTATCTGTCAGGCTGTATACCGCACTCACCATCATTCCGATCATCGACGGTACCGCCATTCTCCACAGCAGCGGATACAGCTTATCCTCTGTTATGCGCCTGTACTTTTCGCCGGAATCCTTATCTTTCATCTGCTTACCTTCAGGAAATCATTCACCACGCTTTTACAGAAAGACTCTAATATCTTCTCCATATAATCCTTATCCATACTGGAAGCATTTGTTATCATAAAACTTTCCATCCTGACCGCCCACAACAAGCCTTCAAGATCCGCCTTAACCTTGTATCCGTTCTCACTCCAGAAGGTAAAGAGTTCCTCATAATACTTCCGATACAGACTTCTTATCCGTCCCGTAGTCTCTTTATCCACATTCTGATATATATCAAGTGTACCGCTGATCGTATTATCAAATGCCTTATTCTGTGTCAGCCGCATACCCTCTTCATACATCTGCCCGGCCAGATACCCGGAAGGATCTTCTAAAGATGCATCCCATTGTGCTTTCATATCTGCCAGTTTTTCATTTATACGAAACTCTATTATATCCAGTAGAAAATCGAATTTATCTTTATAAAACGTGTACAAGCCCCCTTGGGCAATACCCGCTGCCGCGGTCAGCTGCCTGATCGATACTCCCTTTATGCCCTGTTCCCTGAATAGTTTAAGTCCTGTTCTTCTAAGCTTTTCCTGTACTAAAATACGCTCATCTTCCGTAAACGCTTTACCCATTTCATCCCCCCATCCGCATATCTATGAACATTCGTTATATTTGTTCATAGATATAAAATATAATAATTGCCTGCATTTGTCAATCCGGAAATCACAAAACTACATGACAGCAAAAAAAAGACCTCCCGACACGATATCGGCAGGTCCACGTTCAAAGACCGGACACCTGATCCTCTATCCGTTTGGGCTCATAGGAGACTAAGTCATCAATCCTCCTGCTTGAGACTTTCAACCATATCAACTCTGTCAAGCTTGCGGCTTCCGAAGTAAAGCGACACGATATATGCACCTACGACTATAAAAAAGTACATTATCAGAGTAACAGGCTTCACCACAACATCGATGTTACATAACATAATAAAAGCCTGTAACCGGCTCAAACCGGCTACAGGCTTTTAATTTTCCGCTAATGCTTTCTCAGGCCCCGGAATAATATGAAGGGCATTAGTTTCCGCTGCGATTTTCAAGTATAGGGGAACGCCGGATACTATCCGGAAATCTTATTCTGCGATCCCCTCATATTCATATCCGGCATCGGTGATGGCGTTTCTTATCAGTGCCTCATCTACCGCCTTTGAATTCGTGATCGTCACCAGATTCTTCTCATGAGACGCCACAGCGCTGTCGATGCCGTCGATCGCCTCAAGCGCTTTCTTCACGTGAGCCTCACAGTGTGAACACATCATACCTTTTACTTTGATCTGCATTTTATTATCCTCCTTTATAGATGATTTATTTGTTGCTTTAAAAACTATATTTTCTGTAACCGCCTGTTTTATCTTCTTATCCCTGCTTCCGTCATAGGGTCTTACAAGATTAAGCCTCAGCGCATTTGACACAACGCAGAAGCTGGATAAGCCCATAGCCGCCGCGCCAAACATGGGATTAAGGCTCCAGCCGAATGCCGCCACATAGCAGCCTGCTGCCAGCGGTATGCCTATCGCATTATAGAAGAAGGCCCAGAACAGATTTTCATGGATATTCCTGATCGTAGCTCTGGATATACGTATAGCCGCCGCCACATCCCTGATGCTTCCCTTCATAAGAACGATATCTGCTGCATCGACAGCAATATCGGTCCCCGCTCCGATAGCAATGCCTATATCCGCCCTGGTAAGCGCAGGCGCATCATTGATACCGTCACCCACCATCGCTACCTTTCCGTGTTTCATCAGTTCCCTGACCACCGCTTCCTTGCCATCCGGCATTACCCCGGCTGCCACTTCGTCCACTCCGGCTTCTTTCGCTATCGCCGCAGCTGTTTTTTCATTATCTCCGGTCAGCATCACCACATGAAGCCCCAGATTTTTAAGTTCGCCGACCGCTTCTGCAGAATCTTCTTTTATCGTATCTGCCACCGCGATCAGGCCGATCAGTTTATTATCCCGTGCAAAAGCAATAGGAGTCTTTCCCTGTCCGGCCCACTGTTCTATAGTTTCTTTAAATCTGCCGGGTATAGTGTTCACCGACTGCAAAATATACTTAACGCTTCCTCCCAGATATGTAACACCATCTATATCTGCTTTCAGACCGTTTCCCGATACAGCTTCAAATCCTGTTGTATCCGATAAGCTCACGCCGTTTTCTTCCGCATATGAAACAATGGCTTTCGCGACGGGATGCTCGCTTTTGGCTTCCAATGCGTATGCCGCTTCCAGTAAATGTTCCCTGCCGCCTTCCTCCACAGGCAGAACATCGGTCACAGACATATTGCCTGTCGTGATCGTACCGGTCTTATCCAGCGCCACTATCTGCGCCCTGCCCGCAAGCTCCTGCACCGCAGCAGTTTTATACAGGATACCGCTTTTTGCGCCGACACCGTTACCTACCATGATCGCTACCGGCGTAGCCAGCCCCAGCGCGCACGGACAGCTGATCACCAGCACAGATACAGCTCTGGCCATGGCGTAGCCGGCTGTCTGCCCCGCCAAAAGCCAGACTGCAAAAGTGATCACTGCTATCCCTATAACCACGGGAACGAATACGCCGGACACTCTGTCTGCGATCTTGGCTATAGGCGCTTTGGTCGCCGCCGCATCACTGACCATCCGAATTATCCCTGCCAGTGTGGTATCTTCACCTACCCGCGTTGCTTCGCAGACCAGATAACCGGAAGTATTGATAGTAGCTGCAGATACTTTATCTCCCTGCTTTTTCTCTACCGGCATGCTTTCTCCACTCAGCGCCGATTCGTTCACTGCACTCTCACCTTCAACCACGATACCGTCCACAGGCATGCTTTCTCCGGGACGCACAGCAAAATGATCACCCACCTTTACTTCTTCTATCGATACTGTAAGCTCTTTTCCGTCTTGCAAGAGCGTTGCCGTCTTGGGAGCCATCCTCATCAGAGACTTAAGCGCATCGGTAGTTTTCCCCTTAGACTTGGCCTCCAATGTCTTACCGACTGTGATCAGCGTAAGTATGGTCGCCGCAGACTCAAAGTAAAACTGATCCATATAGTACATTACACGCTGCGTATCATTCGCGACCACTGCAGAGCTCATCGCAAAAAGCGCATATACACTGTACGCAAAAGACGCAGTTGCCCCCAGAGATACCAGCGTATCCATATTGGGCGCCCCATGCATCAAGCCCTTAAATCCGCTGATAAAAAACTTCTGGTTTATCACCATGATGAAGCCTGCCAGCAGCAGCTGATACAAGCCCATCGCCACATGATCACCATTCATAAATGCCGGCAGCGGCCAGTCCCACAGCATATGCCCCATGGAAACATACATCAGCGGGACCAGTAATATCAATGAAGCGATCAGACGTCTTTTAAGCACCGGAGTTTCCGTATCCTTCAGAATATCTTCACCTGTATCAGCTTTATCAGTTTTGGCATTTTGAAGGCTTGCTCCGTATCCGGCTTCCTCTACAGCCCTGATGATCTGTTCCGGTTTGGCGCTGCCTTCCACGCCCATAGAATTCGTAAGCAGACTCACCGCGCAGCTCTTTACTCCATCTACGGCATTAACAGCCTTCTCTACCCTTGCCTGGCAGGCCGCGCAGCTCATCCCTGTCACATTATATCTGTCCATATTCAAGCCCTGTACTCCATGTTTTTTTCATTATGACTAAAAGTCTGTCTCTACTTCATCAGCTTCTGTAAGGTAAGCACCAGTTCATCGATGATCTCATCGTTTCCCTCGCGTATACTATCTGCCACACAGGTCCTCATATGATTGGCCAGCAGCACTTTGTTAAAACTGTTTAAAGCCGAAGTGATGGCCGATACCTGTATCAGTATATCCGTGCAATATGCATCATTTTCAACCATGCCCTCTACGCCGCGTACCTGACCCTCGATCCGCTTAAGGCGGTTCATCAGATCCCTGTACTCTTTCTCATCCCTGCTCTTATGTTTTCCCGAGCAGTGCGGGCATGAACTATTCTTTTCCGTTTTCTTCTCTTCTTTCTTTCCTGCCATATGATCGCCTCCTGTGCGCAAATACCCCAGTGGGGTATATTCATATCATGCTCACTATATACCCTGCAGGGGTATTTGTCAATTTTTTTTCACGGATATACTTTTCTTTTCTGGCCTTCTCCTGAAGTCTTTCGCTGTAAAAGAATACGCAATTGCGTCCCATACCTTTGGCTGCCGCCAGAGCTTCTTCGGCGTTATTGATATTATCCTCTGCTTCAAGTACCCCATATTTTCAGACTTTTATCTTCACATATTATCATTGATTGTTTTTTATCCGCGTTATATGATATTAGCATTGTCCCAACCGGATGCATCAGCCATGTTGGGATCACAAAAACAGATGCCCGATAAGGAATTAAAACTATGAAAAGCTTATGTTTGATAATATCCGGAGGCGAATATGCCGATATCCCCGATAAGATACGAAAAGCAGACTATGTTATCGCATGCGACCGCGGATGGCAATATGCCCTGCAGATGGGAATAAAGCCGGATCTTATAACAGGTGATTTTGACTCCTCTACGCGTCCTGAAACGGATATCCCCATCATACAGTTTCCGGCTCATAAGGATGATACCGATACAATGCTGGCGGCGCGTGAAAGCATAAAACGCGGCTATAAGAACATCGCGATATGCTGTGCTTTCGGGGCGCGGCTCGATCACACCATAGCAAATATACAGACTGCGGCATTTCTGGTTTCAGAAGGAGCCACAGTGTATCTGACAGGAAAAGATACAGAAGCTTATGTTTTTTCACACAATAAAATAAGGCTTCCGAAGAAGCCTTTGCACTCGCTTTCATTATTTTCCTTATCAGATCGATGCGATGGTGTCTGTGTTAATGGCACCGAATATGAATGTAATGATATAACGCTTACGAATGCATTTCCTCTTGGCGTCAGCAATGATTGGGCATCTGCCGAAGCTGATATAAGCGTACAGAACGGAATACTGATGGTGCTGTGTTCCATGTGCAATGAAGAAAACTGACATCTGTACCTGACTGTCCTTCTTCCCGCTATATCCTGAACTCCGTATCCCTGCTCTTTTTACCTCTGTACACGATATCTGTAAGGATATATGCTCCTGCTCCTATGCATAAGTATACGATCCGCGTAATAAGATATCCGCTGCTTATCGAAAAAGCTGTCTCCGTCTTTTCGATGTCTCCAAGCCCGGCTGCCATTGACATATAATAATCTGCTCCATTGATATCTATAGCCGCCCCTTTAAAAGCAAATGCCATTACCAGACATATCAGCATTAAAACATATATCAGCGCCGGGCTTTTGCGGCCCAGCAGCATTCCGACGCCTGTTATCAGAAAAACACACGGCAGACATATAAGCCCCCAGGCTGACATGTAGTTTCCAAGATGCATTTCTCCAAACAGGCTCCCCAGAAAGATACAGCCCAGTAAAAAACTAAGTATCATACTGAAGATAAAGAATCCCCCAATGAGAATGCTTCGTATCAATATCCTTTTCTTAGGCGGAAACGCCGTAACATCCGTAAGCATGCCGGCCTTCTTCTGTCTTTCGGAAAAGCTGAATGTGATGATAAGAAGTGTTATCAGCATATTGATAAGCGCGCTGTCTCCGAGGTATTTCCCGAAACTCCAGCCTGAAAAAGGTGCAGTATCCGATACGCCCAGTATCGTCTCCGTTGACAGCAGATACCGGGAATATATCAGGGACGCCGCCAGCATGACCGGCACATACAATTTGCACAGGATGATCCTGAATTCATATTTAAATATCTTAATCAATTTCGATATCCTCCTTCGTAAGTCCTGCTATGTCCAGAAAATCCTGCATGGTCTGCCCCTCGCTGCCGTCCCATTGATTAAAGCTGCCGTTTTCATACAGCTGCCTTAAAACCTCATCCATGGCGTCTTCTCCTCCGAGCTTTTCCTCTGCCTTAAGCAGCATCAGCGGCATACGGCTGTATTTATTTATACTTCCCACCGAATTCTTTATCGTGGCCTGATAGCTTTCGGGCAGGATATCGATATACTCAGGATGTCTGAAATAAAAATTCCTGTTCTGATGCCTGACCTCCTCCGTCCATTTATCCACGTAATACTTCTTTGCATAAAGCTCACCGTATTTTTCTTTAACGATCCTGTAAGTGGTATATACATCCAGTCCCTCAGCCGACCACAGCCCGTCATCCGAAACCTCGCAGCCCATGTCTCCCCAGTACAGGTGTATTATCTCATGCATGAAAGTCTCGTTCTTATTGCCGCCTTTATTGTCGTCTGACAAGGTCTCCGGAGAAAGGAAATTCTCGTCCATATACACATAACCATCCCCCGCGCCGCCTCCGCCGTAGTCGTTACTGATCTGCTGTATCCGTATCCCTTCCGCACCTTCGGCAAACTTAAGCTCCCCGTAATGCTCATCGCAGTATCCCATCACATCCTTTATGGACTCATCCAGCTTATTATCCCTGACGGTCTTCTCATATTTTTTTGCATACAGGAATTCCGTAACGCCATCCACCCCGTCTGTATTGTTAACGCCGGATTCTATAATGGGAACATATTCCCTGCATTCCCAGCATACACTGCCGTCTTCGTTTTCTACGGTCTTTTTGAGCGCTTTGCCCCATGATGTCGGGCAATGATCAGCCGGAACATTTATGCGCACTACCGGCTCTTTTTCTGATGCAAGGCTGGGTGCCTGAGGCGCTACACATACATCGTCAAGTTTGATATAAGCACGACCTACGGAATCGCAGAATGTATAGCCCGTTGTTCTGTACAGGGATTTTGATATCGCCGGATACCCTCCGTAAACGATAGTAAGCCTGCCCGTCTTTCTGTCCGGATTCTTTACGATCAGCTTTTTTACGCCCAGATTAAGCTTATTATTATCTTCGCTGTAATATTCGATGGAATGTTCAAGCTTTTCTCCGTCAAGCGTTACGCTCTTTACCTTGATCCCGCTTCTTATCTCAAACAGGATCTCACGTCTTACAACCTCCGTAAGGTCCATATTCAGCTCCCCTTTAAGCGTCCCCAGCAAAGTATTGAATCTCACATCAGCCACACAGTTTTTACATTCGCCCTGATACGGAGCATCATACCAGTTATCATCATATGGCACGACCGCGGAATGATCCACAAAAGGCTCAAAAACAAACAGAAGAACTGCAGCGCACAGACACATCAGCGTGGGGATGAATGCAAGCGGTTTCCTGAGATTTACCGCAAATGACTTAAACGCTCCCAGGCGGTACTTTCTTATAAACTTAACAGACAAAAGATAAAACGCCAGACTAAGAAAAAACAGCGCTATCCTTGAATAATACAGAAACCTTAGCACCGATACCGAACCATAGCAGTCGGACAGCTCAAAGATACACGGTATATTCCAACGCAGGAAAAGATCTTTTTCGCTAAGCGGTGAAAACTGCGATATAGTAAGGAGCAGGACCACGAGCAGTGATACGCTCACATTACGTGAGATATTGTACAGCCCGCAGCATACGGCTATTGTTATCCATACCCCCGGCAGGATATATACAAATGAATAAAGGATATACCATTTAAGCGTAAAAAGATAATCCATCCTTTTAATACAAAGAGTCAGAATAAAGAGCATGCATATAAGCGCCGCGAACGATGAAACTGTCATAAATGCGCAGATGCGGGCATGGGACATTACCTTCTCATCCGTATACGCCGCCGTCATCTCTTCTGCGCCTTTTTTTATCGCTCTGTCAGCATCGCTTATCACATACAGCCCCCATATAAGCGCTGCAGCGAAGCCTCCGAAGCCAAAGGGAATTATGACATTATTAGTCAACGAAGAGGTATACTCAAAGCCTTCTGCCATAAACATGCCCTTTACAAAAGCTGTGAATCCCAGACCTGTCATCAGGATATTCAGTATCATCGCAAGATATGTTTTTCTGTTCATAAGGAGTCTCTTTAACTCGACTCCCATAAGCTTAGCCCTCATGCTCATCCTCCCTCTTAGCGCTGTTATGTATGCAGTATAGATAAGCATCTTCCAGACTGGGTTCACACCTGTCCACATAGTCAGGAAGCTCTTTTGCCACGATGCGTGTCAGCACGCCGTTTCTGGTATTTATCTTTGATACTATCTCGCAGTCCTTCGGAAGGATATCATCCACCTTCCTGATGTATGAGCCCACATGATCCACGGTCTGTTCTATCAGCCCCGCAGGGCTTCCGTCAAAGAGTATACTTCCGCCGTATATCACCAGTACCCTGTTGCAAACGGCCTGCACATCATCCACGATATGGGTGGAAAGAAACACGATGCGCTCGGACGACATTTCCGAAAAGATATTCCTGAACCTGACACGTTCCTCCGGATCAAGCCCCACCGTAGGTTCGTCCAGTATCATCAGTTCGGGATGTCCCATGATCGCCTGCGCAATGCCCACGCGCTGCTTCTGCCCTCCGGAAAGATTTCCCACTCTGATCTTTCTTCTGTCGACAAGGCCGGTCTGTTCCATGGCCCATTCGATCTCTGCCTTATCCTTAATGCCCTTTAACGCCGCCATATAATCCAGAAACTGCCATACCGTGAGTTCATCGAACAGTCCGAAGGTCTGCGGCAGATATCCCAGCCTGCTCTTAAGCTTTTGTTCCTGATCCAGCAGTTTCTTATCATCCAGAAGGATCTCGCCCTTCGTTTCCTTAAGTCCTGCCGTCATAAGCTTCATCAGTGTGGATTTGCCGGCGCCGTTAGGTCCCAGTATGCCCACAAACTCCGGACTTTTTAAACCGAAGCTGACGTCTGATAAGGCCTTCTTGCCTGACGAATATATCATGGTCACATTCTTAACATCGATCTTCATTAACTGAAATTCCTCCTGTTTATGAATACATCCCAAAAAGCAGAGCCCCGGGGCTCTGCCTGTATTTTTATCATATAATGCATGTAGTGTGAATGTAGCTAATGTGGAGTTTATGTGAAGTTTACTGCCGCAATATGAATTCAACACCATCCCCGGTATTGCCTATTGAGTATTCAGCGCCGCACATTTCGAATACCATGGCGCTGATGTAGAGTCCCAGGCCGCTGCCTTCCTCCTTACCGGGATCAGCCCTGTAAAAGGCTTCAAAAAGATGCGGGATATGCTGTTCATCTATATGCGCCGGTGAATTGACCAGCTTAAGCTCTGTTTTTCCCGATACGCTGTCCTGCGGCTTATCAAGCTTGATCCTTACGCTGCCGCCTGAAGGCGTATACTTGATGGCATTTCCCACTACATTACCGAGCGCCTTTTTTAAAAGCTTCTCGTCTCCCGTAAATTCCACATTATCCGGCACATCGTATGTAAGCTCGATATCTTTTTCGCTGATCAGCGTATCATAAAAAGCTATCTCCTCATCAAGTATACCGTCGATCTTTACTTTTTCTGCTTTACTGCCATCACCCATGTCTATATGTGATACGAGCAGTATCTCATTTATAAATGCGAGCAGTTCATTGAGCGTATCACTGCATTTTGCCAGATATTTATCCCTGTCCTTATACACGCCTATGGAGTCACGCATTCCGTCGATCTGACCTATGACCACGGAAATGGGAGTCTTAAGCTCATGTGATACTCCTGCGAAAAACAGCATCCTTCTTCTCTCATGCTCTTTCTCCAGATCTATCTCATTTTTCAGATAAAGATTTTTGTCATTCAGTTTTGACAGTGCGGCGCTCAGCTCATCAGAAAGCTTATTTAAGCTCTTTGCCAGTACTCCTATCTCATCGTCCCTCTCATCGGGACAGTACCATCCAAAGTCCTGCTCTGCCATCCTCTCGGCGATTTTACTCATCCTGACTATGGGCTTTTTCATATAATACGAAAAAATCTTTGCGCCGATAAATGAGATAAAAACAGCAAGCAGTACCACTATGGGCAGGCATAAGCTCAGACTGTTTTGAAAGGCCTGTGTCCTGTAACTTACAGG
>CACZBK010000044.1 GCA_902779395.1 uncultured Lachnospiraceae bacterium | reverse complement strand
GAAAAATATATACTTGTTTCAAATATACACAGAAATAATATCGGGAATAGTCGGAATAGCAATTTGCATAATATTATCGTGTATCGTATTAAAGAGAACACGGTTTGATGATCACATATGCAGCACATAACTGAGTAGATAGGGCTTATAGAAATATGAATTTCCTTGGCAATCTTATCTGGATATTATGCGGAGGCCTGCTAAGCGCCATAGGCTGGTGGATAGCAGGTGTTTTGTGGTGTATCACTATCATAGGTATACCTGTAGGCCTGCAGTGCTTTAAGCTTTCATCCTTATCCCTGGATCCTTTTGGGAAAGAGGTGATAGATGAGGGCGGGGCTGTATCCTCAGCAGTAATGCGGAGGTTAATAGAAAACCCTATACGTCTACTGACTCCGGCAGCATAGCCCTGTCGTCGATATAATAGTCACAGGTGATCTTGCGGGAGTTGTTCCCGTATTTTTCTATGATCTCCGGAAGGTTGTCGTTTACGGCATCAAACTCCAGTTGGTACTGCCTGCACCACTCTATGGCAAGCTCCAGGGCATCACCTGCACGGCAGGTCCAGAGGATAAGCTTGTGTCCGTCACGTTTGCATTTTTTCAGATAATCTATGAGCACGATGTTGGGGGCACCAACGTCCGGCCAGTTGCTATAACATAAAGTTCCGTCAAAATCTACGGCTATTATCCTGTAATCCATACATGTACCTCCGATACAAACAAAATCGAATGGCTGTTCGATAAATATATGATAGAACAAATGTTCTCAAAACGCAACTACAAGATATGAAAAATGCTGCTATATATAGGGGTGACATGACAGGGCGTTACGGATCATATGTTTAATGTGTTAAGTCAGACTGCTCATGATAGTAGCATAAATGCCAAGAGTTATTGATAGTAAGCTGATGTTATTTCCGTTACAATAAAAAACATAAGTGAGAAAGAATGTTGTATACTCTTTTTTGCTAATTCCCCTTTTGGCCGGCTCTTCTCCATACAAGTGAGGGGCCGGTTCTTTTATAAGAAATACCATCGGCAAAAGATTAATTTATTATATACAAAGCAATAAATCTTATTCTCACGCATTATTGGTATAGAAAGAAACGAGCGGATACGATATGGAGGAGGATAAAATACATGAACAGCACAGGAACTATTGATCTGACTGATATAGAGCTTGATCCCTTCGATGATGCCAACTAAGGATAGGGTAAATGGCATGCGAAGAAGCCGTAGTGGTATAGGATCGCTTTAATGCCCTGCAAAGTAGCACAATTCATCGGATATTCATAATTTATTATTCTTCTATCGCGTCTGCCATAATATAGCAGACGCGATATGTATTATCTTAAAAGGCGGCATCTGCTTAGTTTCTTAAAAAAATACTATAGTTTTGTTATGCGCTGAGTTCTGATAAAATGGGATCAGATAAAACCGGCTGTGTGATAAAGAAAGGATGATGATATGGCTCTGATACAGGTTAATTATATGTCTAAAGCATTATTTAGGATTGTCCCGCTTAATGTGATCCTGCCGGCAGACAGGTTTGATGCGGACTCGAACAGATATCTGTCAGATGAAGGCCACAGGTATAAGACCTTATACCTGCTGCATGGGCTTTTGGGAAACTATACGGACTGGGTAAGCCGCACACGCATACAGATATGGGCGGAAGAGAAAAATCTCGCGGTGGTGATGCCTTCGGGAGATAACGCATTTTATTTTAGATCCAGAACCCCATGGAATGATTATGAAAGCTTTATCGGGGAAGAACTTCCTCAGATCACCAGGAAAATGTTTCCGCTTTCGGATAAAAGAGAAGATACATTCATAGCAGGGCTTTCCATGGGAGGCTATGGAGCGCTCAGAAACGGTATTGTATATTCGGAGACTTACAGTCATGTGGCAGGTTTATCATCAGCGATACATATATTTGATGACTTGTCGGAAGAAGCCGATATAGGGCTCTTTGATGATCATGCGAAAGCTGCCCTGACAGATCTGAATCCTAAGATAGCAGCTGAGGAGATGTTTAAGAATAATAAGAAGGTTCCCCGTTTTTATATGGCCTGCGGTAAAAAAGATGATCTGATGAGTGTTAATTTATCATTCAGGGATTTTTTACGGGAGAAGGGAGCTGATGTTACCTGGGATGAAGAAGATGCAGGACATGACTGGGATTTCTGGGACAGTCAGATCAAAAAAGTACTAGACTGGCTGCCATTATAGATTATCGTGAAAAAATACATGAAACAAAGGAGCATCTGCAAATATGAATGATCCGTTAAGAGTATTACTGAGTGTTATATCCGGAGTGATCGGTATAGCATTGGTCATTACAGCACTGGCAGCGCCGGTTATTTTGAGCATCGGAAATATACGCGGCCTTATAGTTCCCGGGATGAAACGCAAGAGGCTGTTCTGGTGGCTGACGGTTCTGCTGGGGGTGTTTTTCAGCGGGGTATTTATAGCATTTTTGGAGGATGTGACAGATAAACACTGGGATGAGCAGCTGATAAATACGCAGGTGCATCAGATCCTGAATTCACAGACCAGGGGGATCTATATTGTGCTAATGCTGATCGGGGCAGCGGGTTTTGTGGTACTGGCTACCAGGAAGATGGAGAATACGCCGCCCCTGGTATCGGTGCTCTCGATCGCGGCTATGTACCCGGCGGCCATCAGCTGTGTGATCTGGTGTCTCCATATCTGGCCGCTGGATCACAGAGATGAGTTTACGTTTCCGCTTATGGTGCTTCCTATAAATCTGATCATTATGATGTGCTCCCTGATCCGGGAAAAGATCATCGAATGGAATGATATAAACGCCAAACAGCTGATGGATGGCGGGATTGAGAACGCCGGGGCAGTCCGGCACAAAGGTTTTCTTGGAAAGGCACAGAACTGGCCGTTAGTGGCGCTGCTTCTGATGCTGCCGCTTTTGGGGATAGTCCTTGGGGTTTCTGTTTTGCTTGGACAGCGCCCGGATGCTTTGATCGCAACATGGACGGAGACGGCAGACTGGAACCTTTCGCAGATGATACCGCCGCCAAATGTAATGGTGGATGAACATTATCTCTGTACGGTGGCAGCAGGTGGTCATGAAAAGATCGTAAAGCCGCTCAGGATGGGTGAACGCCACGGACACCGTGTGGTAGTCAACAGACAGCTGGAGATCGCCAATGCGTTTGAACTGGTCCTGGAATGGAAGACGCCGCGCCTGCACCGGGCGATCCGCAGCTTCTACGACAGATACGGATTCCCCATTGCAAGATGTATCCGTACAAAAACAGCCTGCGATGTTGTATACATACTGATGAAACCGCTGGAGTGGATATTTGTTACGGTATTGTATCTGACGCTGGCACACCCGGAAAATGTCATCGCAGTGCAGTACCTGCCGGGATACCGTGATGTGCTGGAGAGAGAGCGGAGATAGGTTATGGCGGATACCTGCTTTCATTTACCGGGCTTATTTGAATTTCATTAAATGTACAATAATTTGTCGCTTTATATGCGACCAAAAGAATATCGGTTTATTTTATACTTGCCTCATAACAGTAAACATATCAGCTAAGAAAAGAGGAGGATCGGATCATGATAGGAGCGATATTGGGAGATATGGTAGGAGCACCCTATGAATTTGACAGGGGTGACAAGACAAAGGACTTTGAAATGTGGATACCCCGCGTCCGTTTTACGGATGATACGGTCATGACTGTTGCCGTGGCGGAGGCTTTGCTTTCGGTTGGCAGAGATGCCGGTGAAGAAGAGATAAAGAGAGCGGTTATCAAATCTATGCAGGACTGGGGAAACAGATATCCTCATGCCGGTTATGGCGGAAGATTTATGGGATGGCTGTTAAGTGACGACCCGCAGCCTTACAACAGCTGGGGGAACGGATCTGCTATGCGTGTTTCGTCCGTGGGATGGCTGTATGACAGCATAGAGCGCACAAGGGAGGTGGCCCGCTGGACGGCAGAGGTAACACATGATCATCCGGAAGGGATTAAAGGTGCCGAAGCTACAGCATCAGCAATCTTTATGGCACGGAAAGGCTATGATAAAGCTGCTATAAAGAGTTATATAGTCAGCGAATTTGCTTATGATCTTTCGAGAACCTGTGATCAGATACGCCCCACATATCATCATGTTGAATCATGTCAGGAAACGGTCCCGGAGGCGATAACAGCATTTTTGGAAGGAAATGATTTTGAAGATGTTATACGCACGGCAGTTTCTTTGGGAGGCGATTGCGATACCCTTACATGTATCGCAGGTGGTATGGCAGAAGCATATTATGGGATCCCGGAAGATATGGCAGCTAAGGCTAAGGAGAGACTTAAGAGTGATCTGCTGGCGGTACTGGAAGCTTTTGGGAAATGCCGCCGGTTGAAGGAGGCATAAGGGATACAGAGCCTGATCCCTTTGATGATGCAAACTGATATGATTGAGATACAGGGAACAGTCATCCGCAGGATGGCTGTTTCTTTTTACATCCTAAATTTACTTCACCTCCTGTATATGGTAGAATCATAGAGTAACGATCGTGATCCGGATGGGAAGATACAGCAGGATCTCAGCACCGGACAGCACAGGTACAGGAGGTGGCTTATGGATTTTGCTAAAGAGAAGAATGTATTTATTCTGGATCATCCGCTGATACAGCACAAGATCACACGTTTAAGAGATAAGAATACGGGGACGGCAGAATTCCGTAAGGTGGCAGGATGATCAAATTTATGTGTATCATTGCTGCGCCGGAAGGTCTGGAGAGGCTTCACACAGCACATCCGGATGTGCAGATCTATGTAGGACATCTGGACCGTGAACTGAATGCAGACGCATATATCTGTCCCGGACTGGGAGATGCCGGAGACCGTATATTCGGTACAAAATAAAGTTAAAGCCGTGAAAGGGGAAAATGTATGAATGAAAATATCAAAAAAAGGAACGAACTTCTGGCACAGAAGGTGATAAAGGGTCTTGAATCCAGAAATATGAGCGGGTATTATGCGCCTACCGCCGAAGAGGCCTTAAAGAAAGCGCTGGAGCTTATCCCGGAAGGAGCTTCGGTCACAATGGGCGGTGCGATGAGCGCTCATGAGATAGGGCTGGTCGCAGCGCTCAAAAACGGAAACTATGATTTTATGGACCGTGATGCAGCAAAGACTCCGGAGGAAAAGCGCGCTGTCATGTTAAAGGGCTATGATGCGGATTTCTTCCTGACGAGTGCAAATGCCATGACAGAGGATGGCATTATGGTAAATATAGATGGTAATTCGAATCGTGTTTCCATGATAGCGCAGGGGCCTAAAAAGGTTATCTGCATTGTGGGTATGAATAAGATCTGCGATGATGTGGACGGTGCGATGAAGCGTGCCAGAAATGTGGCAGCTCCGATAAATGCACAGAGGTTCGGATTACAGACTCCGTGTGCAAAGACCGGTTCCTGTATGAACTGCAAATCACCGGACACTATCTGCTGTCAGTTTCTGATCACAAGATTCTCAAGACACGGGGACAGGATCCATGTGATACTTGTAGGTGAAAATCTGGGATTCTGAGGCCTTATTCTGGGACGATCTCAAAGATCATATTCTCGTGGGAGGGATCTTTGTGATCGGAACGAACGCAAGGGTAAAATGATTTGAATATACTGAATCTGGAAAATATATCGAAAACTTATATGTCGAAAACCGTACTTCATGATATCTGTATCGGAATTGATGACAGCGATAAGATAGGCGTTGTGGGTGCGAACGGTACAGGCAAGTCAACACTGCTCGCCATCACGGCAGGTGTTATCGAGGCGGATGAGGGAGCGGTTGTGGCAGGAAGTGATATACGGATATCCTATCTGCCTCAGGATCCTGCTTTTGATGAAAGTAAAACGGTATTGGAAAATGTAACCGCTTCTATATACGCCGGCGGGGATCATTGGGACAAGGTGGGAGAGATCAAAGCAAATCTGTCTAAGTTCGGCATCGATGATCCTGACTGCAGCCCATCAATACTATCGGGCGGTCAGAAAAAACGTGCAGCACTGGTTGCTGCGATAATGACTCCTGCCGATCTTCTTATACTTGATGAGCCTACCAATCACCTTGATTCAGAGATGATAGAATGGCTTGAAGACTATCTTAAGCGGTACCGCGGAGCTATACTTATGGTCACACATGACCGTTATTTCCTGGATGAGGTGACGGATCAGATCGTAGAGATAGATAAGGGGAATGCATACCGTTATACGGCAAATTATTCCGGCTATCTTGAGATGAAAGAGCAGCGCATGGATTATGAACAGGCTGCGGAACGTAAGGCAGCTGCGTTATATAAGAAAGATCTGGCCTGGATGCTCAGGGGAGCCAGGGCGCGGTCCACTAAGCAGAAAGCGTATATCAAACGCTTTGAAGAGCTTAAGGACAGAAAACGTCCCGAAGAAGAGAGAGAATTGGAACTTAGTTCACTTTCGGTACGCATGGGAAATAAAACTATCAATATTGACGGTCTTTGCAAGAAGTATGGAGAGAAGACACTTTTTTCTGCATTTTCGTATCATTTTAAAAAGCTTGACCGTATAGGGATCATAGGTCCTAACGGCTGCGGGAAAACTACGCTGTTAAAATGTATTACAGGTGATGTAATACCGGATGCCGGAACTATCGAGACAGGGCAGACTATAAAGATAGGATATTTCCGACAGGATAATGTGGCTGTAGGAACAGGCGGAGATGCTGCAGGTAATTCCATAAATGAAAACATGCGTGTGATCGATTATATCAGGGAAACTGCCGAGTTTATCAACACCGGGGATGGTCCTGTTTCTGCTTCGCTTATGTGTGAGCGTTTCCTTTTTGACGGGAATATGCAGTATGCTCCGATATCAAAGCTTTCCGGTGGTGAACGCAGAAGACTGTTTCTGCTCAAGGTGCTGATGGGGGCTCCCAACGTGATAGTGCTCGACGAGCCCACAAATGATCTTGATATAGCAACCCTCCGTATACTTGAGGATTATCTGGATACCTTTGCGGGTATTGTGATCACCGTATCCCATGACCGTTATTTCCTTGACCGTGTGGTCACCACTGTCTTTTCATTTGAACCGGATGGCAGTATTATACGCTGTGAAGGCGGATATTCCGATTATCTGGAAAAGCACAGGGCATCTAAAGAGGCGGTGGTAAAGCAGAAGACGGAAAAGCAGACGGACAACAGGTCACAGAACAGGATACGCGAGAAGAAAAAGCTGTCATTTAAAGAGCAATATGATTACGATCACATAGAAGAAGAGATAGAGGCTCTGGAGAAACGCAGCGCAGAGTTGGATGATCAGATCGCAAAAGCGGCTTCGGATTATCCCAGACTGCTTGAGCTTGGCCGGGAAAAAGAAGCGCTGGACTTTGAGCTTGAGCGGAAATTCGAACGATTCATGGAACTGCAGGAACTGGTCGATAAGCTTGGCGGCAGCGAATGATATGGAGTTGATTTGAAAGGACGCCTCAGAATGGGCAGAACATTATTTTTTGATCTGGACGGAGTATTATTGGATACTGAGCCGCTTTACCGCCGGTTCTGGATGGAAGCGGCAGTAAAGTGCGGCTGTGAGATGCTTGAAGAAGAAGCGCTGGCATTGCGCAGCCTTGATGCATCACTTTCGCGGGCGTGGTTTGCGAAGCGCTACGGTGCTGATATCTATGACACGGTGCGCGAGACCAGAAAACAGCTGATGGAAGCGTACCGGGCGGAGCATAAGATACAGGCGAAGGCAGGTGCGGCAGAACTTCTGCGGGAAATGGCAGAGAAGAATATACGCTATTTTATAGTTACCGCGTCTCCGCTGTCCCGTGTTGAACGGTATAAGAAAGACGCCGGGCTGAAGATCGATCCTGCATTGGTGATATCGACAAAGAGCATATCCCGGGGAAAGCCGTACCCGGATGTATACTTAGAGGCTCAGAGGATCGCACACTGTGCACCCAATGAAGCTGTAGCGATAGAGGATTCACCGAACGGGATCCGCAGCGCCAGGGCTGCCGGCTGTTATACGGTCATGATACCGGATCTTACACAGCCCACAGAGGAAGATCTGCACTGCTGCGATAAAGTAATAAAGCATCTGTCTGAGGCGATCGCTTTAGCGGAGCAGCCTTAAACGTATCCGCGCTGTTACAGTTCTATTTACGCATAATGGCGTTAAGCGGATTTATCTTCGCTGACGCCTTTTTTAATTCGCTTAAGTTGGCTTTTAAATAATCCTCTAATTGGGCGGTTTCTTCTTTTGTGAAGCCTTCCGACTTTGTTATGATACAGTCCGGGATAATGCCTTCGGCATAGCGGTCATTATCCGAGAAACGGACACTGGCCTGCTTCTTACCGTCTTTAACGCTTATTCCCGATACCTGTAAAGTCAGCTCATTCATGATCCACTCCTTAAGAAAGGTACCCGGTCATATTACACGGACCGGACTGTTTCATTATACTGTACCCCGGGCTGCAGTGCAATGAGCGCAGCAAATGGGCATAAGCGGTAATAAGCGCAGACGGCTGCGCAATGACCGGTAGCGGTAACGCAACAGCTGTTGCTTGTAATAATTGCATATAATGGTAAAATATAATCGTAGTAGTACTATCAAAAATCGTAAATGATCCTATAGCAAAGGGGGGAAGAATGATGGATATCCAGAATTTCCGGAATATGAGTCAGGGAGATATCGAGGAATTTGTTAACAGTGCTGCTGTCAGAAGGGCCAGGGCGCTGATGGGCATCGTTAAGGGGCTGATGGCCGTAGGAGTATGTTCCTATGTTTTGTTTTTTACACCCTTCTTCACTAAGTTTGCTGAGGTAGATGATGATATAGCGCGGATGTTTGTTAAAGGGATGAAGGCATTACTGATATTATTCATTATCATGGGAGCGTTATTGTTTGTCCGCAGCCTGCTGATACTGATACTTGATCTGACTGGAAATAGCAGCGCAGGCTCAGGGCATACGCTTATCGTTATCGCAGGAGCGCTGGAAGCAAATGCTGGCAGGGTGTTCCAGATGATATTCGGAATGATCTTTTTAGCTTTTACCTTTTTTGCTTTCACACAGGGGCCCGATATGCTGGCAGAGGGTTCTACCGTAGAAGGTTTGTACATAGTTTCCGGAATATTCGCGCTGGCAGGTCTGGGACTTATCATAGGAGCCATAATAGGTATCGTAAAGAGTGTTAAGTATTACTTAAGCGAAGGAGCTGCTTAAGGTATAAATAGTAAAAGGGGGGAATTTATGAACGGTTTATTTGAGATCTTTTTCGGACTGGCATTCGGAGGAGTGGGATTCGGAGTATTTTTGATATGCTTTTTCAAACCGCAGGGAACGGTAGAAGAGAATGCCGGGATAGGGATGCTGGTGGGCGGTATCTTTGCGCTCGTAGGCATTGGTATCATCGTTACGGGCGTGAGGAAGATGATAAAGGTCATAAAGGCGAAGAAAGAAGGTGAGCATTATTCGGCAAAGATAGTGGCACATGAGCCTGATTACAGCATAAGAGTAAACGGCCAGCCCGCGATATCGCTTGTAGTGCGCTTTAAGGATTCGCAGAAACGACTGCGTCAGGAGGTTATTAAGACCGGCTCCACGAAATGGAGGCAATTTCAGGTAGGCGCAACGGTAGAGATCGCTGAATATGACAGTGAATTATATGTTATAAGTAAGAAAGCCGAGATGGTAACGATACCGGAGCAGGATGAGATCATGGCACCCAATGCAGCGGTGATATCGCTAACAGGTTTCACTGCGTCGGCATTTCCCGCTGCAGATCCTGCAGGGGCCAATGTGAGCGCGTCGGCAGCTCCGGGGGCAGCGCCTGCGGTACCCATTGGCATGGCAGGGGCAATGAGCGTGGCATGTCCGGGCTGCGGAGCAGTATCGATGGTAATGCCGGGAACAACTATAGTATGCAAGTGCGGAAGGCAGTTTAGATTGACTGAGGACCACATGATAGTGTAATATATGTCCGTTGCGTTCAGATCAGGATGGCAGAGATGTTCTCAGAAAGATTTTTATAGCAGCAGTTATGTAACATCGATATCATCATGAGCGTATTTAAGAAAATTTACAGTTTTATTTTGGGAGGAAAAGAAATGAAAAAGTTGTTGCTGGCGCTGATGAGCAGCGTTTTGTTGCTGACTGCCTGTACAGGTACAAAAACGGAATCTACATCGGCCACATCCGGAACCGGGGAAGAGACGGTTCAGGAGGTAAAACCTACCGTGGCCCCCGAACCCGAAGCAAAAGAGATCCACGCGGTCATCGACATTAAGGATTACGGAACGATAGATCTGGTGCTGCATCCGGAGTGCGCGCCCATAACCGTGGAAAACTTTGTAAATCTTGCAGAGAGCGGTTTTTATGACGGACTCACTTTCCACCGTATAATGTATGGGTTTATGATGCAGGGCGGCGATCCCGAGGGAACAGGTTTCGGCGGAGCGGATACGACCATTAAAGGTGAGTTCGCTGCAAATGGTGTTGACAATCCGCTTTTACACAAGCGCGGCACCATAAGTATGGCCAGGTCAGGGGATCCGGACAGCGCATCATCACAGTTTTTCATCATGCAGCAGGATTGGCCTTCACTGGATGGTTTATATGCGGCTTTCGGCGAGGTGGTGAGCGGTATGGAAGTGGTAGATGCGGTATGTGAAGCTGCACAGCCCATTGATGACAACGGCACCATTCCTGCAGATCAGCAGCCTGTGATCAACAGTATTACAATAGAAAAATAAAAAAGTGCTTGCAATTTGCTTATTTATCTGATAGTATGAGCGAGGTTTGAATCAAATAGAGCTTGCGAGTGATACCAAAGGCGGTATTTATAGCGTGTTTAGTGCGCTCATAAATGCCGCTTTATTTATTCCCCGCCGGCCATTAACACACAAAGGAGGAAAAATAAAAATGTCTTACGTTGATGAAGTCCTTGAGAAAGTAAAAGCAAAAAACGCTGACCAGCCTGAGTTTTTACAGGCTGTTACCGAAGTGCTCAATTCACTGCGCCCTGTTGTAGATGCTAACGAGGAGCAGTACAGAAAGCTTGCTATCCTCGAGCGTATCACAGAGCCTGATCGTCAGATCATGTTCCGTGTACCCTGGGTTGATGACAAGGGACAGGTACAGGTTAACAGAGGTTACCGTGTACAGTTCAACAATGCTATAGGGCCTTACAAGGGAGGTATCCGTCTTCATCCTTCAGTAAACCTTTCCATCATCAAGTTCCTTGGATTCGAGCAGGTATTCAAGAACAGCCTTACCACACTGCCTATCGGCGGCGGCAAGGGTGGTTCCGATTTCGACCCCAAGGGCAAGAGCGATAATGAGATAATGAAGTTCTGCCAGAGCTTTATGACAGAGCTATACAAATATATCGGCGCTGACACCGATGTACCTGCAGGTGATATCGGAACAGGCGCAAGAGAGATCGGCTTTATGTTCGGTCAGTATAAGAGGATCCGCGATCTGTACGAAGGTGTGCTTACCGGTAAGGGTCTTACCTATGGCGGATCACTGGCACGTACCGAGGCTACAGGTTACGGTCTGCTCTATCTTACCCAGGAGCTTATGAAGTGCCACGGTGAGAGTATGGAAGGCAAGCTGGTAGCTATCTCCGGTTCCGGTAACGTTGCTACCTATGCAGCTCAGAAGGCTCAGCAGATGGGAGCAAAGGTTGTTACTCTTTCCGATTCCACCGGCTGGATCTATGATCCCGAAGGCATCGATGTTGCTCTTCTTAAGGAAGTAAAGGAAGTTAAGCGTGCACGTCTGTCCGAGTATGCTGCAGCAAGACCTTCTGCTCAGTATCATGACAAGAAGGATGCTAATGATCACGGCGTATGGAACATCAAGGTTGATATCGCTCTTCCCTGTGCTACACAGAACGAGCTTAATCTGGATGATGCAAAGGCACTGGTTGCTAACGGCGTAAAGGCTGTCTGCGAAGGCGCTAACATGCCTACTACCCTTGAGGCTACTGAGTATCTGCAGGCAAACGGCGTTTGGTTCGTAGGCGGCAAGGCTGCTAATGCAGGCGGTGTTGCTACTTCCGCACTGGAGATGAGCCAGAACTCCGAGCGTCTGTCATGGAGCTTCGAAGAAGTTGATTCCAAGCTGCAGGGTATCATGGTCGGTATCTATCACGCTATCGACGATGCTGCAAAGAAGTACGGCAAGGAAGGCGATTATGTAGCAGGTGCAAATATCGCAGGCTTTGAGAAGGTTGTTACCGCAATGATAGCTCAGGGTGTGGTATAAATCGCCCTTGTTATAAACTGAACATTACTGTATAATATACCGCCGGGAGAAAATGGTTTATGTATTTTAATTCGCTGCAATTTCTTGTTTTCTTCCCGGCGGTATTGCTTTTGTATTTTATCCTGCCGGGAAAACTGCGCAAAGTCTGGCTTCTGGCTGCCAGCTATTATTTTTATATGTGCTGGGAACCTGAATATGTTGTACTTATCCTTTTTTCTACCATAGCCACATATGCTGTCGGCCTTTTGATGGAAAAGTATCCGAATCATAAGAAGAAGTTCCTGGTATCGGTTCTTATCATGAACCTGGCCATTCTTTTCTTTTTCAAATATTTTGATTTTGCCCTTGCAAATTTCAATCATCTGCTGGGAGTACTGCATATCAAAGCTGTATCAAAGCCCTTTGATCTGCTGCTTCCGGTGGGTATATCGTTTTATACTTTCCAGAGCCTGGGATACGCTATCGATGTATACAGGGGAGGGATAAAGGCTGAGCGGAACTTCCTGGATTACGCTCTGTTCGTAAGCTTCTTCCCGCAGCTGGTAGCCGGCCCGATAGAGCGCAGCGGCAATCTCCTAAAGCAGGTTAAGGAATCGGGCGATAAGCGCCTGTGGACCTACGACGGGATAGTTTCCGGCCTGGGGCTGATGCTTTGGGGCTTTTTTATGAAGATGTGCATAGCGGACAGGGTTTCGATATTTATCGATACAGTCTATGCCAATGTCCATGCGGTGGGAACCTTTGAAACACTGGCGGCGATGTTTGGTTTTGCATTTCAGATATATGCCGATTTTGCGGGATATTCGGCCATCGCTATCGGAGCGGCCAGGATGATGGGATTTACTCTTATGGAGAATTTCAACTGCCCCCATTTTGCGGAGAGCATAGCCGAATTCTGGCGCAGATGGCATATCTCCTTAAGCGGATGGTTTAAGGATTATCTGTATATCCCTCTCGGAGGAAACCGGAAGGGACGTATCCGCAAGTATATCAACCTTATGATCACTTTTGTTGTGAGCGGATTATGGCACGGAGCATCCTGGAATTACGTGTTCTGGGGCGGACTGCACGGCGTCTATCAGGTTGTAGGCGATATCTTAAGACCTGTCAGGGAGAAGATACTTGATCTGTTAAAGGTGGACAGGGATGCTTTCAGTTTTCATCTGGGCAGGAAGATAGGGACAACCACACTGGTGGCGTTTGCGCTTATCTTTTTCAGGGCAAGGTCGATGAGGCTTTCGTTCAGCTTCATAAAGCGTATGTTCACCCGTTTTAACCCCTGGGTGATATTTGACGAGAGTATGTTCAAGTGGGGGCTGGACCGTAAGGAGATGGGTATACTTCTTTTCGGCCTGTTGCTGCTTTTAGCGGTATCCCTGGTCAGGGAGATAAAGAAAGTCGATATAGGCGTATATTTATTGAAGCAGAATCTGTGGTTCCGCTGGGTAGTGTATATCTTTCTTATCACGGCAGTGCTGGTATGGGGAGAATACGGCGTGGACTTTGATTCGGCACAGTTTATATATTTTAATTTTTAGGACGGAAAATGAAGAAAGCGGTAAAGATAACTGCATTTTTAGTGATATGTTTTCTGTGGCTGTCCGGCGTATACGAGGTGCTTCGCTGGAAGGATACGCAGGGAGACTATATCTCATCGGTCACGGAGCTTAAGAATACTCCGGATGATACGGTGGATGTGGTCTTTGTGGGCAGTTCCCATGTATACGCCGGGATCTACCCTTCCTATCTGTGGAGCGACTGGGGGATATCGGCGTTTAATGTATCGATCTCGGGAATGGACAGGGATTCCGCTTATTATTATATGAAGCATATGTTTAAGACCCAGTCGCCTAAGGTGGCTGTAGTGGATATGTTCGCCCTGAGTTTTGATACGCATCTGATGGCGGGAAATGTATACCGTAACTACATTTCACTGCCTTTATCAAAAGACACGCTTCCTCAGCTTAAGGCATATGCCGCAAAGGACGGGAGCGTATCAGCAAATATCTATGATTACGTGGCGCGCTGGCCCATCATCCATACCAGGTACAGGGAACTGACGCGTTACGATTTTGAGCTGGATGCCCCCAATTATTTCGCCAGGGGTGAGTATCCCAACTGGGAATGCCAGCCCACATGGCTTTACAGACCGGGCGAGGTATCGCCGAAGATCTTTGAATCCGACCAGGAAAAATGGCTGGATGATCTGGTCAGCCTTTGCGAAGAGAATGACTGCAAGCTCGTATTCATGTCCCTGCCTTTCAGATCTTATGAAGATGAGCAGAATTATATCGATCATGCCGCCATATATGCGGAAGAACATGATATACCGATGTTTGACTTTAACCGCATGACGGATGAGCTGGAGATAGACGCGCAGACCGACTTCTTTGATGAGACGCATGTAAATGCTCTCGGAGCCAAAAAACTGTCTCGTTTTATGGCGCAGTGGCTGGATGATAATTATGATATGCCTGATCATCGCGGTGATCCGGCTTATGAGGTATGGGATAAGGACTTAAAATACTACGAGCACAGACGTGATGGGGATGCCATGGCTGCCTCGAAAGATATGTATGAATTTCTTCCTATGATGCTGCGTCTTAATGACACGGTGGCAGTGATATACTTAAGCGGTGAATATGAGAGCGAAAAATATGCAGTGCTTACGGAATACGGGCTTAGTGAAGAGGATATAGCTAACGGCGGGATCTGGATCTTGAAAGACCAGGTGATCTATTCCGTGGAAAGTTCTTATATGGAGGAACTTGATAAGTATTCCACATTAAAGATTGAAAACGGCACGGTAATGATCAACAGGTCGAACTATGCCGCTAACGATAAGGGTCTGGCCATAACGGTTTACGATCGTTTTCTCAATAGGATCCTGGCCTATAAACAGTTCTGATAAATTGACATGATCACTGGTTTTGAGATAAAATAGACAGGTATTTTTTTGTGTATCCTGAAAGGATGTAATTATGTTCAAGAAACTATTTTCTTATGTCAGGGAGTATAAGGCAGCTTCCATTGCTACACCTATCTGTATGATATTCGAGGTATTGTTTGAGATCCTCATA
>CACZBK010000043.1:18867-25453 GCA_902779395.1 uncultured Lachnospiraceae bacterium | reverse complement strand
GGCTGCGGGATCGGAAATACTATCACGCAGCCTGTATTCTGCCTTTAACCATGCGGCGCCGAAGTCTTCTTTATTATCACAGATAATGGGAGCGCCGAAGACTATCCTTGTCGGATATTCGGGAGAGACCTGTTCACTGTAGACAGGGATGATCGCAGCATCTGCTTTTTTGGCTATATAATGTACCCCCGACGCCACATCTTCGGGCGTGGTCATATCTATATCCGCGATGGTCTGCTGTACAAAAACGGTTACAGCGCTGTCAGCGGAAGCCTTTAAATGATCTATGCATTTGCGCAGTACGCTTATACCGCTGGCATTATCTTTCCTGATCAGGCAGACGATAGTAAACAGCCTGTTTATGAATTCGTTAAGATGCGGGTTTGAACCCCAGTCACTCTTGGCGACTACCAGCATATTGGGGATGATGGTACCAAAGAGCAGACCGTCAAATTCAGTGACATGATTAGGGACGAAAACATACTTTCCGTGCGCATAATCGCCCATATCGATCAGCTGTATATTAAAGATCCGCTTTGAAGCTTCAAAGAAATCCGCACGCTTTAAGGGATCTAAACCCATACCGGCAGCCATTTTGAATATCAGCTCCATGATCGTGGCGGCCTGGGTCGTTGTGTAACTGTCTACGCCGCCGTATCCTCTGATCAGCGCTTTCAGCTCTGAGCGGTCTATATCATATGTTTCATTCATCGGTCTGTCTTCCTTTCATGAGCGCTTTAAGAATTTTACTATGTTTTCTTATCACATGCAATGAGAAAAGACAGGGAAGAATTTATTATAAATCTCTCAATTTTTATGAAAATGTGTTATCATGAGCATATGGCATTGCATGAAACCTGTGAAAGAGAGGTAAGCAGCATGGATTTTCAGAAATTGGTCGACAGCATCAGTGCTATGTGCTGTGTAGTATCGGTCGAGATATTTCCGGAAGGCAGATACGGTAAATTCCGTATAGTTACCGGAAATAAACCCTATATCGCCAGCATAGAGACGCCCATGTCCGAGATCGATATGAATTATAAGACCTTTGTGCCGGACTCCGAGTATACGGATTATCTGGGGCGTGATCTGAATTTCGAGGATGCCTGTTACCGCGCGGCTTTTAAAAAGCGGTGCCTGCATTCTTATGTCCGTCCGGACAGGGCAGAGATCTATTTCAATATGATGTTCATTCCTCTTGAGTCGGACCGTGAGGATATGGCGTACTGTCTGTATATCATGGAGATCGATTTCGCACCCAAGACTGAAAATATGTCCAACATTTCTTCGGATATAGCCACCTCCGTTCTTGATACCTGTATACGCCTCCGGGGATCCGCAGACTTTAAGGAAACGATGTCTGAGGTGCTTACGGGGATACGGGAACTGTGCGATGCCGAACACTGCTGCATACTTCTTGTGAACTCATATGAGCGTTCATGTCAGGTCCTGGCAGAGGCATTTGCACCCGGGACTAAGCTTCTGCCGATGGCGCATTATGTAAATGATGATTTTTATGATATAGTCGAATCCTGGCCTTCGACCATTGCAGGCAGCAACTGCATCATCGCCAAGAATGATCAGGATATGGAGGTTGTAAAGGAAAGAAATCCGGTATGGTACGGATCGCTTACCGCTGCGGGTGCATATAATATCGTGCTGTTTCCGTTGAAATCGGGGAATGAGCTCCTTGGTTATATCTGGGCTCTGAATTTTGATCCGGAACGTGCAGGTAAGATAAAGGAAACTCTCGATGTGTCCACATTCATATTGGGTTCGGAACTGGGGAATCACCTGCTTCTTGACCGCCTGGGAACACTCAGTTCAAAGGATATCCTGACCGGTGTTATGAACCGTAATGAGATGAACAATGTTGTAGACGGTCTCTGTCACGGAGAAGAAAAGGGTCAGACTTCGATAGGAGTTATTTTTACCGATGTTAACGGGTTGAAAGCCGTGAATGATCTTGAAGGGCATAATGCCGGTGACCGTTTGCTTAAAAATGCGGCAAATGCCCTGAGGGAGGTGTTTGACGAAAAATATATCTTCAGGGCGGGGGGAGATGAGTTTGCGATAATCGTTCCCGGCATCAGGGAAGAAGAACTGGATGAGAAGATCGCAAGGATCAGAGACGTATGTGTGAAATACGGAAATGTAGTATTTGCAATCGGAGGTGCATACGAAGAAGACAGCCGGAATGTCCGCGTGGCGCTGCGCCGGGCAGACGAAAAGATGTATGAGGATAAACGTATCTTCTACGAACAGAATCCGGACAGGATGGATCCGTCCAGACTGGGCTGCTCGGATGAAGATGAACTGGATGAGAAATTCCGTGAACGCAGCATCTTCCGTGAGATGAATTACGATAATCTTACCGGCCTGCCCAGTATGACTTATTTCTTCAAGCTTGCCGAGATCGGAAGAAAAAGCATGCATGAACGGAATATACAGTCGGCACTGGTATATTTAAACTTAAGCGGATTACGATACTATAATAAACGATACGGCTTTGCCGAGGGCGATGAACTGATCAGGGATATTGCTTCCATGATGGGAGAGATATTCGGAGAGGATAACTGCAGCCGTTTCGGGCAGGATCATTTTGCGCTTTTTACGGAAGCGGAGGGTATCGAAAACAGGCTGAACAGACTGTTTAAAGAAGCAAAGCGTGCGAACGGCGGCAAGTCTCTTTATATAAGAGCCGGTATCTATATGGATTCCATGGGCCTTGTGGAAACTTCACTAGCCTGTGACAGGGCAAAATATGCCGGGAATATCAAAAAAGATGATACCTGCTCTACCTTTACGTATTTTGACAGCAGTATGCTGAAGTGGGAGATCAGCAGACAGTACATAGTGGATAATCTGGATCGCGCCATAAGCGAGAACTGGATCAGACCATATTATCAGCCTATAGTGCGTACCACCAACAGACTTGTCTGCGATGAAGAGGCGCTGGCACGCTGGATAGATCCCGATAAAGGAATGCTGTCTCCTGCTGAATTCATTCCGATACTGGAGGATTCCAAGCTTATCTATAAAGTGGATCTTCATATCGTTGATATGATAATCGACCGTATGAAAAAACAGAAGGCAATGGGTATGAATGTAATACCTGTATCCGTCAATCTCTCAAGGACCGATTTTGAAAGCTGCGACATTGTAGAGGAGATCGATTACCGCCTGGAAAATGCCGGAATATCCAAAGATCTTATCACAATAGAGATCACGGAGAGTGTGGTGGGGCAGAACTTCGAATTCATGAAAGAACAGGTGGAGCGCTTCCAGGCACTTGGCTTTAAAGTATGGATGGATGATTTCGGCAGCGGATATTCATCTCTCGATCTGCTGCAGGAGATGCAGTTTGATCTTATCAAATTTGATATGCGTTTTATGAGACAGTTCGAAAGTACGCCTAAGTCCAGGGTTATACTTACCGAGTTGATGAGAATGGCACAGAATCTGGGAACTGAGACTGTCTGTGAAGGAGTTGAGACATCCGAACAGGCTGATTTCTTAAGCGAGATCGGCTGTACTAAGATGCAGGGTTATTATTTCTGCAAGCCCATACCGGTGGAAGAGATATGGGAAAGGTTCAGAAAAGGCACCGGAGATGGTTTTGAGAATCCTGATGAAGCGGATTATTATACCGTGGTAGGGGCTGTCAATCTGTATGATCTGAGCTCTGTGTCTTTGGAAGAAAGCGTTATGGCCAGACAGCATTTTAATACGCTTCCTATGGCTGTCGTGGAATATGATAAAAAAGTGATCAATGTGATCCGCTGCAGTAAATCTTACCGGGAATTCATGGAGCGTTATTTCTCTGTAAAAAGTTTCGGCATGCTTGCTAAGGTGGATGACCTTATGAAAGGGGTTGGAAAGGAATTCGCAGCTGCGATTGAAAGATGCAGGAAAGAGGAACACAGGGTGTTTATGGAAGAAAAAACACCTGACGGTACCGTGATGCAGGCAATGGTGAAGAAGGTCGCCGATAATCCGGTCAGCGGTGCGTCGGCATATATGATCGTGGTTCTGGATATCATTGAGGAGAAGGATGAGCAGCTCAGTTATGCGAATGTTTCGCAGGCTTTATCATCCGATTATCTGTATCTGTTCTATGTGGATCTGGAAACAGAAAAATATGTGGAGTATTCTTCCGACGGAAGCAGAGGGATATCGCTGGAACGCCATGGGAATGACTTTTTTGCATCCAGCGCAAAAGAGGCCGCAAAATTGATATTTGAGGCTGACCGGGATGCATTTATCGCTGATTTTACGAAAGAAAATGTTAAAAAGAACATAGAAGAACATGGATCATATATATATACATACCGTATGCTGATCAATGATGTGCCTGTTTACGTGAACATGAAGGGAGTGCTGATGAACACGAACGACAGCCATATCATCATCGGTATTAATAATGTTGATGCGCAGATGAGGCAGCAGGAAGCGATCGAACGCCTTAAAGAGGAGCAGATCACTTATTCCAGGATATCTGCCCTTATCGGTGAGTTTATTGCCATATATACCGTGGATCCGGAAAGCGGAAACTATATCCAGTACAGTGCTACGAAGGAGTATTCAGAACTTCATACTTCCAGGGCGGGTGAGGATTTTTATTCGGATTCAATAAGGGACAGCAGGGATGTGGTCCATCCTGAGGATTATCCCAGGCTGGTAAGAGAACTGACAAAAGAAAAGATCTTAAACAAAACCCGGAACGGAGGGCTGTTCAATCTGCGGTACAGGCTGATACTTAACGGTGAACCTCTGCCCATAATATTAAGAGCCGGCATGGTTCCCGAAAAAGACGGGCCGCAGCTTATAGTGGGCGTCTGCAAGTATTACGAAGAAGTGTGACGGTATAAGAAGTACGGATATCATATTTTTTGGAGGGCTGATATGAGCATAAGTGTAAGCACTGAAAGACCGGCGGTAATAAGCGATAAAAAATACCGCTTTGACGGCTTTGAAAACGGAAGGGCGTTTGAAGGTAAGAAGACCGGGCGTCTCCCGGCGATGGGATGGAATTCCTGGAATGCCTTTGGCAGTCAGAATACATCGGAACTTACCAGAGCAATGGCAGATAAGATAGTGGAACTGGGACTGGATAAGCTTGGTTACAGCTATGTGGTCCTTGATGACGGCTGCTATCGTCAGGAAAGAGTGAACGGGGAACTGGCCAATGAGGAAGTGAAGTTTCCCGAAGGCTTCAGGGCACTGGCAGACTATATACATTCCAGAGGCCTTAAGTTCGGCATGTATAACGATATAGGTACAAATCTTTGTGCCGGGGCGGCCGTGGGAACCTGCGGGCACGAGTTTACCGATGCAAAGTCATATATAGACTGGGGTGTGGATTTTATTAAAGTTGATAACTGCTATTATCTATGGGATAATGCAACTTTTTCGAATGCAGAGAATGCGAAATATACTTATGCGCCTAACATAAAGAGCATCGAAGTTGAAGGAAACGGTCTTGCACTTAAGCTTTCGGCAGCCTGCGGAGAGTTAAGGGGATCGGGGGCGGAGATCAGGGATGGTTATGCTACCGGTATAGGCACGTATGACGGCACGGGACCCATGGTCAGTCCTGTAGGGAACATGAGCTCTGAACTTGTATTTAAGGTGGAAGCCCCGGCGGACGGTGAATACGGTATCCAGATAAGATATGCGACAGGAAAAGAGGCCGGTGTGGGAAGCTGGCTTCAGATCGCTGCAGGGCCCGAAGGGGAGACTGAGATATTCTATGATGATATGGTCGCTGAAAGCGGCGGACCGGAGGATTTTATCTCTTCGGGGCATTTTATGGTGAAGCTTAAAAAGGGAGAAAACATCATAAGGCTTATGAATCACCGCCGTCAGGAAAATACCCTCTGTTCATATGCTGCTTTGTTTGAGGCATTCCGTGAAGCGGATAAAGACAGGGATATAGTGCTGTCGATATGCGAATGGGGTAAGACCCAGCCGCAGAACTGGGGATATAAAGTCGGTGATTCCTGGCGTATCCTCAATGATATTACTTTCCAGGTGGGCAGTCCGGACAGCCACGGCCGCGGCGAATGGGCAAGTGATTATACACCGGGAGTTGCGGTTCAGTACGATAAGGCAGTCATCATGGATGAATTTGCGGGACCCGGTAAAGGCTGGAACGATCCGGATATGCTTATGATAGGGATGGACGGACTTGATATGACACAGTGCAGAACACATTTCGCGATGTGGTGTATGATGAATTCTCCGCTTATGCTGGGGCTGGATCTCCGCCGGGTGACTGCCGGTGATGAGATCCATAAGATAATAGCTAATGAGGATCTGATAGCTTTAAACCAGGATAAGCTTGGCGTACAGGCGAAGAGGGTATTTTCCACCCTTGCACAGGCAGCTCCGGATAAAGAGTATATAAGAGACAATGACCGTGCGGATATACTTGCAAAGCCACTGGCAGACGGGAGTATCGCGGTTTCCTTCATTAATCTGAGCGATCATGAATGGAAGGAGGAACTTAGTATCTCTTTTGATACGATCGCAGGTTTTATAGGCAGTAAAATGAAGGAAAAAGACAGCTTCGCAAATGCCGCTT
>CACZBK010000043.1:0-18842 GCA_902779395.1 uncultured Lachnospiraceae bacterium | reverse complement strand
TGAAAAAAGACTTTCTGTGCAGGCAGTCCCTGCTTTCGGGAATGTTACTTTCAGAGTGAGTCCGGTAAATGGATGAGGGATACTATTCGGTTAAAAGCTTTGCGGAAGAACTGGGCGGGAAAGCTGCATCGGCAGGCCTGGGGGCAGTGTTTGAGGCTGCCTTTTCGGCTGAAAAGCTCATGGCTGCCGGTATAGATATAAATGCTCCTGAGCTTAAACGTATCGACGCAGCCATTATGATACATAAATATCTGAGAGATGTCCTGGGTATTCCGGACCTTACGGACATAAGCGGGGCAGACGTGCTCAGGGATCTCTATGACTGCCGTAAATGTGTTAACCACATTGCTCAGGTGTATCTGAGAGGGCTTATGAAGGCTTTGGAATATCCGGCCGGAGAAGGCGGCAGTATTATACTTTTTGATGCGCAAAAGGTGACAGGCAAAAGTGACGTTTTTTTAGGTGAGCAGGCATTTTATGTTGTTTAAAATGGCACTTGAAATATATATGGATAATTTGTAAAATAAAGAACTGTGTGGGTTTACCGCACAGTTGTTTATTGTTAAAGCACCTATGGTCAGGGAGGCCGAAAATATGGATTATAAGAATGCGGGAGTAGACATTGAGGCGGGTTACCGTTCAGTGGAGCTGATGAAGCAGTATGTTGCAAAGACTATGAGAAGTGAAGTCTTAGGCGGCATAGGCGGTTTTTCAGGGGCATTTTCATTAAATGCCATCAAAAACATGGAAGATCCCACGCTGGTGTCCGGCACAGATGGCGTAGGTACCAAGATAAAGCTTGCTTTCCTTCTGGATAAGCATGATACGGTGGGTATCGACTGTGTGGCGATGTGTGTAAATGATATTGCCTGCGCGGGAGCTGAGCCTTTGTTCTTTCTTGATTATATCGCATGCGGAAAGAATATTCCGGAAAAGATAGCAAAGATCGTAAAGGGTGTTGCCGAAGGCTGTGAGCAGGCTGGCTGCGCGCTTATCGGCGGTGAGACCGCTGAGCATCCCGGGCTTATGCCTGAAGAAGAATATGATCTGGCAGGGTTTGCAGTAGGGCTGGTAGATAAAAAGGATCTTATTGACGGGAAGGATATAAAAGCAGGTGATGCACTGGTCGGTATAGCTTCCAGCGGTGTTCATTCAAACGGCTTTTCACTGGTGAGGAAGGTATTCCCCATGACCACCGATGCACTTATCCGTTTTAATAACGAGCTGGGCAGATCTCTGGGTGATGCCCTTCTTACCCCTACACGTATTTACGTAAAGGCTTTAAAGGCCGTAAGGGATGCCGGAGTTAAGATCAAGGGATGCAGTCATATAACTGGCGGCGGATTCTATGAAAATATCCCCCGTATGCTTCCCGATGGCATAGGGGCCAGGATCGTAAAGAACAGCTATGAGATGCCTGCTATATTTACTCTCCTTCAGAAGACCGGAGATATTGACGAGCATGTTATGTACAACACATACAATATGGGCGTCGGCATGGTGCTGGCTGTGGATCCTGCGGATGCGGATGCCTGTGTAAAGGCACTGAAGGCAGCAGGAGAGGATGCGTTTGTGATAGGCGAGACGGTTTCCGGAGCAAGGGAGGCTGTTTTATGTTAAGGATCGTGACGCTGGTATCCGGCGGCGGTACAAATCTTCAGGCGATAATTGACGGTATTGAGAATGGCAGTATCGAAAATACCGAAATAGTCAGGGTTATTTCAAATAAGGCCGATGCATATGCTCTTGAACGTGCAAAAAAGCATGGCATAGATGCTAAAGCTGTGGTCAGAAAAGAGTATCCCGATAAAGAAGCATTTCATGAAGCGCTCATCAGTGCAGTTGATGAGGTTAAGCCCGATCTGGTAGTACTGGCGGGCTTTCTTGTGGTTCTTCCGTTAAAAATGATCGAAAAGTACAGGGGCAGGATCATAAACATACATCCTTCTCTTATACCGTCTTTCTGCGGCAACGGCTTTTACGGACTTAAGGTTCATGAAGCAGCGCTTGCAAGAGGCGTGAAGGTCACGGGGGCTACAGTGCATTTCGTTGATGAAGGAACCGATACGGGGCCCATCATCAGGCAGAAGGCAGTTGAGGTGCAGGAGGGTGATACTCCGGAGATTCTTCAGAAACGGGTTATGGAGCAGGCGGAATGGATAATACTGCCCGGAGTGATCAATGATATCGCCTGCGGAAAGATCAGTTTATCTTGATTCAGGAGGAGAATGATGAGAGTACTTATTGTTGGCGGAGGCGGCAGGGAGCATGCTATAGCCGCTTCTGTTGCGAAGAGCAAAAAATGCGATAAGCTTTTCTGTGCTCCCGGTAATGCGGGCATAGCGGCTCTGGCTGAATGTGTGCCCATCGGTGTCATGGAATTTGACAGATTAAAGGAATTTGCGGTAAACGAAAAGATCGACTTTGTTATCGTAGCACCTGACGATCCTCTGGCTGCGGGCCTTGTAGATGTATTTGAGGAAGCAGGCATAAAAGCTTTCGGGCCCCGTAAGAATGCGGCCATACTGGAAGGAAGCAAAGCTTTTTCAAAGGATCTTATGAAGAAATACGGGATTCCCACAGCGGAATATGAGAATTTCGATGATCCGCATAAAGCGCTTGAATATCTTAAGAGCGCTTCATATCCGATAGTCCTTAAGGCTGACGGGCTGGCTCTGGGAAAAGGCGTTCTGATATGCAGGAATGCCAAAGAAGCTGAAGACGGTGTTAAGGAGATAATGGAGGATAAGAAGTTCGGCAGTGCCGGGAACCGCATGGTAATAGAACAGTTCATGACCGGCAGGGAGGTTTCCGTCCTTACATTTACAGACGGAAAGACGATCCGTGTTATGGCGAGTGCCCAGGATCATAAGAGGGCAAAGGATAATGACGAAGGACTGAATACCGGCGGAATGGGGACATTTTCACCCAGTCCTTTCTACACGGATGAAGTCCATGAATTCTGCTTAAAGAACATTTATCAGCCTACTGTCGATGCCATGGCTAAAGAAGGACGCACGTTCAAGGGCGTGATCTTCTTCGGACTCATGCTTACACCTCAGGGGCCCAAGGTACTTGAGTACAATGCACGTTTCGGGGATCCCGAAGCCCAGGTTGTGCTTCCCCGTATGGAAAATGATCTTCTTGAGGTGATGGAAGCCTGTGTGGACGGAACACTTGACGGTATAGAGCTTAAGTTCATGAAGGATGCTGCTGTATGTGTGGTCCTGGCTTCCGACGGATATCCTCTGAGTTATGAGAAGGGGAAGGAAATAAAAGGCCTGGAGGCATTTGAAGGTAAAGACCGGTATTTCTGCTTCCATGCCGGAACCAGGTTCTCCGAAGATAAGAAAGTGCTTACCAACGGAGGAAGGGTGCTGGGGATCACGGCTCTTGGAACTGATCTTAAAGATGCAAGAAAGAAGGCATACGAAGCAACTGAATGGGTAAGCTTTGATAACAAGTACTTGCGTACGGATATCGGAAAAGCCATAGATGATGTATAAAAAGGTCTTGAAGTTTACATAATAATAAGGTATAATCGCTTTTTGGAAGGCGACATGCTAACAATAAGGAGAGGGATGTAGAGATGGAAAAGAGGAAGACGAACTATTTAAGCAGATACGGTCTTGCATTTATCCTTGTTGCCGTACTTTTCTTCTGCATGCAGATGATGGTTCATGCAACGGATGAAGAAGGACAGGGGACTGCAACCGTTAAGGCAGGTAAACAGAATGTTAATGTGCGTGCTACGGCAGTTGACGGAGGAAGCGTAGCTCATGTGAGCGGAGGAGACACTTTTACCGTTCTGGGGTCCGTAAACGGAAGTGATAATTATGTATGGTATGAGATAAGCGGTACCGCAGGCGGTACTACCGTACACGGATATATAAGAGAAGATATGGTCGATGTTACCGAGGCAGCACCTTCGGATAGTGAGGGCGAAGATGATAACGGTGGCGAAAGCGAAACACCTTCGGAAGGCGGCGGTGATCAGACACCCGAGACCAACAGCACTATGGGCAGCATCCTTGCAATGGATCCTCCTGTAGGAGAAGATGGTGCTCCGACTACTCCCGTTCTTCCTGCAGGTTTTGAAGAAACCCGTATACGTGTTGGCGACAGAGAGGTTCAGGCATGGGAGAAGGATGATACATTCTATATCTTTTATGCTAATTCACCTTCGGGGAATGTAGGCTGGTTCCTTTATGATTCGGCCGAAGGAAGATGGGTGCGTTATATAGATTTCCTTCTTGAAACAGGAAGCCCTGCAGCAGAGCCTAAAGCAGCAGGCGGAGCGAGCAAGGGTGTTGTTGTGGCACTTATCGTAGTTGTAGTATTTCTTGCGCTTGCATGCTCATTCATGGCATATAAGCTCTTTGCGGGTAAGGATTATGCGGATGATGATGACGACGATGATGATGACGATTATCGTCCCAGAAAGCAGCCTGCATCACGTCCTTCACAGGCAGCAGCAGCCGGAAGACCCGGTCAGGCCAGACCTTCGGGAGCGCCTCAGGGCCAGCGTCCGGCAGGTACGGTACAGAGACCGGCAGGCCAGCGCCCGGCAGGGGCACCCGGTCAGCGTCCGGCAGGAGCCAGACCGGCAGGAGCACCCCAGGGACAGCCTGTACGCCGTCAGAGTCAGCCCGGAGCACCGGTAAGACGCGCGCCTCAGTCTGCCGGAGCAGCCAGACCTCAGGGTGTAAGGCAGAGCAGACCCATAGATGATGATGAGGATGAATGAAAAATCTCCTTGACAGGAGTTGCTCCCGGTGTTATACTACGGTTATAACACCGGGATTTATTATTTCGGTATTTTTTGGAGGAAAGATCATGACAAATGAAGGCTTTCAGGTCGAGATCGACTTTGACAGTGATGAAGCACTGTATATGCAGGTCAGAAATCAGGTTATAACACAGATCGCATGCGGCAAGCTTAAGAAAGGGGATTCACTTCCTTCGGTCAGGCAGCTTGCTTCCCTGATAGGGATCAACATGCATACAGTAAACAAGGCATATGCCCTGTTGCGTCAGGAGGGATATCTTAAGATCGACCGCCGCAGCGGAGCCAGAGTTGATGTGGAGTACAGAAAAGGTGATGATGATAAGGAGATAGCCGAGGATCTTGGACTTCTGGTTGCCAGGGCGCGCTGTAAAGGGATCTCTGCCGAAACACTTCACAGACTGATCGATGAAGAATATGAAAAGGTGAGATAAGAGATGCACCGAGGTTTTACCGCAAAAGCAAATAATGCACTTGAGCATGCGGAACAGATAAAGAGTCAGATGCGCTCATCCTTTGTCGGGACTGAGCATATACTTGCCGGTATATTACGGGAAGGCACCGGAGTGGGGGCGGCTATACTTAAGGAATGCGGGATATATGAAAACCGTATCCTTGAGCTTATGCGTGAAACGATCTCACCGGCCGGTGCTACTACTATGCTCTTAAAAGAGCGTAAGGATTATACGGCAAAGGCAATGGAGGTACTTAATAAAGCCCCGCAGATCGCAAAAGAAACCGGTGCTGCGGAAGCCGGAACAGAGCATCTCCTTCTGGCTTTGTTCTCGGTTCAGGACTGTGTTGCCCTGAGGCTTTTAGGGGCTTGCAGTCTTGATATACATAATTTTTATAAAGTCGTTCTCCGTTTCATGGGAGACGGCTGTGCACCTTATGTGAAAAAGGCTCTTAAGACCGGAAACAGACGCGCAGGGCATCAGGATCCGGATCAGATGCTTTCGCAGTTCGGCAAGGACCTTACAGCCATGGCACGTGAAGGAAAGCTGGATCCCGTTATAGGACGTGAACGTGAGATACAGCGTGTTATACAGATCTTAAGCCGCAGGACCAAGAATAACCCCTGCCTGGTCGGTGAGCCTGGCGTGGGCAAGACTGCTATAGTTGAGGGTATAGCCAATGCCATAGCAGCAGGGGAGGTGCCTGATACCGTTAAGGATAAGCGGCTCATAACAATGGACCTTTCAGGCATGGTAGCCGGAAGCCGTTACCGTGGTGAGTTTGAGGACAGGCTAAAAAAGCTCCTGAACGAAGTTATCGAAAACGGTGATGTTATCCTTTTTCTCGATGAGATACATACGGTAATAGGTGCAGGAGGCGCGGAAGGTTCGATAGATGCTTCAAATATACTCAAGCCGGCGCTTGCAAGAGGTGAGATACATCTTATAGGTGCGACAACGGTCACTGAATACCGCAAATATTTTTCTAAAGATGCAGCCCTTGAACGCCGGTTTCAGCCGGTTAACGTTGAAGAACCCGGTATAGAGGAAGCTATAGAGATATTAAAGGGTGTGGCACCCTGCTATGAAGAACATCATGGTATAAAGATATTGCCTGAAGCTTTGGAAGCTGCGGTACGTCTGTCAGAAAGATATATAAACGACCGTTATCTGCCTGATAAGGCTATAGACCTTATTGATGAGGCTGCTTCCGCGATCAAACTCAAAGGCATGGTGGTGCCTGAAAAGCTTCGTGTGCTTGAGGAAGAGATCGCAAAGAAAGAAGACCAGATCGAAAGATCGATAAAGATAGAAGCTTTTTCTCAGGCGGGAGAGCTGAGGCAGGAGCAGGCACAGCTTAAGAAAAAGCTGGCGAAAGCGATAGAGGATGCAGAAAAGAAGAACAGCAGCCGGGCAGACTGCGTTGACGAGAATGCGATCGCCGAGGCTGTCAGTGTATGGACCAGGATCCCGCTCAGGAAGCTGGCGGAGAAAGAAAGCGAACGCCTGCTTAAGCTTGAGGATCAGCTGCATAAGCGTGTTGTAGGGCAGGAGGAAGCCGTAAGTGCAGTATCACGTGCGATCCGCCGCGGCAGGGTAGGCCTGCAGGATCCCAGACGTCCCATAGGTTCTTTCCTTTTCCTTGGGCCTACCGGCGTCGGAAAGACCGAGCTGTCAAAAGCCCTGGCAGAGATAGTGTTCGGTTCGGAAAATTCTCTGATCCGTGTGGATATGTCCGAGTATATGGAACAGCATTCGGTTTCCAAAATGATCGGATCACCTCCGGGATATGTAGGATACGAAGAAGGCGGACAGCTTTCGGAGAAGGTCAGAAGGAATCCTTATTCGGTCGTATTGTTTGATGAGATTGAAAAAGCACATCCCGACGTGTTCAATATACTGCTTCAGGTTCTGGATGACGGGCATATAACGGATGCCCAGGGCAGGAAGGTATCATTTAAGAATACGATCCTGATCATGACGAGCAATGCCGGAGCGCAGCGTATCATATCGCCAAAGAACCTTGGATTTACGGCTCACAGTGATGAGAAGAAAGATTATGAGCGCATGCAGGAAGGCGTTATGGATGAGGTCAGGCGGCTTTTCAAGCCTGAGTTCATAAACCGTATTGATGAGATACAGGTATTCCATCCGCTTAATAAAACAGATCTTAAGCGTATAATAGGTATACTGACAAAAGACCTTTCCTTAAGGTGCAGGGATCAGATGAACATAAAGCTTGCCATAAGCCAGACACTTAAGGATTATCTTATAGAAGAACATACAGATCTGAAAATGGGAGCGAGACCGCTAAAGCGTGCGATACAGACACAGCTTGAAGATCCGCTTGCCGAAGAATTACTTGCAGGAACGGTATTGCCGGGAGATGAGATCACGGCTACACGCAAAGACGGAAAAACAGTATTTATAAAAAAGAACAGGGAAACAAAGACAAAATAAAAAAACGGAGGACAAAGAGATGTCTGTAGTTAAGGAATTACTGCGTTCGGAAAAAGACGGAAGCATAAGCTTCGGTGATTACAGCCTGAGCGATAAGTCAAAACTTGAAGACTTCAAGCATGCCGGGGATCTTTTAAAGGTTAAGACTTTTAAAGAGATAACAAGGCTTGAGAAAAACGGAAGTTTTCTGTATGAATCTGTACCCGGAACTTCCGTGGAGAATTTCGTTGAGACGGCAGAAGGGCTCAGCTTTACGGTAGAAGGGCCTGAAGATGCGATGATCACCGTTGGTCTGGCTGAAGATTCAGAGTATGATGTCAAAGTTGGAGGAGCTGATTCCGGCCGTATGAAGACTAATCTGGGCGGGAAACTGGCTATGAGCGTGGAGCTTGCCGGAGCCGGCCCTGTTAAAGTAGAGATAAAGAAGATCTGATGTCTGCGGCAAAGAAAAAGACGGTTTTCTTTTGCAAAGAGTGCGGCAATGAGTCTGCCAAATGGATGGGGCAGTGCCCGGCATGTCATGCCTGGAACAGTTTTACAGAGCGGGAAGTAAGGCCGGCCGCACGGAGTGATCAACATGTAAGAGCCGGCCTTGAGACAGCTAAGCCTACAGCCCTTTCCGATATCAGGCTGAGTGATGAAGACAGGGTCAGTACAGGCATGGCTGAACTCGACAGGGTGCTTGGCGGAGGTGTTGTCCCCGGATCCATGATACTGGTTGGCGGAGATCCGGGAATAGGAAAATCCACGCTGCTCCTTCAGGCCTGCAGGGAAATGGCCGCAGGCGGACAGAAGCTTATATATATATCCGGCGAGGAGTCTTTAAAGCAGATACGCATGCGTGCTGACAGGCTTGGAGAGTTTACCGGTGATATTAAGCTGCTGTGTGAGACTGATCTTGGGGCTATAAGTGATATACTTCGCAGCGAAAAGCCCGATGTGGTGGTTATCGATTCGATACAGACCATGCTTAACACGGAAGTGAGCGGAACGCCGGGCAGTGTATCCCAGGTAAGGGAGTCTACCGCGGTCCTGCTGCAGCTGTCAAAGGCGCTTACGATATCTGTGTTTATAGTGGGGCATGTGACTAAAGAAGGTATGGTAGCCGGGCCAAGGATCCTTGAACATATGGTGGATACCGTACTTTATTTTGAAGGAGACCGGCATGCGTCCTATCGCATCCTGAGGGGAGTAAAGAACCGCTTCGGATCAACGAACGAGATAGGCGTTTTTGAGATGTGCGAAGGCGGACTGAAAGAAGTATCAAATCCTTCGGAATATCTTTTATCAGGCAGACCCAAGGATGCCAGCGGAACGGTAACAGCCTGTTCAATAGAGGGGACCAGGCCTATACTGCTTGAGATACAGGCACTTGTATGCCAGACCGGTTTCGGGATCCCCAGGCGGCAGTCATCCGGAGCCGATCTTAACAGGATAAATCTGCTTATGGCTGTATTGGAAAAAAGGCTTGGGCTCAAGCTTGGAATGTGCGATGCATACGTTAATATTGCCGGAGGAATGCGTATAGCTGAGCCGGCGTTAGACCTTGCCATCGCGATGGCAGTGGTATCAAGTTTTATGAACGTACCTGTTTCGGACAGGCTTCTTGCATTCGGTGAGGTGGGGCTTTCCGGTGAGGTAAGAGGAGTAAGCCAGCCTGAACAGAGGATAAGGGAAGCTGCAAAGCTCGGATATGAAGAATGCGTGCTGCCAAAGGTATGCGCGCAGCGTGTGGGTGATATAAAAGGGATACGCCTGCATCCCGTGGAGAGTGTGCGGGATGCCATAGCCCTTATAAAAAAATAAATCATTAAAAGAAAGAAGGAGTAAAGAAATGGCACTGCTGGACAAATGGCGCGCAATGGCCTATGACACAAAGAATAATGATAAGGCAAAGATCCAAAGGCTTTGGAACGACTATTTTAAAGAGGAGACCAGAGTATATCAGGAACTGCTTAAGAATCCCGATGAGGAAGTAAAGGGTAAGGTAGTGGAACTGGCTGAAAAATATGGTCTTTCCATAATGTATATGACTGCATTTCTTGATGGTATAGATGAGAGCTTAAAAGTACCCAATCCTATCGAAGAAATGGAAGAGGATACTGAAGTCAGCCTTGCCTTTGATAAGGAAAAGCTTTACATGAACATGGTGGATGCAAAGGCCGACTGGCTGTACAATCTGCCTGAGTGGAATGATATATTTGATCAGGAGAAGAGGGATGAGCTTTATAAAGCCGGTAAGCAGCGCAATACTATCAAGCACGAATCTCCGAAGATCTATCCTAACGATCCCTGCCCCTGCGGCAGCGGCAAGAAGTATAAGAAGTGCTGCGGTAAGAATGCATAATTTAAGAAAGAAGGTTGATCATAAATGACTAAAATTGAAGTGATATCCGGGTTCCTTGGTGCGGGCAAGACCACTCTTATCCAGAAGCTTTTAAAGGAAGCGTGGGCAGGCGAACAGGTTGTGCTCATCGAAAACGAATTTGGAGAGATCGGTATAGACGGCGGTTTCCTTAAAGAGGCAGGTGTTGAGATCACGGAGATGAATTCCGGATGCATCTGCTGTTCACTGGTCGGTGATTTCGGAACAGCCCTTAAGGATGTTATGAAACGTTTTACTCCGGACCGTATCGTTATCGAGCCTTCAGGTGTAGGTAAGCTTTCTGACGTAGTCCGTGCTATCCAGAGTGCGGAACTCGGGGATGATGTTGTTCTTAATTCTGCTATCGTAGTTGTAGATGCTACCAAGTGCAAGCTTTATATAAAGAATTTCGGGGAGTTTTTCATCAATCAGGTAGAGCATGCGGGGACCATCATCTTAAGCCGTACCGGCAATATCAGTGATGATAAATTAAAGACCGCTCTTGAACTCTTAAAACAGCACAATGATAAGGCTACTATCATTACCACTCCCTGGGATCAGATAACAGGACAATCGATCAAAGAGACGATGGAAGGTGTTGATCTTCTGGATGAACTCCTTAAAGAAGTTATGGAACATCATCATGACGAAGATGAGTGTGATGATCCCGATTGTGAATGTCATCATCATCATCACGACCATGATCACGAAGAAGGAGAATGCTGTCACCACCACCATCATCATGATGATGAAGATGAACATGAACACCACCACCATCATGATGACGAAGATGAGCATGAGCATCATCACCACGATCATGATGATCACGACCACGAGCATCATCATCATCACCATCATCATGCTGATGAAGTGTTCGGAAGCTGGGGAATGGAGACTGCTTCAAAGTATACAAAAGATGAGATAGAAGGTTTTCTGGCTAAACTGGGTGATGCTCTGACTTACGGCATGGTACTTCGTGCAAAGGGTATGGTACCCGCTGCTGACGGAAGCTGGATCTATTTCGATTATGTGCCCGGTGAGTCAAATGTACGTGCGGGTTCACCCCAGCCTACAGGCAAGTTCTGTGTGATCGGTTCAAAGCTTAATGAGGAAGAGTTAGAGGAGCTGTTTAAAAAATGAAACCGGTATATATGATCAATGGCTTTCTTGAAAGCGGAAAGACTTCATTTATTAATTTTACCATTCAGCAGCCGTATTTTCAGATAAAGGGGCTTACGCTCCTTATCCTCTGCGAGGAGGGGGAAGAGGAGTATGACGAGAAGATCCTTAAGGCTGCAAGAACAGAGGTTAAGGTGATAGAAGATGAGGCGGATTTCAATCCTTCGAATCTCATTGCCATAGAGAAGGAATATAATCCCGAGCGTATCATCATCGAGTATAACGGTATGTGGAATGTGAAGGATATGAAGCTGCCTTTTCACTGGAACGTGGAGCAGCAGATAAGCATCATTGATGCATCTACCTTCCCTACTTACTATAACAACATGAAATCCATGGTTGCCGAGATGATAAGAAAATCCGAACTTATCATATTTAACCGCTGTGACAGCGTTATGGATAATCTCGGAAGTTACCGTCGTAATGTTAAAGCGGTAAATGCTTCTGCGGATGTTATCTTTGAAAATGCAGAGGGTGAGATCAATGAGATCTTTGAAGAAGACCTTCCCTATGATCTTAAGGCAGATAAAATAGTGCTTGATGATCAGTCTTATGGGATCTGGTATATGGATGTTATGGATCATATTGAGCGCTATGCCGGAAAGACTATAGAGTATGTCGCAATGGTAATGAAGCCTGCCGGTTTTGAAGCTGATGCATTTGTGCCGGGGCGTATGGCTATGACCTGCTGTGCGGAGGATATGGCTTTTCTTGGTTACGTATGTAAATATAAGGGCGCATCAGAGCTTAAAGACCGCAGCTGGGTAAAGGTCAGCGGAAAGCTGAAAAAAGAGTTCCGCAAAGATTACAAGGGCGAAGGTCCCGTAATGTATGCCGATAAAGTAGAGCCTGCACAGCGGCCGGCTAATGAAGTGATAGGGTTTAACTGATCTGCAGGATCAATGGAGGAAATAAACATGGAACAGCTTATGAAGATATTAAAGGACATACGTCCTGATGTTGATTTTGAAAATGCTACGGATCTGATCGATTCCGAAATATTGGACTCATTTGATATCATCTCCATCGTAAGTGAAGTGAATGATGCTTTCGGGGTTGAGATCAATGTTGATGATCTGCTCCCGGAGAACTTTAATTCTGCAGAAGCTCTCTATGAGCTTATAAAGAAAATGCAGGCGGGTTAAGGATAGCTGTAAATGTCTCTTATATCGCTTGATTGTTTTAAATTCGCACTTATCACTGTTATCGCATATTTTCTCATACCGAAGCGATTTCAGTGGTTTGTGCTTTTTATTGCTAATATCTGGTTCTATTGTTCTTATGGTCCGGTTTATATTGTTTTTTTGGTGTTGGCCGGTGCAGTAAGTTATTTCGGAGCACGTATCCTTGAAAAAGAGAATAATGATGGTGCTAAACGTATTTCTGCCGCCGGGGATGATAAGGAGAAGGAAGAGGCCAGAAGAGGGCTGCTGCGCCGGAAGAAGACCATAGCTTTTATTACGATCATCCTGGTCATGTCGGCCTGGATAGTGCTTAAGTACGGTAATTTCCTGGCAGGTAATGTTTTTGCGTTACTTGCTGTATTTGATCCCGCGATAAGTTTTGAAGGATTTGACTGGGTTCTGCCGCTTGGAATGTCTTTCTATACATTTCATGCTATAGGCTATGTGGTCGATGTGTATAGGAAAAAATACCCGGCTGAAAAGAATTTCCTTAAGTATTTTACTTTTCTTTCGTTTTTTCCGCATATGATCCAGGGGCCTTTCAGCCGTTTTAACGATCTGTCAAAAACAATGTTTGCCGGAAACAGCTTTTCATATACCCGTCTGTGCGAAGGCGCATCCAGGATACTGTGGGGGGCATTTAAGAAAGCAGTGGTGGCGGATCCTACTGCCGGTACCGTAAATATGATCCTGGGAGCTTATGCGGATCATACAGGCATACAGATAGTATTTGCTTTCTGTTTATACAGTATACGCCTGTATGCTGATTTTTCGGGGTATATGGATATGGTATGTGGTTTCTGCCATATACTGGGCATAGGACTGGAAGAAAACTTCAGGCAGCCCTTCTTCGCCAAGACAGTAGATGAATACTGGCGGCGCTGGCATATCACTCTTGGCCGGTGGTTCAGGGATTATGTGTTTTATCCGGCATCGATGAGCAGGAATGGCATGAAGATATCAAAATGGGCGCGAAATAAGTGGGGGGCCAAGACCGGTAAGCTTATCTCGGGCTATTTTGCGATGATCTTTGTATGGACTGCCACAGGTCTCTGGCATGGAGCAAACTGGACCTATCTTGTATGGGGATACCTGAATCTTATCGTAATGTGTTCAACCATGCAGCTGTCCGATAAATATACTCTGATCAAGGAAAAGCTTAAGATACGTTCGGACAGTTTTTTGTGGAAACTGTTCTGCATGATCAGGACCTATATCCTTATAAGTGCATTCAGGTTTTTCTCTGTGGCTAAAGATATCAGATCTGCGGTAGCGACTATTGCAAAAGTCTTTACCGATTTCAGGATCAGCATGATCAGACAGCCTTCGGAATTCTTTGTCGGTATGTTCCGGGAGGAGATAATCTTAATGGCTATAGCAGCAGCGGCGATATTTACTGTTGATATTTTAAATGAGACCGGAAGGTGGGCAAAAGTAAAAGAAAAGTGTCCTGCGGTGCTCAGGGCTCTTGCCTACAGTATCATGATAGTAATGATAATCCTTATGCTTAAGACGGATGATATTACAGGGGGCTTTATGTATGCAAACTTCTAAGATCAGGAAATTAAAAGCCTTTCTGGTACCTTTTCTGGTCATTATCTTTTTATGTGTATCCGAGGCCGGGATAGGTTATCTGGTGGTTCCTGTTAATTCTGCGACATATCTGAAAAAAGAAATATCAGAATATAAGGAAAAGGGAATAGATGCCGGTATAGTATTTCTGGGCAGTTCCAGAGTGTATCATGGTTTTGTGCCGGAAATATTTGAGAAAAAACTGGGAATGGATCTGGTGATAAATGCGGGAAGCGGGACACAGCGGCCGGAGAGCAGCTATTATCTGTTAAGGGATCTGTATGAACAGGTTCATCCGCGTATCGTAGTGCTGGGTATACAGTGGAACGGTATACTTAAAGAATCAACGGACGCCCAGCGCCTGGAGAGTGCGGTAACAGCCTGTGACAGGATGAGCCTTAAAGGGAAGATGCGTTATGTGCCGGAATATCTGTTTTCGGCACAGCTTCCCTACTTTTGCAATATGTACCGTCATAAAGAGAATTTCAGATTTGATAAGATAAAGGAAAACATCGAAAAGCACAAAAAGCTTGACAGCGAAGGAATAGTAGTGGATAAGAATAAAGAAAGCTACTATTACGGAAAAGGTTTTATATATTCGAATATTCACTGCGAGGCGGGTAATATTCCGGTCATGGATGAGCTCCAGGATCATTTCTCTGTGGATGAGATAGATGAAAGCAAAGTAAGATATATAGATAAGATATATGAGTTCTGTAAAAAGAACGATATCAGGCTCATCCTTACAGCTACCCCTGTATCTATGATGAACATGTATCATATAGGCGGTTACGAAGATGCAGTCAGATATTATGAAGAATATGCGGAAGAAAAGGGCATAGCTTTTCATAACCTGAATTATCTTAAGGGACGCGAGGAGTTTATAACAGATGAGATGATGGCTGATTATGTCCACCTGTCCGGGGATACAGCGATCATGCTGAGCGAGCTGTACGCTGATATCCTTAAACAGGAACTGGAGGGTGGAGACGTAAGCGGATACTTCTACCGGGATATGGAAAGCATGAAGGCTGATGTAAACAGAGTGGTTGCGCTTAAGGCATCCGTAAAAGCAAATGGCTATGATAGTGATCATATACAGATCAGTGCATTGGCAAACGAAGGTGAAAAAATACTGTACCGTGTAGAAGCCGGAACAGATGACAGCGAAGAAAGTGTGATACTCTGTGACTGGACGACAGAAAAAGATATTGATGTCGATATACCTGAGCGGTATGATAAACTGATCGTTAAAGCATGCATTGAAGGGGATGAGAGTAATTATGCCTGGCAGGAATATCCGGTTAAAAGAGCGGAGGCGGGAGATACAGAATGATATGGGATTTAAAAAAATACGGTGATGATATCGCGATCATCGACGGCGATGACAGGATAAGCTACAAAAGGCTTGGAGAGTTCTGTGATGAGATCGCAGCCAATGTGCATAAGCGCTCGCTGGCATTTATATTTACGGAAAACAAAGTGGCTGTCATAGCTGCTTATATTTCCTTTATTGAGCACGGTATAGTCCCGCTCATGCTGGATCACGGGATAGACAAAGCTCTGGCGGAACGTATGAGACAGACATATCAGCCGGATTATATCTGGCAGTCTGAGGAGCTTAATGATGGCTATGCAGGTTATGTGGCCGGTTATTCATCCGGTGGTTACAGGCTTTATAAGAAAGAGCCGGTTTCAAAGACGCTGATGGATGATAAGCTGGCACTTCTGATATCTACTTCCGGATCGACGGGGAGTCCCAAGCTTATAAGGCTTAGTTATGATAATATCCTGTCCAATACAAAGGCGATAACAGAATATCTGAAGATAGGTTCAAAAGAGAGGGCGATAACATCACTCCCGTTAAATTATGTATATGGTCTGTCGGTGTTAAATACCTATCTGTATGCCGGAGCTGCCCTGGTGCTGAGCAGAGACAATTGTTATTCAAAGTCGTTCTGGGACTGCTTTGAACGTAATGAAGCCACATCATTTGCCGGTATTCCGTTTATGTATGAAATGATGGACAAGCTTAAATTTACTAAAAAGAAAGTGCCTTCATTAAAGACGATGACCCAGGCAGGAGGAAAGCTTTCTCCTGCTTTACATGAGAAATTTGCTATGTATGCAAAGGATAACGGCATAGATTTTGTAGTGATGTACGGAGCAAGCGAAGCTACTGCCCGGATGGGATACCTTCCGGCTGACAAGTCGCTGGAAAAAAAGGGTAGTATGGGGATCGCCATCCCCGGAGGACGTTTTGAACTCATTGATGATGACGGTAGGGTTATAGATATTCCTGATGAAAAAGGCGAGCTGATATATTACGGTGATAATGTCAGTCTGGGATATGCAGAAGGCCCCGGAGATCTTGTTAAGGGTGATGAGAATAAAGGCAGGCTTGCAACCGGGGATATGGCTTACAGGGATGCAGATGGCTATTATTATATAGTCGGGAGAAAAAAACGCTTTATAAAGATCACAGGAAAGCGTACCAATCTTTCCGAAGTTGAATTGCTTATCAAGGAGCGTTTCGGGATAGTGGATGTAGCCTGTGCCGGTGCGGATGACAGCCTGGATATCTATATCTGTGAAGAAGCGCTTAAGGAAAGTATTGCAGGATATGTTTATGAAAGCATTAAGATAAACAGGCATCTGTTTCATATCCATGTGATCAGCGAGATTCCCAAGAATGCTGCCGGAAAAGTTCAGTATGCGTTATTGGCGGGGAAGGAATGAATATGTCTGAAGTAACATTGGTTAAACAGCATCCCGATGCGCTGGTAAAGCAGAGCAGTATAGGAGATGGGTGCAGCATTGATAAGGACAGTGTAGTACTTACAAGTACTCTGGGTTCTTATGTAGATATAGAGAAAAGAAATCTGATAAGGGATGCGGTTATCGGAGATATGAGCTATACAGGTGCAGATACAAATATACTCTGGGCTGAAGTGGGCAAGTATTGCTGTATATCCAGAATGGTGGATATTGGCGGGAACGAACATGACTACTCGAGTACTACCATGATGCCTGCTTACAGGCTGGAGAATAAGCTGAAAGGAAAACTGAAAAAGCATCCGGCCGAAGAAAAGATTAGCATAGGTAATGATGTGTGGATAGGTGCCGGTGCCATAGTTTTGAGAAAACCGGGACTCACTGTAGGGGATGGAGCCGTGATAGCTGCGGGAGCCGTAGTTACCAAAAGTGTTCCGGCTTATGCGATCGCAGCCGGGGTGCCGGCAAGAGTAATAGCTTATCGTTTTGATAAAGAAGTTATAGATCTTATGCTTAAGTTAAAATGGTGGGACTGGGATTTTGATAAGGTTGCTGATAATATAGAGCTTTTGACTGCCAAACCCGACATCGGTATTTTAAAAGAACTGATCTGAACCCGTGAATCAGATAAATGAGGAATGATATATATGAAGACTATACTGGAATATATTGCCGCTTATGCATCAGACAGTGCTTATGCAGACAGGCCTGCGCTTGTTGACGCACATGAGTGTTTGAGTTATTCGTGCTTATTCGGACGGATCCAGGCGCACTGCATCGGGAAAGCCACTAAAAATGCCCGTTTTATCTTTACGGATGAAAAGCGTAACATAGTTGAGGTTAGCAACGACATCAGTTCATGGCAGAACAGCCAGCCAAAGCGCGGCAGATACGTACGCCGCCACGGCAGAAGAGTTTGGGTGCCTTACAAGAACCAGCCGGCAACGGCAGCAAGCAAGCGCAAAAGACGCGGCGGTAGCGGAGGAAACACAGCCTATCACAACATCTCGGGCGGCGAAACCCTAAGCAGCATAGCCAAGAAATACCACACAAGCGTAAAACATCTGCAAAAGATAAACGGCATAAAAGGAACAAACATTCGCTCGGGCGAAAAGATAAAGGTTAAATAACAAAAAAAGGAGTACCGATGGTGCTCCTTTTCTTTTTTTTATTACCTTTGTGAAATAAAAGGATAATACAATGGAAGAACTACATACAAATGCAGTCATTGATGAAGAAAAGATGATTGACGATGCGTTTCAGGAACTTCTGAACGACTATCTTGCTTCGCCTCACCGAAAGAAGGTTGAAATCATCACTAAGGCTTTTAACTTCGCGCGTCAGGCTCACAAGGGTGTGAGACGACTGTCGGGCGAGCCTTATATCATGCACCCTATCGCCGTTGCAAAAATTGCCTGCAACGAGATTGGACTCGGCTCTACATCAATATGCTCGGCTTTGTTGCACGATGTAGTCGAAGACACCGACTATACCGTAGAAGACATCGAAAACATCTTTGGTTCTAAAATAGCTCAGATTGTTGACGGTCTGACAAAAATCGCCGGAGGAATCTTTGGCGACCATGCGTCGGCTCAGGCAGAAAACTACAAGAAGCTTCTGCTCACGATGAACGACGACATACGCGTTATCCTGATAAAGCTTGCCGACCGTCTGCACAACATGCGCACACTCGGCTCGCAGAAGCCCGAAAAGCAGTACAAGATTGCAGGCGAGACGATGTACATCTATGCTCCGCTTGCCAACCGTCTTGGACTTAACGCCATAAAGACAGAACTCGAGGACTTGAGCTTCCGCTTTGAATATCCCGAAGAATACAAGAAGATTGAAGAAAAGCTTGCGTCTACACAGGCAAAGCGCGACTCCGTTTTCGAGGAATTTACCGCGCCGATACGCGCCGCACTCGACAAATGGGGCATAAAATACACCATCAAGGCAAGAATAAAGTCGCCATACTCCATCTGGAACAAGATGCAGAACAAGCATGTTTCGTTCGAGGAGATTTACGACATCCTTGCCGTGCGCATCATCTTCGAGCCTCTGAAAGA
>CACZBK010000042.1 GCA_902779395.1 uncultured Lachnospiraceae bacterium | reverse complement strand
AGACCGAAACGCTTAGAGGATTACGATCCTGAAATGCAGAGACGTATCCTTGCAGAGATGAAAAGAGCGGAGCGGAACAGGAAACTTCTTATCCTGGCCTTTGTTGTGTTGATGATATGCGGTTTTGGCGGTTATGGCCTGTATTATATGAATGCCGGAAAAGGTGATGACAGAGGGGGAGAGCTTTCCCATCTGGTAGGAAATGATGTTCTGGCCAATATACCGCAGAATAAGGGGGATGAGGGCTTTTATACCGCTACGATAGTGGATGAAAGCGGGTATAAACGTACCCTTGAAGTGCTGGAGCAGTATAAATCTTTATATTATTTGAATAAAGACCTTATCGGATGGGTTAAAATTGACGATACAAATATTGATGGACCCGTCATGCAGGCAAAGGATAACGAATATTATCTGTCGCATGACTTTGACAAGAAGGATGACAGGGCCGGATGTCTCTTTCTGGACTGCAGCTGTGATATCGTAAACGGAAATGATAATTTTATCATATACGGGCATCATCTGCAGAGCGGGAGGATGTTTTCGAAGCTGTCGGAGTATGAGTCGGAGAGGTATTATGCAAATCACCCGATCATACAGTTTGATACTATTTATGAAGAAGGCAGATATCAGGTGATGTATGCCTTCCGTTCGCGTGTTTATGATGCGGATCAGGTGGTATTTAAGTACTATCAGTTCATCGATGCACATTCGGAAGAGGAATTTGCCTCATACATGAATGAGATGAGCAGGCTTTCCTACTACGATACCGGTGTGACAGCACATTACGGAGACCGGCTTCTGACCTTATCTACCTGCGATTATAACGAAGAAAACGGCAGGTTTGTGGTCGTGGCAAAGAAGATACGCTAGTTTTTTGATAAATAAGAGAGCTTTTACAGCTATAAACGGAGGAAACATAATATGGCTGAGAACAGGAATATCAAAAGAAACACCCCGGTCAAAAAGAAGAGAAAACTGAATGCTAAAGGACGGAAGGTTGTGAGAAGGTCTGTAGCAGGTGTTCTTCTTGCCTCGGCTCTTATAGTGGCATCCCTGCCTTCCGATAAATCGGGTACTGCCCAGGCGTCGATCACAAAGGAGCAGAAAGATGTTTTTGCAGCCATTAACATGCTTAACGGTGTGAAGGCTGACGGTACATTTTATGAAGATGCTCCATTATTAAGCGATTCCAATTACGGACTTGCTTATACCGCCGAACTTGCCAACGCAGATCCTGTTCAGAGGGATAATAACGCTCCCGAACTCGATCTTGCCGTTCCGGGTGAGGCTTCCACGGAAACTACGGGCTGGTCGCTTACCATCGATAACAGTAACTATGTACAGAACATGTACAAATATTACGAAGCGTCGGCTGCAAATAATCCTTCGCAGAAACTTGGCGTTATCTGCGATCACAACAGGGATCTGGGAAGCAGTAATTCCGATATTTTCGTAGGTAATTCCATTTGCGGGAATTATGATTTTTATTCTGATACATATTATGAGGATTTCCTCAATAGAAAATACCGTGATTTCAAATTTGTTGTTTTTGATCCGCACAAGGACTGCTATATAATACCCAAAAACAGCGATAATTATGTCGGAGCTGTCAGCGATAACACAACGGACCGTGATAACAGGCATATAGTCCCTGCCGACGAGATGGCTGCACTTTTCCCGGCATATCTTGACTGGCAGAAGGCTTTTGATGACTGGATGAGTGAGAATACCGTCCTTAAAGCTGACAATACCCCTGTTACCACATATGATGAACTGATGGCTTCCGGACAGGGAGAACAGTGGAGATATAACAGTTTTACACTTCAGAATGATAAGGCCGAAGAGGCTTTCTGCCGCTGGCATGATCCGCTTACGACCACTGCCGGTCTTGGCAAGAGCGATATGGGGCTCAGCTGGGCTAATGTTGCCAGCGGCACCACTTTGGCTCTCCCGCATGCACCCGCGGATGCCGGCCCCATAAGCGAACGTATATATATAGTTACAGATAAAAGGGCTGAGAGTGCAAGACCCGAAAACTGGTCTACTCTTATGGATGAAAAAGGGCGGCTTTATTCAAAGCCTGTCAGGATCACGGGTATCGGCAAAAAAGCCTTTGCCGGTGATAACTATATCTCAAGCGTAACTCTCGATTCGGGAGTGCTTTATGTCGGAGATGCGGCTTTCCAGGATTGTATAGCTCTTACCAAAGCCAATATGAAAGAAGTAACTTTCCTGGGAGAGAGAGTTTTCTATAACTGCAGACAGTTTAAGGAAGTAGAGCTTTATTCCAATCTTCAGACTATAGGCAATGAGGCTTTTGCAAACTGCCAGACATTAGGCTCCATATCCATCCCTTCGCATGTAAACACTCTTGGATTCGGCGCGTTTTATAACTGCTCCGCTCTTTCGAATGTTACTTTCAATTCCGAGGTGGTATGCGACATAGGCGATTATGCTTTTTACAATACGCAGAACCTCAGCAATGTTGACTTTTCAAATATTACAAATGATGTTTCTCTGGGGAAGGCATGCTTTGCACTTGAACGTTCAGGCGGTGCCTCGCTTCAGAATTTTACTTTCCCTTCAAGAATGAGCCAGACAAATTCCTATAAGCTGTATGGCGCGGATGTGGATCTGTTTGAGAGCAGCGGACAGATAAAGGGTGCTTCTACCGGATCTGCTGTCCCTGATACGATCAATGTTGATTCGGCATCCGAGATGGAAAGTCTTAAAAACAGCTGTATGTATAATTCCATAATCGGCGATTTTCTTCTGGCCAACAGAAGAGGGCTCAAGACCGTAAACCTTGATGTACTGGGCCTTGGTGCCGATGACCGCCTGCCCATGAATACATTCCTGGGCTGTGCGAATCTGACTGATGTCAATATCCGGAAAGAAGATAATTACAGGGAAGGACTGCTTGGCCTGGATGCCAATATATTCAGGGATGTGGCAACGACCGGAATATGTGTGTACGGGCCTAAAAATGTTGAACTCGGAAAAACCGGCAAGGTAGATCCCAGCACAAACAACCGGGCTGATTATGCCAAGCCCAGAATGTGTACCTGGGCTACGTATTCTGCTATTTCAGAATATGTTCCTTATTCCTACGAAGGGCATTATGAAGTCGGACAGAGAATGGGAGACGATGCATTTCTCTATGATCTTAAGCTCATCGATGATGCAAGTGCCGGAGTGGCAAACTGCACTTATCTCGGCAATCTTACTCCTGCAAAGACTTTCGGAACGGAAGAAGAGCCTTTTTCACTGCCTGATATAGTTGCCAATAAGCAGGTTGTTGAGCTGCTTCCGGGCAGCCTTGATCTGGTAAAAGATAATATACTTTATCTTGAGATACCTGATAACAGCCTTACTTCTCTCGGAGACGATGTTTTTTCAAAGAGCGATATACTTAAAGGAGTTACCATAGGTGATTCTGTGGTATCTGTCGGAAACAAATGTTTCGAGGAGTGTCCTGAACTTGAAAAAGTAAGTATCGGCCCCGGCATCATTAATGTCGGAAGTGATGCTTTTGCAAAATGTGCCAAACTGGAGGATGTTTACTGGGAACAGCCTCTGAATGCCGATCCTTCATGGCTCAATGCTGCAAGATCGATCGGTGCCAATGCCTTCAAGACGGGAGCGGATAACAATACCGGAAAGCTTTATTTCCACGGAAGTGCGGAAAGTGCCGATTATGCGCCGTTTAAATACGCTATGGATCCTTCCAATACTATAAACGGATCTTCCGTACATATATGCTATATGAGTCCGGTCCCCGGAGATATGTCTGTAGCCGAAAACTGGCCTCATATGACAGATGCAGAGAGAAAGAAACGTACCCAGACAATGAGCATGGTAGGCTTTAACATGGATGGCGCCAATAAGGTAATGCTTATAGACTATCCCAGATATGAAGAGCTTCCGGAAAGCCTTAAGAATGAGATAACAAACGGCCGTTTTACAAATCTCTCGGGAACGGAACAGGAGCTTGTAAATTCAACCCGTTTTGTAAATGTCCCTCCTGTTGTTGATTCTGTTGATGTAAAGAGATTTATCGATGCAAACAGCAATGATGTACGATATATAGATGATTCTGCCGAAAGCCTTGCGCTTTACGGAGTTACCAAGAGGCAGCTTTACGGTGGAAGCAGCTTAAGTACCGCTTCTTCAAGGGTATCCTTATTTGCGGCTCCTGAAGTATCTCATCCCGGTCTCTTCTCCGGTGATGTCAGGGATAATGAGGATGCGATCCATAAAATGCCTGAATTTAACAGCGGTGATTCAAGCTTTACAGAGGCGAGCAGCAAGGGTAATGACTGGATGCTTACCGTTAATCTGCCCAGAGTTGAAAAGCTTCCCGATTATTGCTTTGACAGCTGTGAGAGACTGATGCTGGCTAACCTCGGCGAAAAGCTGGGAGCTTCATCGGATACTATCGGAGAAAGAGTTTTCCATGGCTGTGACAGACTGACCCAGCTGTCTGCCGATTATACCATGCCCAATCCCTATCTCTCGATCGAGAACATGATACTTTACAGGCATGACATGAATGCAGCGGATCAGGAACTTGTAGCGTGCTTATCTTCAAGGGGAGCAGCGGGAGAGAACGGAAATATCGCTCCCGATCCTGATTCAACATATCTGAATAATGTTACATCCATCAAACCCGGAGCTTTTGACGGATGCACAAAGATAAAAGGTGTAGATCTTTCGGGCGCGGCCGGCCTGACAGAGATCGGTGAAGACTGCTTCAGGGACTGCGAACGTCTTAACAGTGTCAAGCTGCCTGAAAGTGTCGGAAATATCGGCGACGGAGCATTTAAGGGATGTCAGCCCGGGCTTACGGTAAAGATCCCCAGCATGACCACAACAATAAATGTGGATGCGTTTGATGATTATGATGCGCTTAAAGAAAATGAATACTGGATACAGACTCCGAAGGATTCTTTCTCTTACAAACGTACCAAAGAATCGGGCTATGGTCCGGCTCATATACACTGGATACCTTTAAGCAATATCACTGTCAGGTTCTGGAAAAATAAAGATGCCATAAATGACGAGTTATTCGATTCATCGGCGCTTTGTGTACAGACTTTCGAGACTTCACCCGTTTCGATAGGTTATCCCGATACATCAAATACTCCCAACTTTAAAGAATGGGCCTGCAAGGTAAACGGGACCACCTTATACGGAACTGATGTAGGTACAAATATCACGGAAGACCGCGATATATATGCAACATATTTTGATATTACACATACGGTTTCGTTTTATCAGGACAATAACTGGGATCTTGTAGAGCCGCCTCAGACCGTTGCGGACGGTGACCGTGCGCGTGTTCCGAATGAACGTAATCTTAAAACGACTCTTGCCGAAAGAGCCGGAGAAGAAGATAAATATGAATTTGCCGGCTGGAGATGTAAGGCAGGCGGAGTAGAAGTGGGTATGGATGCCATTTATTCAGCAAATATCACCGAAGACTGGGTATGTATGGCTACATTTAAGCTTTCAAGCGTACCTAATACACCTACCCCCACACCGGATCCCAATGCATCACCTACTCCTACAACGGCTCCCGGCACGCCTACTCCTACGACAAAACCCGGAAGCACGCCTACGCCTACAAGCGCGGCTAACCCGGGTACGACAAGTACACCTACGCCCACAACTGCCGGCGGATCGAGCAGCCAGAATTATACCGGCAAGATGTACTATGCTATCGTAGAGAACGGCTCCGGTTCCGGACAGTATCCTGCAGGAAGCGTTGTGACCGTGACGGCATATGCAGCACCTGAGGGCAGGACTTTTGACCGCTGGACCACTTCGAATACAGATATAGGTATCAGCAATATACTTGCGGTATCAACTACCTTTATCATGCCCAGCCATGATGTAAAGGTTACCGCAACCTACAAGAGCAAAGCCGTTAGCGGTAATTATCCTACTGTTGTACCCGGTCCTGCACCTACTCTGGCTCCGGGAGTAACAGCTACACCTACGCCAGTAGTACGTAACAACGGAACGGATGTTATCATAACGACCGATAATATCGATAATAACAAGAAGAATCTGGGTAATGCATCCGTAGCAGGTTCGACCGATAACTTTATTGTTAAGATAACCGATTCTGCAGCTGCAACGGCGGCGGTTGAATCGGCGCTGCGAAATGCCTACGGTGAGCGCTTTAACGATCTGCGCTATGCGGCATTTGATATCTCGCTTTATGATTCTACCGGAACATACCTGGTATCTAATGCAAATTCACTGGCCGTTACGATCACGATGCCCTTACCCGAGGCATTACTGTCATACGCCGGAAACAATAAGGCAGGAGCGGTCATTAACGGACAGCTTCAGGAACTTGCAACATCCTATACAACAATAGACGGTGTGCCCTGCATGCGATTTACTGCAACCCACTTCTCGCCTTATACCATATATGTTGATACCGGCCACATCGTAAGAGGCATAGTTGATAATACTCCCAAGACAGGCGACGGTATTAAACCCAAGTGGTTCTTATCGGGAGGCATGCTGTCGATGTCCGCGGTACTCTTCCTCTGGAAAGAAAAGAATCCTATCATTGCAGAGGAAAAGAGAAGAAAGAAGAAATCTTCGGGAAGATAAGGTATGAATAAACGCTTATTGCTGCTCATACCCGCCTTTGCGTTATTGTCTGTTCTGCTTATCGGCGGGATATATCGTGCAAATGCATCGACCGACGGTGATTTTAATGTCACCGGCGGTGTTTTGCATACATATAACGGCACCTCTCCGAAGGTGCTTGTCCCTTCTACGGTCTCTACGGTGGGAAGGGAAGCGTTCATGGGAAATCCCTATGTTGAAGAAGTTACTTTTTCGGACAGTGTTACCAGGATCGATGAATCGGCATTTAAGGACTGCAAAGCGCTTAAGCGTGTTGTTATACCGGACAGTGTAGCGACTTTGGGTGATTCGGCATTCTGGGGCTGCAGCTTACTTAAAGATGTTAAGATAGGAGCCGGGCTTAAGAATTTCGGAGCCGGGGCTTTTTCTGACTGCGACAGTCTTAAAACAATAGGCATTTCTGCCGAAAATCCGTATCTCAGCAGTTACGGGAGCATAGTTTTAAGTAAAAACGGCAATAAACTGTATCAGTATGCTGCAGGATCGGAAAACCAGGCTTACGGTATCCCTGAGAATGTCAGCGATATTGAACGCTATGCTTTCTGGGGCTGCGATAATCTGAAAAGCCTTACAGTTAACGGCATCAAAAAGATACCGGATCATGCTTTCTCCAATTGCGAAAGTCTTGAAAATGTCAGTATGCAGATACCCACAAACGAGATAGGGATAAGGGCATTTTCCGGCTGCACCAGGCTGGCCCAGGTTTTTATCCCCGAATCGGTAGGGAAGATCCATGAAACAGCCTTTGACGGATGCCCGGATAATATGTATGTTATCTGCAGTCCTTATTCTTATGCATACAGATATGCAGATGAACATTTCTATCAGGTATCCGACCGTCCGATGATAAATATAAATTATGTTTACACCGAAGAAATGCCTTATACCGAAAATACGCAGAATACAACTGCTTCGGCAGAAGATACGGATGAGCAGGCTTCATCGGCTGACGGAGCAGGAAATATCCTGCTTCCTCAGCAGTCTTTGGATGTGCATGACGGACTTCGTGTTACTGCCGAGGGCGTGATCCTTGGAAATTCTCCGGTTGTTTCCGACAGGGCATATGTACAGATCAAAGCCGGTGAATATACGGTATTTGACGGCAGTAAGGTGCCGGAGGTACATGTAGCGGAATATCTTGATGATCATCTTTATTATCTGGACCAGACTCTTACGGAGTATGAATTTGAAGAGGGACTTTTACAGATAGGAGCATTTGCTTTTGCACGTACGCATCTTACTGATATAAAGCTTCCCGAAAGTCTTCAGGTGATAGATGAAGGAGCATTTTATCACTGTGACATGCTCAGTAATGTATATATACCCAAAAGTGTGGAGAAGATCGGAAAGTATGCATTTAATTTCACTCCGTGGTATAATAACTGGATGGATAATGCAAAGGACGGAGACCTGCTGGTAGTAGGCGACGGTGTCCTTATCGGAATAAAAGGAGAAAAACCGGAAACCCTTCCCGATTACGTTAAAAGCGTTGCGGACGGAGTTCTGGAATAAATAAAAAGGAGTATTAAAGAAATGGCAAAGATTCAGATGACCACACCCCTGGTAGAGATGGACGGGGATGAGATGACCCGTATACTCTGGGGAATGATCAAAGAGGAGCTCATCAATCCTTATGTGGACTTAAAGACTGAGTATTACGATCTTGGGCTTAAGCACAGGAATGAGACGGATGATCAGGTTACTATAGATTCTGCAAATGCAACGAATAAATACGGTGTTGCCGTAAAATGTGCAACTATCACACCGAATGCGGCAAGAGTAAAGGAATATGATCTGAAAGAAATGTGGAAAAGCCCCAATGGTACCATCAGATCCATACTTGACGGAACCGTTTTCCGTGCTCCGATCCTTGTTAAGGGTATAGTACCTTATGTTGCAAACTGGAAAAAACCTATAACCATAGCCCGTCATGCATACGGGGATGTTTATAAGAATGTAGAGATAAAGGTTCCCGGTGCCGGTAAGGCAGAACTTGTATATACGGCTGAAGACGGCAGTGAGATCAGGGAGACCATACATCAGTTTAAAGGTCCCGGGATCATCCAGGGTATCCATAATACAGAGGATTCCATCAGATCCTTTGCGCAGGCATGTTTCAAATATGCCGTAGATACAAAGCAGGATCTGTGGTTCTCTACCAAGGATACCATTTCCAAGAAGTATGACCATACTTTCAAGGATATATTCCAGGAGATCTATGATAATGAGTATGCCGGTAAGTTTAAAGAGCTTGGCATAGAATATTTCTATACACTCATAGATGATGCCGTAGCACGTGTTATACGTTCAGAGGGCGGCTTTATATGGGCCTGCAAGAATTATGACGGTGATGTGATGAGTGATATGGTTGCTACTGCATACGGAGACCTGTCGATGATGACATCGGTCCTTGTATCGCCCAAGGGTGTGTATGAATACGAAGCCGCACACGGTACGGTACAGCGCCATTATTATAAGCACTTAAAAGGCGAGGAAACCTCGACCAATTCGATCGCAACTATTTTTGCCTGGACCGGTGCGCTCAGAAAACGTGGTGAGATCGATGGCATCAAAGAGCTTTGTGCATTTGCCGACAGACTTGAAAAAGCATGCATAAAGACTGTTGAAGACGGAAAGATGACTAAGTCGCTTTCTCTTATTTCTACCTGCAGTGAGCCTGTAATACTTAACAGCCTTGATTTTATCAGGGCGATCAGGGCAACATTTGATGAGCTTGGAGAATAATGGCAAGAAAAGACGAAGTTTTTAAACCTGCACTTTTCGGGAAAAGGATCCCTGTAATATCACTTGACAATAAGTGGTATAAGCTGATGGCGGGCATAGTACATACCCCTCATATGCAGGAACTTGAAAATCAGTTAAAAGAACTGCTGAAAAGACAGGGTAAGATAAATACCGAATCAAAACAGATACGCGCCGCAAAAGCTAAACTGATGGAAGAGATCGTAGGCGTGATGGATGAGCAGGGCGGAAAAGAAAAACAGGCGGATTATTCTGCAAGGATCAATGCCCTGAACCAGAAGCTTGAAGAATATCAGGATGAGCTTATGGATCTTCCCAAAGAGATCGATCAGGTCAATTATGAACTGATGCTCGAGACTATGGAAGTATGCTATGATCTGATTGCAGAGAATACCAGGCATATCAATGAGATAGCATCATGGATAGCCGATATGCGTATCGAACTTAAAAAGAATGTAGTGCGCAAGCAGGAAGCCGAGCTGAAAAACCAGCAGATCTATTCATACATGCATGATATCTTCGGGGCAGAGGTCATCGATATTTTCGACATGAAGTATAACCCCGAAACGGAGCATGTGATAAAACCTGCAGGGACTGCGGCTCAGACAGGAAACGTAAAGAAAGAGGAGCCTTCGGATAAGGCGGAAGCGAAAGCTGATGCCGGATCCGGAAATGCTGACTCCGGAGTTTGAGAAAATGTTACATCAGGAAAGAGTTTTTGCAACAGTAAATCTGGATAATATACATTACAATATCCGTCATGTAAGGGAAGCCATACCCAAAAAAACCAAGATAATGGCGGTGATCAAGGCTGACGGTTACGGTCACGGAGCTGTGCGTATCGCACAGGAGCTTTCCACGGTAGATGCCGTATGGGGATATGCTGTAGCCACGATAGATGAGGCGCTTGATATAATCGAACAGGGTATAGGAAAACCTGTTCTTATCCTTGGATATACTTTTCCTTCCACGATCCCTCTGGCAGTTGAATATGGAATAAGGATCAGTCTTTTTGATATGGAGAGCGCACGTCTTTTGTCCGAAACTGCGCAAAGAAGCAAAAGAAAGGCGCTGGTCCATATTAAACTCGATACCGGCATGGGCAGGATAGGAATCCAGCCGGATAAAGAGGGGCTTGATTTTGTAAAGTGTGTTCATGATATGCCGGGGATAGAGATCGAAGGTATATTTACTCATTTTGCCAGAGCTGATGAGTACGATAAAACACCCTCAAAAGAACAGTTTTCACGCTATACTTCATTTATCGATACCCTTCATGAAGAGGGGATAGATATTCCGCTTAAACACTGTGCAAACAGTGCTTCTATCATGGAGCTTCCCTATACCCATCTTGATCTTGTAAGGAGCGGGATAATCACTTACGGACTGCTTCCTTCGGATGAAGTCGATGAAAGCAGGATAAAGCTGAAGCCGGCCATGGAGATAAAAAGCAGTGTCATCCATGTGAAAGATGTACCTGCGGGGACTCCCATCAGCTACGGCGGGACCTTTATCACATCGCATCCTTCCCGTATAGCCACATTATCGGTCGGATATGCGGACGGGTATCCCAGGTGTCTTTCGGATAAGGGATGTGTACTTTTATACGGGAAGCGTTATCCTGTTGTGGGCAGGGTATGCATGGATCAGATGATGGTTGATGTTACCGGCAATGACCTTGTTAAACCCGGGGATCTTGCCACACTGGTCGGATGTGACGGTGATGAGTGTATCACCATGGAAGAATTTGCCGAAAAATCCGGAAGGATCAATTATGAGGCTGTATGCGATATAGGTAAGAGAGTGCCCAGAGTATATATAAGAAACTGAAAGAGCATGACTGATATACCGAAACGGTAAAATACTTTATAAAAGGATCTGAGATATGGAAGATGACAGTAAGGGAAATTGGTTTGACCGGTTTTTCAAAAAGAAAAGGGAGCTTACTGAAGACGGTACGGAGCGTGAGATAATCGCTATCGTAAATGAAGGACAGGAAAACGGTACGATAGAGCCGGAAGAGGCGGAGATGATCGCAAATATCTTTGAGCTTTCCGATAAAGAGGCCGGCGATATAATGACTCACCGTAATCATATAGTTGCTTTTGAAGATACGATAAAACTTAAGGATGCGCTTAAAGAGATACTTAACAGTACTTTTTCGCGCTATCCCGTTTATCATGAAGACCTGGATCATATTACCGGTATCCTGCATTTTAAGGATGCCGTAAGATTAAAAGAAGAGACCCCGAAGTTGAACCCTACACTGGAGGAGATAGGATCGTCTTTAAGGGAAGCGGTATTTGTTCCCGAGACCAAAACAGTAAATTCTCTGTTTAAACAGATGCAGTCATCAAATACCCAGATGGTCATCGTAGTGGATGAATACGGTCAGACAAGCGGGCTTGTGGCTATGGAAGACATACTTGAGGAGATCGTCGGTAACATTCAGGATGAGTATGACAAGGAAGATGACCGTATTGTTGCGGATGATAAGGATGGTAATTATCTGATCGAAGGACTTACCAGGCTCGAAGATCTTTCCGAACGTATGGGCATTGATTTCGGAGATACCGAGTTTGAGACCATTAACGGATATCTGATATCGCTGATGGAGCATATACCTGAAGAAGGCGATCATTTTGAGACTGATATCGGAGGATATCATTTTAAGGTCGAAGAAGTTGAGGACAAGATGATCAAATCCATAAGCGTACATAAAAGCCAGCCATCGGCGTAAACAGGTAACATAACTTGCAGTTTATCACAGTTTGTGGTAAAATACCGTGGATCGTACAAGATAATGTAAATTTATGAAAATAAGGAGAGTTTTATGTCAGGACATTCAAAATTTGCTAACATCAAGCATAAGAAAGAAAAAAATGATGCGGCTAAAGGCAAGATCTTTACGATAATCGGTCGTGAGATCGCAGTTGCGGTCAAGGAGGGCGGTCCCGATCCTGCCAACAACTACAAGCTGGCAACGGTTATCGCCAAAGCTAAGGCCAATAATATGCCTAACGATACTATCGACCGCGGTATCAAGAAAGCTTCCGGTGAAGGCGGTAATATCAATTATGAGCATATAACCTATGAAGGATACGGCCCCGGAGGAACCGCGATAATCGTAGAGACTCTGACAGATAACAAAAACCGTACCGCAGCGAATGTTCGTGCGGCATTTTCGAAAGGAGACGGCAATATCGGTACTCCCGGCTGTGTATCATTTATGTTTGATACCAAAGGCCAGATAATCATCGATAAGGAAGAGTGTGATCTTGATGCCGACACGCTCATGGAAAAAGCGCTTGATGCCGGAGCAGAGGATTTCTCGGAAGAGGAAGATTCATTTGAGATAATAACCGGTCCTGATGATCTTGAGACCGTACGCAAGGCTCTGGAAGACGAAAAGATAGCCATGGTCAGCGCCGAGGTGACCAGACTTCCTCAGAACTATGTTGAAGTGACCGATGAGGAGGCTGTAAAGAAGCTTACCCGTATTCTGGATCTTCTTGATGAAGATGATGATGTTCAGAATGTCTATACAAACTGGGATGAATGATAAGTAATGAATGAAGTACTTGCCATTGTTGTTCCCTGTTATAACGAAGAGGAGGTACTGCCTGACAGTATATCCAAGCTTCGTTCTGTCCTCGGGGATCTGAGAAAAAGCTGTGGTATAAGTAAAGACAGTTTTATTCTTCTTGTCGATGACGGGAGCAGGGACAGGACATGGGAAATAATCAAAGAAAATCATGATAGTTCGTCTGATGTCTGGGGCCAGAAGCTTTCACGCAACTGCGGACATCAGTCGGCTTTATTGTCCGGACTTATGACGGCCAGAGAGCGTGCCGATATAAGCATATCCATAGATGCCGACCTTCAGGATGATATCGGAGTCATAAAGGATATGGTGGATAAGTATCATGAAGGCTGCGAGATAGTATACGGTATCAGGGGAAGTCGTAAGAAAGATTCCTTCTTCAAACGCAATACAGCCCAGGGATATTATAAGCTGCTTTCCTCTATGGGAGTGAAAACCGTCTATAATCATGCCGATTTCCGTCTTATGTCGAAAAAGGCTCTTGATGAACTGGCATTATATCAGGAATCAAACCTTTATCTGAGAGGACTTATACCTCTTCTTGGACTTAAGACCGGCGAAGTGGTTTATGAGCGCGGGATAAGACAGGCCGGAGAATCCAAGTATCCCTTAAAGAAGATGCTGGCTCTTGCCATAAACGGTATAACTTCGTTTTCGACAGAACCCATAAAGATGGTATTGAAGACAGGCGTTATAGCGCTTTTTATCTGTCTGGCAGCTGCGGTTTATGCATTTGTTTCTTATATCAGCGGTAATGTGGAAAAGGGCTGGACATCCCTTATTCTTTCTATCTGGTTTCTTGGAGGAGTGCAGCTGATAGCGATAGGTGTAATAGGAGAATACGTGGGAAGGATCTACAGCGAAGTAAAGCATCGCCCGCTGTATCATGTAGAGGAACTGCTTGATAAGCAGAACGTCGGAGGAAATTAAATTGGCAGATATTCAGTCGGCTGAAGAGGCTGCAAAAGTTAAGGAACTTGAGGCTACTCTGGATTTTCTGAAAGTTAAAAAACCGGAAAACTCCGAAGCTGTAAATGCAGAGAGATCCGAAGCCAAAGATAGTCACGGAACAGATAAAAACAATGAAAACAAAGCTGAAGGCGTTCTTAAGGATCATTCTGTTGTCAGCAGCATGAGTGAGCTTGACCGGGCGCGTGCCAGCCGTTTTGCTCCGCCTAAGCATGTATTGGAGCAGATGGCAGAACATAAAACAGTCAGTCCTGCTGAAGAAAAAGCAGCCGGCAATAGCAAAAATACTGAAGAAAATGTCAAAAATGAAGCAAAGCCGGCCCTGCACCTTGCGATGACTGTTGATGAGGCTAAGAAACAGGGGATCTTAGCTCCCGGAACTTATGGTAAGCCTGATGAAAAGACTGCCGAAAAAGCAGAAAATAACAAACCCAAACCTGCCCAGCCTATAAAAAATCCGCTTCCCATACCCAAAAAGCATGAAGCTAAGGATATGGATTTTGATCATGATATACCGTTGCTGGATATGCATTTCGATGTGGTGGATATGAGCGGTATGGATTTCTTTGATATAAACTGAATTTTTATTTAGTACGGAGGAATAGTCTTGGCTACTGCGCCAAACAGCAGGAGGCGTACTTCTGCTTCTTCTAAAACTAAAGGCGGTAAAAGCTCTCCGGCGGCAGGAAGGTCCGGAGCATCAGCCGCAAAAAAGAACAGCAGCAAAAAAAGAAGCCCTCAGCCGGAAGAAAGTTTTTTACCGGTAGTGCTCTTATTTGTTGTTTTTTGCGTGCTCGTTATTTTGTGTTTATGCATGTTTGGCGTGATAAAAGGCAGTTTCGGACCTTTTGTCAGATCACTCATGCTTGGATTATTCGGCCTTCTGGCCTATGTGCTTCCGCTAATCCTGATAGCAGCCATGTTTTATCAGGTATTTATTGCCGAGTACAGGACACCCGGGCATAAGCTGGCCGGATTTATACTCATTCTTGTCTTTTTGGGGATGTTTCTTGCATTTCTTGGTACTGATCTTGAAGCGCTGTCCGCCCAGCTTCAGTATCAGGATACTTTTTTTGATAAACTGGGATTTTTAAATAAACAGCTGTATTCCGAAGCAGGCGGCGGTGGTGTTCTGCTGGGGATTCCCGCACTTATTTTTCATGGCCTTTTTGGAAAAGGCGGCGGTCTTTTCGTGATCATTCTTTTTATCATTTTTTCATTCCTTCTGATAGGAGGAAGAGGCTTCTTTGATAATATGATGGAGATAGTATCCGGCCAGAGGGAGATCGTATCCCGGAAAAACAGATATCAGGAAGAGGAAGAATGGATAGATGAAGATGAAGCCGCAAGGCTTGAAGAGGAAGCGCGTGCCGCCCGTGAAGAAAGACGCAGAAAGCATATAGAACAGCAGAGAGAGGCAGCCAGAAAACGTGCACATCATGAAGAGGAAGTGCGTATCGCACAGGAAGAAAGAGAAAGAGTAAAAGAAGAAAAAAGGATCAGAAAACAGGAAAATGAAAGACGGCGCAAGGAAGCTGAAGAACGTGCGGAGGACGAGCGGATCCTCAGTACATCGAATCCCGGCAGAAGAAGGTTAAATCAGGCAGCTTTTGAGATGGGTGTCCCCGGAAGGCATAAGCTGGACGATATCCATGAGATCACCCTGCTTCCGAATGAAGCTATGCCCGGAGGCAGTGAAGCCGGTTTTATCTCCGGAGAAAGCGCTTCAGATAACACCGATACTAAACGCATCTACGAGGACGAGATCAGAGAAGTTACACTGCCCTCTGATACTGCAAAAGCTGAGGCAGTCAAAGAAAATATCAGCGATGATGCAGCCGGGATAAAGAATGATATAGACAATATTAAGATCAGGCCTTATGAAGAGGTTAAGGAGATCACTGCAGAACCTGAAGCAGTGAAAGAAGAAACTGAAGTAAAGGAAACTGTCAGCGAAAATGTAAAGCCTCAGGAAGAGCTTCCGCTTAAACCCAAACCTTCATTTTTTGATGAAGAAGACACTGTGCCTGAAAAGAAAGAGGACAGGGCGGTTTCTGCTCCGGCTCCGGCGGAAGTTAAAAAGACACCTGCCGCTGCAGAAGAGACTAAAGCTGCTCAGAATGCGGCTCCGCAGATACCTTATGAAAAACCTCCCATCTCGCTGCTTAAAGATCCTAAGAAGGGAACAAAGAAAGATACTGAAGCAGAGCTTAAGGAAACCGCACTTTTGCTTCAGCAGACCCTTAAGTCTTTTGGTGTAGTTGCAACGGTTAATGATATAAGCCAGGGGCCTTCGGTCACAAGATTCGAATTGCAGCTTGGAGAAGGTATAAAGGTTAACAAGATCGTCAATCTGGCGGATGATCTTAAGCTTAACCTTGCAGCGGAAGAGATAAGGATAGAAGCACCGATACCCGGAAAAGCTGCGGTTGGTATAGAGATCCCCAATAAGGAAAGGATCCCCGTATCTTTAAAGGAACTTATAGAATCGGCGGAATTTAAGAAGGCTTCGTCAAAGCTTACATTTGTTGTAGGCAAGGATATAAGCGGGCATGTTATAGTAGGAGATATAGGCAAGATGCCCCATCTTCTGGTTGCCGGTACTACGGGTTCCGGTAAATCGGTATTTACAAATTCTATCATACAGAGCATACTTTTTAATGCGGATCCCGATGAAGTGAAGCTGATACTTATCGATCCCAAAGTAGTTGAATTTTCCGTCTATAACGGTATCCCGCATCTTTTGATGCCTGTAGTGACAGAACCCAGGAAGGCAAATGTCGCCCTGGCGTGGGCTGTTGCCGAGATGGGCAGGCGTTATAAGCTTTTTGCCGATCATGACGTAAGAGGCATAGATGCCTACAATGAGCAGGTGGATCAGGGAAAAGTGCTTGAAGATGACGGAAGTGTTGCAAAGAAACTGCCTAAGATAGTCATAGTCGTGGATGATCCTGGCTACGCAGCGTCCTTCCGTAGACGTTATTACCGGACTTATCAAGGCTAACATGCCAAGCCGTGTGGCCTTAAAATGCGGCAGCGGTGTTGATTCCCGTACCATACTGGATGCTACCGGAGCCGAAAAGCTTCTTGGATACGGAGATATGCTTTACTCTCCCCAGGGCTTTACCAAGCCGCTCCGCGTACAGGGAGCATTTGTGTCTGATGCGGAAGTACAGCAGGTCGCCGAGTTCTTAAAGTCGAGAACACAGCAGCAGGAAGTGTATGATCAGAAGGTACTGGATGAGGTGAGCAATATGACTGAAGCGCCTTCTGATTCATCGGACCAGTCATCCGACAGTGATGCAGGGGATGGTCTGGATGAATATTTTGAAAAAGCCTGCCGCTTTGTTATCGAAAAGGAAAAAGCTTCGAGCGGTATGCTCCAGCGTGTATTTAAGATAGGTTTTAACCGTGCTGCAAGGATCATAGACCAGATGGAAGCTAACAACATAGTGGGCCCTGAGGAAGGGACTAAGCCCCGTAAGGTGCTTATGAGTATGGAGCAGTTGGAAGAATTCTTAAAGTCCAGATGAAAGGAATGCAGACTATGAAGAGTGATATCGAAATTGCACAGGAAGCGCAGATACTGCCGATCAGGGAAGTTGCTTCAGGCCTTGGGATCGAAGAAGATGAGCTTGAGCTTTACGGAAAATATAAAGCCAAGCTTTCGGATGAGTGCTTAGAGCGCATCAGCGAAAACAAAAACGGCAAGCTTATACTGGTGACCGCGATCAATCCGACTCCCGCAGGAGAAGGTAAGACTACGATAAGTGTCGGACTTTCGCAGGCTTTTGCCAAAATGGGCGAAAAAGTAGTGCTGGCTTTAAGAGAGCCTTCACTCGGGCCGTGTTTCGGGGTGAAGGGCGGAGCTGCCGGAGGCGGATACAGCCAGGTGATTCCCATGGAGGATATCAATCTTCATTTTACCGGAGATTTTCATGCGATAACTGCCGCTAACAATCTGCTTGCCGCACTTATAGATAATCATGTCCAGCAGGGTAACGTCCTGCGCATAGATACAAGACAGATCCTCTGGAAGCGCTGCATGGATATGAATGACAGGGCGTTAAGAAATATCGTGGTGGGCCTTGGCGATAAAAATGACGGCTTTGTACGCGAGGACCATTTTGTTATTACCGTGGCAAGTGAGATAATGGCTATACTTTGTCTTGCCGAAAATATGAAGGATCTGAAAGAAAAGCTTTCTCGCATAATCGTTGCATATGATCTTGACGGTAAAGCTGTGACAGCTAAGGATATAAAGGCCGTCGGGCCCATGGCTGCGCTTCTTAAGGATGCGTTAAAGCCTAATCTGGTCCAGACCTTAGAGCACAATCCCGTGCTGATACACGGCGGGCCTTTTGCGAATATCGCTCACGGCTGCAACAGTGTCATCGCTACAAAGGCAGCACTTAAGCTGGGCGATTACTGCATTACCGAGGCAGGGTTCGGAGCTGATCTGGGTGCTGAAAAATTCCTTGATATAAAGTGCAGAAAGACGGGGCTTAAACCGGATGCGGTAGTGATAGTATCTACCATCAGGGCTTTAAAATATAACGGGGGTATCCCGGTAGCTTCACTTAAAGAAGAAAATACAGACGCATTAAAACGCGGAAGCGCTAATCTTAAAAAGCACGTAAACAATATGCTGTCTTACGGGATGAACGTAGCGGTAACCATTAACCGTTTTGAGCAGGATACAGATGCCGAGATAGCAGAGCTGCGCTCCGTGTGTGAAGAGCTTAAGGTTCCTTTTGCGGTATCGGAAGTATTTGCAAAAGGCGGAGAAGGCGGTCTGGAACTTGCCGGCATAGTAAAAGAGCTTTGCGATAAGGAAAGTAAGCTTGAGTTTGCTTACAGCGATGATCAGAGCATAAAAGAAAAGATCGAAGCGGTCTGCAGAAAAGTATACGGGGCATCAGCTGTCGAATACAGTACATCAGCGGATAAAAGCATTAAAAAACTTGAAGAACAGGGCTTTTCCGGCCTTCCTGTATGCATGGCAAAGACACAGTATTCGCTGTCGGATGACCCGAAGGTACTGGGTGCGCCCGAAGGTTTTACTGTTCATATAAGAGATGTTTATGTAAGTGCAGGCGCAGGCTTTGTTGTTGTGCTGTCCGGCAGCATATTGAGCATGCCGGGACTTCCAAAACAGCCTGCAGCGTATAATATTGACGTTGACGACAACGGAAAGATCATCGGATTATTCTGATACCTGAAATCTTTGACTCGGAGGAACGGTTATGACCTGTCCCGAATGCGGCAGTGAGATCGAAGAAGGACTGCTGCTCTGCAGTAACTGCGGAGCAGAACTTAAACTTATACCCGATTTTGATCCTGCGATCGAAAGCAGTATATCAGACGGATTATCGGATCTTGAATTCGATGATCTGGATATTGTTGATATGGACAAGCTCGATGACGATAACGATGCTTATGAAGATGAATATTATGATGATGATGAATACTATGATGATGAATATGAAGATGATGTAAAAGAATATTATCATGATGAGCGTTCTGATTATGAGGAGGAAGAAGAGCTTGATGACTTCGACGAAGAATATGACGGCGATTATATAGACGATGATGATGATTTTTATGATGAAGATGCATTACATCAGCTTGGTCTTGCCATCAAAGAAAGCCGTTTCCGTCTTCTGTTCCTTCTTGCTTTCCTTTTGCTCATAGGACTGGGCATATGGGGTGTTTCAAAATTAAGCAAAAGATACTATATGGAAAACTCACAGTCTTATCAGACGCAGCTTGCAAAAGAGGCGGCTGCCGAGGGTGATTTCACGACTGCTATAGAACATATGGAACGGGCCCTGTCTATCGATTCGGACGATACTTCTCTCAAATTCACATTAGTGGATTATTATTTCTCAAATGATGAAGATGATAAGGCGCTTCTGATGCTGTGGGAGATAATATACTCTAAGGATATCAACGCACAGCTGGCTTACAGAAAGATAATAGATTATTATTCGGAAAGAGACGATTATGCCATGATAGAGACAATACTTTCCGATTGTGATGATCAGGCCATAGTAAGTCAGTTTATTGAGTATACCGCACAGGCTCCGGTTTTCTCCGAAGAGCCGGGTGTTTATGAAAATGTTTTATGGCTGAAACTTTCCGCAGCCACCGCCGGAAATATCTATTATACTCTGGACGGTACCGATCCCACTACAGACAGTGAACTTTATACAACTCCCTTATATCTTGAACTGGGTATATATAATGTCAAAGCGATATTTGTAAATAATTACGGTATAGTTTCTGATATGACTGACGGCAGGTATACGATCGATATACGTAAACCCGATCCTCCCGTGATACAGCCGGAAGGCGGAGAATTTACCGAACCTGAACTCATTACCGTGACAGCCCAGAAATATTGCAGGATCTATTATACTACCGACGGTACCGAGCCTACAAATGAAAGCCAGGAATATTTAAGTCCCGTTCCGATGCCTATAGGCCTGTCACATATGATGTTTGTCGCTTATTCACAGGAAGGTATTCCGGGAGATATTTCCGAGTGTGATTTTGAGCTGACTCTTGAATCCGAGATCGATGCACAGATATTCATAGATGCAATAAAACAATATGATATAAACCAGGGAAAGACAATAGACCTGGAAGGGCATCTTCCCGGAACGATAAACAGATACAGCTACAGTGTGAATGCCGCTATCAAATTTGAAGATTCTATCTATTACATCGTGACGGAATACGTTACGGATCTTAATGAGAATTCCATGAGGACCGGCGCGTATTTTATGGGTGATATCAACACCGGATATATGTATAAAGGACTTCGTTCGGAAGAAGACGGCAGTTTTATGCTGGGGGATTACATAGAGCCGGAAATGTACGCTGTTCCTGAACCTGTGGTGTTTATAATAGAGGAATAGGCTTTGTGCCGGAAAGGCAGGGGTTATGGGGTTAGGTCCTAATCTTACTGGATATCAGAGCAAGAGACAGAAGGCTTCAGAGGCCAGAGGGTCAGCATTTGCCCTAATGATAGTAGGACTTGTTGTTCTGGTATTAACACTTCTGTGGGCATTTAATCTCATGCCAGGCAATATGTCGATGAGCAGAAGGTTCATCATGTGCGGCATTCTTGGTGCCATGTCGATCATAATGCTTATAGGAAGCGCATTCTCAATGAAAAACTCAAAGACACTGTTAAAGGGAGCCAAAGCCGAAGATAAGCGGACCGAAGAGATAATGAAGTGGGCTAAGGAGAATCTTTCTGCCGGTGAGCTTGATGACGGCATTATAAGTGAAGGATCTGATTTTGAAGATGAGGAAAAATGCATTCTCCGGATGCAGAGGATATCCTATCTTCTTGATCTGAAATTCATGAATCTCGAGCCTGCCTACATAGATGAAATGAGTGAACGCATATATCTTATGCTTTTTGAAAATGAAACTGATGAAACGGATGATAATGTCGCATGATAAAAACCGATGTGATATGCGTTGGCAGGCTTAAGGAAAAATACTGGTCTGATGCCGTAAGTGAATATGAAAAAAGATTAAGGTCATATACCAGGCTGAATATAATAGAGCTTAAGGACGAAAAAACACCGGATGGCTTAAACGAAAACGGCTGTGCTGAGATAATGCTGACGGAAGCCTGCCGGATCAGGGAACATCTTGATGATAAAGCTTTAAAGATCGTACTCGCAATAGAGGGCAGACAGTATTCCTCGGAAGATTTTGCGGCTATGCTCAATGATAAGATGAACGCCGGGATATCTCATATACAGTTTATCATAGGTGGATCGTTAGGACTTCATAAAAGCATAAAAGACGGTGCGTTTCTGCTGTCATTTTCAAAAATGACATTACCGCATCAGCTTATGAGAGTAGTACTTCTTGAGCAGATATACAGAGCTCATAAGATACTCAGGAAAGAGCCTTATCATAAGTGAGTTTCCCGTAAGCCTTTGGGATAAAGATTCTTAAGACGGCCGCCGGCGCAGCGCATGCCGCCTACCGGTACGCCAAGACATGATACAGCTCCATAGCCCTTTGAAAACTCTTTATCACAGGATATTTCCATACCGCAGAGATAATGTTTTATAAGGGGATCTTCGGGATCAAGATCCAGCTGCCGGCTGCACCTGTTTCCGTAGGCCGAAAAAAACTGATGATGAGGGATGAATCTGTTTTTTTTCTCATCATGATATGCGGCAATGACACCTAAGCTGGTTATGCCTTTAGAGGGAAGATATGAAGGCAGGGCCGGAGCTATGATAAATCTGTCACGGTATTTACAGAGTGTATAGCCTTCAAACAGATCTCCGGTATCTTCCTTAAGCTTTTTAAGCTCCCCGTTTTTGGGCTGCTCAAGTACTGAAGGGAGCCTTGAGGGAGCATTATCCGCAGTTTCATCTCCGGGTTTTATGAGATAAGCCATAAACTGGCCCTCTCCGGGATACAGATGCGGATAGGAGCGGTAAGCGCCTTCTGAAGTATTATATGCATTATCGGATACTGCTTTTGGCGCCGGGCAGGGGATAAGCCCCAGTTCACCGGTCATAAAAGAAAGCTGATCCTCATCTTCCGAAGGAGCATAGGTGCAGGTGGAATATATCAGCCTTCCGCCGGGGCGCAATACCGATACGGCGCATTTCAGGATATCACGCTGCCGTTTAGAACACATAGCCACATTATCGATGCTCCATTGTTCAATGCTTTCGGGATATTTGCGAAACATCCCCTCTCCGGAGCAGGGGGCATCGACCAGGACGATATCAAAATATGACGGATAGGCTGCAGCGATATCTTCGGGATAAAGATTAGAAGTGATCACATTACGATATCCCATGCGTTCGATATTCGATACAAGTATACGGTTTCTTGACAAGACAGGTTCATTAGCCAGTACGAATCCGCTGCCGCCGTCTACAGCCATCGCCAGCTGCGAGGTTTTTCCGCCGGGGGCGGCGCACATATCAAGTATGCGCATATCGGAACGTATATCAAGGCCGCTTAAGGTAAGCATCGCTGAGGGATCCTGGGAATATATGGCGCCTGCGTGATGCAGAGGCAGGCTTCCGACAGAACGGTCCGAATCAAAAGAATAGATATAACCGGTCCCGCAGGGCAGAGGAGAGGCTTTAAGCTCATTCTGCCGCATAAGCCATTCTTCAAGAGCTTCGCGGCTTAAGCGTGCGGTATTTAAATGAAAAGCTTTTACCGGTGCATCGTTAAAAGATGCAAAAAAAGCACCGGCATCAAGATCCGGCATGGAATTCATTCTTTCAATAAAAGCTTCAGGAAGATTCATGCGGATATGATAGCAGATTTTATCTTACGAAGCAAGGGAGGTGTTTTTTATGAGAATGTATGATCTGATACGGAAAAAGAAGCTTGGCGGGGAACTTACCACTGAAGAGATCGACTGGATGATACAGGGGTATACCCGCGGAGAGATACCGGATTATCAGATGAGCGCCATGACTATGGCAATATGTTTTGTAGGTATGAATGAACGCGAAACAGGCGATCTTACTCTGTCAATGCGTGACAGCGGAGATAAGCTTGATCTGAGCGCCATTGAGGGAATAAAGCTGGATAAGCATTCAACCGGAGGCGTTGGTGATAAAACAAGTATCGCCCTGCTGCCGCTGGTATCTTGTCTTGGCGTAAAACTGGCAAAAATGAGCGGAAGAGGTCTCGGCCATACCGGAGGTACCATCGATAAACTTGAGAGCATACCGGGCTTTAAAACGGAGATGGACGAGGAAAGTTTCATTTCACAGGTAAATGATATCGGGATGGCCATAATGGGACAGACCGCAGATCTGGCTCCGGCTGATAAGAAGCTGTATGCGTTGAGAGATGTTACCGCTACAGTTGACCAGCTCTCTCTGATAGCTTCGTCCATAATGAGCAAAAAACTTGCTGCAGGCGCGGATGCGATAGTTCTTGATGTCAAATGCGGAAGCGGTGCATTTATGAAGGAAAGCGATGATGCAAAAGCGCTTGCCGGGGCGATGGTTAAGATAGGCGCTCATGCAGGCAAAAAGTGCATGGCAGTGATAACGAATATGGACGAACCTCTGGGAAGAGCGGTGGGAAATGCCATAGAAGTAAGAGAAGCCATAGATACGCTGAAAGGAAAGGGACCGGAAGATTTTACCGCTCTTGTATTAGCGCTGGGGAGCCGTATGGTCCTTTTAGCCGGCAAGGCAGCTGACCTTAAGGATGCCGAGGATAAGCTTAAGGCAGCGATAGCCGACGGAAGAGCAATAGAACAGCTTAAACGTTTCATCAGTGCGCAGGGAGGAGATGCATCAGTGGCTGACGATACACAGAAGCTTAAAGTCGCAGAGCAGATCCTTGAACTGAAAGCTCCGTCAGACGGGTATGTACAGCGTATAATCTGCGATGAAGTGGGTATGTGTTCTCTGATGCTTGGAGGCGGCCGTGAAAAGAAAACGGATATCATAGATCCTTCTGTAGGGATCCTGCTGAAAAAGAAGGTCGGGGACCCTGTAAAAAAAGGAGAGACGATGGCTGTCATCTATCATAATGATGCAGTCAAAGCACAGGCTGCATATGAAAGACTTATGGCAGCTTATATAACAGGTGCTGAGAGGATCAGCCCTAAGAAACTTATATGCGGTGAGGTGGATCGATAAGTTGGAAGAAGCATTAAGGATCAAAAAAAGTATAGAACTCAGCCCCGAGAGTACAAGAGTGCTCTTCGGAACAAATGATAAGTATATCAAACAGCTTGAAGAAGAGCTGGCTGTGGATGTTACGGACCGCGACGGTGCGGTGCAGATCATCGGAAGCGAAAAGAATGTAAACCGCGCGATAAGGCTTTTAAGAGATCTTGAACAGATAGCAAAAAATGAAAGCTCACTTGAAGCGCATAAAGTCGAATATGGCCTGAAACTGGCAAGGCAGGATATGGAGGGAGAGCTTCTTAAGCTGGATGCTGATACCATATGCCGTACCGTTAACGGTAAGCCCGTCAAGCCAAAAACAACCGGTCAGAAGGAATATGTGGATGCGATCAGGGATAATATGATAGTATTCGGCACGGGGCCGGCAGGTACCGGAAAAACCTATCTTGCAATGGCTATGGCCATAACGGCATTTAAAAATGAGGAGGTGGGAAGGATAATCCTTACCCGCCCCGCCATAGAAGCAGGAGAGAAGCTTGGGTTTCTGCCCGGAGATCTGCAGAGCAAGGTCGATCCGTATTTAAGACCTTTATATGATGCGCTTTATCAGATAATGGGCGGAGAGAGTTTTCAGAAGAACATGGAAAAAGGGCTTATCGAAGTGGCGCCTCTGGCATATATGAGAGGACGTACGCTTGATAATTCTTTTATCATACTGGATGAAGCGCAGAATACCACTCCTGCCCAGATGAAGATGTTCTTAACACGTATAGGCTTTGGCTCTAAAGCTGTTATCACGGGGGATCTTACCCAGAAAGATCTTTCGCCTCACAGTCTTTCAGGGCTTGAGGAAGCAGTAAGGGTATTGAAAAAAGTAGACGGAATTTCTTTTTGCAGCTTAAGCAGCAAGGATGTTGTAAGACATCCGCTTGTTATGAAGATAGTTCAGGCATATGAGAATTATGAGAACCGCAAAAAGAAATGACCTGATTGGATCGGTATTAAAGAGGGTTTTATTATGAATCTCAGTTTATTTACGGAATGCGATACGGACTTTCTTCCCGGCTATTCAAAGATAGCTCAGGATGTTTGCGACGTGTTCTTTAAACGTTTTCCCTGTCCGTATGATGTACAGCTTTCTTTATATGTCGTTGATGATGATACGATCAAAAACGCAAACAGGGAATGCAGGGGGAAAGATGCAGTGACGGATGTTCTGTCTTTTCCTAATCTGCCTTTTGATCCTCTTCATATCGCGGAGTTCGATAAGATCAGTAAAAATGATGCGGATCTTTTCGACCCCGAGACGGAAGAGCTTATCTTTGGCGAGATAATGATATGTGCTGCCAGAGTATATAAACAGGCTGAAGAATACGGTCACAGCAACGAAAGGGAATTTGCATTTCTTACCGCTCATTCGCTTCTGCATCTTGCCGGGTATGATCATGAGGAGGAAGAAGACCGCCTGAAGATGGAAGAGATGCAGGAAGATATTCTTAAGGAGGCAGGATATGAGCGCCGCCAGGGAAGCAGGTAGAAGATTGCTGAAAAAAATAGGCCCGGAAGAACGTCTCAGGCTGAGTATATTCTGCTCGATACTGTTGACTTTTCTATCCAGGCTGATAATAGTAAGGAGGATCTCTCCTTCGGGAGCAGCTTATTTATTCAGTTCAGTCGATATATTGATATTTTTTCTGGTGCTTATCCCTGTCGGGGCCTCAGAAGCTGTCCATGATCTGATACATAAGAGAAAAAAGATAGGATATATGAAAAATGCCGGCAGGATATTCCTGTCCGCTTTTCTTCATATCCTGGCTTATGTGGTCTTTGTCATCATCCTTTGGATCTTCTGTGCAAGGAGATTTTCGGAGACCTTTCTTTTCGGGAAAGCAGGATTGTCTACCCTGCTGGCGATGCTGCCTCTTTTTGCGGCAGATGCGTTTACGCTTATATTCAGAGGCCATTCCGACGGATATTACGGCGGGACACACAGCGGATACATAATGCTTCTGAGACAGTTTTTAGCTTTTGTGCTTGTGCTTATATTCGCCGGGATCAACAGTGCTTCGGGTTCTTCGGTATCGGCCCTGTTACGAAACAACGTAGTAGAATATATATATGATGCCAACGGAGTCCTGGTGTTACTGATGATAGCAGCTTTTGCCACGCTGATCCTTTATACGCTTACGGTAATGGGCGGACATTATGAACGCAGCCTTAAAAGAGGCAGAGATACCAACAGAAAACACGAAAGCCCTACAGGAATGTTTTATTCAATGACCTTTCCGTTTTCACTCGCTTTTCTGTCCTTTTTGAGCTTCCATTTTGCTTCGCTCCTGGTATACGGAAAAACTCTTAAGGATTCGATATCGTGGCTGAAATCATATGTGTGGGGGATGTATTCGGGGGTACTTGGAAGTTTATGCCTTCTGCCTTATGTCATGATCTTTTTCCTCATTTACAATTCGATAAGAAAGCTGGGATACGGTATGAAAGGGGAAGACCGCGGAGAATACCGTATCCGCTGCATGAACCTTTCAGGGGAATCTATGCTTATATGTTTTTTCTTCGCAGTATTCTATGCCGTAGAGGCTCCGTTTCTGACCGGAGGATTATTTAAGCTTGAATCTGCACTTGCCGTGCGGCTGATATGGTTCGGGATAATACCTATGATCTTATGCTGTATAGCCATCAATACATCCATGCAGCTTATACTGATAAAAAAATTCGGAATGCTCGGTTTACACTGTCTGATAGCTCTGATACCGGCGCTTTTGATAATGATATTCATTCCCGGCATTAATGTGGCAGGGATGGGGATATATTCCCTTCTTCTTGCATCCGGAGTCTTTTATCTGATATGTGCACTGCTTAATTATATCCGCCTTTCAAGAGAGCTTCATTACAGCTTTGATCCCATGCGGGTGATAGTCCTGCCTGCTCTTTGTGCCATTGCTTCGGGGGTACCGGTATTGATCCTTTCGCTTTTGTTTTCGCTTTTTATGCCGCACATCCTGATAGTGATCATCGGCTTTGTTTTATATTTCTTCTGCTTTTTCTTTGCGATATGCAAGGCGGGGCTCATAAGCATATATTCACTTAAGCGTATCCCTCTTGGAAGATATTTTGCGAAGCTCGCACTTAAGCTGCGTTTTCTGGAGGAAGAGGAATGAGTATAAAAGGAAATGCAGCGGTCATCGGAGCGGGATTTGGCGGGATGAGTGTGGCCGTGCTTTTGGCGCGTGCAGGCTTTTGCGTAGATCTTTATGAACGCCAGGAGCGTGTGGGGAAAAAACTTCTGCTGACAGGAAACGGAAGGTGCAATCTGTCTAACGAAGATATAAGCACAAAGCATTATCTGTGCAGCGATGAAAATATGCTTCAGAAGATACTTGATAACATGAGCGTAAGTGAGAGAGACGGATTTTATCACAGCCTTGGCTTATCGACCTGTGTGATGAAGGGCGGCATATATCCCGTCAGCCGGCAGGCATCATCAGTTCTTGATGTATTTCGATTTACATTGGAGGAACTTGGTGTTAAAATAATACTGGAAAAAAAGGCGGAAGAGATAAGAGCCGATAAACGTATTGTTTTTTCGGACGGCAGTATCAGCAGAAAACCCGGATACGATCATATCATCCTTTCCTGCGGCGGTAAGGCGGGTGTGTATTCCGAGGATAAGGAAAACGGTCTGGGACTGGTAAAAAAGGCAGGCCATTCCATTAATGCCACCTATCCCGCACTTACATTTTTCAAGTGCGAAGAAGATATCAGGGCACTGGCAGGGGTCAGATGTGATGCATCGCTTAAACTGGTGGTAATAGATAAAGAATACCGGGAGAGCGGTGAAGTGCAGTTTACTAAAGAAAATCTTTCGGGTATACCTGTTTTTCAGCTGAGCAGATATGTCAAAGAGCCTTCAAAAGCTTTGATATATGCTGATTTTCTCTGCTTTTTAAAAGACCCGCGCAGGCAGTTTGAGGAGAGGATCCGCTTTTTTGGCGAAAGAAACCTCGAAGAGTTCTTTGCCGGCTGGCTGAATAAAAAACTTGCACTTTATCTTATAAAGGAAGCCGGCCTTAAGCCTGATATGAAAGTCAGAAACTGCGATATGTCCGGACTGTATAAGCTGGCAACCGCTTATTGCTTTAAGATAAAAGACAGGGGCGGCTACCGTGATGCGCAGCTGATGTGCGGCGGAGTTCCGCTCAATGAAGTAAATAAAGATCTCATGTCAAAGAAAGCAGAAGATGTATACCTTATCGGAGAACTCCTGGATGTTTCGGGGGAGTGCGGGGGATACAATCTGCATTTTGCGCTTTCATGTGCCTATACCGTATATAAGAGCCTGATCAAAAAGGGAGACTGATATGTTCAGACTGGACGATGTACATATTAAACCGCCGGTAAAAAACGAAGCTGAAGAGCTTGCAAGGCAGGCAGGAGCAGCGCTTGGGATAAGCGATGTCCTTATCAGCAATCTGACAATATTAAAAAAATCCATCGATGCCCGCAAAAAAGGTGATATCAAATACGTATACAGTATAGCCTTTGATCTTAAGAACACAGGAAAAGGTATCGAGGTTGCGGCCAGGCATCTTAAAAGAAGCCAGAGCCTTACACTTTATAAACCGGTCAGCTATGCTTTCCCAAAAGGGATAATCAAGCGAAACAGCGATGATGACAGGCCGCTTATAGTCGGCTGCGGGCCCGCAGGTTTATTCTGTGCATACATACTTTCCGGAGCGGGACTCCGGCCTGTGGTGATAGAGCGGGGAGAGCGTATAGTCAAGCGCCAGAAAAGCGTTGAAGCATTCTGGGAGAAAGGTATACTGAATCCGGAATCAAATATTCAGTTCGGTGAAGGCGGGGCAGGTACTTTCTCCGACGGCAAGCTTTATACCGGGAATAATGATAAGAGCGGGATACATGATCTGATACTTAAAGTGTTTGTGGAGCATGGTGCGGATCCTGCTATACTCAGTGATGCCCATCCTCATATCGGAACGGATGTGCTTAAGAACGTTATCGTGAACATGCGCTGCGCACTTGAAAGAAAAGGCGTGGAATTCATGTTTGAAACACGTTTTGTAAAACCTCTTTTTGACGATAAAAAAAGAGCAACAGGTGCCGAGATAGTTAAAGATAATAAGATCTCTGCGATAAAATGCGGCTGTATCATACTATGTACCGGGCATTCCGCACGCGATCTGTACAGGGACATGTACGAATGCGGTATGGAGATGGAAGCAAAGAGCTTTGCGGTCGGCTTCCGTGTACAGCATGAACAGAAGATGATCAATGAAAGCCAGTACGGGCCTGATCACGAGAAATTCAAACTCCCGCCTGCGATCTACAAACTGACCGCAAAAACCGCTTCGGGAAGGGGGGTATACTCCTTCTGCATGTGCCCGGGAGGATATGTGGTCAATGCTTCTTCAGAACCCGGAAGACTGGCGGTTAACGGGATGAGCTATCATGGCAGGAGCGGGAAAAACGCAAATTCCGCCATAGTTGTAACCGTAGGCCCCGAAGAGTTTGGAAACGGCCTTTTTGACGGGATGGAATTCCAGAAAAGTCTTGAAGAAAAAGCCTACGCACTTTGCAAGGGAAGCATACCGGTGCAGACACTCGGAGATTTTATGGCACAAAAGCAGCGTGCCGACAGCAGAGGAATAGATGCCGAGATCAAAGGCAAATGGGCTTATGCTCCTTTGAACGGCCTGCTTCCGCTTTCCATGGAAAATGATATAATAGAAGCGTTTGGCAGTTTCGGACATACCATAAGCGGTTTTGATTCCCTGCAGGCGCTTCTGGCCGGGGTGGAAAGCCGGACATCAGCCCCGATCCGTATGATAAGAAACGAAGCCGGAATGAGCAATATAGCAGCCGTTTTCCCATGCGGGGAGGGTGCGGGATATGCCGGCGGTATCACCTCCGCAGCGGCTGACGGTATACGTACAGCCGAAAAAGTGATAAAATATATGCAAAGAGTATAGAAAGGCAAGCAGATAAAGCAATGGACCATTACAGAGAACTTATAAAGAACAAAAAGAGGATAGTGGTAAAGATAGGCTCCTCTTCATTAAGACATAAGGAAACAGGTGATTTTGATTATATTAAACTTGAGACGCTTGTAAGGGAACTGTGTAACATCAGAAATCAGGGAAAAGACGTTATACTTGTATCCAGCGGTGCTATAGCAGCCGGGAAGAAGACGGTACATATCCCTAAGGAAGACGAGCATAAACTGGAGGTCAAGCAGGCCTGTGCCGCTGTAGGGCAGGCAAGGCTTATGATGATATACGAAAGACTGTTTTCGCAGTACGGGCAGGTGGCCGCCCAGATACTGATGACAAAAAATACGATCGCAGCCGACCTTAACCGCTTTAATGCAAGAAACACCTTTATCGAACTGTTGAAACTGGGAGTGATCCCCATCGTAAATGAAAATGACACTATATCGACTTATGAGATAGAGTTTGGTGATAATGATACGCTCTCGGCTATCGTGGCCGCACTTGTGGATGCCGACCTTTTGATACTGCTTTCGGATATAGACGGGCTTTATACCGATGACCCCCGCAAGAATCCGGATGCAAGATATATGCCCATCGTTCCGGAACTGACCGAAGAGATAATGGCTATGGGCAAGGCTACGACAGGTTCCGATGTCGGGACAGGCGGTATGAATTCGAAGCTTAATGCTGCGAAGATCGCCACCAGTGCCGGAGCGGATATGATAATCGCTAATTCCAGGGATGTACGCATACTGCATCGTATAATGGACGGAAGGGATGTGGGGACACTTTTCCTTTCGCATAAAGATGAGAATTTTTATCTTAAGGATGTTGTGGAGGACTGATAAACGTGGATATGGACGGGCGTATAAAACGCATAAATGAACTTTACCATCTTTCACAGGAAAGAGAGCTTACCGCAGAAGAAAAGCTTGAACAGAGGTCATTAAGAAAAGAGTATATTGATGCCATCAGAGGGAATCTTAAAGCACAGCTTGATAATATAGACATAGTTGAAAAAGACGGCAGCATAACTAATCTGGGGGAAAAATATGGCCATAGAATTGAGCAAACAACAACTTAGACGCGATACCATCAGAAAGAGAGACCATCTGATCGAAAAGGAAAGGATAGAAAAGTCCGAGGCCATCACCAGGCGTCTGTTTAATATTGAGATGGTCGCACAGGCTGAGGATATCCTGCTTTATTCCGACTTCGGATCGGAAGTAAAAACGGACCAGATATTCTACACCGCAAAGCGTATGCATAAGCGTGTTTTTTATCCCAAGGTGGTCGGAAATGATCTGGAGTTTTACCGCGTGGAAGATCTTGGAGAGCTTCAGGTAGGCTTTAAGGGCATACAGGAGCCGTTTATGTTAAAAAAGACTGTGGGAGACTGGATCTTTGCTGCTGTTGCGGTACTGCCTGGCACTGTTTTTTCGCGCGATGGTTACCGGATAGGATACGGAAGGGGCTTTTATGACCGTTTCCTTGCAAGATATCCTTCGGTATTTAAGATAGGACTGGCATATGATCTTCAGATCCTTGAACATATACCTCATGAGTATTATGATGTAAGGCTTGACGGACTGGTGAGCGAATCGGAACAGCTTTTCTGGTCAAACAGCAGTAAGTGATTTCTTTTATGGAGGAATGCGGATAATGGAACTCGAAGCACTTTGCAAAGCCGCAAAAGCGGCTAAATATGAAACGGCAGCTTTAGACAGCGATAAAAAGAATGAAGCGCTCATAAAGATTGCTGATCTTCTCGTAAATGAATCGGAAACGATAATCCTTGCCAATGCAAGAGATATAGCGGCAGCTACCACAAAGGGCATGAGCATTCCGCTCATAGACCGTTTAAGACTGACCGAAGACAGGATAAAGGCTATGAGCGAGGGCTTAAAGCAGGTGGCGGAACTGCCCGATCCTTTAACGGATGTTCTTGAAGAGTGGGAACGTCCCAACGGTCTGAGCATAAAAAAGGTCAGAGTCCCTTTAGGCGTTATAGGGATAATATATGAGTCAAGGCCCAACGTTACTGCAGATGCTTTTGCGCTTACATTTAAATCAGGTAATGCCGTTATCTTAAAAGGCGGTTCGGATGCCATCAATTCAAATACAGCCATAACTGCTGTGATAAAAAAAGGTTTAAAGCTCTGCGGTATAAATGAGGATGCCATATCGCTCATCGAGTCTACCGACAGGGAGACCACCGTAGCGTTCATGCAGATGCGGGATTATGTGGATGTACTTATCCCCAGAGGTTCCGCAGGATTGATAAGAAGTGTTGTCGAGAATTCAAAGATACCCGTTATAGAAACGGGCGCAGGTAACTGTCATGTATACATAGATGCAGCTGCCGATATCAGCAAAGCAAAAAAGATAGTCGTAAATGCAAAGACGCAGCGTCTTGGTACCTGCAATACAGCCGAGTCCCTGCTGATACATGAAGATATAAAGGATACTGTATTCCCTGAGATAGCGCGCGCACTGCATGATAAATCCGTTGAGATAAGAGGCGATGAGGAAGCCATGGCTTCTTCGGAATATGTTATCCCTGCTACAGAGGATGATTATTATAAAGAGTATCTTGATCTTCTTATATCGGTAAAGACCGTAAAGAGCGTGGAAGAAGCTGTCGCACATATCAATAAATACTCTACGCATCACTCTGAATGCATCGTTACGGAGGATGAGACTGCTGCCGAAAAGTTTTTGAACGGAGTAGACAGCGCATGTGTATATGTAAATGCATCGACCCGCTTTACGGACGGATTTGAATTCGGCTTCGGAGCCGAGATCGGTATCAGCACCCAGATGCTTCATGCAAGAGGACCTATGGGACTCAAAGAACTTACTTCATATAAATATCAGATCCGCGGAAACGGCCAGGTGAGAGGCTGATGAAGTGGAAAGATGTTGATTATAAGCCTTATACATCTACCGAACGTTTTTCGTCGGAAGAAGAGGCGGTAAGGCAGGAAGATTTCATCCAGAAAGCGCAGATACTGGTCAGGGAATATGCTGAAAAGAAAGGACATGTTCCTTCGGCTTGTGTAGTCACTTTCGGATGTCAGATGAATGCAAGAGATTCCGAAAAGCTGTGCGGTATATTATCCCGCACAGGTTTTATGTTGACGGAAGATGAAGAGGCGGATCTGGTCGTCTATAATACCTGCAGTGTGCGTGATAATGCTAATCAGCGCGTATACGGCCGCCTTGGCCATCTCCATGCGATGAAGGATAAGGATCCGTCTAAAAAGATCGCACTTTGCGGCTGCATGGTCCAGGAAGCTGCTGTGATCGATAAGATCAAAAGATCATATTCGTTTGTTGATCTGATCTTCGGTACCCATAATATCTATAAATTTCCCGAATTGCTCGTTATGATGCTTTCATCCGATAAGATGGTGGTTGATGTATGGGATAAGACCGATGCCATAGTGGAAGATCTTCCGATAGAGCGTAAATTCTCTTTCAAATCAGGCGTGAACATCATGTTCGGCTGTGATAAATTCTGTACTTACTGTATAGTACCGTATGTCCGCGGCCGTGAAAGAAGCCGTGAACCGAAAGAAATAATCAGGGAGATCGAAAAGCTCGCTGCAGACGGAGTAAGCGAGGTCATGCTCCTTGGACAGAATGTTGATTCATACGGCAAAGGCCTGCCTGATAAGATCACTTTTCCCGGGCTTCTTAAAGAAGTTGAAAAAATAAACGAGATAAAGCGTATCCGCTTTATGACTTCGCATCCAAGGGATCTTTCGGATGAACTTATAGAACTTATGGCTGTATCCGAAAAGATATGCAGGCATCTGCATCTTCCCGTGCAGAGCGGAAGCAGCCGTATCTTAAAAGCAATGAACCGCGGATATACCAGAGAAGGATATCTTGACCTTGTAAGACGTCTTAAGGAGTCTGTTCCGGATCTTGCACTCACTACGGATATAATCGTTGGTTTTCCCGGTGAAACCTTTGAAGATATCGACGAGACCATCAGTCTTGTAAAAGAAGTGGAGTACGATAATGCCTTTACATTTATCTATTCTCCGCGAAGCGGGACTCCTGCGGCCGAAATGCCGCGGAGCATGAGCGATGAGGAGATCAAAGAAGGCTTTGACAGGCTTTTGAGATGTGTACAGGAAACAGCAAAAAAACGTGTGGCACGTTATGACGGCGGTGTATACGAAGCTCTTATAGAAGGCGTGAACGATCATGATGATTCGATGGTGACCGGAAGGCTTTCCAATAATCTTCTGGTCCATTTTAAGGCTGACAGCAGCCTTACAGGTAAGTATGTTAATGTTAAGCTTTTGGAAAATAAAGGTTTTTACTACATCGGAGAGATGCTTTGAACTACAGTGAGATAGATAAAGAAAAGCTGTCACCCATGATGGCAAAATATCTTGAGACCAAAGAAGAATATGCTGACTGTATTCTTTTTTACCGTCTGGGGGATTTTTATGAGATGTTCTTTGATGATGCCATAAAGGTATCGAAAGAACTTGAGCTGACGCTGACCGGTAAGATGTGCGGGCTTGATGAGAGGGCACCTATGTGCGGTGTCCCTTTTCATGCTGTGGATACATATCTTAACCAGCTGGTTGATAAAGGCTACAAAGTGGCTATCTGTGAACAGGTAGAAGATCCGAAACAGGCAAAGGGGCTTGTGGCGCGTGAAGTTACCAGAGTGGTCACCCCCGGTACCAATCTGAACACTGCTTCCATGGACGAGAGCAAAAACCGTTTCCTTATGTGTATCTTCTCGATGCAGGATAAGGCGGGCATTGCTTTCTGTGATATTTCAACAGGTGAGTTCTTCCTTACGGAGGATGATCCTGCGGATCTTTCGGATGAGATACAGAAGCTTTCGCCGGCAGAGATAATCTGCAATGAGACGCTTCTTATATCAGATCCGGATCTTAAGGATCTTAAGGAAAGGCTTGGCATAGCGCTTTTTGAACTGGGCAGCTGGTATTTTGATAAAGAAGAATGCACAAAGGTACTGCTTAAGCATTTTAAGGTATCTTCCGCTGCGGGGCTTGGGCTTACGGATTATTCGGCCGGTCTGTGTGCTGCCGGCGCTCTGCTTCAGTACCTTTATGAGACACAGAAGATACCCCTTCATCACATAACCGCCCTTCATCCCTATACGGGATCGCGTTACATGCTTATAGACAGTTCCACAAGAAGAAATCTGGAACTGTGTGAGACCATGCGTGAAAAGCAGAAAAGAGGCAGCTTATTCTGGGTGCTTGATAAGACGAAAACTGCCATGGGTGCCAGAATGCTCAGAAATGATATCGAGCAGCCTCTGGTTGAAGAAGAAGGCATCATAAAGCGCCTTGATGCGGTTGATGAGCTCTATCAGAAGGCTGTAGACCGTGATGAACTGAGAGAGTATCTGAATGCCATATACGACCTGGAGAGGCTTATGTCGAGAGTCAGTTTCCATTCGATCAACCCCAGGGACATGATAGCCCTTCGTGATTCACTGAAGATGCTCCCTCCAATAAAAGCCTTATTATCGGGAATGGAATGTGATGCATTAAAAGAGCTGTGCGATGAGCTCGACGAACTTAAGGATCTGTATGTCGCGATAGAAGATACCCTTGTGGATGAACCGCCTTTGACGATCAGAGAAGGAGGGCTTATACGGGAAGGTTTTGATGCGGATATAGATAAACTGCGTCAAGCGAAGACAGAAGGAAAAAGCTGGCTGGCGAATCTCGAAGAAGAAGAAAGACAGCGAAGTGGCATAAAAAATCTAAAGGTAAGGTACAATAAGGTATTCGGTTATTATCTGGAAGTAACAAATTCCTATAAAGATATGGTACCGGATGATTATATGCGCAAGCAGACTCTTGCCAATGCCGAAAGATATATCACTCCCCGTTTAAAAGAACTTGAAGATATGATCCTTAATGCGGTGGATAAGCTGACAACACTTGAATATGATGCATATTGCGCTTTAAGGGATAAGATAGAAAAAGAGCTGATAAGGATACAGAATACTGCAAGGGTCATAGCACGGCTTGATGTATATGCATCACTGGCTCTTGTCGCCGAACAGAATCATTATGTAAGGCCGAAACTCAACAAAAAAGGTGTGATATCCATTAAGGCCGGGCGTCATCCGGTAGTGGAGAAAATGATCCCCGGAGATATGTTCATTGACAATGATACATATCTGGATAATAAAAGACAGAGTATAAGCATTATAACCGGCCCCAATATGGCAGGTAAATCAACGTATATGAGACAGGTTGCGCTGATAAGCCTTATGTTTCAGACGGGCAGCTTTGTACCGGCAAAAGAAGCGGATCTGTGTGTTGTAGACAGGATATTTACCCGTGTGGGAGCATCTGACGATCTGGCAAGCGGTCAGTCCACTTTTATGATCGAAATGAACGAGGTGGCAAACATACTGAAAAATGCCACGCCGCAATCGCTGCTTATACTTGATGAGATAGGCAGGGGAACTTCCACCTTTGACGGCTTATCCATAGCCTGGGCAGTGATAGAACATATCAGCAACAAAAAACTTCTGGGTGCAAAAACCCTGTTTGCAACACATTACCACGAGCTTACAGAGCTTGAGGGCAAGATGGATAATGTGAATAATTACTGCATAGCCGTGAAAGAAAAAGGCGATGATATAGTATTCTTAAGAAAGATCATCAAAGGCGGAGCAGATAAAAGCTATGGCATACAGGTGGCAAAACTTGCGGGCGTACCCGACAGCGTCTGCGACAGGGCGGCCCAGATAGTGATGCAGCTTCTGGATAACGATATAAGTTCGAAGATACAGGAGATAGCCATTCCTTCGGGGAATTCCAAAAAAGAAGTAAAGACCTATGATGATGTAGAGCTCGGACAGATGAGCTTTCTGGATACCAATTCCGATGAAGATATATTAAAAGAGCTTTCGGAACTTGAGATAACAACGCTCACTCCTCTGGAGGCGCTTAATACACTGTATCATCTTCAGAGCAGATTAAAGAACAGGTACTGATGGGAATAATACATTTACTCGACAATAAAACAATCGACCAGATAGCTGCGGGTGAAGTGGTTGAGAGACCGGCGAGCATAGTAAAAGAACTGGTAGAAAATGCCATGGATTCCGGAGCGGATGCGATCACCGTAGAGATAAAAGGCGGCGGGATAGACTATATCCGTGTAACGGATAACGGCTGCGGGATAAGCGCTGAGGATATGCCCAATGCTTTTCTGCGTCATGCCACTTCCAAGAT
>CACZBK010000041.1 GCA_902779395.1 uncultured Lachnospiraceae bacterium | reverse complement strand
GGTCTGTATCGCGGCTGTTTCGTCAGATGTGTCAGGAGGTCTCCCAGGGCGGGTTTAAAGATGTTTCGTTCTTTTCGGAACTTGAAGAGACGGATCCGGAAAGCTTTGCCGTAAAAAGATATCGCATGTACGCGCCGGTATTTCCGGCGGACAGGACCTGGGCATCGATCTCGCAGTTCGTCAATATTGCACTGCAGGTGTTTGATTATGAAGAGTCGAGGGAGATGTTCTGCAGACAGGGGATCGATCTTGCCGCCTGCGGACGCGAAAAGACAGCCCTGTTTGTAAATGTGAGCGATACCGACCGTTCCATGGACAGTATAGTAAATATATTCTATACACAGCTTTTTCAGGTGCTCTGCAGGGAAGCCGATGCAAATGCTGACGGGCGTCTTAAGGTACCGGTACATATCATGCTTGACGACTTTGCCGCAAATGTATATATACCTGACTTTGATAAGATAGTGTCAGTCATACGTTCCCGTGACATAAGCGTGAGCATAATGCTTCAGTCCATATCGCAGCTTAAGGGACTCTATAGCGAAGGTCAGGCTTCGACCATAATCAATAACTGTGATAATATGGTTTACATGGGAGGACAGGATGTGGAGACGGCGCGTTTCTTTGCGGATAAGGCAGGCAGGCTTCCGGAAAATATCCTGCAGCTGGATCTTAAGCATGAGTGGCTCTTTACACGCGGCCGTGCCGCGCAGCTCCTTGAGAAACTTCCGCCATATTCGGTCGGGACGGCGGCATTTGAGCGGGGATCGTTGACAGATCGGTCATGATAATATACGCTGATGAGGGTACTGCAGACTTCATTGTAATCGTTACGGAAAGGAGGCCATATGGATCGTTACAGGCGTCTTGATACCGCGGCAAAGGTCCGCTTAGCCGTCTTTTCGCTGGTGATGCTCTGGGGAGCGGGACTTTCTGTATATTTTTCACGGAGAGTCTTCGAATTACGCTTTGGGGATCACATTTTGAAAGGACTGTTTACCGGTGTTTCCGCCCTGATGGTTGTGGTATACGCGCTTCTGATCCTTATACTGACGATGATCCCTATGTATCTGTTTCAGATGATAGCTTTAAAGAAAGGTGTAGAGACTTATCCGGAAGAGGCTGCAATTGGGAAGATGATCATGGCTGTATGTTTTGTGATCGTTGTGGTGCTTGGATTGATAGTTACGGAAGGAATGATCTATCTTCCGCTGATAGTATTCAGCCTTATGTGGTTTGCCTCAGGACAGCTGTGTTATATATTTCAGATAAAGGGAGAGAATCTCGGATGAACACACAGTATTGAATTATCAGGCGGCATATGCTATATTTGCCGTAATAGTGCGTTGGTCTGTAGCAGGCAGGAATAATGAAGGATGATGTAAGGCTTCGCCTTAAGGCGGAAGCAAAAAAGCTGGTGATACTGCTTTTGGCCGGTATCCTGTATGCCATATGGTGTAATCTCACAGAACTGGGTATACCCTGCATCTTTCGTCTGCTGCTGGGGATAAAATGTCCCGGATGCGGTATGACACACGCGGCGGTGGCAATGACTCATCTGGATATTGCCGGAGCTTTTTCGTATAATAAGCTTTCGGTAACGGTAGTCCCGCTGCTCATAGTGATCTTGCTGATACAGGAATACCGTTATATCAAAACGGCCAGCAGAAAGATAAGCATGCCGGAAACACTGCTGCTGGCGCTGATGCTTATGGTAACCATCGCATACGGAGTTGCAAGGAATCTCCCGGCGGATATACTTGCAGAATTATCAGGGATCTTGCCGCAGGCATTGCGGTTTGGATTATAAAAGTTTTACTGTTAGGAGGAGAAAAACATGATCTGTCCCAATTGTGGAAACGAGGGAGGAGAAGGCAAATTCTGCGTCAGCTGTGGAGGACCTTTAACGCAGATGACAGTCCAGCCTCAGTTCCAGCAGCAGAATCAGGATCAACAGCAATTTCAGAATCAGCAGCAATTTCAGAATCAGCAGCAATTTCAGAATCAGCAGCAATTTCAGCAGCAGGGATTCCAACAGCAGGCTTATCAGCAGCAGGGGTATCAGCAGGGATTCCAGCAAGGGTATCAGCAGCAAGGATATCAACAGGGATACCAGCAACAGGGGTATCAGTCGCCTCAGTTCCAGCAGGCAGGGGGGCAGCCCAGCATCTATTTTGACGGCGAAGGTATGGAATATCTTCCCATACTGCTTGTAAACGGGCTTCTGCTCATGGTTACCTGCGGTTTTGCATTTCCCTGGGTAGTATGCCGTAACCTTAAGTGGAGAAAGTCACATACCATAGTCAACGGTCACAGACTGGCATTTACAGGTACCCCCGGAGATCTTATCGGTAACTGGATCAAGTGGTGGCTGCTTACCGTAGTTACCTGCGGTATCTATCATTACTGGGTAAACATCCGTATACATGAGTGGGAGATGGCTCATACCTGTTTTGAGGATGATTATCATGGTGACGGAATGGAATTTGCAGACTGCTTCTACGATGGTGAAGTAGGTGAGAGACTTGGGCAGGAGCTGGTAGCAGGACTCATGATCACATTCAGCTGCGGTATCGCAGCACCCTGGGCCATAGTCAGGATCCTTAAGTATGATATGGAACATACCGTTGTACACGGCATGCGTCTTGGGTTCAACGGTACCGGTGCAGGATACTGGGGAGAGAATGCTATCATTGGTCTGTTGACGGCTATTACCTGCGGCTTCTACAGCGCATGGGGTATCTGCCGTATCAATAAGTGGACATACAGAAATACCTATATACAGTCTTCCGGCAACGTGAAGATGCAGTATTGATCTACGTCATTTTAAAGATCCTTCGGGTGCATTACCTGAAGGATCTTTCTTTATAAGCGGGGAGAAGAAAAATAAAATGCAGGAGGGTACATATTTGAAAGAAAACAAAAAAGAAATGAATGCGGCGATCGAAGCACTGTTAAACGAACTGACGCTGGACGAAAAGATCCGTATGATACACGGTGCGGAATTCTTTAAGAGCGGCGGATGTGAGAGACTGGGGATACCCGGCGTGGTAAGTTCCGACGGCCCCTGCGGAGTCAGAAATGATTTTTATCCCAATAAATGGTTTGTAAAGGGGACCAGTGCCGATTTTGTGAGCTATCTTCCCAGTAATTCTGCTATAGCGGCTACCTGGAACAGAGAGCTGGCTCATGACGGCGGCATGACCCTTGGGCGTGAGGCAAGGGGGCGCGGAAAGGATGTGATCCTGGCACCCGGTATAAATATCAAGCGTAATCCCTTATGCGGACGAAACTTTGAGTATCTGAGTGAGGATCCTTATCTGGTGGCTGAGATGGTGGTGCCCCTGATACAGGGCGTGCAGGAGAATGATGTGAGCGCCTGTGTTAAGCATTTTCTCTGCAACAATCAGGAGTGGGACCGTCATGGCGTTAATGTGGAACTGGACGAGAGAACGCTGCGAGAGATATATCTTCCCGGTTTCGAAGCGGCTGTAAAGCGTGCAAAGAGCTGGAGCCTTATGGGATCCTATAATCTGATCCGTAAGGAGCATGGCAGCGAGAGCTCTAAGTTTTTAACTGATATCCTTCGCAGGGAATGGAAATATGACGGCTGTGTATTCAGCGACTGGAGCGCAAATTACGATTCTAAGAACTCAGGTATGAGCGGTCTGGATATCGAGATGGGTATCTTTGATAATTTTGATGAATATTACATGGGGCTTCCGCTTAAGAAGCTGGTTGAGAGCGGAGAGGTCCCTGTGGAAGAGATAGATAAGAAGGTTAGGAATATCATACGCCTGCTGCTTCGCGTGCGTAAGATAGAGATAGAGATAAAGGAAGGAAAGAACGGAAAGCTCAGCGCTGAGGCTGTACCGGTGGAAGACCGTGATCCCGGGTATTATGCAGGCGGAGTGATGGCCCAGCATGCTCTTGAAGTGGCAAGGGAGGCGGTGGTCCTTCTTAAGAACGAAAAGAAACGCCTGCCGCTTAAACCTTCGACCACAAAGAAGATCCTGGTTATAGGTGATGACGCCAACAGGATGCATGCCAACGGCGGCGGCAGTGCAGAGATAAAGGCGATTTATGAGATAACGCCTCTTCTGGGGCTTGCGCGTGAATACGGCGGTAATACGGAAGTTAATTATGTTCCCGGTTATTTTGTACCTAAAAAGTTCCGTGAGGAAGCAAACTGGCAGGAGAAGAGCATAACCGAGAGCTTCAGTGCCGATGTTATCAGGCGTGATGATAAGAAGCGTAAGGCCGAGGCGAAAAAGAAGGTTAAAGCATATCGTGAAGAGGCTGTTAAGCTGGCAGCAGAATATGAGGATGTGATCATATTCGGCGGACTCGATCATGACTTTGACGTGGAAGGTGCTGACCGCAAGGATATGAAGCTGCCTTATGAGCAGGATGCTCTTATAAGCGCTGTACTGGATGTTAATCCCAATGCGATAGTTGTTATGATCGCCGGAAGTCCGGTTGATATGAGCGCATGGATAGACAAGGCTAAGGCTTTAGTGTGGATGAGCTACAACGGCATGGAAGGTGGTACTGCCCTGGCAGAAGTTATCAGCGGCCAGATCTGCCCCTCCGGAAAACTTGCGGAGACCATGCCTGTACATTATGAAGATACTCCCACAGCGAAGCTTGGGGATTATCCCGGAAAGAAGATATCTGCGGCCGAGCAGAAAAAGATAAAGGGCTGCAGGCTGACAGAGACTTACCGTGAGGGCGTGTTCGTCGGATACCGCTATTACGAAAAGAATAATGTGCCCGTTCAGTTCGCTTTCGGCCACGGCTTATCATACGTGGACTTCAAGTACAGCGGCATGGAAGTGAAAAAGGCCGATAAGGGCTACAGTGTGTCCGTTAAGGTCAGCAATACCGGTGTCGCAACGGCTAAGGAAGTCGTTCAGCTGTATACAGGCGAGAAAAAAGTATCGGAAGCCAATCCCGTAAAAGAGCTTAAGGGCTTTGAAAAGATCGAGCTTAAACCGGGGCAGACAAAGACTGTCAGGTTCAGCTTAAGTGACAGGGACTTCGCACATTACGATGAAGAAAGTGCTTCCTGGAAGACTATGAAAGGAGCTATGGTCATCTATATCGGCAGTGCAAGTGATGATATAAGATGTAAAAAGGAAGTAACACTTAAGTAAGCTATACGTTATATGCAGTGTATGGATCCTGTCATATTTGATATGGCGGGATCTTTTTTATGTGTTATAATGGCATCTATGAAAAAAAGGATATTATCAATCTGTGCGGTTTTAATATGCCTTGCGGCGGGATGTACCAGAGACGGGGGGGCTTCGGAAGCTGATATACCTGTTGCGGATCTGCCTGTACACAGGGAAGAAGTAAATATCGAGATACCCGGAGCCGGCTGTGACGAGACGATACTCTGGCTTTCAGATCTTCATATAGTGGGTATGAGTGAAGGGAGCAGCCCGGAAAAACAGGAGGAAGTTTCGCAGCGTATAGGCTATTCATCGGGGACTTCCGGTGTGCCGGCTTCGGCTCAGTGGCAGGGAGTACGTGATACAAAAGGAAAAACCGTAAGCTGGGTGGATACCCTGAATGAAGAGCCGGCATCTCTGGTGATCTTCGGCGGAGATATGCTTGATTATGATTATCCCGAAGGGATAGAGCTTCTGCGTGAAGGATTTGCCAGGCTGAATAAACCGTATATATATGCCCGCGCCGATCATGATATGCTGCCCACTTATATGGCTGACGGTGATCAGGAGGCAGCAAGGCAGCGACAGGACGGCCTATGCAAAAACGAAGATGTGATGAGTTATGCTTTTGATGATTTTTGCGTTGTGGTATGGAATAATTCCACGTCTGATCTGAGTGAAAGCGGTCTTGAGAGGATAAAACAGCTGGCCGCAGAAGACAAACCCCTGATACTGGTCACACATGTACCGGTACAGCCTCTTGATGATGAGAGCCTGGATGAGGCTTCGCGTGCCGCATACGGCGACAGGGTGCTTTTGTGGGGATACAGGGATACATACTACTGGCCTGATGAAAATACCAGGCAGCTTCTGGATATGATCTACGGCTTCAACGGAGAAGTATCACCGTTTAAGGAGATATTATCCGGTCATATGCATTTTTCATGGAGCGGTATGGTGGCTCCGGGAGTACACCAGACGGTATTTGCAGCCGGCTTCGACGGCTGTATGGGAGTGATACACGTGGGGAAATAGCGTAAATTTCACCTTATATCATTGCTTTTTGCATGAAAAACTGTGAAAATGTCATGAATTGCGCCTGTGGTGTATTGTAAAAAATATACATGCGGGTTATAATGAGAACCCAAAGCTGGAAAAGCATTTAAAGATATTTGCACAGAAACCGGTCCTATATTTATCGATTTTGACAAACATGGATAATCAAAAAAACGGATCAGGGGCAATTTATTGTTTCCACTATCTGTTGCCCATGACCCACAGTGCCGATAATTATAAAGAGCACATTCATTCACATACTCTGGAGATAACCGTATATATAAGCGGTAAGGGAACCGTGAATGAGGAGTTCAGCGTTAACGAACGTTATGCGGGCGATGTGCTGAAGCGGTATGAGAATGCATATTTTAATGAGCTTCCGGAATTCGGAAGGGATGCCAGCATAGAAAATGTCGGTGAAGTGTTTTTCAGGATACTTACAGACGTTCTTGCACAGGCTGATGTTGACCTGCTCCGGCTGGAGATAGGTGAGAATCCATTGCGGCAATACGTTATATCAACTTACATGTGAAATGGAGAAGAAATGAAGATTTTAAAGCTGATCAGATCAAGAGTTTTGGGAATCGGTGTTGCGGGAGTCATGGGACTTAGTTCTCTTGCAGCTCCTTTTAGTGCGCTGGCAGCTGATGCCGGGGAAAATGTCTCGGAGAATGAAGCTTCGGAGGCAGGGCTTCCGGAAGAGGGATCTGAAGAAACCAAAGAAGATACAATAGAAGATACAAAAGAAGATAAAAAAGAAGATACTAAGGAAGAAGCCGGAGAAGAGACTGAAGGATCTTCGGAAGAAGCGACCGTATCCGGGAATGAAGCTGAAGAAGATACGGAAGAAGAGGATGAGGATGTTTCCGAAAATGACGGCGAACTTCCTATAGATACATGTTTTCCCGGAGAACCCGGATTTCCTTCGGAGCCTGCGGTTCCCGATGAGCCGGAGACACCGGTGACACCTCCTGCACCTGCAGCATATACGGGTATTACCATAGACGGAGAGCTTTCGGACTGGGATGCGGTACCCAAAAACAGTGCTGCCGGTATGATACAGGAAGCTGCAGTGATCCAGGACGGTGATTATGTTTATATCTATCTTAAGGATGACGGAAACGAATGCGCAGCCTGGTCGGGACCCAAAAATAACGGTAAGTTCAGCTTTGTCTCTGATCTTGGATATACCACTACTTTTCAATTGAACAATAATCCCGCTTCGGTGTCGGGTGTAGACGGTGCTTTTTGTGCCTATAAATTCAGCTGGGACAATCCCGGCTTCGGCGAATGGGAAGTGGCTGTTCCCGTAAGCGCACTGCCTGTTAATATGGGCAGCTATTCTTTCGGCTTTTATCAGGGTGACCGCTTTGTGGAGGGCATTACCGATGACAGATATCATGTGGTAGATCCCGATAACGGTGATGAAGATGAAAACAAGCCTTTCGACGGGATCGTATACGACGGACTTTACGGTGACTGGAAGAATTATCCCCATACACTTATCCACTATGCTACTTCCGGTACTGAAGAGAGAGTGGTTGACGGTGAAGGCGCTCTTTATGTTGACGGTTCCACACTTTACGGCCACTGCATTACTATAATGAACAGGCATCTGAATAATGAAGGCGGAAATGAGATGCTTGAGGGCGTGGTCCTTCGTATTAACGGAAGAGATGATATGCTCTTTGAATTCCGCTTTGCCACAGTTGACGGTGCAGGCAATATCAACTGGCATCCCCAGCTTGAGTATCTGAGCGAGGGTACATACGAATATATCATAAGTGATGTTAACGGCTGGGGAAATGCAGCCAATATTGAGGAACTTAAGAATCAGGGAGTTGACAAGGACGGATATTACGGCCGTATCCTTGTTACGGTTGATTCCGTTACCGACGAGTGCGAGTGGTGGCTGGACCTTCCTCTTCTGGCAGAACGTTTCGGACTTGATGAGACTGATATAAAGACTATTGAAGTCAAGTATGAGCAGATCGGTGACCGCTGGCTTGAAACAGCAGGTGCTTCCAGCGGAGCTGTTGCCGGTATCATGCTTTCACTTTCGGCAGTTGGTGCAGTGTTGGTTTTGCGCAAAAAAAAGGGTGAAAGAGGACAATGCACTATCTGATAGGTATACTTGGCCTTATTATCTGGCTGTATATCCTCCATGTGCTGAAAAAGGCAGGTCTTAATTTCTGGCGCTTTATCTGGGGGAGTTTCGGACTTTTTATTCTTATGATGGTATATCTGAGGCCGGTGGTAACACAGCCGCTGGCCCAGGGAGTGGCTGCTCTGGCCGGCTTTTTCGGGCATCTTACAGGTACGTTCACACCGTATTTCCGTTTTGCTACCATATTCATACCTACAAATGTGGGAGCTATGACAATGCAGATAGACTTTGAATGTTCCGGCATACTTGAGATCATGGCATATGTCTCGCTCCTTGCTTTTTTTGAAGTGTATACAAGGCAGGAGAAGCTGATGATAGGGCTTCTGGGCTGCTTTTATATAGTGCTTGCAAATGCCATGCGTATTATCATCATTTGTGTGATAATACATCTGGGTGGTAGTCAGTTATATAACATAGCACACACGTATATCGGACGTATATTCTTCTACGTTCTTTCCGTGCTCCTGTATTTTTATGTATTTACGAAACCGCAGGTTGTCAAGATGAAGGTGGGCAGTTTTTCATATGGGCGCGATTGATAACTTCTTACATTCTTTTATATTCTGGGGTGCATGGATAATCATCCCGGTGATAATGGAGACCATACCCTCGCTGGGTGGTTTCTTTCTGCTGGTATTCAGACGTTTTAAGATGAAGAAGAATTACAAGAGACCTGCACTGTATCCCGAGATCTCGATCATAATCCCGGTATACAATTCACAGGATACACTTGATGCATGTATAAGATCTGTCGAGTACAGTACTTATCCCAGCGACCGCATCCGTATCTTTCTGGTCAATAACCGCGGTAAGGATAACAGCTTTGATGTGTTTAAAAAGGCCCAGGAAAGATATCCCAAACTGCGTATGCAGTGGCTCAATGCCGAGCAGGGCAAATCCAGGGCGCTTAACATGGCCCTTTATAACAGCGAAGGAAAATATATCATAAATCTGGACAGTGACGGCGTACTGGAACCTCATGCACTGATAAATCTGGTGGATAAATTTGAGGCTAATCCCAAGCTTAACTGTATGACCGGAGCGGTACTCACTACTCCGGATATGATAGAAGAATTTCCGGCCGGTCCGCAGAGACTTCTCCGTAAACTGGAATTCATGGAATATGGGCAGGCGTTTCTTGCCGGAAGGAGCTTTGCTTCCGAGACCAATTCACTGTACACATTATCAGGTGCTTTTTCAGCTTTCAGAAAATCGGTTATCCTGAAGTCGCGTATGTACAATACCAATACCATCTGCGAGGATACACATATCACTTTCCAGATGCGCTACATCCAGAAGGAAAAAGTGGAGATATGTGAGAATGCGATATTCTTTGTGGATCCCATAGAGGGCTTTAATAAGCTTTATACACAGCGTCAGCGCTGGCAGAGAGGAAGTCTTGAGGTTGCCAAGCAGTTCCTGAATGATAAAGGGGATTTCGGAAAGAATTTCCTTGATGTAAGTGTGAACACGGTTCTTTACGATCATACATTTGCATTCCCGAGACTTATATGGTATCTGGCAATGTTCTGCCTGCTTCTTATGAATTATTCCGCGAAGATGATACTGCTTTCGACCGGTTTTATATTTGCGGTATACATGATAGTAGGACTTCTTTATTTCCTTACGGTAAGTATATTCCTCAGGGAATTCGATGAACTGGGCAGCTATTACAGGAAGAACTGGTGGGTAGTGCTTTTGCTTCCATTCTTTAACTTCATGGTATTTTTTATCCGTATGGCCGGAATAGTCAACAGTATAGGTACCGACAGTGCGTGGAGAACAAGGAACTTAAGCGATGAAGGCCATGCTTTTGCGGATGTGGTAAAAGATGATATGAAAAAACCGGCCAAGTGGATCAAACGCTTAAGAGAGCTGGTCAATGAGGAAGAGGCAGTATGAGACAGAAAGCGGCGATGAAATTTTTTGCACTGGCGACGGTGATAGCTCTGGTGCTGGGTGTAGTGGTCGGATATACCGGCTGGTGGTTCATAGGAAGATTTGAGGAGGGCGTGCTTGACGTGTGCGCCGACCAGCAGGATGCATATGTCCAGCTGGTACTGGATCAGATCAATTTAAAGGAAAACCGTGACGACGAGGAGATCATAAAAAATATCCTGGGTTCACTTGATGCGTCTACCAATAAGTACTGGACCTTTTCAAGAGATGAGGCCATGCTTTTTGTGAAGGACGTGCTGGAGACCAATAAATACAAGGGCTTTACTACGGCGACATATTATGTATCAGACAGTGCGAGACATTTTCTTGACGAACTGATAGTGAATAAAGTCACACACGGTACCATTGCTATCGATGGAAAGGTATATGTGGCAAGCGGAGTTATATTCATGTATAACAATGCGGAATACAGGCTCTGCCTTCTGACCAACAGGGATGTTCTTCTGGATAATAACGACTTTTTGCGTGCAAAGGTAAATGTGGGGATCATATTCATCATTGCCGTGTTCCTCATGGTCGTGGGCACCATGTGGTTTTCCAGCCGTATGGGGATATATCATCAGAGGCTGATAGAGCGCGATGCGACTATAGCCGAGCTTTCATCCAATGTGGCGAACCTGAATAAAAAGCTTCTGGTGCGTACGACTTACGATACAAAGCGCACGCTCTTCCAGGAAAGCATGATCAGGGATTTCTTAAGAAGGATGCAGGCGAAGGGTATAGCACCCGTAACCTTTGCGGTGATCAAGTGTTCAAACGAGCGTACATTTCTTGAGCAGTCGCAGCTTCTTCTTGACAGAGGAGTGTTGCGTTTCCAGCTTGAGGGAAATGCGGATCTTCTGGATGGAGCGGATGTACCCGGAAAGGTCCTTCTGGTATTTATCAACTGCGATCACGACAATGCGATGCTCAGCCTGAATTTCCTTATGAACATAAGGACTCAGATAATGGCAGTGGAAGAGTGGAAAGGCAATACCGATATATTGAAATTCTCGGAAGAGCTTCTTTCAAGAACAAGAGGGTAGATATATGGATGACGGATCTAGAAGGGAAACCAGATTATTTCGTGAGTACAGGCTCAAGTTCTATCTTAATGCCAATCACTATGTGATAATCAATAACAAAAAAGGAGAGACTCACCCTCATACCTGGGAGTTTACTTTAAACATCCTGGTAGGAAGGGAGAGCTTTGTTGAGTTCTTCCGTTTTGAAAAGGAGATCGAGCAGCTCTTTGCACCTTACCAGAATAAGGTTATGAATGAGCTGGATCCGTTTAACGGGATAGTTCCTTCACTGGAAAATATGGTGGAATATTTCGGTAACAAGGCTCATGAGCGTATTAAGAATACCGGCGGACGGCTTATATCGATAGAAGGAAGCGAAACGCCGACCCGCAGCTATATAATAAATATGGACGGGGCTTTTGAGAGCAAGGACCTGGAGGCTTATACATCCCAGGTTAAGGATGAAGTTATAGATACTGTGCTTGATGATCTGATGGATTTCTCCGGGGAGGACGGGACTTGAAAAAGATCAGTGATCTTTTTGTTTTACTGATATGGACGGTGGTCTTTGCGATCGCTGCATATATACTTGTTATTTTTGTGGCCAGGAGCGGGATATATCCTGCCGGCACTGATACCATGTCATATCTGTATAAAGCCGATGCCCTGTTAAAAGCACAGCAGGGCGGATGTGTTTTTCCCGAATATGACCCGCTGTGGTATAACGGAGTGGAGCTTTTGCGTTACCAGGGGCCGCTTCCTGTTTATTTCCTGGCTTTTTGTGAGAGATTAAGCGCGGGGGATCCTTTCTGGGGATACCTTGTATTTATCGGGATACTGTTTTTTGCTACAGGCCTGATAACCGCATTTGTGGGTGTGAGGCATGAGCGCCCGGTCATGGGCGGTGTAGCCGGATTTCTGTGGTTTTTCCAGCCTGTAAACATGTATACCCTTTTTCACAGGGGAGATCTTCCGCTTGCGATATGCATGGCTGTATTTCCGCTGCTTATCTATCATATAGAAAGATATTTAAACCGCGGTGAGCTAAGACGCATATTATTCAGTTTTATTATTTCCGTATTGATGGGACTTTGCTGCTTCGATATTTCCGGTATGATAATAGCATCAATGATCGTGTTCATGTTCATTTATGCTCTGGCTAACCGCAGTATGATAAGGTGCGGGATAATGATCCTTAACCTTTTCGGTGCGTTTCTGTTAACCGGGATCTGGTCTCTGCCTTATTTAAAAGCAGTTTCACAATCAGAAAGCCTGGCAGAGACAATGGGGCAGTATTATCAGAGCGTATGGGTATCCCTGGATCCTGTTAACTGGTATATAAACGGAGTGGATACTGTATATTTTTCTGCTGCTGTATTTATCTTTGCCATATTGGGCATACTTCTTTCAAAAAAGAACAGTCAGCCGGCTTTTGCCGCATCGCTTATATTCTTTCTTGGAACAACAGTCAGTGCATTTCATCTGCTTAAGATGCTTCCCTTTACCAGAGGCGTAAAGATGCTTACTTTTGTTCCTGTTGCATCATGTCTTATGTTCTTCGGGCTTATATCCTGGAAAAGCCTGAAAAAATACATCCAGATAGCGGTACTGGCATTGATGGCGATCGACTGCATATGCGGTCTTGGACTGGCAGTGGGCAAAGGGAGCTGTGTCACTCCTGAGGCACGTTACGAACAGCTCGGCGAAATGAGCCTGATAGCTGATGCAAAGAAGATAACGAAACAGCGTCTCGCCCTTATGGACCTGGGCAGGCTGGGTGCTGAAGGAGCTTTTCTGGTGAGCAGCCTTAATGATCCGGTGGCGTCTGCCTACGGTTACGGCTGGGAAACTGCTGCAGATGCGTCAAATATCATACAGCTTAACCGCGCGCTTGAGAGCGGGCAGTATACATATCTTTTTGACCGCTGCATAGAGATGGGCTGCGACAGTGTACTGCTGCGTCTCGACTGCGCTCCCGATACATACGGAAATTACTCCGCTATGGATGGAGCCGCCGGTATAAGGGGATATGCTCTGGCAGTATCAAATGATGATTACCGCCTTTACCATGCGGATACGCCGGAATGTTTCGGTACCGTTAATAAGTACGGGGCAATAGGAATAGGAAGCGGAGCAGGTGATATATCACTGTCTTTCCCGGATGTTGAGGAGACTACGGAGAATGATCTGTGTAAATACAGTTTTGAAGAGCTTTCAAAATACAGGACCGTGTATCTGAACGGTTTTACCTGCAGCGATTATAAACAGGCAGAAGAGCTGGTTAAACGGCTTGCGGATTCAGGGGTGAGAGTGGTCATACTTGCCGACGGTATGCCTGAGGATCCGTCGAATAAGCAGAAGAGCTTTTTGGGAGTTTACTGCAGCCTTATCAAATTCTCAAACGGCTATCCCGAGCTGCTTGTGCATGGCAAGTATATCAACACCGATCTTTTTGCACAGGGATATGAAAAATGGGATACTGTTTTTATAAGCGGTCTTGACAAGGTATACGGTTCCGTGCGCGAGGACCAGCTCGACCTGGAATTTTTCGGTACAAAATATAATGATAATATAATATTCCTGGCTATCAACCTTTCATATCATTATGCCATGACAAAAGACAAGTCCGTGGAACCGATAATGGAGGAGTGTTTCGGCATCGATGCCGGAAAGCTGCCTTCCAGGGAAGTGGTACCGCTTGATATCACGACAGAAGGAGATATCGTGACAGTGAATTCGGCATATGATAATGTTAATACCTCTTTGTCCGCACTGGACGGCATGGGGATAACGATGCGGAATAATCAGATATGTACAGATAAGGGTACTTCGGTATTTGAGATAAAAGAGCCTCTCGCAGGATGGGGGATCTTTATGAGCATATCAGGTTTTATACTCTTTATCCTGGCTGGTGTTTCGTCAATATTGCACAGAAAAAAACTGGAAACGCTTACATTTTAAGTATATTTTTAGTTTCTCGGGTATTAAATCATATTTTTTCGGTTTTTTATTCTCTCCGACTTTACTAAAATAGGTTCATGGTCATATCTTGGGAAGGTACCCGTGACCGAAATAATCTTTCTAATCTTATAAGGAGGGAAAAAATGAAAAAGAAAAAGCTTTTATCACTCGCATTGACAGCAGTTATGTCAATGAGCATGCTCGCAGGCTGTGATGGCGGCTCAACAGGTGCCGGCACAACAGGCGGCTCAACAGGCGGATCCTCAGGCGGAGTTGAGGAGATCAGCTTCATGGTATGGGATGATCTGGAGGCTTCCTCTGACCTTATCACCAAGGGTTACAAGGATTCTATCGATCGTTTCAATAAGGATTTTGAGGGCAAGTATCACTGCACCCCCATCACCACAAACCTTGAAGAATACTACACCAAGCTGAACGCTCTGGTAGCAGCAGGTGAGACCCCCGATGTATTCATCGTATCACCCGGTCCTAACCTGAATGATTATGTTCTTCCCGGTACCGCTGCAAAGCTTGATGATTATCTGAATGCAGATGGCTGGAAGGCTACATTTACATCTGACGCTGTATTTGCAGGCGGCACCTATGGTGCAGAAGCTAAGGACGGCGCAGGTATCTACGCTATTCCTCTTAACATCGCAGCTGCTTGTGTATTCTACAACACCGAGATGTTTGAGAAGGCCGGCGCAGCAGTTCCCAAGACTTACAGCGAGCTGCTTACCGCTTGCCAGAAGCTTAAAGATGCAGGTTACACCCCTATAACCATTTCTGCAGGTACCGCTTGGTGTCTGTCAATGGTAGCAGGTTATCTTTGCGATCGTAACGGTCTGAACCTTCAGGATGTTAAGGATCACAAGACCGATTGGAAGGATGAGAAAGTTATCAACGCAGGAAAGCAGATCCAGGAGCTTTCACAGTATTTCCAGCCTACCGCAGCAGGTGATGACAATGATATCGCTACCGCAGCATTCTACAACGGCGAAGCTGCAATCCTGATCCAGGGTTCTTGGGCTATCGGCCAGATCAACGGTAGCTGCACAGATCCTGAGTTCCCCAGCAAGGTTGGTGTGTTCGCATTCCCCGCTGTTGACGGTTCTTCAGCAGATCCTAACCGTGTGATCGCTAAGTCCGACTCACTGGCTATGAGCTCAAGCAGCCAGCACAAGGACGCAGCTGTTCAGCTTATGAAGTACTTCGTAGATGATACCGCTCAGAAGTATACCGCAGAGCAGGGTGGTAAGATCCCTGTAACCAAGGTTCAGTATGATGAGAGCGTTGCTCCCCCTGAGCTGGCATACGTTATGGATGTATTCAAGAACGCAAGCGCAACCTTCGGGTTCTACAACGAGTCACTGGCTGATACAGAGGCAGGTTCTACCTTTGATAACTGCTTCGTAGATATCTTCACCGGTACCGATCCCGCTACCGCTCTTGATCCTATCCAGCAGTACTATGAGATGAATGTTTGGTAAATAGCAGTAAATTTATGAAAGATTTTGTCAGCACCTGTTTACGCAGGTGCTGACTTTCCGAAGGGGAGGATTTATGGATAAACTTCTCAGAAAAAAGAGTAATATCATTTTATTTCTGGCGCCGGCCTTTATACTTTTTACGGCGGTTTTATTTATTCCTATATGCAAAGCGATCTTTTATTCGCTCTGCAATTATAAGACAAATTATCCCATCGAATTTGTGGGATTTGACAACTATGTAAAGTTGTTTACTTTGGATACTACAATGAAGACTGCTCTTAAGAATTCATTGTTCTTTATGATATTTTCATGTGTAACGCAGTTGTTTTTCGGTCTGGTACTGGCAGCACTGCTCACAAATATCAAAGCAGGACGTAATGTTTTCAAGAATATCTATTATCTGCCCTGCGTACTGAGTTCTGCTGCACTGGGTCTTTTGTGGATGTTCGTGTTCACACCCAAGCTTGGTATCAATAAGATGATGGAATCATTCGGTTGGATTGACGACTGTGCGAACGGTCCCCAGTGGCTGTTCAATACGGACGGGTTCATTATCCTGCCTATCATAGTTATCTCATTCGTGGCATTATGGCAGTATGTAGGCCAGTCTATGATGCTTTATATGGCGCAGATCTCCGGTATCAGCAGTGATATCTATGAGGCTGCAGCTATTGACGGATGCACCAAGACACAGGCATTCTTCCGTATTACACTGCCGCTCATCAAGCCCATGGTGGCTACTGCGATGAGCCTTAATGCTATCGGTTCGCTAAAGTTCTTCGATCTTGTGTACAATATGATACCTGAAGGTTTCCTTGGAAACAGGGCGCACGTTCTGGCAACTCACCTGTATGATCAGGCATTTAAGTTCAACAAGCTTGGCTACGGATGTGCCATCGGTGTGGTACTTCTGATCATGTGCCTTATCGTAACATTCCTTATCAACAAGTTTGTTAAGGTTGAAAGCTACGAGTAAGCAGTCACGGATACAGGTTAAGATAAGAAAAGGAGAAATACAATGGCGACAATGAATATCAGTATGGACAACAGTGTTGTCGAAAAAGATAAAACAAAGAGAAAGATCATCAGTATAGCGATCTATACATTTCTGGTGATCCTGGCTTTGATCTACCTGCTTCCTCTTTTATGGGTGCTTATGACATCCTTAAAGGATGATGCGATCCTGATGATATCGCCCTGGGCTTTCCCGGAGCATTTGATGTTTGAGAACTACAGCTATGCATGGAAGATGGGCTATCTTGGAAGAGCAACTCTCAACTCTTTCATTGTATGTTCGATAACCCTGCTGGTATCAATGGTAGTCGGATCGATGGCTGCATTCGCTATCGCAAAACTTCGCTGGAAGTTTTCCAAGCTTATGCTCACATACTTTATGATAGGTATGATGATTCCCATCCACTGCGTGCTGATACCTCTGTTCATCCAGTTCTCATCCTGGAAGCTGACTAACTCACTTGTAGGTCTGATAATACCTTATGTGACTTTCTCGCTTCCCATCACCATTTATATAATGGTTGGATTCTTTGAGAGTATCCCCGGTGAGCTTTTTGAGGCATCGGTCATCGATGGATGCTCCGTGCCCCGTATGTTCGTAAGCGTGGCACTGCCTATGGCTAAGACAGGATTCATGGTAACCGGTCTTATGTCATTCGTAAGCAACTGGAACGAGCTGCTTCTTGCAATGGTATTTATATCAAAGGAGACAGTAAAGACACTGCCTGTTTCACTGACCAAGTTCGTCGGACCTTATCATACGAACTACTGTCAGATGTTTGCGGCAATAGTCATAGCGATCATACCTACGATCATCGTATACTGTATCTTCGCTAACCAGATCGTTGAAGGTCTTACCGCCGGTGCGGTTAAGGGCTGATCGGTCACTGATATCAAACTCCGGGGGGGAGTGATAATATTATCCTGCTGACAGGGCGGGATAAGAAAGAAGCGGTCAGGCAAGGCCGCTTTTTTCATTAAGCTTTATTATAGGAAGCTGTTATGTTATTATTAAGGAGAAGATCACTATGTCATCCGGAGAGAGCTTATTCCCTGTCATTCAGAGGAACGAAGCGACGATGCATATTTCAAAAGGAGAAAATTATGGATACAACTAAGATTCTTGCAGCCTGTGATCACACGCTGCTTTTGCAGACAGCTACTTTGGAGGAGATAAAGGCCTTATGTGACGATGCGCTTAAGTATAAGACAGCATCGGTCTGCATACCGCCCTGTTATGTTAAAGAGGCTCATGAATATGCCGGGCCGGAGCTTAATATCTGCACGGTGATCGGCTTTCCGAACGGAAACATGACCACAGCAGCAAAGGTATTTGAGACAAAGGAAGCTATAGAGAACGGGGCTTCCGAGATAGACATGGTGATCAATGTGGGAAGGCTTAAGGCCGGAGATGATAAGGCGGTCCTGGATGAGATAAAGCAGATAAAAGCTGCCTGCGGTGAGCATATACTGAAGGTGATAATAGAGACCTGCCTTTTGACCGAAGAAGAAAAGATAAGAATGTGTGAGATAGTAACGGAATCCGGCGCAGATTTTATCAAGACATCGACAGGATTTTCTACAGGCGGAGCCACTTTTGAGGATGTGAAACTGATGGCAGAGCATGTAGGAAAGAATGTAAAGATAAAGGCTGCCGGCGGGATATCCTCACTTGAGGATGCACAGAAGTTTATGGAACTGGGGGCTTCACGCCTGGGTACCAGCAGGATAGTGAAGATAGTGAAGCAGGGATGAGCACGATCAACCTGTCATCCTGAGAGCAGCGAAGGATCTTGTTTGAACGGGGATCAATAATGATATTAGAATTCAAAGATGACCTTGATCTGAAAAAAACAGCCGACAGCGGGCAGTGCTTCCGCTGGGAAGAGCTTCCGGATGGGGGCTATCGCGTGCCACATAAGGACAGCTGCCTGATAATCAGGAAGCTGTCGGTAGATTCGTATGAGCTTTCCTGTGATGAGGCGGAATATGAACGGCTGTGGAAGGATTACCTGGATGCGGATACGGATTACCGCAGCATACGCCGCAGGATAAGCAAAAAGAAAGACCCCTTTCTGTATGCGGCAGCAGATGACCAGCAGGGGATAAGGATACTTAAGCAGGATCCATGGGAGGCACTGATAAGCTTTATCATATCCCAGAACCGCAATATCCCTGCGATCAAAAGGTCGATAGAGCTTTTATGCGAAAGAGCAGGTAAGCTCCGCAAGGACCCTGAGGGCAGGGAATACTACAGCTTTCCGACCGCAGAGGCGATAAATGAAATGCCTGATACAGCTCTGGCGGAGTGCCGTCTGGGATATCGGGATGAATACATAAGAAGGACTGCTGTTTCGGTGTGTGATGGCAGTCTGGATATAAACGGACTTATGTTATGCAGTGAAGAAGAGGCTTTTGACAGGCTGATATCCCTTCACGGAGTGGGAAAAAAGGTGGCCAGCTGCGTGATGCTCTTTGGGCTGCATTTCGTCAATGCTTTTCCGATAGATGTATGGGTTAAGCGCATACTTGAGAATGAATACCCGCAGGGCTATCCCATGGAGGAATATGCTCCTTATAACGGGATCTATCAGCAGTATATGTTTGCCTATTACAGGAAGCTGCACGAATAGACAAAGCTTTTCGGGTATATATGATGATTTTTACCCCTTGTATGAAAGAATAAGTTTGAGTAAAATATTATCGGTGTTTTGTGGTGAACCCATGATAAATGGGGATGTATAACGAAAATTTTAAAAACGGAGGTTATATAAATGAGTGTTTATGCAGGTATCGATCTTGGAACATCGGCTGTAAAGCTCCTTCTGATGGGAGAGGACGGTAAGATAATAAGGACCGTATCCAAAGAGTATCCTATCAGCTTCCCCAAGCCGGGCTGGAGCGAGCAGAATCCCGAGGACTGGTTCACACAGTCTTTTGCAGGCCTTGATGAGCTGACCGAAGGCTATAAGGATCAGCTTAAGGGCATCAGCTTCGGCGGACAGATGCACGGTCTGGTCGCACTGGATGCAGCAGACAATGTTATCCGTCCCGCGATCCTCTGGAATGACGGACGTACCATGAAGGAGTGCGATTACCTTAACAATACCATAGGTAAGAACGTGCTCTCTCAGGAGACAGGAAATATCGCATTTGCAGGCTTTACCGCTCCCAAGGTACTGTGGATAAAGGAAAATGAGCCTGAGAATTTTGCAAAGATCGCAAAGATCATGCTGCCCAAGGATTATCTGGCTTACCGCTTAAGCGGCGTGCATGCTACCGATGTATCCGATGCTTCCGGTATGCTGCTCTTTGATGTGGCAAACAGAAAATGGTCCGATAAGATGTGCGAGATCTGCTCCGTTAAGCCGGAGTGGCTTGCCAAGATTTTTGAGAGCTATGAAGTGATCGGCACGCTTAAGGCAGATCTGGCTGAAAAGCTGGGCGTATCCGCTGATGTAAAGGTTATAGCAGGCGCCGGCGACAATGCTGCGGCGGCTATAGGAACCGGAACCGTAGGCGACGGCGATTGCAACATCTCCCTTGGAACCAGCGGTACCGTATTCATCTCTTCAAATAAGTATTCCGTAGATGATCATAACGCCCTTCATTCCTTTGCGCATGCAAACGGAAAATGGCATCTGATGGGCTGCATGCTTTCTGCAGCAAGCTGTAATCAGTGGTGGATGAGTGACATCCTCAAGGATAAGGATTTTGCGGGCGCACAGGCAGGCATCACAAAGCTTGGTGAGAACCATGTATTCTTCCTGCCTTACCTGATGGGTGAGCGTTCGCCTCATAACGATCCCGAAGCTAAGGGTGCATTCCTGGGCATGCGTATGGATACCACCCGCGAGGATATGGTACAGGCTGTATTCGAAGGCGTGGCATTCGGACTTAAGGATTCACTTGAGGTAGCTAAGGCATCCGGCATAGATATCAAGCGTACCAAGATCTGCGGCGGCGGAGCAAAGAGCCCTCTGTGGAGAAAGATCATGGCTAACGTAACAGGCCTTGCTGTTGATACCATCGAGAGTGAGGAAGGACCTGCTCTGGGTGGAGCTATGCTGGCAGCAGTAGGCTGCGGTGCATTCGCATCCGTTGAAGACGCTGCAAAGGCTATCGTAAAGGTTACCGGTACCGTAGAGCCCGAGCCCGAACTGGTAGCTAAGTATCAGGAGAGATACGAGGTGTTTAAGAAGCTTTATCCGACATTAAAGCCGGTTTATCCGATGATGTAAAGAAAAAATAAATAAAGAGATAAGGA
>CACZBK010000040.1 GCA_902779395.1 uncultured Lachnospiraceae bacterium | reverse complement strand
AGAAACAGCATCTCTGGGCGATATGGATCATGTGAGTCTGGAAGCCATAGCTGCATTGGAGCCGGACCTTCTCATAGTTTTTTCTACCGACCCTGCGCAGAAGGCACTGGGAGAAGCGGCAGAAGGCATAGGCATAAGAGTGCTGTATACCAATATCGATGATTTTGACGATTATGCTTCTGTAATGAAAGATCTGACCTCTGAGACGGGGCGTGACGATCTGTATAAGAAAAATGTAGCTGATGTGGCAGAAGATATCGAAGAGATAATCGGCAGCGTTCCGGAGGATGCAAAGGAAGGTACATACTTATTACTGCATTGTTCCGCAACGAAGAGCAAGGTAGAAAAGAACGATTATTTTGCAAGCGAGATATTCAATAATCTGGGACTGGTAAATATAGCTGCCGATGACAGTTCGTTTGATGATCTGTCCATAGAGCAGATAGTAACGGCTGATCCGGACTATATATTTGTAGTCCCCAGAGGCGATGAGAAGAAGGCTATGGACAGTTTTGATGAAATGTTCACTAAACAGGCAGCTTGGGAGTCTTTATCAGCAGTAAAGAACGGTAAGTATTATCTTCTCTCAAAAGATCTTTTCGGACTCAAGCCGAATGATAAGTGGGCAGAGACATATAAAGCAGCATTTGAGATATTGTACTGAATATGAAGAAATATGTTTTACCTACAATACTGCTGGCGGGCATTATCATCTTTGCTGTTTTAGCAGGAAACGGAGCTATAAGTACTAAGGATATAATAACAGTCATCAGCGGAGGAGGGAGCGATACCCAGCGGCTTATACTTTATAAAGTAAGACTGCCAAGGATATTTGCTGCGGCAGGATGCGGTGCAGCACTTTCGGTAGCCGGCTTTCTGCTGCAGGGCAGCCTGGATAACAGGATCGTTTCTCCGGGAATACTTGGGATCAATAACGGGGCAGGACTCTTTGTCCTGCTCTCTGCTTTATTATTCCCCTTTAATGTAGGGTTTAAGTGCCTGATGGCATTTGCAGGTGCACTTTTAGTGACGGTATTTGTAAGTATTCTTTCAGTAAAGACAGGTATGTCAAAAACATCGGTGGTCTTATCCGGAGTTGCGGTATCTGCGATAATCACTTCTGTTATCGATCTGATAATCTCCATAAAGCCGGAGACGGTAGCGGATAAAGTGGCATTCCAGATCGGAGGATTTGCAAATACACAGTATCAGATAGTGATCTTTGCTTTTCCGCTGATCCTGATAGCTATAGTAACGGCGTTGATAACAGCTCCTTCGATGGACGTATTAAAGCTGGGCGATGAGATAGCACATGGACTGGGACTTGGAGTAAAGGCCTACAGATGTTTATGCGTTCTTATAGCGGCAATACTGGCAGGTGCAGCTATCAGCATGGGAGGACTGCTTGGTTTTGTGGGACTTATCATTCCCAACTGTGTACGGATGATACATAAGGGAAAGAGCAGAGGGAGCATGGCACTGTGCATTCTGTACGGAGCAGCGTTTTTAGTATTATGCGATACTTTATCAAGAGTGATAGTATTCCCGTATGAGCTGCCCTGCGGGCTTTTGCTCAGTGTGGTCGGCGCACCTTTTCTGATATGGATTCTTGTTAAGAATAAAAAGAGGCTGGGAACAGATTGATAAAGATAAGGGATTTAAAAATATCATATTCCTATGGAGATGCCTTTACGGTTGAAGCATTGGATCTTGAAAAAGGGGAAGTCGCTTCGATCATCGGTAAAAACGGTTGCGGAAAAACTACGCTCTTAAGAACGATAGCGGGCTTACTGCCCTATGAAGGCAGCGTGACCATAGATGATACCGAGTGCAGAAATATGAATGTCCGCGATCGCGCAAAGAAGGCAGCATATCTTCCGCAGCTTATAAGGCCTGTCAGTCTTGATGTGCAGACGCTTGTGGAGCATGGGAGGTATCCCTGGCACGGAAATAACCGTAGAATTAGTGATGAAGATAAGGTATTTATTGAGAATGCATTGGATATAACTAAGATGAAAGAATTTCAAAAGCGAGACCTTACGGAACTGTCCGGAGGGCAGTTAAGGCGGGCTTATCTGGCAATGGTTATAGCCCAGAATGCGGATATGATACTGCTGGATGAACCTACGACTTTTATGGATATAGAGAGCCAGGCTTTATTTTATGAAATAGCCGCAGAGCTGGCAGCAAAAGGGCATGGTATTATAATGACCTGCCATAATATTGAACAGGGCTTTTCCTACAGCGACAGGATAGTGCTTATGGAAGAGCGCTGTATCAGAAAGACGGGAACTCCAAAGGAGCTGGTAAAAGAAAAAAAAGAATTGAGAAGTATCTTTGGTGCGGCTGTTAAAGAATCAGAAGATAAAGAACTGCTGTATCAATATATACTGACAAAGTGAGGTGTGATATGTCATATTTTCCGATGATGGTAAAGCTTGATGAAAAAAAGGTACTGATAATAGGCGGCGGAGAAGAGGGACTTAAGAAAACACGGATCCTGCATGAATTCGGAGCGGAAATAAGTCTTATATCGAAGGAAGCTCTTAAGGAAGCTATAGAGCTGGCAGCACACTATGAAGAAAGAGAATTCAGGGATACGGATATAACGGAAACGGAATTTGATATGATAGTAGCATCAACGGATGACAGGGAGCTCAATAAAAGGATCAGCTTTCTGGCAAGAGATAAGCATATACCGGTCAATATAGTTGATGATGAGGAACTGTGCAGCTTTATCTTCCCTGCGATAATAAAAGATAAGGATGTGGTATGTGCTGTTTCCAGCGGAGGAAAGAGTCCTTATATCACACAGTACATAAAAGCTTTGTTGAATAAAGTTATTCCAAAAGGAATAGGTGATATAAATGAGAGGATGGGTGAATACAGGAAACAGGCAAAGAAGGATTTTGACGTGGCTGCGCAGCGAAGGAGATTCTTAAAAAGAAAACTGGATGAAGAGCTGGGAGATATCTGAGCTTTTTTGAGGTGATGACAGAACGGATAAGAAAAACTTATCACAGGTTATAATTATAATACGTAACCGGAACTATTGACTTGGACCATATAGCAAAGTATAATTCACATCGTAACATGAAACGAAGAGGTTGTCAGGAATGAGTACAATAAATTGGACTTCAAAACTGAACATGAACAGAAACGTTACAATGGCAGCTTGTTGTCAGTGTTGTTCTTGCTGTATGCAGAATAATGGATGTGACAATAGCATAAAGGGGCGATGTTGGCATAAGCGATAGGTTCGTATAGTATATGAGAGGGAGTATTAACTCAGGACCGGCTTAGCCGTTATCCTGAGTTTTTTAGTTATCGCAGAGACTCAGATCACAGAGTCTTTGGAGGGGAAGATGGCTGAGATAAAAAAAGTAACAGAGGAAGAATTGGAAAGGATCAGGAAACTGATCGAATCAGTAAAATACGGATCGGTAAATATAATCATTCAGGACGGAAAGATAGTCCAGATCGATAAAAACGAAAAAATAAGATTGTGAAAGGAAGAATAGAAATGGGAAAGTTATTTACATCAGAATCAGTAACAGAAGGACATCCGGATAAGATAGCGGATCAGATATCAGATGCGATACTGGATGCACTCATCGCACAGGACCCTTATTCAAGAGTTGCGGCAGAGACAACGGTAGCAACCGGCCTGGCATTAGTGGTAGGAGAGATAACTACCAAGGCATATGTAGATATCTCCAAGATAGCACGTGAGACCATCAAGGAAATAGGATATGTCAACAATGTTGACGGATATAATGCAGACTCCATCGCAGTGCTTACATCGATAGATGAACAGTCAGCCGATATAGCACTGGGAGTAGATAAGGCATATGAGTCAAAGCAGGAGGGCGTTACGCAGGACTTCGGTACGGGCGCCGGAGACCAGGGAATAATATTCGGATATGCTACCGATGAAACCCCGGAGTATCTTCCTCCCGCGATATCATATGCGCACAGGCTTACAAGACAGCTTGCAAAGGTAAGGAAAGACGGAACGCTTGATTATCTCAGACCGGACGGTAAATCACAGGTGACGGTTGAGTTTGCAGATGACGGACATACGGTAAAGAGGATACACACTATAGTTATCTCTACACAGCATTCCGAGGATGTAACTCTTGATCAGATACGAAAAGATGTGATAGAGAAAGTGATCAAACCTGTGATACCTGCTGAACTGCTTGATGATGATACGATCTACTATGTAAATCCCACAGGACGCTTTGTTATAGGCGGACCCCAGGGAGATGCGGGACTTACAGGACGAAAGATAATCGTAGATACATACGGAGGAACAGGAAGACATGGCGGCGGTGCATTTTCCGGCAAGGATCCTACAAAGGTAGACAGATCTGCGGCTTATGCAGCGCGCTGGGTAGCAAAGAATCTGGTGGCTGCCGGAGTGGCAAAACGACTGGAAGTGGAACTGGCATATGCGATAGGTGTTGCCAAACCCGTTTCGATAGCAGTAGAGACTTTTGGTACGGGAGTTAAATCCGAGGAAGAGATAGTAAGCATCATAGAAAAGGTATTCGATCTGAGGCCTGCAGCTATCATTGATGCTCTGGATCTGAGGAGACCGATCTATAAGCAGACAGCTGCATACGGTCACTTCGGAAGAACTGATATAAATCTTCCCTGGGAAGAATTGAATAAAACGGATGAAATAAAGAAATATCTGTAAGTTGGGGTAAGAACAGGAGGAAATGAATATGAAAATAAGAAATATAAAAAGATTATCGATCCTTGTAGGAACTATATTATCGATCGGTGCTCTGACAGCATGCGGGACTGCAGGAACTTCATATGCCGCAGGTAATACAGGAGAAAGTAATGCAGATAACAGCGGATCAGCCGGGTATGTGGCAAAAGAAGTGAATATAGGATTTGTGGATACGTCAGGCAGCGGAGTTTTATCGGATACTCTGGGAGTAGCAAGAGATAAGGGTTTTTTTGAGGAGGAGTTTAAAGATCTTGATGTAAAGGTTAATTTCGTTCCCATGACTGGGGCCGGACCTGCGATCAATGAGGCTCTTGCAAGCGGAGACCTGGATATCGCCGAGTATGGTGATGTTCCGCTGGTAAACGGACAGGCAAACGGTATCGATACCAGACTGATCACTTTTGCGGGCCTGGATAATGCCGGTTCACTGGTAAGTGCACCCGGAACAGATTATAAATCAATCAGTGATCTGAAAGGAAAGACTATTGCTACCATGCGTGGTGCATTCATGCACAAAGTCCTGACAAACATGCTTGCAGCTGAAGGGCTTACCATAAATGATATTGAATTCGTAAATGCCAATATGCAGGATTCTGTAACGATGCTGCAGACAGGAAGTGTAGATGCCATCATAGCAAGCAGTGCTCTTCTTTCAAAGCTTGTAAATCAGGGCTATAACGTTGTGATCGATGTTGTAAATGATCATCCGGAGTATATAGCTTCAAACGGATCTGCTGCAAGACGTGTGTTTATCGAGGAAAACCCTGCAATAATTAAAGCATATGTAAGAGCGTTGATCAGGGCAGCCAAATATGAATACGATAATCCCGAGGTACAGATAGAGCAGTTTAAGACCTCCGGGGAATCTGAGGAATCATTTAAATATCTGTATCCTGAGAATAACCATTATTACTCTGTAGCACCGGTAGAAGGTGAAGTGGAGAATTTCAAGGATACATTAAAGTTCCTGATCGATAATGAGCTGCTTACGGCAGATAAAGAATTTAATATCGATGACTGGATCGACAGCAGCTTCTATGAAGAAGCATTTGAAGAGCTTGGAGATGAATACAGAGTGATCTATACAGGCAGATAAATGAAGGAGAGGGAGAAAACAAAATGAGTCAGGAAAAAGATAATTTAAAAAACATTTTAAGAGGAAGAGTTTTTCTTAAAGTTGAGGTTGATGTATATGGAGTAAATATAGATTTCAGGCTGCTGAAAAACCTTGATCTGGGTGGCAAGCATCAGGAGCAGGTACATGCCCTGTTTGAAATGGATCATGTTAATCATGCCGAAGTAAAACTTCCATGTGATTTCTCTGATGAATACGGGATCATATATCCTTTCCACTATGATCCCAGATCGAGCATCAATATCAGGTATGAGGATGAGCAGTTCTTCTTATACAGGGATTCCAAGCAGCTCTTTCCTATAAAATTCGGGCTCAGACCTAAGTTTTACAGCCTTAAGACAAGTGACGGTACCCAGATGTCGACAGTAGCGATGTATTCATATAATCCTCTGGATGGCGGATTTGTAAATATCGCGTACAGCAACGAGTGCTCCCTTAAAGCTTTAGGTCTGGATTGCCTTTTCTGCAATGCAAATGCTACTAAAGATACTTATGCCGATAAAGAACATATATCTTGGAAGAATCCCAGGCAGATAGGAGAAACCGTAAAGGCTGCTATAGATCTGGATGATCTTCAGCATGTAAATATAACGGGAGGATTCGTACCTGAGCGTCGTGAAGTTGACTACTATGTAGATGTAGCTGAGGCGATACAGGAAGAGACAGGACTTGAAGATTTTCATGGTAATGCGGTTATAGGTGCTCCTGCAGATCTGAGTATAATCGACAAATATAAGGAAGCCGGATATACATATATATCCACAAATCTTGAAGTATGGGATGAGAACTTCTTTAAGGTCATCTGCCCCGGAAAACATAAAGAATGCGGCGGCAGGGAAAACTGGCTCAGATCGCTGGAATATGAAGCAGAGGTATTCGGACGCGGACATGTACGCTCTTCTTTTGTAGCAGGTATCGAACCCAAGGCACGTACGCTGGAAGGTATCGAGTATCTGGCAGAGAAAGGTATCATCGGAACCTGCGGAATATGGTGCCCTAATCCAGGATCCAAGCTGGAGGGACACAGAACACCTACACCTGAATGGCATTGGGACCTTCATCAGAAAACATATACGATCTATAAGAAGGCAGGATTTTCATATCATGATGTACTCTATACCAAGCCGGCTCCCAATGATGTCATGTCAGATATCTTCCGTGTGGAAGAGGAGCTTCTGCCTGTATATAAAGAGGTAAAAGAGTGATCGCAAACGGGAAAGAGGTATATAGATGGAAAAGATTAAAAAGGTATTATTTCCATTTTTGATCCCGGTCATAGTTTTAGCTGCCTGGATATATGCTACCCAACTTGGGAAAGTGCCGTCAAGTCTTTTGCCCGGAGTAAGTTCTGTAGGAGAAGCTTTTAAAAGACAGATCGAAAACGGGCAATTGATACAGGATCTGGGAGTCAGCCTTGGAAGGGTAGTAAAAGGGTATGCTATATCGATAATCCTGGGGATATTACTTGGAGCACTGATGGGAATGTCAAAGAGTATGTGGCATCTGTTTCATGGTGTAACAACTACCATACGGCAGATCCCTATGATGGCCTGGATACCGATGATCATATTATGGTGTGGTATCAAAGAGCTTTCAAAAGTAGTTATTATCGTGATCGCAGCATTTTTCCCGATAATGACAAATACTCTGGGCGGGATATCATCTACACCCAAAGAATACATAGAAGTGGCAAAGCTGTATAAACTCAGCCGGTGGAAAACATTTACCAAAGTATATCTCCCGCATGCCATACCGCAGATCTTTGTCGGATTAAAGCTGGGCCTGGGGACTTCGTGGATGGCTGTGGTTGCAGCAGAGCTGATCGCTTCTGTTTCGGGGATCGGATACAGATTAAGTGATGCAAGAAATATGATGAGATCGGATGTGATGATCGTTTGTATGATCGTTATCGGACTGGTCGGAGCATTGATGGATAAGATCATCACATTGCTGTTCGGCGTTCTTACACCCTGGGAGAAGAAAGGAAAGGCGGTGTAGAAAATGGCTGATACGATACTTAAGATAGAACATCTGAATAAGACCTTCGAGGTTGATAAGGAGAAGATAGATATTCTAAAGGATATCAATCTTGAGATAAAAGCCGGAGAGTTTATCACCATAGTTGGCCATAGTGGCTGCGGCAAATCCACATTGCTTAAGATCATCGGCGGATTGGTAGAATACACTGACGGAACAGTTGAGAGAAACGGGAAAAAAGTGACTGAACCCGGAACTGATTGCGGAATGGTATTTCAGGAACACAGACTTTTACCGTGGCTTAAGATCAAGGATAATGTGGCTTTCGGATTGGACGGGGTTCCTCAGGATGAAAGAGAAAAACTTGTCAAAGAGCACATTAACCTGGTTCATCTGGACGGATTTGAAAACGTATATCCGGCACAACTTTCAGGTGGTATGTCACAGCGTGCTGCCATAGCCAGGGGGCTCGTCTCCAACCCGAGTATCTTATTACTGGATGAACCCTTCGGAGCGCTGGATGCGCTGACAAGGATACAGATGCAAAGGGAGATACAGCGTATCTGGAAGGAAAAGAAAACCACCATGATAATGGTGACGCATGATATAGATGAAGCCATTTATCTTGGAAAGAGGATAGTGGTAATGTCAGCGAGGCCTGGGGAGATAAAAACTATCCTGAATGTAGATTCCGCGGCAAAAAACAGAGGTAGTGCGGATTTTGCATATTACAAGAAAAAAATATATGACCATTTCTTTGAGGATGCTGAAGATGCGCCGGAATATATTATCTGAGGAGGATAAGGATTTTTATAAAAAATTCATAAGGCTGGCTGTACCGATAATCGGTCTGCAGGTACTGTCAACATCGGTAAATCTGATCAGCTCTCTGATGATAGGACAGTTGGGAGAGCAAAGTATAGTGGCTGTCGGGTTTTGCAACCAGTTTTTCCAGATGTTTAATCTGCTGATTATCGGACTGGTAAACGGTACTGCGATCTTCACAGCGCAGTATTGGGGAAAGAAGGACTTTAAGGGAATGCGCCAGATGTTTCTCGTAAGTCTGATCCTTACAGAGATCGTTGCAGCCGGATTCTTTGCGATCTGTCAGAGTGATCCGCAAATGGTGCTTCGCCTGTTTACAGATGATGAGAACATTGTTTTTCTTGGGGCAGGATATCTGAAGATAGTAAGCTATAATTATCTGCTGAGCACTGCGATCAATACATGTAACATTATGCTGCAGTGTACCGAAAATGCCAGGTTTGCCCTGATATCCTCCATCACTTCGATAGTAGTGGATGTGGTGGTGAGTTATTCACTGATCTTTGGTAAATGGGGAATAGATCCCATGGGAATATACGGTGCGGCATACGGGATCTGTATAGCCAAGACAATAGAACTCATACTGATAATCGGTATTATCATATGGCGCATACCGTTTATGAGAAAGGGACTGACGGATATCATAAGGCTAAAAAGAGATTTCTGGCCTGTATATGTAAAAACAGTATCTCCTGTAGTGGGTAATATGCTGATGTATGGTGTCGGGACAATGCTGTACAGCGCGATCTACGGCAGGACAAAAGATACCGATATGGTAGCCGCTATCAACATAATGACTACGATCGGAAGTGTGGCAAAGATATTCATGACGGGTGCTGCGGTAGCTGCCGGTGTAGTAGTGGGGCGCGAGATAGGTGCAGGTAAAAAAGAGCATGCATATGTGTGCGGGAGAAGGCTTAACAAACTGTCTCCGTTGATAGGGATAATCTGCAGCCTGATGTTCGGAATACTGACGCCGTTTATTGTAAGGCTCTACAATATCACAGATGAAGTAAGGATTGTAACACTGCATCTGATGATCATGTTGATGATCTCCGTAATATTTGAAACGGTTAATCATGTCGGCCTGGTAGGGATACTGAAAAGCGGCGGAGATTCGGTCTTCAATTTCCTTGTAGATACGATTGGTGTATGGTTCATATCCCTGCCATTGCTTTATATAAGCGGGATCATACTTAAGATGAAGATAGAATATGTATATGCAGCTTCACTGATAGAGATCGTTATAAAAGCGTTTGTTGTAACTTATAGGATAAGACAGTGCCGTTGGGCCAGAAATCTTGTCGGAACAGATAAACGTATATGAAAGGATGTGATGAGCATGAGCGAAAATAATAAAAAAAATGCAGTACTTGCAATAGTGAGTGCACTGCCGGAGGAATTGGATTTCCTTGAAGAATATTTACAGGACAGGGACGGATGGAAGAAGACTAAGGAAAACACATATGTTAATGCAAAACAGAGACTTGAGATAGTATCAAAGGTATTTGGTGTAGGAAAAGTAAGCGCTGCATACGGGACGGCAGATCTGATAAATGAGACCGATCCGGATCTTATCATCAATGTGGGTTATGCGGGCGGACTGATAAAGGAAGCCGTAAAGGGTGATGTGGCTATAGGAACGGATTATGTCCAGGTTGATTTCGTACCATTCTTTAATAACAATATTCCGCAGACTGATCCATCACCCGTAGTGCTGGTAGATGCCCTTGAAAAAGAAGCTTCGAAACTGAATATCAACGGGTATAAAGGAAGGATAGCGACAGGGGATTTCTTTCTTCACAGTACGGATCAAAAGAACAAGATCCTTGAAGAATACTCACCGATAGCATTTGATATGGAATCCGCAGCAGTGGCACAGGTGGCAACAGCAAAAAAGGTTCCGTTCATAGCGCTCAGAACTTTTTCTGATCTGGCTGATGATACGGCAGCCGAGCAGGCTCTGGCAAATAAACATGACAGGGAAACAGGGCAGAGGATACCTATCGAACACCGGCCTATCAAACTGGCAGTCAATACAGCAGAACGATATGTTGACCTGATAAAGAGAACATTATCATAACTAAAAAAAGGAGAGGTATAAAAAAATGGCAGAGAAGATCGGAAAACACATTGCAATCTACGGAAAAGGCGGTATCGGAAAATCGACTACTACATCCAATATCAGTGCGGCTTTGGCAGAGGCAGGATACCGTGTAATACAGATCGGATGCGATCCTAAGAGTGATTCAACAAATACGCTCAGAGGGAATAATTATCTTCCGACAGTTTTAGACAGTCTTCGTGAAGGTAATAAAATACATTTGGAGGATATTTCAGTTAAAGGATTTTCGGGAGTACTCTGCATAGAATCGGGCGGTCCTGTTCCCGGAGTAGGATGTGCAGGGCGTGGTATAAATGCAGCAGTCACGCTTCTTCAGGAACTGCATCTTTTTGAAGAGTTCAAACCTGATTTTGTTTTATATGATGTTCTTGGGGATGTAGTGTGCGGAGGCTTTGCTGTGCCTATACGTGACGGTATTACAGACAGGGCATATGTAGTAAGTTCATCGGATTTTATGGCTCTCTATGCAGCAAATAATCTCTTCAAAGCGATAAACAAATATGCGCCTTCAGGAGGAGCTAAACTTGGCGGAGTCATCGCAAACAGTATGAAGCCGGGTTATCACAGGGAGATAGTAGAGGATTTTGTGGAAAAAACAGGTACCAGTATAGCTGGATATGTCAATCGTTCTATAGATGTGCAGCAGAGCGAATTATACGGAAAAACAGTTATAGAAGCAAAACCTAAGAGCGCACAGGCAGACATATACAGAGAACTGGCGAAGTATATCGCCCGAAATGATGATCTTGTAATACCTAACCCGATGGGTGTAGCCGAGCTTAAGGAATGGGCAAGAACCTGGGGAGACAGGATCTACGATATTGAGAATGGTGTTGTAGGGCTTGCTGAAGCTATATAAGAAAGACAGGGAGGATTTTAAATGAGCTTTAAAGATGACAGAAAAGCACTTACCAGAGAAAAAAGACTTAGCTCCCTTAGTCACTTTAACGGAACTCTTGAAGCATTGATCGATGAAGTATCGGGAGCGGATATAAAACAAAAGATCAGGACGTTTTCACAGATTCATTCAGATGAGATAATCTACGCTTTTGATGTGCTTTCGAAGATAGAGGATGCGGCGATCGTTGTGAACGGGGCTGCAGGCTGTGCAAGTATCGGTCTGTCCGGATCGGATCCGGAGTTTGGATGGTATGGTACGGAACTTGTGGAAAGAGATACTATTCTGGGAGGGGATCAGAAGTTAAGGGAAGCAGTTTTAAGGGCATATGAAGAAAAGCATCCCAAGGCTGCTTTTATAATCGGGACACCGGTAGTTGCCATAAACAATGACGATATAAATTCCGTGATACTTGAATTGGAGGATGAACTGGATATACCCATCATCAGTATATATACGGACGGATTTAAAACCAAGAATCCGGTAAGCGGATATGATATCGTGACGCACAGTATACTTAAATATCTTGTAGATAGTAACGCTGACGAAAAAGAAGATTTTATCAATGTGGTGTCTTTTTCAGAGAGCATAGAAGATATAGCTGCAGTGGTAAAGATCTTAAATGCTCTGGATATTGAATATCGTGTAATCCCGAGATTTTCGGTTATAGATGAGATAAGATCGATATCAAGAGCGAAAGCGACTATAGTGTTGAATCCCGAAGAGGGAGAATATCTGGCTAAGGAGCTTGAGGAAGTATATAAAGTTCCGTATATAGTAAGTGAACCGCCTATAGGATACAGGGGGACCAAGAAATTTATACGCAAGATCGCGGATTTTCTAAATATAACAAATAAAGCAGACAGGTATATCGAGGAGGCAGAAGGCGAATTATCTAAAAGCATAAAGAAGGATCTTCTTAAAGGTCAGAAGATATTTATTGATGCATCATTATCAAAGATACCGGCATATTCGAGATTAATAGATAACCTCGGTGGCGAGATAATCGGTATAGGAGCGCCTTTTGTTGATCTTGAAAACAGAAAAAACCTGATGAAACTGGATTTTATATCACGCGGGACAAATGTTGTGATAGGAAACGGACAGTATTTTGAAAAAGCCAATACGATAGCGAAACAGAAAGCAGATATATATGTGAGCCAATATCCGGGAAGCTCTTTTGCTATTGATGAAGGTGCATGTGTGGTATCTGTCGGCGGCAGGACCACGTATGGATTCGACGGTGTCCGGTCTATATATAATGCGTTTGTACAGGTGTTTAGATCAAAAGCTAAACTTGGATCGGGAGAAAACAGTATTTACAAGAACAACTGGAAAAGCAAAAGCGGAAACTGGTACGTTAAGCAGGAGGTAAGTTGAGCATGTCAGAAATAATCAAAAATCCAAGAAATGGCTGCGCACTTCATGGTGCGTTGAAAACGGTGCAGGAGATAAAGGGCGCTGTTCCGGTTATACATGCCAATGCCGGATGCGGAGTTATAAATTATTTTGCAGGCAAAGCCTCGTCAGGCGGTAGCAGCAGATATTCGGGTTATTCGGTACCGGGAACTGCTATACAGGACAGACATGTTATCTTTGGTGGAGCATCAAGATTAAGGGAGCAGATCAAAAATACGATAAAAGTGGTCAATGGAGATCTGTATGTAATCTTAAACAGTTGCGAATCTGCGATGGTAGGTGATGATGTAGATGCGATGACCAGAGAGATAGTAGATCAGGGAGAACCCGTAGTAGATACCCTTGTTGCCGGATTTAACGGGGGTGAACACTATGGGTATGAGCATGTCTTGGCGGATATTCTAAGTAGTATCGACGGAGTAAAGAAGTCTGAAAAAAACACCGATCCTAAGCTGGTCAATATTTTCGGGATAATACCCGGAAAAGATCCTTATTGGCAGGGAAATCTTGAAGAGATAAAAAGAATACTGGAAGGATTCGGATTAAGAGTAAATACTTTTTTCGGACCTTATGGCGGAGTTGACGATCTTGTAAATGCGAAAAATGCTGCATTAACGATCGCTTTCTCAAAGTGGGGTGAACTGCCGGCAGAGAAACTTAAAGAAAAATATGATATACCTGTATTGCTGCGTCCTTCGCTTCCCGTCGGAGCAGAACAGCTAAGAAGCCTGGCAGACAGTATAGCAGGATCGATAGATATCGATAAGGATGAAGTTGATAAGTTTCTGGCAAAAGAGGAGGCTTATGAAAGGGATCTTTTGTATAGGGCGCGGGAGGATATTATCGAAAATGATCTGTCCGCAACGGCAGTACTTGTAGGAGATGAAGAACAGGTTATAAGGCTTGGAGCTTTTCTGACAGAAGTACTGGGGATGGAAATATATGCTGCTGTTATTACCGATCTGCTGAAAAAGGATGAAGAGCATAAGAGCGATAATATCGAGTTTTTAAAGAATATAGCTGGTAATATATATATAACCTCTGATCAAAAGGAGATAGAGGATATCATCCGGTCCGAAAAGCCTGAAGTGATATTCGGCAGTTCTCTGGAAAAGAAGATAGCAGATAAGTTTGATATACCCATCATCGAAACTTCATATCCGGTATTCGAAAAGCTTATATTAAATAAGGCTTCTGCAGGTATTAAAGGAGAAATAAGCTTTATCGAGGAATATGTAACTGTTGCAAAGAAGTTTAAAGCAGAGAAAAAATCAAAATTACTGTCTTATATAAAGGGAGAGGGGAGAGAATCATCCGCAGAGACGTCGCAGACTGTTAGAAACGTAAGAAAACTCAGTCTGGTAACGGGATGAGAGTTAATTTGAAAAAATATTTATAAAACCTATTGACATACTATGTAAAAGGGTGTATCATGCACAACTGTAAGGTCAAGGCACCTAATAAAATGAAAGGAGCGATGATAAATGAGAACAAGTATTAACTCAGTTGAAACAATGCAAATGTGTTGTTGCTGTCGAATGCTTAACTCCCAGGCAAGCAATGTGGTCGGGCGTTTGGCTCATTTGTCATGCGTCCACATAAAATGATCCGCCATTCCGGATTCAATGATGACCATTTGCCTGGGAGTTTGATCCCGGGCTTTTTTCTTGCTACGGGCCGGCAGGAGAAAGACGGGAGCTATGATCAGGAAGACATAAAGGAAAGTCAGAATGGTAAATCGACAAAGTGACATAGAGGAGATGTCATTTTGGATAAGAAAGCAAAAAAGAAAGAGAGGAAAAGAATTATGAAAAAGGGAATCATTAAAACACTGTTCACAGGTATACTTACCGCAGGCTTAAGCCTTGGAGCGCTTACAGGATGCACAAATGACGGCGCTGATGTAACACAGGTAAACGCATCAAACGAAGAGCCCGCAAATAAAGTATACAGAACACTTGATGAGATCAAGGCCGCAGGCAGCGTAAACATCGGTGTATTCTCAGACAAGAATCCGTTCGGATATGTAGATGAGAACGGTGAGTATCAGGGATACGATGTATATTTCGCAGAGAGGATCGGACAGGATCTGGGAGTAGACATCAATTATGTATCAACCGAGGCAGCAAGCAGAGTTGAGTATCTTGAGACAGGTAAGGTTGATATAGTACTTGCAAACTTTACCGTAACGGAAGAGAGAGCACAGAAAGTAGACTTTGCACTTCCTTACATGAATGTAGCACTGGGTGTTGTATCTCCCGAAGGCAATGTGATCACCGATCTGTCGCAGATAGGCGCAGACGATCAGGTCATAGTTATCTCCGGTACCACTGCAGAGACCTATCTTGAAAAGAACTATCCCGATATCAAGCTTCAGAAGTTTGATACATATGCAACCGCAAAGACTTCTTTCGAGAACGGTACCGGTGTAGCATGGGCTAATGATAACACCGAAGTAATAGCATATGCTATTGAAAATCCGGGTTATGTTGTAGGTATTCCTTCACTGGGCAGCCAGGATACCATTGCTCCCGCGGTTTCAAAGGGTAATACCACACTGCTTAACTGGATAAACGACGAGATCAAGGCGCTTGCAAGCGAGAATTTCTTCCATAAAGATTATGAGGCAACCTTACTTGATACCTACGGTAAAGATTACGAAGATACACTTGTTGTTGAAGGTGGTGTAGTGGCAGGAGCAGAAGCAGCAACTACCGATGACGCAGCAGCTGTCAGCAATGATACGGGGATCGTACCCGGTAACGGAGAGACCATCAAGATCGCAGCTTCCGCTACACCTCATGCCGAGATACTTGCAAAAGCAGCACCCATTCTTGAAAGCTATGGATACAAGCTTGACGTAGTAGAGTTTGATGATTATGTACAGCCTAACCTGGTAGTTGAATCCGGTGAGTTCGATGCTAACTACTTCCAGCACATTCCTTACCTTGACAGCTTTAACGAAGAGCAGGGTACACATCTTGTAAATGCAGGCGGTATCCACTACGAGCCTTTCGGTATCTACCCCGGAAAGAAATCAAGCCTTGCAGATATAGCAGACGGTGATTCGATCGCAGTACCCAATGATACCACAAATGAAGCAAGAGCACTTCTTCTTCTGCAGGATAACGGACTTCTTAAACTCAAAGATGGTGTAGGTCTTACCGCAACAGTAAACGATATAGTAGAGAATCCTTATAACATCAAGTTTGTTGAGCTTGAAGCTGCACAGGTAGCAAGAGTTGTAGCAGAAGTTGAATATGTGGTACTTAACGGTAACTATGCACTTGAAGCCGGATATTCTGTAGGAAAAGATTCGATAGCATACGAGGCAAGCGATTCCGTAGCTGCAAAGACATATGTGAATATCATAGCAGTACTGGATGGAAACGAGAACAGCGATAAGATCAAAGCACTGGTAAGTGTTTTAAGATCCGACGATATTAAAAAGTTCATAGAAGACACCTATGATGGAGCGGTAGTTTTCTTTGAATAGATTTCTTCCTTATGATGAAGGGGAGGGCAATAAAAAGCCCTCCCCGAATTTTTAAAAAGAGGTATGGATGATATGAGTGAGATAGAGATCAGGGAGCTTACTAAAAAGTTTAATGTTAAAGAGCATACGGTGACAGCATTGGATCATATCAACCTCTCTATAGAGAAGGGCGATATCTTCGGAATAATAGGTATGTCCGGTGCGGGGAAAAGTACACTGGTCAGATCGATCAATTTCCTGGAGACACCCAGTGAAGGCCAGGTACTGATAGACGGTGTTGATCTGGCAGGTTTAAGTGAAAAAGAATTAAGAAAAAAACGCAGCGAGATAGGAATGATATTTCAGGGATTTAATCTTCTGGAACAGAAAAATGTGTTGGATAATATATGCTTTCCGCTTGAGATAGCCGGCGTTAAGAAAAAAGCCGCACGTGAGCGTGCAAGAGAACTCTTAAAAACGGTAAATCTTGAAGAGAAAGAAAAAGCCTATCCTTCACAGTTATCCGGAGGACAGAAGCAGAGGGTAGCTATAGCCAGAGCGTTGGCATCAGATCCGAAGATCCTGCTTTGTGATGAGGCGACCAGTGCGCTGGATCCGCAGACGACCGAATCCATATTGCAGCTGCTTAAAGATATAAATGAAAAGTTGAACATTACTATAGTTATCATTACACATCAGATGTCGGTCGTTACACGTATATGTAAAAAGGTAGCAATAATAGAGAATGGAATACTGGTTGAGGAAGGTGTGGTAGATGAGGTGTTTGAATCACCTAAATCGGATGCGGCAAAAGAGCTTATCCTGGAAAAGAAAACACAATACCTTCCGATCGACAATCTGAAAGAGGACAGAAATATAAGGATAGTATTTCAGGATAATTCTTCATATGAACCTTTGGTTGCGAACCTGATACTGAACTTTAACAAGCCTGTAAATATACTTAAGGCAGATGCTAAAAACGTAGGTGGAAAAGCCAGGGGTGAGATGATACTTGGATTGCCTGCAGGAGAGGAATTGCAGGACGAGATGATAGACTGGATAAGACAGAGAGGGCTTATCGTGACGGAGGTGAAGGAAGATGTTTGATGAAAAAGTGATACAGATGATCCTTGAGGGTATAAGGGATACTTTGTATATGACTCTTGTGTCGACCTTCTTCGGATATGTTATAGGTCTTCCCTTCGGGATAATCCTTAATGTGACTAAAAAAGACGGATTAAAACCTAATAAGATAATATACAGTATAGGAGATTTTATATGTAATATCATAAGGAGCGTTCCGTTTCTGATACTACTGATATTACTGATACCGTTTACCAGGCTTGTAGTGGGGAAAAGCTACGGTTCGACTGCTACCATAGTACCCCTTGTAATATGTGCTGCACCTTATATAGCAAGAGTCGTGGAAGCATCCCTTAATGAAGTTGATGCCGGAGTTATAGAGGCGGCAAGGGCAATGGGCGCAAGCAATCTGCAGATCATTTTTAAAGTGATGCTTGTTGAAGCAAAGGTATCTCTGTTAAACGGAGTGACAATCACTACCGGAATACTGCTGGGATATTCGGCAATGTCAGGTACTGTAGGCGGAGGCGGTCTGGGTGATATCGCAGTCCGTTACGGATATTACAGATGGCAGACGGATATAATGATAGTAACGGTTGTCCTGCTGATAGTCATCTTCCAGATCATACAGCATCTGGGCAGTTTTATAGCAGCACGGACAGATCACAGAAAACGATAGGGTAGAATATGAACATTACAGTGTTGCAAGAATACCTTCCTATATTTGCCGGGGCCTTCCTGCTGACCATAAAGATCGGTCTGGCAGGAGTGGCTTTGGCCTTTGTTATCGGTGTGGCAGGAGCATTTGCCCGGTATTTTAAGATCCCTGTATTTTCGGCGATAATAAAATGCTATGTGGAACTTTTCCGCAATACGCCTCTTCTGGTGCAGCTGTTCTTTATATACTACGGACTCCCTGTAATGGGGATCAGGATATCGGCAGAGATATGCGGTATACTGGGATTGGGGCTTCTGGGCGGCAGCTATATGACTGAAAGCTTAAGAAGCGGTCTGGAAGCTGTGCCTAAGATACAGACAGAGAGTGCATTCTCTCTGGGATTTAGCAGGCCACAGACATTTATGTCGGTTATACTGCCGCAGGCTTTTTCAATCAGTGTACCGGCTTTGGTTGCAAATGTTATTTTTCTTTTAAAAGAGACAAGCGTGTTTTCGGCCATCAGTCTTATGGATCTGATGTTTACGGCAAAGGATCTGATCGGTTTGTACTATAATACAACCGAAAGTCTGTTTATGCTTGTCGTATTCTACATTATAATGCTTCTTCCGGTTTCGGTGCTGGGAAGCATAGCAGAAAAGAGATCGCGGCTTAAGATGTTCGGGAGTGACTGATATGGGATTTGAAGTATTGCTTAAAGGGAAAAATATGATACGCCTTTTGCAGGGGCTGGGAGTGGCTTTAAAGATCAGCCTTATCTCTGTAGTGATCAGTATTGTGCTGGGCCTGATACTTGGTATGCTTATGAGTCTTAAGAAACCTGTGATAAATATGCTTTCAAGGATCTATCTGGAGATAGTACGGATCATGCCACAGATGGTACTGCTTTTTATCGTGTTTTTTGGCTTTACCAAACTTACGGGACGTAATCTTTCTGCAGAGGTATCTTCGATCATAGTATTTTCCTTCTGGGGTACAGCAGAGATGGCTGACTTAGTCAGAGGCTGTCTTCAGAGCATACCTAAGATACAGTATGAAAGCAGTATGGCTTTGGGTCTTACACGCCTTCAGACATACATATATGTTATAATACCGCAGATAATCAGAAGGCTGATACCTTTGTCGATCAATCTCATAACCAGAATGATAAAGACGACCAGCCTTATAATGATGATAGGCATTGTTGAGGTGCTTAAAGTGGGACAGCAGATCATAGAAGCAAACAGGAAGAGCTCGCCTCATGCGGCATTCGGTATCTTTGCAACTATACTTTTATTGTATTTTCTGGCATGCTGGCCCATAAGCTGCCTGGCAAGATATCTTGAAAAGAAGCTGGTGTAGGGATCTTAATAAAGAAAGCGGATAAAAACGATGAATGAAATCTTAAAAATCGAACATCTCACAAAAAAATACGACGATCTGACAGTACTTGATGACATAAGCCTGGCTGTCAATAAAGGTGAAGTGCTTGTCATAGTAGGTCCTTCGGGCTGCGGGAAAAGTACTCTTCTTCGCTGCATAAACGGACTGGAAGATATACAGGACGGAAAGGTGAGCATAGACGGAAAGACCGGAATGGTGTTTCAGAGTTATGAGCTGTTTCCTCATATGACAGTGCTTCAGAACCTTATGCTTGCACCTGTAAAAGTGCAGAAACGCAAAAAGGATGAGGTAAAAAAAGAAGCCGGACAGCTTCTTGAGAGGGTTGGGCTTTCGGCAAAAAAGAATAATTATCCGAGGCAGCTTTCCGGAGGACAGAAGCAGAGAGTAGCGATAGTACGGGCTCTTATTATGCATCCTGAAGTACTTTTGTTTGATGAAGTAACTGCAGCTCTTGATCCGGAGATGGTCAGAGAGGTTCTGGATGTTATACTCGATCTTGCGAAGCAGGATAAGACCATGCTGATAGTTACTCATGAAATGGCTTTTGCAAGGGCTATAGCCGACCGTGTGATCTTCCTTGAAGGGGGATCGATAATAGAGGATACTACACCTGCGCAGTTTTTTGACGCTCCCCGCAGTGAACGGGCAAGGAAATTCCTAAGAACTTTTGAGTTTGAGAACGTACATTGACTCCTTTAAAGTTTATCCGATCACAACGTTCTTTCCGTTGTTTTTTCCGTAATACAGGTTTTCGTCAGCCTTTTGTATCCACTTATCTGCAGTCAGGTGGCCGGATTTTTCGGCAAGTCCGACAGTTATAGTGACATCGAGCTTTTTTTCTTCAAAAGCAAAGTTATATGAGCTGACCTGTTTACGCAGGGCATCCATACGTTCGCGGATGTTTTTTACATCTTTAGCAAGGATCAGAAATTCTTCACCGCCCCATCTGGATATTATTGTATCTTTACAGGATTCCCGCATGATATCTGCAAGTGTTTTTAAAACATAGTCACCGGCGTTGTGGCCATATACGTCATTTATTTTTTTGAAATCGTCTATATCTATCATTATAACCTGATCAGATGTTTTATATGTACTGATATCGGAAAGCTGTTCCATCATGTAATGGCGGTTGTACAGACCGGTGAGCCGGTCAATATAGCTCATCTCTTTAAGTGCTTCTTCGGACCTTATGGTAGTTCTGATAAGTATAAATGCATAAGTTATGAGGAAAGTGAATACAATGAGGGAATTGATGAACCAGAAAAAGCCTGCGGCGCCTTTGGGACCTTCATATAACGGACCGTTGATCGCTGCATAGCCGGTACTGAATAGATAGCAGGCTATGATGGCAGCGCTGAATATACTCGTTTTCATCTGTTTCGATCCAAGTCTGTATGCTATGTAATTTGTGTAATAGACAATTGGGATCATTGACAGACAGTACAGGCAGAAGCCGTAATTATGGCCAAGACATATAGTTGTTAAGCTCATATACAAGGTCAGCCAGCTGTAGACCATCAGTACATAGAAATACAGCTTGCGCTGAATGATGACCATATAGCCGAATAGATATACAAACAAAGTGGGAATACTGAAATATACCAGTATCGTTGCCCGGCACATGTGGAAGAAGTACATTAGCCCCAATACCAGGATGATGATAAAGGTATTTATGCACAGTGTGAGTTTTTTTACATTCTTTGCATCCATTGGCGGGTTTTGACCTTTCAAAAATGCATATTTGCAATATTGTAACATGTTTTGAGCAGAGATTACAGTATTTTTTGATACAGAGTATTTTTGCCGGGGGGAGAAGAGAGACCGGCTGATCCCGGCTGCTTTTCTTTACCGGATGATACTGAATATGTTATAATCAACCCGTATACCTGCGTTTAGGTGTAAGATGGGAGGGTATGTACAGTGCAGAACAAAGCACGCAGCAAGTCCAATAAAAAGTTTATGCTGCTGTCGGCTATCGGTATACTGATGGTCGTGGATCACCATACCTGGATAACCTTCAATCTGTTCGGTGATTTTATCCCCTATAATTCATTCTTTATGCCGATGTTTGTATTTATATCGGGATATTTTAATAAAGTGAATGATTCCACAGATCTTGCCGGATTTACCAGTCCTTTTATCGTTACACCGATGATCTCCTCGATAGTGGGGATACTTTTCTGGCTCACGCTCACCGACATGGCGGGCGGTGCACTGTTTGAAAGCCGCTTCGTTAATTACATGTCCTGCAATACTTTCTGGATAATGGGGCTGCATATCACATTCTTTAATATAGTAAACTGCATACTGCTCACGGTACATGAGCATATAACACCGCTATTGTATTTTGATGCGGAGTATTTTAAGGAATCTGAATGGTATTACTGGGAGATAAGCCCGGCATTTAAGCGGGTATACCTTACGACAGGTATACTGGGGCCGCTGGCTCTAAAAAAAATGTATGATCTGGCTGTGTACCGGATATTTTACCGTCCGGAGAAGATACAGGAAAATAAATAAAGCATTCCTATAGAGAATGAAAAAAGAACTTTGACAAATAAATAAAATCTCCCAGAATGATGTAAGTATGAGCCGCAAACTCAAATACATCAAACAA
>CACZBK010000039.1 GCA_902779395.1 uncultured Lachnospiraceae bacterium | reverse complement strand
ATAAAAATAATAGCAAGCAAAAAAAGCTTCTTCTCTCCGCTTGGTATGACATGGAGGCTTTAAGGCAGATCTATGCCATTTCCTGCCATTGTTTCATTCTCTCATATATCTGAGGGTAGAATTCCTTATTAAGATCATAGGGATCTTCATAGAACTTTTTTAGAAACAGTATATGGATATTCCTCTTCACTCCAGGCTCAGCCGGTTCTTTCATAAAATTAGTAAGATTCCTGACAAAGCCGTGCCACTTAAGAACATATTCTTCATATCTTTCGAGCTCTTCTGTCTCGAGCCAGTCTCTTACCTTTACCTCATTCCGCTCTTCCACTTTACACTCATGAGTCTGTAAAATATAAGAAAACGTATCATCATGATAATATCTTCCCAGCGGAAAAAGTCTGCAGATGCCGGGGCGGAATGAATGTACGCTGCATCTTTTCGCTTCAGTCAGGAAACCGCATCCCGTGCCCCTGTCTTTTATATGAGGCATGCTTAAGAGATCATGAAGCCCTATCTCTATATATTCCTCCAGCATCAAAACCGTAAAATCCTTGTCAAGACCTTTGCTCAGCGAATAGATATCATACGGATCCAGGACTATGGTATCGCACATATTCTCACAGCAGAATGAACAGCCTCTGCAGCCGTTGGCTTCAGCTTTTACAATATCATCCGGCGAATAAAGCTTACCGTCGGAAATCTCTTCTATCATCACATTGCGTTCCATAAGTTCAGTCTCCTCCTAAGCCTGCACATTTTAAAATGTACCGAAGAGCTTAAAGCAGGCCTTTCCGGAATGCTTTGCTTCATAAAGCGCCTTATCGGCATTTTCGTACAGCGTTTCAAAATCCATACCATGCTTGGGAAAAACAGCTATACCTATGGACATTGTGATATGTCCGTCATATGCTTCATTTTTAAACGCTCCCTTTATGGCACGTTCAAGCTTGCCTGACAAACGGCAGGCATCGTCGGGACTGATACTGTTTATATATACCATAAACTCATCACCGCCTATACGCCCGGTGACATCCATCCCTTTAAAATTGCTCTTTATTATCCCGCCTATGGTCGAAAGAACTTTATCGCCTTCACTGTGGCCGTAATTATCATTAACGGATTTGAAATCATCGGTATCCAGGATTATCAGCGCCCCTTCTTCCCCGGCCCCGCTCTTAAGTATCCTTCTTATCAGTTCTTCGGTGGCAGTTTTATTCAAAAGCCCTGTAAGGCCGTCATGATCGGCCTTTAATTTGAGTTCGAGCTCCTTCATTTTATCTTCATGGATATCAATTATATGTCCGATAACATGGGCCACATATCCTTCCTTGCCCATTATGCTCACTATATTGGCGCGATACCATCTGTAATCATCCGAATCATCAAAAAAGCGGGCCGAGCGGAATTCTATACTGTCTTTATGAGCGTGAGCCATAGCGCTTCTCAGCATGTCCTCAAATGCATCAATATCTTCTTTATGGATACCTGCTGAAGAAATATGAGAAATAAAACCGTTCACGACTGAATCACGCTTGATCGAATCTGTCTGGGCTTTCTTAAAAACGCAAACATCCGTACGGCAGTTAAGATCAAAAGTGATGTCGGTATCCATTAAAAGATGCATGTAATCCGACTGACGCTTAAGCTCTTCCTCAATGAGCTTCTGCTCGGTGCAGTCCAGAATAACAGCCGCAACTATATTCTCACTGGCTTCGCGGGAATACAGATTTCCATGAAGCCTGAGCCACACCAGCCCTCCGTCATGATTAACTATGCGAAACTCCATTTCCGCCGCACCGTCATCAGCCAGGATATCATTTATCCCCTGTTCAAAGACCGGCATATCATCCGGAATAATAGAAAGGCGGATGTCTTTAAATATCATATCGACGGCCTGCCTGCCGCCCCCGAGCATTCTGTAAAGACCGTCATTTAAAAACACAGGCTCTATACTGCGTTTTATACTGTCGATCTTAAATACACAGATCCCGCCTATGAAATTGTTTACCACCGATGTAATGAAATCTTTATCTTCCATAAATCAGCATATTCCCCGGGCTTTTTTTCATAAACAGCTTTATAATAACACAAAACCGGCGACCTAACAAGCCGCCGGAATGTATAATGCAGATCCTGTATCTTTTCAGTTATTATTCGGCATCTGCCACAAATTCTGCAGCCTGTTCCTCGGTAAGACGTGCTGCCCCGTAGATATTTCCTTCATCATCTACAAGATAGATATCATCGCCATCCTCAACATAACCAAGAGTAAGGTCACCTACGGTTACGAGCAGGTAATCATTTCCCTCATCGGTAACATCATTCTCTACTGTATAAGCAGCGAATGCCTCTTTATTTCCATCGGTAATATAAGCAACATCACCGTCAGCGCTCTCATAGAAAGCCAGAACAAACTCAGCATCTCCGTCAGTAGCATAGAAACCGTCTACAAAGCTTACATCAGAAGCTTCCTCCTCAGCAGGAGCTTCCTCAGCAGCATCTGCGGGCTGCATCTTATCTACTACTGCTCCCAGAGCATCGATCATATCAGCCATTGTATCATTGAACTTTATCATATCCTCTGAGCTGCTGAAATCATCTTCTGTAAGCTCACCCATCTCATCGATGATACCCTTAGCCTCGGTAAGCAGTGACTCAACATTGTCATCCTGAGCTACGGCATCGTTGTTATAAAGCTCCTCAACCTTATTGTAGCAATCATTAAGGATCACGAAATTATCCTGCAGATCTGAGAATTTGAACTCATCGCTCTCAGTCTCAGCAGCCTCTTCCTCCTCAACTGCAACCTTGGTTTCTGCTGTGGTATCAGCTGCCTCAGCTTCGCCGCATCCTGCCATAAGTGCTGCACTCAGTGCAGATACTGCAAGGATCTTTACGATTTTGTTTTTCATTTTTCTTTTCCTCCCTTTTTCCGGTATTTCTGACCGGATCTTTTTTATTTTTTGCAACGATGTTATTCTACTCGCATCAGATTTATTGTCAACCTGTTTTATCACCAAAATGTTGTGTGATCCTGCATTATATTGTACATTTTGCACAATAACTCCTGTTGATATCACAGATCTTCCACTGTCAGGATGATTGGTATTTTTTACCAACTCTCATTGACACTTTTTTCAGGAAAGTATAAAATAGTACTAATATTATATCCAAGGAGGGATTTATATGGAAACAAAAGCAAAAAAAACTAGCAGTGTATCTTTTAAACTCATCCTTGTAATGGCATTGATCGTCATCATCCCCGTCGCAGCCCTGACACTTCTGAGTCTTTTAAATACCATCAATCAGGGTACAAAATCAGCTAACGAAGTAAACACAGCACAGGCATCTATAGTTCAGGCGCGCCTTGATATCATATTTAACAAGAACATAGAAGCACTGCGCTCTTTCGCTTCCACTCCCGCTGTCAAAAAATATCTCCAGGGTGATACAAATAACGAGAACCTCCGTTCTCCTATCTACACACAGCTGCTCGATATAGACCGTTATATGGATGACGGCAATTCCACCGCCTTATCCGGAGCAGACGGCCAGCAGCTTATCAGAACCATCGGAAAACTGGTAAATGTTGCCGAGCGTGACTATTTTAAGGTCCCCATGTCAGGCGAAGAATACTACATCTCCGATCTTATCATATCAAAGTCCACAGGCACGGCTATAACTACCATATCGGTTCCTGTCTGGAACGAAAACCGCTCAGCCGTGATCGGTATCGTACAGCGTAACCTGGACTGCGGTGTGCTCCACGACATGCTTGCCGAAGAGGTCACTCAGGACCGTCAGGAAATAGTCGTAGTTGACCGTACCGGAACCGTAGTTGCTCATTCTTTACGTACCATCAATGTTGAAGATCCCGAGAAACAGGATCAGAATCCCTTCTATACCGATTCCCGCGGTGACAAGACCTCCGGTGATTATATCGCTCCTTTCATGGGCGATACCTGGATGATATCCTGGACTAAGATAAAAAACTGCGGATGGATCGTAGCTTCCTGCCGTGTTAAAGAGGTAGCCCTTCAGACAGTTTATGATACCGCGGCTATACAGGTGATACTTGGTCTTGTATTCATTATCGCAGCTGTAGTTCTGGCGATCATGTTCTCAAGATCCATAACCGATCCTCTCAAGGACGTCAACAACACCATGAACGCGCTTTCCGAAGGACGCTTCTTCAGGATCAGAGAAAAGAAGCCCAGAAGCGACGAATTCGGCGAGATAATCAGAAGTACAAATAACGTTATCGAAAAACTCGAATCGATAGTAGGCGGCATCGTACAGGGCGCTTCCTCCGTCAACGTAGCCGCTAATGAACTGGAAGATATGTCTGCACAGATCTCCCAGAATTCCGAAGATGTTTCCAATGCAATACAGGAGATCGCAAGCGGAGCTACCCAGCAGGCTGACGAGATCAACGGTGCGACCGACAGTATCGACAGGATCGGTTCTGCGGTAAACAGCGTACGTGAATCCACTTCAGATCTGGCGGCTATTGCAGGGCGCATGCAGGAATCCTCCAATGAATCCGCTCACAATCTGGAAGAGCTCAAAAAGAGCAGTTCCACAATGAACGGTGTCATAAACAACATTTCCGGAAAGATCAGTGCTACCAGCGATGCAGTGGGCCGGATCAACGATATGGTAGCTGCTATAACCAGTATCGCGACACAGACAAATCTGCTGGCTCTGAATGCTTCGATCGAAGCCGCACGTGCCGGCGATGCAGGCCGTGGTTTTGCCGTAGTCGCTGAAGAGATTGGCAAGCTTGCCTCTGATTCCAGCAATTCTGCCAGCCAGATACGTTCCGAGATGGATGAACTGTTAAAGCAGTCACAGGAAGCTGTTTCTATGGCTGATGAAGTCCAGAAAACAAACAATACGCAGCAGGCGGTGATAGATTCCACCTACAACAGTGTAAATTCCATGATCGAGGATATCAATAATACCGTGAACGGCGTAAATGCCATTTCTGCAAATGCTGATGCCTGTGTACAGGCTAAAGACATCGTGGTCGATGCAATGTCATCGCTCTCTTCCATTTCCGAAGAGAACGCAGCCAGCAGTGAACAGACCGGAGCATCCATGCAGGAACTGGCAGCTACAGTATCCACACTTACACATAATGCTGATTCCCTTAAACAGGTTTCTGAAGAACTCACAAAGGAGATGAGCTTCTTTAAGCTCGATTAAGTTCAGACAATATGAAAAGATTTAAAACTTACCTTTTTATCGGCTTCGGCCTTATAGGCGGTTCGATCGCACGGGCGCTTCGCTCTTACGAAAATGATATAAAGATAATCGCCTGGGCAAGACATCGTGAAAAGATCGAACCGGCACTTAACGACAAAACTATAGACGAGATCGCTGACAGCCCTCTCTCCCACCTTGATAAAGCCGATATAATCTTCCTGTGCGCACCTACACTAAGTAATATAGAAAACTTAAAGGCCATAGCGCCTTTAGTCCCGGATGATACTCTTATCACCGATGTCGGTTCGGTAAAGGGCGATATACAGACCGCTGCCGATGAGCTTGGCATATCTTCACACTTTCTGGGAGGGCATCCGATGACAGGCCGTGAGACCACAGGCTATGCTTCCTCCGATGCCATGATAATGGAGAATGCATATTATCTGCTTACGCCTTCAAAGGAAACCCGTCCGGAATATACCGAAGCGATGACAGAGCTTGTCCGGAAGATAAGATCCATCCCTCTTCTGGTAAGCCCCGATGAACACGACTATGCTACCGCTGCTATCAGTCATGTCCCGCATCTTATAGCCGCAGCACTGGTCAATACAGTAAAGAATGCCGATAATGAAGACTGTTTTATGAAGACGATCGCCGCCGGAGGCTTCAAGGATATCACTCGCATCGCTTCCTCCGATCCGTCAATGTGGGAAAGCATCTGCAGAAGCAATACTTCAAATATCCGCTCTGTATTAAAGCAGTATTCGGATGAGCTGAAACGGATAGACAGCATATTGGAAAAAGGCGATTTTGAACAGATCAGAACCTTGTTTAAGGAAAGCGGTTCCTACCGAAGCGGAATGAGCGACCGCCGTACATCTGCGATACCCAGGCTATACATCCTTTATGTGGATATCCCCGATGAAGCCGGCGAGATCGCAATGGTAGCCACACTGCTGGCAGCAAGCGCCATAAGCATTAAAAATATCGGTATCATCAATAATCGTGAACAGGCTGAAGGCGCACTTGGGATCTCATTCCACGATGAGGCCTCTATGAATGCCGCTATACCTGTACTTGAAAAGCACAATTACAGGGTTATAAAGAACTAAAAACAAAAAAACAGGGACGGATCTCGTGGTACTTTAGTACCCTGAAGTCCGTCCCTGTTTTTTAATTTTATCAGAAATCCGGATGCAGCATAATGCCGGCTCCTGCGGCATTTGGTCCGGTATGACAGCATACACTAAGTGACAGCGGATCATAGTAAGTCTCTATCCCCGGTACCACTTCCTGTATCTGTTTCTCCCAGTTACGGGCATCCTCCTCATCCAAAAACGATCCTGCACAGCCCACGATCAGCTGATCGTCACTGTATTCACCGAAATTCTTCTCCCGCTCTGCTTTTATGGCTTCAAGAACCGCTGCGCGTGATTTCTCCACTCCTCTTATCTTCTGGAAAGTATCGAATTTATCCCCGCGGTTTACCAGAACAGGTTTGATATTGAGCAATCCTCCAAGCATAGCCGCGGCAGGTGTAATCCTTCCGCTGCGCTTGAAATATTCCAGGCTTTCAACCGTAAGATAAATACAGGATTTAAGCGCATCAGCCTCCAGCCTTTGCTTTATCTGCGCGGCACTGAAGCCCTCTGACGCAAGTCTTAAAGCCAGAAGCACAGACTGTCTCTGGGTTACGGAAACCCTGTGATTATCTGCCACTTCGACCTTCCCGTCAAAATCATCCGCCAGCATTATAGCAGACTGATAAGAACCGGAAAGCCCGCTGCTCATCGGAATGTATATTATCTCATCGGCAGTATCCAGTACCAGCTCCCAAAGATCGATCACCGTACCTGGCGACGGCTGAGAAGAAGTAACTTTTCTGTCGGCCAGCTGTGCCTCAAAAAACTGCGAGTGAGTGATATCCTCGTTTTCAAAAAAAGTATGATCTTCTATAATAACAGGCATCGGGATCACATGTATGCCCAGGCTTCTTGCCTCTTCCCCGAAAATGCCGCTGTTAGAATCCGTTACAACAGCTGTTTTCATCAGTTATCTCTCTCTTCTCCCCAGAAAAACAGGGCTACTGTTCCGGGACCGGTATGGCTGCCTATAAGGTTACCTATATAGTTGATTGTCACTTTACCGTCCATATTGGGGAATCTTTCTTCAATAAGGTCTGCTACGGCTCTGGCATCTTCCTCACAATACGAATGTGTTATAAGGACCTTGCCTCTGTAATCCGTACCGCCTTCGGCCTTTTCAGCCATCACATCCACGATACGTGCAATAACCTTCTTCTTGGTACGGATCTTCTCCCTGGGGATAAGACGTCCCATATGATCAACATTGAGCAGCGGACAGATATTTAACATCTGCCCTACAAAACCGGCAGTTTTCGATACACGTCCGCCTCTTATGAAATATGTGAGATCAGATGTAAAAAACCAGTGATTTAGCTTCTTCTTCTGACTTTCGGCAAAATCATAAACTTCTTCAATACTGTGTCCGGCCTTCTTAAGCTCTGAAAGCTTTTCCATAAGAAGCCCGTAGCCTCCGCTCGCAGCAAGTGAATCAACTATATAAAGCTTACGATCCGGATATTTTTCTTCCAGCATATCCTTTGCGAGCTTTGCCGAATTGATCGTTCCGGAAATACCGGAAGATAATGTCAGATGCAGAACATCCTTGCCTTCTTTAAGGAAGCCCTCAAAGTACTGCATAAACTCTTCTACATTAACCTGTGAGGTCTTTGTATCTTCTCCTTCAGCCATGCGTCTGTAGAATTCCGGATACGGTACTGCCTGTCCCAGATCATCGATGTACTGTACACCGTTTAATTCAAAATGAAAAGGGATATAATTGATCCCAAGATTATCCATCTGTTCCTGAGTAAGATCCGCTGCCGAACAGCAGCTTAGAATAAAATCGCTCATCCTTTCTCCCTCTTATAATAATAGTATGTTTACATAAGTCAGCCAAAAAAGATTATAGCATAAAGATTTCCGGGCCGCAAGCTTATATCAAAAGCATGGCATCACCGAAACTGAAAAAACGGTAACGCTCCTTTATCGCCTCCGAATATGCATTCAGCACATTTTCTCTTCCGGCAAAAGCCGATACCAGCATAAGCAGAGTCGATTCCGGCAGATGAAAATTCGTTATCAGCCCGTCAAGCGCCTTAAACTTATACCCCGGATAGATGAATATATCCGTATCACGGCTTCCGGCCTCAACTATGCCGTCATCCCTGCTCATACTCTCCAGCGTACGTACCGATGTGGTTCCCACGCAGATGATACGCCCGCCTTCCGCCCTGCATTTATTTATAGATCCTGCCACTTCCGGAGCTATCTCACAATACTCCGTGTGCATATGATGTTCCAGTATATTATCGACCTTGACAGGTCTGAATGTCCCAAGACCTACATGCAGAGTCACAAACTCGGTCTTTACTCCCATAGCCCTTATCTCATCCAGCAGCCTGTCCGTAAAATGCAATCCGGCTGTAGGCGCCGCCGCTGAGCCTTCAACTTTTGAATATACCGTCTGGTATCTTTCCCTGTTTTCCCGCGGCAGTTTATGCGTTATATAAGGCGGCAGCGGCATCTCACCGAGTTTATCAAGTATCTCTTCAAAAATACCTTCGTACTCAAAGCGTATATGCCTGTTTCCCTCTTCCGCAATAGCGGTGATCTGTGCACTCATCAGCCCTTCGCCAAATACTATGCGGGCTCCTTCTTTAGCCTTTTTCCCGGGTTTGACAAGGCACTCCCAGGTATTATCGCTCAGCCGTTTAAGCAGAAGAACTTCTATTGCGGCCCCCGTATCTTCCTTGATCCCGTAAAGGCGTGCAGGAATAACCCTGGTGTTATTCAGCACCAGACAGTCTCCGGAGCGCAGATACTCTTTTATCTGGGTAAAATGCTTATGTGCTATACTGCCATCCTTACGCGAAAGGACCATCAGCCTTGAAGAACTGCGGTCTTCCAAAGGATCCTGAGCTATAAGTTCTTCAGGCAGTTCATAGAAATAATCTTTAGTACTTAACATTCCGTTATCCTGATCCCGTCATAAATTATTTACAATCCACATCAACAGTTACAGTCATCGACTTCACACTGACATCGGCATTGATCTTCCCGACAAACTGTGTGATAAGATCATTAAGCGCATCCTCATCGGCGTCAGTCATCGCAGCTTCCACACGTACCACTCTTCCGTCATCTGCCGCGGTATATCTTACCACATCCATAGTGAGAGTCTTCATAAAAGTATCCACTCCGTCCGGGATTGTATTTTTAGGCGTAAAATACAGATAGTCCTTTCCTCTCATGCTTGCACGGCTTACTTTGCATTCCACTCCGTTTATCTGCTGTGTACCTGACTCATACGGCGCGGAACTGATAAGCGCATGATAATCTGATATGAAATTAAACAAAGTTTCATTAAGAAAAACATTCTTCTCACGCTGTTTTCCCGTGAGCTTGCTTTCCATAACGATATCCTTGCCTTCCTGATATATCTTTAAAGTCTCCGACTGCTCCTGCTTCTGCCCCAGAACAGTTACGGTTGTGAGTTCCTCGATATCGATGGTCTCGGCCCCCGATCTGCGCCCGTCATATAAAGCTGTCGCATTCACAACCACCGGAAGGCTTAATTTTATCCCATGCATATTAACATCCAGATCAAGCCTGACTACGGCGTTAATATCTATCTTCTTCCAGGGATCTTTTTTTTCTGACTCATCGAGCTTTGCCAGACCATCCAGAGCATCCTTGTTTTCAGGGTCGAGCTCAAGTACTCTGTTGAAAAAATACCGGGCATTTTTCTGAGGATCTCCGGCTGCCAGAGCCTGTTTTCCCTGCTCAAGCAATACCGGGATAAGCGCCCGGTCTATGGCATCCAGATCAACATATTCATTGAGCGGATCATTTTTTGCATCTTCGAGCACCGTCTGTGCTCCCGCATAGTCCCCATGCTTTGAAAATGATTCGGCTATGGAAAGGGTTGCATTCAGCCAGCGCTGTGCATCTTCCTTAGCATATTTTTCGGCTCCCGATACATCATCATAATACTTAAGCAGATCATCCGCAGGTATCTCATTAACAAAGGCAAGAATTTCCTTATCGCTGCCTTCCTCTTCTACAAGCCTGGCTTCCTTTTCATATACTCCCCATTTCATATCGGCTATGGCTTCACATGGAGAACACTCCAGACCTTCCGCAAGTATCTCATGCGCTTCTTTGTAATCCTTATCACGGATATATATATCAGCCAGCGCAAGGTATGCATCCGTATTTGTCTCGTCGCGGGTAAGTATATCATAATATACTGTCTCCGCCTTAGAATATTTTCCCTGCTCTATAAGTTTTGCCGCGATAAACTCGCGTATGGGAACAGCAGTCTTGTTATTGATAAAACCAAAGTAAATAACGCATCCCGTCAAAAGCAGCAGCAGAAACGATACGATGATAAAAGCTTTTGCTCCGCCCTTCTTTTTTTTCATACGCAAATACCTCTCATTGCCCTAAAAGGTTCCAAACGCAAATGCCGGCCCGGGTTTATTTCTTTCCTGAAGGCCGGATCTCATCCATATGTACATCCAGCTGGGGATAAGGTATACCGATCCCCTGTTTGTCAAAGGCCAGCTTAACAGCCTCCGTATAATCCCACATCACTTCAAAATAATCCTCTTTTCTGACTATAGCGCGAACCCCCAGCGTGACCTGTGAATCATCAAGGCTTTCAACATATATCTGGATCTTTTCGTCTTTTATAAATCGTTTATCGGCTTCTATCAGCTCTTTAAGAATACTTTTCGCCTTCCTGATATCAGATCCGTATGAGATCCCAAAGCGCATGATCAGCCTTCTTCTGGGAGCCACACTCGCATTGGTGAGCGATGTATTTGCCAGAGTACCGTTTGGAAGTACCACCGTACGCTCATCAAGAGTGCGCAGCTTTGTGTAAAACAGGCCTATCTCTGTCACAAAGCCCTCGTTTCCTTTACTGTCCTCTTTAATATAATCGCCTATCTTAAAAGGCTTAAGTACCAGAAGAAGGACACCGCCGGTAACATTTGACAGACTCCCCTGCAGGGCAAGGGCTATAGTCACGCCCGCACTGCCCAGGACTGCGATAAGTGATGTTGTCTCAAAGCCGAAATATGCGGCTATCCAGATTATAAGCAGGGCGTAGAGTCCTGCCTTCATCACTGAATCAAGGAAATGCTGAAGTCCTATATCGGCTTTCGCCTTTTCCATTGACTTTTTAACGATCTTTCTGATCAGTCTTATCAGTTTGCTTCCACAGTAAAAAATCAGTATGGCGATCAGCATCCGGATACCGAATACAAGTATCTTTCCCGGCAGATCCTTTAAAAAGCGCTGGATAGCATCCAGATTTTCACTTACCTCTTCCACGCTGGTTCCGGCTGCCTTCAGGATCGTATCTGCCGATACACTGCTGATATTTACCGAAGCAGATGAAAATGACGCGGTCATATCTTCTGTCACTTTTTCTTCTTTCCTTTACATTCGGATCCTGAAGCGATGGCTTCCTCTGCAGCTGCTATCTTTTTCGCCAGCTCATCTTTTAAGCTGTGACGTAGTTTCATACGCTCAGCCTTTAATCTCGCCCTCATTTCTTCCTCTTCTTTACGCTTTCTTTCCCTTTCCTCTTCACGCCGTTTTATCTCCGCTTTTTCCTCGGCGCTGAAAGGAATATATTGATAAATATGAACGGAAAGTGCTTCAAGATTAACTCTTATGTTTCTCTGCCAGCCGTCGGTCTTTCCCTTCCTTGCAGCCACAGTCGCTCCTTCAAATATCCCCCCGGCTTCGGAAGAAAAGATCTCTTTATATTTTCCTTCCCGGTCCACACCTATCAGATACTTATCTCTTTCCACATCGGCAAAATTAAATACACATATATAAGATCTCTTTTTATCCTGACGTATAAAAGCAAGTATATTTTCTTCAGCCCCCTGCTCTTTAAGCCATACAAATCCGTCTTCGGTGTCATCAGCAGCATACAGCGCACTTTCTTTCGAACAAAGCTGGTTCAGACTGCGTATATATGCTCTCAGCACCTCTGCCTCAAGTTCTTTTTTCTCATACGGCAATACGGGTGCCATGTCTTCGAAAGAAGCATCCTCACCGTACTCCTGCCCGCAGAATATACTGCTCTTTCCTGTATGCAGCGCCTGGTATGCATAAAGGAGCTTAAGCCCCTTCCACTGACGCAGTCCGTCACCGTACATACGCTGCCTGATCCCGCCCTGACGGAAATTCACGCAGGACAGCCCTACAGGAAGAAGATAATGCTCGCAATACTGATAAAGCATGCTCGAGGTTAGTGCCTGATGATATGAACGTCTTACGATAGGATCTCTTGAAAGATAATCTATAAGCTCTCTCATGCAGTCAGCATCTGCTACCAGATCAAAGCCAAGTCCTTCATCCGAGATCTCGGTAACCTTGGGAAAACATGCTGCCTGGGAAGCTATACTTAAAGTTCCCGGCCATACCTTGTGCAGCAGGGCATTCATTTCCTTAAAGAAACTGATGGAATCAAGATCCTCTACCCCTCCGTACATATTGGGGATCCACTCACCGCTTCCCCTGTAATAATCCAGATAAAGCATGCTTGCCAGATCCAGAGTATCATAACCGTCAACATGATAATTCTCGATCCAGTTATTAACTGCCGATATCAGATAGGTCCTCACCTGCGCTTTTCCCATATCGAACTTGAGCATTCCGGTTCTGGGTTCCACACCCTTTCTGGGGTCTGAATATTCATAAAGAGCAGTTCCGTCAAAGCCGCCAAGCCCGAAACTTACATTTGAAAAATCACCGGGAGCCCACTGCAGGATCACACCCACTCCTTTTGCATGCATGGTATCCACAAAAGCACAGAAATCTTCAACTTCTCCCAGGCGTCTGTCCGGAGCCATAAGAAGCAAAGGATGGAAGCCTGCATCCGCGTCACCGGGACAGCTCATAACAGGCAAAAGTTCCACATGTGAATATCCCATACCGGAGATATAGTCTGCCAGCGAAGCTACTGCCTTTTTATCTTTCAGAAAGCCTTCGGGCATGCTCTGTAAGGGGAGCGTATAAAGGTTGATGTAGGAAGTATGAGGCGCAGATTTCCTGCGTGCATCCATCCATTTATCATCTTTCCATTTATGCGAATAAGCTGTCACGACACTCACAGCATCATAAGGGTCCTTTTGCTCAACGCTGTACGGATCGGCCTTTCTGACGCTGCTTCCGCCTCTCATCAAAACATCATAAGAGTATTCGGTCTTCTCTTCTATCCCGGGAATGAAAAGTTCGAATATACCGCTTTCTTCCAGCCGGTTCATGGGATTTGCCAGCGCATCCCATGAATTGAATTCACCTACAACACTTACTCTTGTTGCTTCCGGTGCCCACAAGCGGAATACAACTCCTCTTATATTTCCGCGTGTTGTTTTATGAGCTCCCATATAAGTATATGCTTTCGTCTCAGCACCGCTCATAAAACGGTTTTCTTCATCTTCGGAAAGGATCCTGCCTCTGCCGTATATCTCATCACAGTCTATGATCTTTACATACTTTTTTTTCTTCCTCGACCCTTCATCCTCGGTAGCATATTCCACATGATAACGGTAATCTTTTCTGTCATTGCCGTTAAGGAGTACTGCAAAGAACCCGGCGTCATCGGCTCTCTCCATGCTTATCTCATCTTTAACGCTCTTTCCCTTGATCCCGCTTCCGCTGATATAAAGCGTTACCGATTCAGCACCGGGAAAGAAAGCCTGTATAAGCGATGATCGTCCCCTGTTATGAGAACCAAGTATTTCATCGGGTCTGCTGCACTCGCCGTAAACCAACTCTTCAATGGCTGCCCAGTCCATCATGTCATAGAGTTTCTTATTCATTTAGAAGCCTCCTCGATAGAATGGATAAAGATACCGCTTCTGAGCTTAGGCTCAAACCATGTAGACTTGGGAGGCATCAATCTCCCTGCATCAGCTACCGCAAACAATTCTCCTATCGATGTGGGATACATTGCAAATGCAACACCCATATCACTCATGCCGTCAACTCTTTTCTTCAATTCGTCAAGCCCCCTTATCCCGCCGACAAAATCAATACGTTTGTCGGTTTTGGGATCCCCGATGCCAAGCACCGGCGAAAGGATCTTATCCTGAAGTATGGCTACGTCAAGTCCATCTACCGGGTCATTGCCCTTTACTTCATCCTTCATTACAAGCTTATACCATTTCCCGTCAAGATACATGCCGCACTCGCCTTTAGCAGCAGGATGATAAGCTAAACTCCCGGCCTCTTCCACGGTAAATACTTTTGAAAGCTTATCCATAAACTGCTCTTTTGAATTACCGTTAAGGTCTTTTACCACACGGTTATAATCCATTATCATAAGTTCCTCATCAGGGAAAATAACAGAAAGGAAATAATTATACTCTTCATTACCGGTATGCGATCTGTCTGCTGCACGTCTCTGCTGGCCCACTCTGACCGCTGAAGCGCAGCGATGATGTCCGTCTGCTATGTATAATGAATCCATTGATGTAAATGCTTTTTTTACCGTTTCAATATCGGCATCGGCATCGATCACAAAAACACGGTGTCTTATCCCGTCATCAGAAATAAAGTCATAAAGAGCGTCATTTTCCTTAACCCTTGACATAAGCTCACGAAGCTCGGCCGTCTGTCTGTATGCGAGAAAGATGGGGCCGGTCTGGGCGGAACAGGTATCAACATGGCGTATCCTGTCAGCTTCCTTATCGGCACGGGTATTTTCGTGCTTCTTAATCACCTGCTTTTCATAATCATCTATGGAAGCACAGCCGACTATACCGGTCTGAACACGTCCGTTCATCGTCAGTTCATAAAGATAATAAACAGCTTTATCTTCCTTTATGAAATCTCCCTTTTCTATGCGTTCCTTAAGCATCTGTGCCGCTTTCGCATATACGCAGTCTGCATAGGTATCCACACTGTCATCAAACTGTGTTTCAGCCCTGTCGATCGCCAGAAACGAATCGGGATTTTTACTTACCACTTCCTTAGCCTCAGCCCTGCTGTAAACATCGTAAGGTAAAGCTGCGATCTTACTGACCATTTCCTTTGCAGGTCTTATTGCCTCAAAGGGTCTTATGTCTGCCATGTTTTTATCCTCCTAAATTTAAAAGTATCCAAAACCATGCCTGTCGGAAATAACAGCCCGGCTTTGGATAAAATATCATATCAGTGTTCTCACTACCTTCGGTTTATATCCTCCGGTTTCCAGTGCTTTTAATATCGATTCCTTATGCTCGGTACCGAAAGCTTCTATCGTGATGCGAAGCTCTACGGCACTCTTTCTGTTGGTGGTAACAAACTGATTATGTTCAAGCTTGATCACATTACCGTTTTCTCCCGCTATCACTCCTGCTACTCCCTGCAGCTGTCCGGGCTTATCGGGAAGAAGTACGGACACAGTAAATATCCTGTTGCGGAATATCAGGCCCTGCTGTACAACTGAACTCATCGTGATCACATCCATGTTCCCGCCTGAAAGTATGGCAACGATCTTTTTTCCCTTTACATCAAGCTGCTTGAGTGCAGCTACTGTAAGAAGGCCTGAATTCTCAACTATCATCTTGTGGTTTTCGACCATATCCAGGAAAGAAACTATAAGATCCTCATCCTTTACGGTCAGTATATCATCTATATTCTCCTGAATATAGGGGAATATCTTTGTACCGGGGGTCTTCACTGCGGTACCGTCAGCGATCGTGTCCACACCTGGAAGAGTAACAACCTTTCCTGCCTTTAAGGAAGCCTTCATGCAGGCTGCTCCTTCCGGTTCCACACCTATAACCTTGATCTTCGGATTAAGGAGCTTTGCAAGCGTAGAAACACCGGCCGCAAGACCGCCCCCTCCGATGGGTACAAGTATGACATCTACAAGAGGCAGTTCCTTGATGATCTCCATCGCTATAGTTCCCTGTCCTGTAGCTACCGCAGGGTCATCAAAAGGATGAATGAATGTATAGCCATGTTCTGCCGCCAGCTCATAAGCTTTCTCGCATGCCTCATCATAAACATCACCGTAAAGGACCACATCCGCGCCAAAACTCCTGGTACGGTTTACCTTTATAAGGGGTGTAGTGGTGGGCATTACTATCGTTGCCTTCATTCCCTTGCAGCGTGCAGCGTAAGCTACACCCTGAGCATGATTTCCCGCCGATGCCGTTATAACACCTTTGGATCTTTCCTCATCACTTAAAGTGCTGGATTTGTAATATGCCCCCCTTACTTTATATGCTCCGGTAAACTGCATGTTTTCGGGCTTTAAATATACTTTGTTCCCGGTGAGCGCACTTAGATAGTCACTGTAAACAAGCTTTGTTTCAAGTGTTACTTCCTTAACTTTTTCCGCTGCCTCTTCAAAGGCATCCAGTGTGAGCATTTCAGGCATCTTTTATCTCCTCCGCCTCTTCATTTTCTTTTTTATCGCTGTCTTCATCATCTTTTTCAAGTTCAACATCAAAGAGAGCTTCCACAAATGCATCCGCATCAAACTTCTGCAGATCCTCAATATGCTCTCCCACACCGATATATTTGACCGGCACCTTAAGCTCGGACTGTATCGCTACAGCGATACCTCCCTTCGCCGTTCCATCCATCTTTGTAAGAATGATACCGCTCAAGTCTGCCACATCATTAAAGTCTCTGGCCTGCTGCAGTGCATTCTGGCCGGTAGTTGCATCGAGTACTATAAGATTCTCCCTGTGAGCCTGAGGAAACTCCTTATCGATAACGCGGTTCATCTTCTTAAGTTCTTCCATCAGATTCTTTTTATTATTAAGACGTCCGGCCGTATCTACCAGAAGCACATCCACCCCCCTTGCCTTTGCGGCTGCCGTAGCATCATAAAGCACGCTTGAAGGATCCGCTCCTTCCCTTCCGCCTATAAGCTCCACTCCGGCGCGTTCCGCCCATACCTTGAGCTGGTCGCCTGCAGCCGCGCGGAAAGTATCTGCCGCAGCCATCATGACCTTTTTACCGGAAGCCTTTAAATGTGAAGCTATCTTACCTATGGAGGTAGTCTTTCCTACTCCGTTAACACCGATAACAAACACAACCGACTGCTTCTTTTCGAACTCATATGCGGTATTTCCTACCGCCATCTGATCCCTTATATCTTTTATCAGCAGTTTTTTGCATTCCGTAGGACGGACTATATGCTGATCTTCCACCTGTTCCTTAAGTGTATCCAGTATCTCCTCGGTGGTGCGTACACCGATATCCCCCATTATAAGTATCTCTTCGAGCTCTTCATAAAAATCATCATCTATCGTTGCGGCACCGTCAAAGATTATATCCAGACTGTATACGAAATTATCCCTTGTCTTTGCAAGGCCTTCCTTAAGCCTCGCGAAAAAGCCTTTCTTTTTAGGCTTTTCAGCTTCCTCAGAAGCTTCTTCCTTATCATTTCCTTCTTCAGAAGCAGCTGCATCCGTATCTGCAGCTGCTGTCTCTTCCTTCTTTTTGAAAAAGCCGAAGAAGCCTTTCTTCTCAGGCTCCTGTACCGGTTCTTCCGTAGTCTCATCTGAAACTTCAGGCTCTTCACCGGGCATATTATCATCTGCCTGCGATTCCGAAGGCGCAGATATATTTTCCGCCGGGTGCTGTATCTCTTCAGAAGCTGATATGGTCTCTGCTGCAGGCTGAACCTCTTCATGCACGGAAACGAATGTTTCTTCCGTTGCAGCCTCTGCCGTTACGGGAATGACATCATCAGCATGCTGTACCGCATCCTGTAGAGGAACAGCTGTTTCCGCAGGCTGAATTGTTTCGGCAGCGGAAAAACTGCCTTCCTCCTGCACCTTCACAGGTTCATCATGTCTTCCGAAGAGACTGAAATCTATCTCTTCATCACTTATGCGGAAGCTTCCGTCATCAACTACAGCTTCTTCTTCCTTATTTTTTTTCTTTCCGAAAGGCCACCAGGCCATAGCTTTATCTCCTTATCCTGTTATTATCTTCCCTTCACAAAAGATGTTTTAATTATCCAGTTCCTCATCGATCAGATTAACCGATACCAGCGTGGAGACACCCTTCTCCTGCATGGTTATACCATACAGCCGGTCAGCCTTTTCCATTGTACCGCGCCGGTGAGTGATCACTATGAACTGTGTATGTGCCGTAAGCTTATGCAGGTAGCTCGCGTAGCGTCCTACATTGCTTTCATCAAGGGCCGCCTCTATCTCATCCAGAAGACAGAACGGTGAAGGCTTTAAGTTCTGTATCGCAAACAACAGCGCTATCGCTGCAAGAGCCTTTTCTCCACCGGAAAGCTGCATCATGTTCTGCAGTTTTTTCCCGGGCGGCTGGGCTATGATACGTATGCCTGCTTCAAGTATATCCTCATCCTCCATGAGCTCCAGCGTACCTTTTCCGCCGCCGAAGAGCTCCTTGAACACTTTATCAAATTCCTTTTTGATCTCATCGAATTTATCGGCGAACTGTCTGCGCATGGCATTGTCAAGTTCAGTGATGATACCTGTCAGCTCCTTCTCCGCATTGATCAGATCTTCATGCTGTCCCTTAAGGAAGGTGTAACGCTCCATTACAGCTTTATAATCCTCGATGGCATTAACGTTAACATCACCGAGCCGCTTTATGGCATCCTTCACTTCAGCTATGCTGCGCTTAATGAACACAAGATCCGTAAGAGCCTCATCTTTAAGTTCTGCAGCATCTTCAAGAGTCAGTTCATATTCATTCCACATATATTCCGTAAGCGAGTTGATCTCTTCATTGAGCTTGTCGAGCTGGCTGTTGAGACGATAAGCATCCTTATCCAAACCGCTTATCTTATCGGAAAGCTCCTCTCTCTGACTGAAGAAGCCTTTCTGCTTCTCTCCAAGGGCATCCTTCTTATCCTGAAGCTCTTTTAACTTATTTCTGGAATCTTCTTCCGCAGTATAGCTTGCAGCTATAGTCTGCTTTATCTGTTCGATATCAGCTTTCTTCTGTTCGATGGTGTCGTTGTTGCTCTGTATCGATTCGTTTGCCTCCTTAAGTTCACGCCCGATCCTTTCTATCTCCGAATCGATACGTTCAACATTCTGAGCTTCAAACTGCTGTTTCTGGATTATCTTTTCCAGCTCAACTTCACATTCGGTAACAGTCATGGCCTGGGCAGTTTCCTTATCCCTTTCCTCATCAAGCTTCTGCTGAGCGGCTTCGATACGATCATTCATCTCTTTTTCGCTGCCTGCAAAGCCTTTGAGGGTTTCCGCTATCTCTACCTGACGTTCTTTTATCTCCTTAACCTGGGCTTCTATCTCACCCTGCTCACGGTTCAGATCGTCAACCCCTTTGGTTGTAGCATCTATCTTTTCCTGTGCCTTCTGGAGATTAAGATTAGCGGTATTCAGATTAATAAATTCCTTCTGGCTGCGTACCTTGGCATCCTCTATCTCAACTCTTAAGCTGTTGCGTTCCGCCTTTAACTTCTCGATGCCGTCCATATATCCGTTTATCTTCTGAAGTGCTTCCTTAACCTTCTTTTCCAGCTCATCCATTTCTCTTCGGCGTCCCAGAAGATTGGAGCTGTTCTTAAATGCACCGCCGCTGATCGCACCGCCGGGAACGAGCAGTTCGCCATCGACAGTGACCATTCTGATACCGTAATCATATTTCCTGGCTATAGCCAGCGCATTATCCATATTATCAATTACAACGATACGGCCCAGCATGCTCTTTGCTACATTGATATATTCGGGATCGGTATCAACGATCTCATCAGCCATACCTATGACGCCTCTTTCGTTAAGCACCTCGGGAGTCTTAAACTTCTGCGGATGCTCTATCGATGTAAGAGGAAGAAATGTGGCACGGCCAAAACGGTTTTCCTTCAGAAAACGTATCATACGTTTAGCACATGCTTCATCCCTTGTAACGATATTCTGGATGTTACCGCCAAGAGCAGTCTCTATGGCCGTTTCATATTTCTTATCAACGCGGATGATATCAGCTACAACACCTATGATAGCCTTATCCTCAGCTTTCTTCTCCATAACATGACGTATGGATCCCGAATAGCCCTCATAACGTTCCGTCAGGTTCGATATGGATTCAAGCTTGGTCTTATCCTGATGATACTGTACCTGAGCGGCCTGAAGCTTTCCGTCCAGTTCTCCCAGCTCGTTATGTATCTCACCGGCACGCTCTTCCTTCTTTTCGCGCTCGTAGTCGATATCTTTTATACGTTTGTTTATCTCTTCAAATTCCTTACGGAGATTCTCGATTATATTCTGCTGTTCTTCCTCATCGGTCCTCGCCTGTAGGAATCTGGAATTCAATTCGGCACGCCTTACCTGACTCTGCTCCAGCATGGTATCATATCTTTCCTTGGAGCTTCGTACGTTGGCACGCTCGTTGAGCATGTCTATAATGCCGTTCTTATCGCTTTCGATAGCCTGGTTTAAACTTTCTATCTTATCCTGTATCTCTTTTAAGGCCGCACGTTCTTTGTCTCTTTTTTCTTCGGCAGCCTTCAGCACATCATCGACACTGTTTTTGTCATTATCGATCTCGGCTTTTTCTTTCTTTTTATCTTCCAGTGAATTGTTAAGCTCATCAATACGCTTTGTAAAATGTTCGATACCTGACCTGGAAGATTTGATCTGCTCCTCAAAAACGGCGATCTGTCCTTCAAGCCTTGTACGCGCAGAACCTGCATCACTCAGTTCATTCCTGGCCTCATCAAGCCTGCTTTCAAGGGCGCTGAGTTCCTCTGTAATGGAATCATATTCAACACGAATGCCTTCCAGTTCAGACTTATGACTTTCAAGGTCATCATTTACGATCCTGAGCTTCTCCCTGGTTTCTTTTAAGACCCCGCTTTTTCTCTCGCTGTCGAGCAGAAAGTGGTTTACATCCAGCCTTTTTAGCTCTTCCTTTTTCTTTAAATATTCATGCGCCTTTTCGGACTGCTTTTCCAAAGGCCCCACCTGTTTTTCGAGCTCGGACAGGATATCCGTAACACGGGTCAGGTTCTGTTTCTCATCTTCCAGCTGTTTAACGGCTGCAGCCTTTCTCTTCTTGAACTTGACGATACCTGCAGCCTCATCAAAAAGTTCACGCCTCTCTTCCGGTTTTCCCGAAAGGATACGGTCTATCTGGCCCTGTCCTATAATGGAATATCCTTCCTTACCGATACCGGTATCGTAGAACAGCTCATTAACATCTTTAAGACGGCACACATTACCGTTCATCAGGTATTCGCTCTCACCTGATCTGTAAAGCTTTCTGGCCACCGTCACTTCATCATAATCTATCGCCAGCTGCCGGTCGGAATTATCGAGTGTTATGGCCACATAAGCATAACCAAGAGGCTTTCTGAGTTCTGTTCCGGAAAAGATGACATCCTGCATCGAAGCACCGCGAAGCTGCTTTATACGCTGTTCTCCAAGCACCCATCTTACAGCATCCGCAACATTTGATTTACCTGAACCGTTAGGTCCGACTATACCGGTGATACCGTTATGAAATTCAAATCTTATTTTATTTGCAAAGGACTTAAAGCCCTGAACCTCTATACTTTTTAAATACATTACTTATCTATCTCTTTCTTCCAGTATTCTACGGCATATGCCGCCGCTTCCTTTTCGGCCAGCTTTTTATTCTTTCCTCTGCCCCTGCCACAGCTTATCCCGTTGACCAGAACATCCACAACAAATTCCTTATCATGATCGGGTCCCGTTTCGGATACCAGGATATATTCTATATGAGCCTCCATGCGTTTTTGCAAAAGCTCCTGCAGAGCGGTCTTTGAATCTTTTTCCTTAAGATGCTCATCACTGTTTTTAAGCACCTCACGTTCCACAAAGCTGCGTGCACATTCATATCCGCCGTCCAGGTAGATAGCTCCTATCACAGCCTCATATGCATCTGATGTAACCGAAGCCTTAGTCCTGCCGCCTCCTGCTTCTTCTCCTTTTCCAAGCCTTAACACATCCCCCAGTCCGATGCGTAAAGCACACTGTGCAAGCGGTCCTTCACTGACTAAAGAAGCCCTGACACGTGTGAGCCTGCCTTCCGGCAGATCGGGATATCTTTCAAACAGATATGCACTGCTTATAAGCTCAAGCACGGCATCTCCGAGAAATTCAAG
>CACZBK010000038.1 GCA_902779395.1 uncultured Lachnospiraceae bacterium | reverse complement strand
ATACAGGCGCCGTACTCACATGATCGGTATCAGCTTCAACCATGTACCACACATGATATGTGCCGGCATCAGTAGCGGTGGGGACAGACTCACTAAATCCTTCAGCAGGTGCGGTTACACCATTCGTACTGAGGGCATATCTGAATTCTCCGCCTTCTGCCACTCCGTTTTCACTCACAAGTTTCTGTGCTTCTGCGTTATAAACAAGCTGCCTTACTGAAGGTGCAGTTGTAACCACTGCTTCACTTTTTTCAGCTTCTCCATAATCCACTAAAGCTTCGTTTGAAAAAACAAGCTTCCTGCCCCGCTCTTTTAAACTGATGTCATAGCCGGCCCATCCGTTAGTTATCGTCACATCAACTTTATAAAGTCGATAAGGAACAGTCTTTGATCCGAATCCTTCAAGCTCCGCCAGGTCATCGATCTTAAATTCATAATCAGAATCATATCTGACTATCTCGTTAATATTTAATAAATCTAATATCTGCGATAAAACATCCCGGCTATCATAATAATAACTACTATAAACACTATCCGATCCAATCCGGTATTCATTTTTATACTCATTTCCTGCCTGCAGGAGATAATAACTGTATCCACGTTTGTATCTCAGGCTTGGAAGAGCAGTATTCTTAACATGCAGCTCGAAAGGATGATCTGCAGTCGCATTATTCAATGTATAACTATCAGTATAATCACTTAACTCGTCTGCCGAATACTGACCTTTTTTTGTAGCAGAAATAAATTCATCGACAGAATCATATTCTTCAAATCTGAGACTATCAGGTAATTTATCCTTAGTTATTTCACTTTCAGGGATCCAGTTCCAATCCAGGTCAAGATAATTAAGATGCTGCATTTTACTGAGATCAGGCAGCTTGGTTATCTTATTATCATATAAATATATACTTCTTAAGCCTGTAAGCGTAGTCATCTCGTCTATGTCACTAAGCTCGGTCCCAGAAATGTCTATTCGTGTGATATTTTTTAGATAATGTATACCTTTCAGACTTGTGATCTCTTCACTGAAAGTATTCTCTTCTGAGGGGATCCCGTCTATCAGGTTTAAAGCTGACAGATATACTCCATCATCTTCATAAAATGTTCCTTTTCCGCTGTTATCTTCCCCGCTGCGATAATCCAGCTCTACTTTAATATGCTCAAACAATCCTTCATCAAATTCCGAACTGTTCACCCATACATCTTCACCGAACTCCATGTTCTTTTGTTCTTTACTGAACATTGTAGCCGATGAGAGCTCATCATCATTTAGGTCACTGCCAAATCTACCGACTACAACGCGGACATCATAGTGTTTATTTCTGTCAAGGACCAGATATTCACCGTCATCATCTATTTCCCTCCATAAACGCTGACCAGCAGAAAAAGTGAACTTTGTACTAACGCCATCATCATTTTTATCCCATAAAACTTTTGTATATTCGTCATCTTCATATACCGCATTTTCTTTATAATGCGTATATGCTTCCGCATCTTTACCCGATTCTTTAATATAGCTTCTGCACTTTAGCTTTGATATATCCCATCCATTGCCGGACACCGACACATCAACCGTTATGCTCCCCGGTGTTTCGTTTAATTTGATATCAAAATCACCCGGCTCTAGCTGTTCCAGTTGAACTGATATTTTTTCATCATTCAACTTTACCGGTGTGAGATAATCATCACCTTCACTCCCCGTATACACAAAAACATATAGATCCGCGTCAGTAACAGAATGGGAAATATTAAGATGATATTCATATTCGTATCCTTCTTCGGTTTCCCGCTCGGTATAACAGGAATAATTATCACTTATTTCATCATAGATATCTTCTGTAATAATAACATTACCCTCTAGTCCTTCCTTAGCTTTTTCCGGTTCATTTCCAAGATAGAATCCTCCAATGCGCTCATCTTCCTGATTATCCAACATAAAACTGACTCTGTTATCAAAAAAACCATTCTCTGAGCTAAAATCCCATGCATTGATTTTTGATTGTGTGACAATTTTATTACCGGTCGTAAAAGTATAACCGTTGCTTCTTATATAGCAGTCTGAATCGTCATTTTCGCGGATGCATGCGTAACAGGTATATGTTGTATCCGGCTTTAACCCCTTACCGATACCACTCCCCGTTTTCACGCCATCCAAAATACACTTGTAATAGCTGTACCCCCCATATAAACTCTTTTTATTCCAGGGTACATATGCTATATTCCATCCTTCTCCATCTATCTGTTCAGCAGAGATATACTCATCTGAATAAGACAAAAGTTCCCCTTCAGGATCTTCTTTATAAAGAAAGACCAGTTGAGTTTTCAATAAAGAATTCCACAAGCTCCGGTCATTATCATCATCCAAATATGAAGACATATTACCATACACCCTTGCTGAATATGTCCCCGGCACAAATGAAACACTATCAAAATATACTCTTTCGGCTATTTCTTCAAAATCCGGTTCTTTTATATCATCGTTTTTATACGATACCAGTATCGGAGAAAATTCATCCATTTCAAGATAAGCCAGACCATCCTTTACCGTTATATCAAAAAACTCTATGGTATTATCATGTTTTTTATGACGGATAAGTACCTTTCCGCCATCTTTTACGCCCCGAACGGGTATCCATGTTTTGATCTTATTATTCTCAGTCTGAGTATAGTTCTGCAGTGTTATATCCCAGAACAAGTGATCCGAATACTCACTTAAGAATTCCGCATCGTGAGTCTCATCGGAAGCGGTACTCATTGCCGCATATGTACTACCCTGCATATACTGAGCAGCAACTGACATACTTGTTTTATCATCACCTTCTGCAGAAAAATCTTCGCTGGAAGCAACGATCCCACTTCCCGTATCCTTAAGACCTACAACCCATTCTATCTCTGACAGATCCTCATAAATGCAGCTGTCATATTCCTCGAGATCTATTCCCGGGATCTGAACAGTTTCCGCATACTCGGCTGAATTGACCAATATGGATCTCTTTCCGCGGGAGTTTTCCGCGGTGATGTATTTGATATGCATAACTCCGAATTCTGTCGGAAAATAATCATTATCCGTATAATTTCCCTTCGCATCAAAAGAATATGTGCAGTCATCAGTTCCAAATCCGACATGCCAATCTGTCAAATGTCCGGTGATCGGAGTTTTTAGCACCACTTTATCTGTAAGAGCAAAAAATCTTCCATTGACAGAGAATTCTTCCACTTTAAATGTCGGAGGTTCATCTGACCCTTCTTTATCAGTAACAGTATACTTGTATCCACTCAGATCACAGCTCTTGTCCGCATGTTTATCATTCAGCTTACTGTACATATCCCGCAAAAGCCCCAGATAATCATTTTCCGCAAAATCTGTTTCCTTATAACGGTCATCAAATACTACAGCTTCATTTCCGTTCTTGTCATAAGCGATGATATAAAGTATCTGATAATTGCCCACGAGATTGATATAAGCCTCTGCCGTTCCGCTTTGACTGTCATTATCATAGCTTTCCCCATACATTGAAACAGAATCCCCATTCTGAGCCCTGAGATTAGTCCCATCGGTAACTACCATATACCATTCAGCCACTCCGCTCTCATCACTGATAGGAACATTGACCTTAACCTTAGTGTCGCTATCCGACAGATCCACCGTATCCGGCGTGATCTCAATTCCGGTCAAGGATATGACGGGACCGCTCGTATCCCCGGTGTCAGCTTCTTGCAAAGAACCACTCAATGCAGAAAGATCCATCTGACACTCGGTAGCCTCAGCAAGAACGAGTTTTTCCTCTGATACATATGTGTTGTCATAAAAATACAAACTGTCCGAATTATCTTCAGCAAAATCGATCCTTATATGATCCACTTTATAGTTTCCGTTATATGTGACCGGTATCGTACTGGAAACAAATCCACCATTGTTATAACGTGCATCACAGAAGCCTGTAGGATCCATCAGGGTGGAATTCATACTCCCCTTCTGAAACCAAATCTCACTGTACGATGGAGTCTTTCCTTCCGGTGCGGTATAAGAAAATGAATATTGTATATTGTTTCCACTCTTTATAACCTGCAGATCACTGAGCTCACCAAACACCTCAGGATCCGGTGTTTCCGGATCAGCAGCCTGTGCTGTCATTACATTCGGTATCATAGGGATATCACCTATCACCAGAGAAAGCGATAAAATGAATGCCAGTATACGTTTTAAAGTCTTTTTCTTCCTCATTTGCTTTTCCCCCATTCGTTCCTTTAAATCAGTTATTATTTGCTGCTGTTGCGCACATGATGATAACGATCATCATTGCGATCTCTTCGGCAACCACTATTGCCAGTGAGCTTCCTATAGCAGTGGCATACAGGCCGGTACTGTTCTTCTCATATTCCTGTGCGGTAAGGATGGCTGCAAACATAAGCCTTGTAGTCTTATCCATGTTCCAGGCACCAAATCCTTTGTAAGATGCCAGCAGCGTATCAGCCTCAAGTATCTCATCTATCAGCACATCCTTATCAACGTCAAGACCTATCAGGGCACCGAGTGAAGTGAATTCGTATTCCCTGCCGTACTTTATGCCACGATCCTTAAATCTGTTATAGATATCTATCACCTTGTCGCACTTTTCGATCATGTCGCCATCAGTGACAGTCAGCACCTGAGAAAGCCCCTGTATAGGATCCGAATATCCCTTAAAGTTCTTTTTCATATAGCTGTAGCACTCTTCCATCTCTTTAATGATGGTATCCACATCCTTATCGGTCATAGCCAGCATCATTGCAAGCGGTCTATCTTCACCGGATGTCAGTATAGGATGCTCTTTGCTCATGCGCTTCATTATATCTTTATACTTTTCGATAAGTGCATCAGCATCTTCAACCCTGTTCTGATCATACAGCAATATTGCAGCCAGCACCATGTAGCTGTCATCAAAGATCTTCCCTCTGCTGATCTTATTGTACAGTTCGATTATGGTATCAAGGTATTTTTCAGGATCATCACTGATTGCCATCTTGCTGAGCATAAGCAGACTGTCTGTATTTCTGAATACCGAAAAAACACTGGTCTTTTTCTTAAGGATCTTTTCACATTCCTTCATCTTATCCGTATCGGCTTCCAGGTCTGCTTCCGCAAAAACAAGCCCCGATACAACACTCATCATATCCCAGTCCCAGTTGAAAGCTTTATGTACCTTTCTCCTGTTCTCTGCAAAAAGTTCGATTTTTTTCCTTACATTAGCATTCATGCCTAAACCCTCCTAAAAAATGTGAATATATGGATTATAACATAACGGCTTCCTTATAACAAATGCGATCATTTCACATGGTTATATATCGCTAACTCATGTAAAGTGTGGCAAACCCAAGTCTATCTATACAAACCTGCATTTTCTATTGTATAATCCCCTTCAGAGTGTCATTTTTCTTAAAACCGTTCTGTTCGGATTTAAGGTAAAACATTTAAATCTTCATAAGGAGGTCGTTTACATGATCTATTCAACAGAAGTAAAGGCAATGTGTCCGGTTCACCAGGGCGTACATCATGGCGCCGCTCCCATACCGGAAGAAGCAAAATGGGTTAAGGCTAAAGAGGTTAAGGATATCTCCGGCTACACCCACGGTATCGGCTGGTGTGCTCCCCAGCAGGGCTGCTGCAAGCTGTCCCTCAATGTAAAAGACGGTATCATCCAGGAAGCTCTGGTTGAGACCATCGGCTGCTCGGGTATGACACATTCCGCAGCTATGGCAAGTGAGATCCTTCCCGGTCTTACCGTACTTGAGGCTCTTAACACCGACCTTGTGTGCGATGCCATCAATACCGCTATGAGAGAGCTCTTCCTTCAGATCGTTTACGGACGTACCCAGAGTGCATTCTCCGAGGACGGACTTCAGATCGGTGCAGGTCTTGAGGACCTTGGTAAGGGCGCACGCTCAATGGTAGGTACCACCTACGGTACCCTTGAAAAGGGTCCCAGATATCTGGAGCTTACCGACGGTTATATCACTCATCTGGCTCTGGACGAGAACGATGAGATCATCGGTTACAAATACATCAACTTCGGCAAGATGATGGACTTCATCAAAGCCGGTGATGACGCTGTCAAGGCAGTTGAGAAGGCTTCCGGACAGTACGGACGTGTGGCAGATGCGGTCAGACTTATCGACCCTCGTAAAGAGTGATATAAGGAGGATAATACAAAATGGCAAAGTTTGAATCATATGAAAGAAGAGAAAAGCAGATCCTTGAGGCTCTGAACAAATACGGCATCAGCTCCATCGATGAAGCAGAAAAGATCACCAAGGATGCAGGTCTTGATATCTACCATCTGATCGAAGGCATCCAGCCTATCTGCTTTGAAAATGCTAAATGGGCTTACACCGTTGGTGCAGCTATCGCTATCAAGAAGGGCTGCCGCAAGGCTGCTGATGCTGCTGCTGCAATCGGTGAAGGTCTTCAGGCTTTCTGTATCCCCGGATCTGTTGCAGATACCCGTAAGGTAGGTCTTGGCCACGGTAACCTTGGCAAGATGCTCCTTGAGGAAGAGACCGAGTGCTTCGCATTCCTTGCAGGTCACGAGTCCTTCGCAGCTGCAGAAGGTGCTATCGGTATCGCTGAGAAGGCTAACAAGGTTCGTAAAAAGCCTCTCCGCGTTATCCTTAACGGTCTGGGCAAAGATGCTGCACAGATCATTTCCCGTATCAACGGTTTCACCTTTATCGAGACCGAGTACGATCCTTATACCAACACCGTAAAGGAAGTTTCCAGAAAGTGCTATTCAAAGGATCCCGAGTCACCCCGTGCAAAGGTTAACTGCTACGGTGCAAACGATGTCTGCGAAGGCGTTGCTATAATGTGGAAAGAGAACGTTGACGTTTCCATCACCGGTAACTCAACCAACCCTACCCGTTTCCAGCATCCCGTTGCAGGTACCTATAAGAAAGAGCGCCTTGAAGCAGGCAAGAAGTACTTCTCCGTTGCATCTGGCGGCGGTACCGGACGTACTCTGCATCCCGATAACATGGCTGCAGGCCCCGCTTCTTACGGTATGACCGATACCATGGGACGTATGCATTCAGATGCACAGTTCGCAGGTTCTTCTTCAGTTCCCGCTCACGTTGAGATGATGGGTCTGATCGGAGCCGGCAACAACCCTATGGTTGGTATGACTGTTTCCACAGCTGTTTCTATCGAAGAGGCTGCTAAAGCAGGCAAGTTCTAAATAAGGCAATCGGGCAGGGAAGACTGAGTCAACCCTGCTCATATAAAAGGCGGGTCGCATGACCCGCCTTTTTAAGTATCAATAACTTTTTACCGTATCACTTTATTTCGGTACCGCCCCACTCTACTACCGTAAGTCCCTTGCGCTCAAAGCCGTCGAAGCTCTGGGGAGTCATCTCAATTTCTTCATCCGAAGCTTTCCAGACCATCATGACACGCAGTACGCTTTCTGCTTCATTTCCGGCTTCATCCGTAACCTTTAAGGCGAAATCCGAATTATACTCATCATCAGGGTCCAATCCTTTAAAACTGATCAGATTATAAGCATTGTCCTGCATTCTCGGAAGCCAGTACACGATAAACTCGTTAGCCTCTTTGTCAGTAAGCCCCATTTCATATAAAACAGCTTTTAAGAACTCTGCCGTATCACTGCCGGCCACACAGAATCCTTCATCAAAAGAATGATCACCGTAAGCATCCGCCTCCCAGAACAGATAAGAATATTCTGTACCATCTTTATCTGTAAGTGTACCATCCTCATCAGCATATACATCCCAGCTGTATATATTTCCGTTATTTTCTGCCTTCGGCCATGTCACCTCCATATCAGCATTCTTCAGCTTAAGCTCAACATGCCTGCATGTATCTGTTCCGTCTCCGTATAAATAGATAACGGGCTTCTCCACCCCATACTCCGGATAAACATAAGGATCAAACGGATCATCAGGCTCCGCCCCGCTGCATCCCTGCTCCAGGATATCATTCACGGTTCTTGAGATATCACTTACCTCATTTTCTACCGAAGAAAGATCCTTAGACATATCCAGTATCATCCTGCTGTTTTTTTCACTTGTTTTGCTGATACGTACCAGCATAACGATCAGTACGATTCCCACGACCAATGCTACGGCCAGCATAATAGTAAGGATCACATTGGTGTATCTTATTCGTGATCCGTCCCCTCCGCCAATATCCGTATTCTGTACCGTTGCATTTCCATAATTCCCCTCAGGCATATACTCGTTCATCTCTGCTCCTCCCTTCTCAACGTCGTATTACCGTTCTTTTTGCATTCTTCTTTATCTTTGTAGAGTTTTTCGTCGGCACGCGCAATGCATGCCTGGATGCTCTCTTCACCCTGAGAATACTCATCATAACCTATTCCCGTTGACAGGATATAGGGTTTTTCGTTACTCAGGCATTTTTCCTTAATGCTTTTACGGATCTCCGTGACAAGTCCGTTAAGTTCTTTCTCGTCCAGAGGATGAACTATCATCACAAACTCATCACCGCCATATCGTCCCAGGAATATCGGTATATTATGTTTTTTGACAACACTCATAAGCGCCCGGGCCACCAGGATCAGGGCCGCATCCCCTTCAGAATGGCCGAAGATATCATTGATCATCTTAAAATCATTGATATCCATCATTATCACATAGGTAAGTCTTCCGTTCACACGAAGATTGCTCTCCTGAGATATATAACGAAACAACTGCCCCCGATTATTGAGTTTTGTTAAAGGATCTGTAGAGATCTGCGCTTCTATCGCCTGGATATAGAATAATAACATCAATATAGTGCTCGTAAAGCAGAACACCGGCAGTTTCGGCATAAATATCATCTGGATCAAACCTCCGGCAACCACCATAAGAGGGAAAAAACCAATGTAGAGGTGTTTTCTCTTTTCTACGGGATTATCCTCCTTCAAAGCCTGTTTTACGGCATATACGATAACAGCAATAATATAGATATACGGAATAGTGACCATAAATACATCAAATAATCCTCTGGTCTTAAGCTTATCATCTATAAGAAGACCGGGCGCCACTATATAAGTGACTACGAGCACAACGACCGATATCGCAAAAGGAAGCATCAGGGATATCCGTACCCCCCTGTCATTCCTGTTACGTATCTGTTCCACCGACATCACATAGCGGAGCCAGTTATAGGTAATTGCCGTCATTATGACAAAATTGGAAAAATCGGTTGCCAGAACAGTGAAGCTGTTAACGGGAAATACTCCGGAATCAACCCCGGACCAGATCGCATCAGAAAAACAATACAGCATGAAAGAAGTAAGCGCATTATCGTACTTAAGCATCTTCTCCTGACGGTCAATGCTCATCTTATCGTGCATGAGCATGATAAAAAAAACTACTGCACCTACTATGTTTATGGACGAATAGTAAATAAAATACTCAGACAAGCTTTTATCCTTCCCTTTTCGTTCGTAAAGAGATTATATCATTCTTTTACGGATAAATAAAGCTTATAATAACTCCATCAATTTACAGTTTTCTATGCCTGCACTCCAGAAATCCTTAAGGGCCAGCTTTTTTACCTGACTGATGATCGCACTGTTCATCGCTCCGTGTCCTACTATCAGCACATCCCTGCCCTTATCAATTTCCGGCCTGACCCTTTCCCTAAGAAATTCACCGGTACGATAAAAAAGCTCATCCATGCTCTCCGCCCCCGCTGCAATGGGAGCACTGTATCTTTCCGGATTCATAAAAAAGGCACTTACAGGCGAATCGATACCGTCGAAATATCCTGATATTCCTTCATATTCTCCGAAGCCCATCTCAACAAGGCGTTCATCGAATACTATCGGTATATCTCTGTCTTTTAATAAGATCTGCGCGGTTTCCGAAGCCCTGCTCAGGGGAGAACAGAAGCAGATATCAAAATGCACGTCTTTTATCTCTTCCGCTGCTTTTTGCGCCATCTTCCTTCCATCCTCATTAAGCGGGATATCTGTCCTCCCCTGCAGCCTGTGCTGATCATTCCAGTCTGTGCGTCCGTGGCGTATTATATATAACATATGCATATTCCTCTTTTCTCAAAATAATATATTTCTACGCTCCGGACATTCTTTTGTCAAGCGTTTTCTCCCACGTTGAATAAAACACTGTAATATGCTATAGTAGACGGCATGACGCATAGCTTTACCGTCAGGAGGTATTATGGTTTCTGTACTGTTGATATGGGTGTATCTGTTTATCACCACTTTCTTTTGCGGAGCTGCATTTTTTTGTATTCTTTCCGGCAAGGAAAGGTCAGATACCTCTTTAAAGCTTCTGCAGCCCGAAGATCACTGCTTCTTCGGTATCATGCTTTCAACGGTATATGCACAGATCTTCAGCCTCTTTTATAAAGTCGGCCTTGCGGCTGATATCCTCCTTTTGATATTAACGGCGGCAGCTGTGTTTTTTCTGATCAGGTCCGGTCGTTTAAAAAGCTCTCTTTTCGGCTTTCCTTCAGGGAGAAAAAAAAGACTGTCTGCTGCTGCACTCATTTGCTTCCTTGTTCTTATCGTATCCTACGGCACTTCACGCGGGTACTTTCATTATGATTCAAATCTCTACCATGGGCAATCCATACGCTGGATAGAAGAATTCGGCGTTGTTAAAGGCCTGGCTTTACTGCATGTCCGGCTTGGATACAACAGTTCAAGCTTTGCCCTCTCCGCTCTTTACAGCTTTTCTTTTCTGGGGATCAGGTCCTTTCATACGGTACAGGGCTTTCTGGCCCTGCTGCTTCTTATCAAATGCCTGAGGGTATTCCACATTTTCAGTGATAAAGAGATCCGCATATCCGATTTCGCCCGTCTGGGTGGATTTTATTATATCTTCAATGTCTATGATGAACTGGTAGCTCCGGCCTCCGATTACTTTACCATGATCGCTTTTATATTCTGTATGATCAAGGCACTGGATATATATGAGCAATGCGAAAAGGATAAGAGCCTCTGCAGCGAAGAATCATATGTTTTCCCGGCACTGCTTTGTGTGTTTATCCCTACCCTTAAACTTTCGGCTGCTCCCGCTGTCATACTGATCCTTGTTCCTGTATATATGCTTATAAAAAACAAAAAAGCCCAAAGACTGCTTTTTTATGCCGGTCTCAGCCTGATAATATCACTTCCGCTCTTTATCCGGAATTACCTTCTGTCCGGAAGGCTCCTCTATCCTTCCACAGCACTGGATCTTTTTGATCCTGCCTGGAAAGTTCCCGCCGGAGTTACCAATCTGGACGCTGAATTCATCGCCGCCTTCGGAAAAGGCTATAATTATGCCGAAGCCGCCCATTATCCTTTTTCACAGTGGTTCCCCCACTGGCTTTCAACTCTTGGCAAAAGCGACCTTATCATCGTGATCATCTGCCTTACATCAATACTTATCCTTCCGCTTAGTATAGCATTGCGTAAAGCTTTTAAGGTACTGCATATGATAGAACTCACTGCCATATCAGCCTTCCTCTTCTGGCTTATAGCCTCACCGCTGGTACGCTACGGTATGGGATTTCTTCTTTTACTGCCTCCGCTCATGTTTGGTGACCTTGCGGATATACTGATAAAAAAGAGCCCGAAAAGCAGATCCGTCGGAAGCCTTATCAGACGCTGTTTCCCTGTTTTGCTCATACTGTTTTTATCCTACAAATGCTTCGCCACGGTAAAATACATATGTTCCTGCCTTGACGCTCCCTATTATCTTCTGCAAAGGGATTACGATGATTTCGACTGCTATACGGTCGATATAGACGGGCTTGATGTATATATGCCGCTAGAAGGAAACCAGACCGGGTATTATTGTTTTCCCGGTACCCCTGAGATGGTCGAAGGTCTTCATCTTGCGGGAGATGATCTAAAAGAAGGTTTCATTCTCCGTTAAACTTATCTGCAGCTATCTGAAATATGCTCTGTTTTTCCTTTTTAAGCTTTTTTATGCTATAATATCTTTTATGCTCAGTGGAATGATGAATACAATACTAATACTTATCTTATGTCCCTGCCTGATATCGGAACTGATAAGCCGTAAAGACAGTTTTGCTGCAGAGCGCTTTGTTCTTGGCCTGACCGTTATGTGGGGCCTTTTTGAGCTTGTATCCGTTCCTTTTATCATCTCAAGTTCTTCATTCTCAGTTATGTGTATCGTCTATGAGGTACTTCTGCTCATCCTTGTATTTGCCGGAGCAGTAAAGATAGCCCTGAAAAGGAAAAATAAAGAATATAAAAAACCCGGGATCAAAGAAGTCTTTATGCAGCTTCTTCCCTGGCTTCCTGTACTCATATTACTTGCCATACAGTGTATCTTCTTTGTGTTATTTCAGCATTATGACGGAGATGATTCATATTATGTGGCCCAGTCTACCATTACATTAAAAACAGATACCATGTTCAGAAGGGATGTCAACAATGGTTTTTACATTGAAGTTGAAGGACGTCATGCCCTGGGCGCTCTTCCGATGTGGATCGCATGGCTTTCAAATGTCAGCGGTCTTCATCCTGCGGCTATAGATCACAGTATAATGGCTCCGTATATCCTCACGATCATGTACGGTATATATGCCATGCTTTCCGAACGGATCATCAAAGACAAGAAATGGCGTCCCGTTTTTGTTCTTCTTATCGGACTCTGGTATCTGCACTCCAATATTTCTCTGTATACAGCCGAGACATTCGTGTATACCCGTACCTGGCAGGGTAAGGCGATCTTTGGCAATATCATCGTTCCCCTGGCATTCTGTTTTATTTACGATCTGTATACAAGAAAAAAATATACATTACCTCTGTGTCTGCTGCTTGGCCTCTGCGCAGTTTTCTGTACGAGCACGGCAGTCTATCTGCTTACGATACTTTACGGATGTGCAGGACTTGTACTTGGCATCACGGCTTTTGTAAAGACGAAAAAACTTAAAACCGCCCTGCTTACACTGATACCTTTTATCATAGCATGCCTGCCGCTTTTGACAGGCGGAGTGATATACATGATCATAAAGCGATGAGATAATGGATACAATTAAAGCCACTTTACTTATCTTAAAAGAATATAATTCACTGAGTCTGTATTTCCTGCTTTTTATAGCTGCCCTGATATATCTGGGGATAGCTGAAAGAGACAGGGTAAAACGTATGCTGTTTGTGGCTCTGCCTGCAGCTCTGGCTGCCGTATTCCTCTTTCCGGTCAGCGCATGGCTTTCCATGCACCTGATACTGGATCAGGAGATATACTACCGCCAGTTATGGCTTATCCCCTACGGAGCAGTGGTCTGCTATGCGATCATCCATGCGATGCAGAAATTCAGAAAGATCTGGCAGCGTGCTCTTATCATCACCGGCTTTACCGGTCTGTTACTTATAGGAAACGGAAAACTATATCTGAACAGACAATATACACGCTCAGAAAATCTTTATCATCTGCCCCAGGACGTGATAGACGCCTGCGACATCATCCTTTCGGCTGATGGTGTCGTTGCAATGGATTATGCTCCCAAATGTGCCTTTCCGGCGTCCATGGTGGAATTCAACAGACAATACACAGCCGATATACTTACTGTATACGGAAGGGAAGCCATAATCGCGCGCTGGAATTACGATACACCCTTCCTTGATCTTATATCCGCCAATGCCCCTATTGATGCAGAAGAGATCTGCAGCATGGCGGCTGACGATGAGATCGAATGTTTTGTGATCGAAAATGATAAGACCATTACCGGAGATCCCGCAGATTTCGGATATCCGAAGCTGGGCGCAACCGGAAAATATGTCATATATATGGCTAAATGGCTGCAATGATCAGCTTAAGCGGAAAAAAGATCTTTTTTCGCCAGTTCTATGTTCTCCTTAAGGATCACATCAACAGAAGGCTGAGCGCCATTATGTTCCAGGCTGAAAAGCATCTCAGACTGCTTTAACGAAAACAGATTATTGGCAAACTCTATAAGTGACGGATCGGCATCTCTATGCGCAGGCAGCCAGGCATTCAAGCCTTCAAAATCAAGTTTCATCAATTCTTTCCCCTCCGGAGTATCTGCCTGAGCATTTTCCATTATCTTAAGCTTCTGCACAAACAGCGGGCTTAATGCTGTTAATGCCTCATATCTCCCCTTAAGCTCCACCAGCTGATCATCATTAAACTTCATATCCTTTACAATACCGGACTCCCTTATCTTAAGATAATCCTTGAACAGATCATCCACCTCCATGCCAAATCTGGTCATCACTACAGCCGGTCCGGCATTTTCTAATATATTCTCATCATCCAGATGAATAGTCGAGAAATCAATATTCATTAAAACATCCAGTATCATCTCTGATGCTTTTACTTTTGCCGTCACAGCTTCCGGTGTTTTTTCCAGCTTCTCAAAATTGCTTGAGAGGCCGGTATAAAGCTTTTTACATTCATCGAGTGATACCCCCTCCAGTACCGAGGCAGCTGTCATCAGTACGTTAAGTTTTCTGCCCGTGACGCCGTGAAGCTCCACATTGTTTTCTTTTGCATAAGCCTCCATATTAGCAGTAATATATCCGTTGTATTTTTCGGCGTTCATAGTAGCTTCAGCCGCAAGCTGAGCCCCGGATTTCGTCTTATCTTTTTCAGCATTACCATAATAAGCCTCTCTTACCGCCCTTACCTCTGAATCAACTCTTCCTACACATTTTATCCAGGCTTCTGCCACATCCCTCAGTGCTTCACATGCCCCAACCTCATCAGGTGAAAGCGTCATTGCTCCGCCATTCATATATAGCGAAAGCATATGTGCTGTAAATTGCGGTTCAAGAGAACCGTCAGCAGGAAGCGACCATCCCCTTAACGACAGCTTGACAAAGCCGGGATGACGTATTGCGGTACTGTATGCATCAAGGTATTCCTCCATGAGATCATACCTTTTAGCAAAATCCTCGTACTGCTTCTTTTCTTCCTCTGTCAGCTCAGCAGATCTTTTGACAGCATCCCATTGTATACGAGCATCCTTCCAGCTTTCAAGCATCGAGTTAACATTATCAAGTGTAAGCTCCCTAAGAGGCGGCAGACTTTGTGCGGCAGAATTCAGCTTTGCCTTTGCCACATCGTGTTTAACCTTCGCCGCTTCCTTGGATGTCAGCGGAGGAACTTCCTTTTGCTTTTTTATAACATACGCTGCCTCGCCCAGGGCTGAAAGCTCCTGTGCCTTTTTCAGCTCTGCTTCGGATCGCGTTCCTTCCCATTTGACCTTTTGCTCTTTGGTCATGGTTTCAAGCCTTGTGAGAGTACTATTCGCTTCAAACATCGCGACTGCATTACCGGCGTTAACCATATTTCCTGTGCAGGCGTCAGTGACAATGCTCAATACACCGGCCTCGCCGAAACATACATTTTCTTCTTCATCATAATTATCTCTTCTTGCCGCTGAAGCGTTACCCATATTAAAGCATGAAATGGCAGATAATTTCTGAGCTATATCTTCCATTTCATGCCAGAGCTCACTGTTTTCATAAATACTTGGACATCTCTTAAAAAAAGCCAAACCTTCCACAAGATTAGTCAGCAGACACAGATCCTGTTTTATCTCTTCCCCATGCTCCAGAGCCTCGTCCGGTCTGAGATACATAAAAGCGCTGCCGTATTTATCAACAATATATCTGCCGTGCGCTACAAAGAGGTCTCTTAATTTTTTTACACCTCTTGTAACCTGAGTCTGCGACTCTGACATAAGATCCGACACCATATCAGAAAGTTCCTGCTTTGCCATACCCAGGCCATTTACCGAGTGAAGATTAGATAAATTACATACATTTCTGAAAAAGTCATCATCCTGCTTTATTCCATCCACAACTGTTTCTCCCTTTACAGAGAGCACATCATTTTCTTTTGTCCCCTGAACATATCCCTTCAGCACTTCATGATGAATACTGTTCTTCGTAGACGGAGTATAAGAAGATTTTTCAAATTCATGATTCGCATAACCCGATAAGAGTTTAGCACGCTCCTTCTGTAATGCTTCAGCCTTTTCTTTCTCTACCGTAAAATCAAGCTTATATGTATCTTTTGCAGACATTGTCGCATTAACTACATCTGCATCCTCCGGACAGACCTCGGCCAAAGATTGCTCTATCTTCATTTTTAACATCAAAAGAACAGACAGCCTGTATTTCTCATATCCTTCACTGTATTTGGCTCCGAGCGAAAGCTCCTTATCCAGTCTGGTACTGTATAGATCATCGGTAATGATCATCTTGCATACGCGGTAATATGAGGTTATAGCCGTGACTGATTTTATCTGTCTCTCAAGATATCTCCTTGTATCTTCCGGTAATTTTTTATATCTCTCCTTGTACTTGTTTATTGCCTCTGTAAAGCGCTGATTCTTCTGAACCATAGCCTCCATACGCGATGCGCTGTTTACAATCGCCTTATCCGATGAAAGATCAAGCCCCTTGATGTCTATCTTCATATAGTCATCTATCAGCAGTGTAAATTTCTCTTCTGTAAGATTATCATCATATTCGATCTTCTCAGCTTCTGCGATCGACAGAAGCTTTTCTTTATTCTGTTGCTTTGCATACAACGGAGACTTCCTGTTCTTCAGTTCCTCTTCTCGTTCTTCTTTGCTCAGTGTGTCATTATAATCCTGAGAGAACTGATCCGCAAATTCCCGGGCCGTCATTTCAGACAGCTTCACCTGTCCGATCGGCTCTCTGTGATATTTGTCCGCATTCTTCTGCTCTCGACATTTCTCACCATATATACTGTCCAGATATTCATCCATATCCACCGGCTTTTCAAGCACAACAGTATTTTCTTTGTAAAACTCTCTGTACTTTTCGGGCATATCATCTGCAGAGGATGCACCACCCTTCAAGGCTTCGCTGATCTTTTTCGCATAGCTCTCCCTGGCTTCCGGAAGATATCCTCCTATCGCCTTTATCAATTCATTTACATCCCTTTGGCGCATCCTGCCTGATGATGTAAACCTGAAACCTGCACGCATTTTCCGGTAATCCAGCGCTGCCTTTGTCAGATCAGCAAGCTGCCGGCCCATCTCATCTTCGGTAGAAGCCGACCTGATACTTTTTACCGCACGTACCAGCGGCAGAGATGAGTCCTCACTCAGCTTCCCTGTCCAGCTTTCGATCTTATCAAGTACTGACTGTAGCTGTGGCGGCAATGTCTGTACTTTGTTATACTCTATCTCTTTTTTCAGCTGCTCTATCGATGGTATTCCTGTACCGGATACCGCCGCAGCCTGCTTATTTTTCATCACTTCATATTCAGCCTGTTTAGGTATATCGCCCTCAAGCTGATCCATATCCGCCTGTACCGTAACTTTTTCAAAACCCTCTGCTATGACCTCTTCTGCAGACTGCCGGGCCTCTGAAGAAACAGTCTGTTCCGCAAAACTGTCGACCGGCTGGACCTTTTTTTCTTCCCATACCTCTTTATTCTTTTCTGTATGTATCTGAGACTGACGCTGTTTAGTCTGTTTTACCTGTTCATCATGTAACCCCATATTTATCTGCCTCCTGTCTCATATATGGACCGGTCCAGTTCTCCGGTAACCAGATATTGTCCCAGCTGCCTGGGACAGATTTTTTCCAAAAACTCCGATACTTCTTTTTTATACGGGATCATAACTATCGGATCCCCTTTATATGTCATAGCCTTAAGCAGCACAAATGCACTTAGCTTTACTGCATTTATCTCTTCTCCTTTTTTACAGCCTCGGTAATCGACCCTGTATATCCCCCCAGGCGTTTTGTGCACAAGGATAACAGCCTCAGGATTTACGGCAGTTCCCATATATCCGGAAAGGTTAAGATCAAAATAAGCTTTGTGCTTTTGAGCAGCCGACGGATAACCATGAGCGCCGAATTTACGCAAAGCTGTCTTTATCATTTTATCTTTCATCTTCTCATCAAGCTCTGAGATCGGCTGAACATCCCCGCCGGCTTCCTCTATCAGATCATAATCCGTGATATCATCAACACAGATCACATTTTCGGGACTTACTCCTGAAGCCAGCTTAAACTGCCATGCAGCAAATATATACTCCAGCTGAAGCTTATGATCATTTTTTGACGGAAAGCTTACAGTCAGTCTTTCTATTCCAACCTCCGTCATACGGTTGATAAGCTCAGCGATCAGGAAATCACATACTCCCTGTCTTCGGAACATACTGTCCACATACAGCCAGTCGATCTTAAGTATGTCATTTGAATTATCCGGATCCGTATCAATATGGAATACCAGGGCTCCCACTCCGTATACCAGCTCAAATGTGGTTCGGAAGGCTCCGATAGCGCGACATTTTCCGCAGATGATATCTTCCTTCAGCTCCTCTGTCAGAACCGTTGAAAACATACTGATATTTGTATCCGTGATGGTTGTGATCATAGGGCCGATAAGCGATTCAGCTTCTTTGCGGCACGCTGCAGCATCATGAAGCTCTTGCATTCCCTCCTCCGACAGCGGATGAGCCTGTTTAACCATACTGTAAAGCAGATCCATCTTCTGACAGTAAGCCTTTTCCACCCGCTCACGTGAGGCTTCTTCATTTTGTGCCTTATCCCTTTCGTATTTTGCAATGGCAATATCTATGTTCTCATCTGACTGCTTCAGCAACTCACTGCCAACAGATCCGCTGATCTTTGTCTCTGTCATTGCTCATTCTCCCTTTTTCTGATCACTGATATCTGTATTTCCCGTTAATCATTATATATTTCAGCAGGATCCCATGTAAAGATATTTTTTTCCCTGCGATTATGGTATAATTCTTTTTGTTGTTTCAGAATGGAGGTATCAGATCTATGAACAAGAAACTTATGATAATCCTGGGAGGTGTCGGCCTGACAGCCATCATAGTACTCACCGTAGCAATTACATTGCTTATAAGCGGCGGTAAAAAAGAGCCTGCTCCGGTTAAGGAAGAGGCTGCCGTTATTTCAGCCGCTGAAAATGAAGATAATGAACCGGATACAGCGCAGACCACTGCTGTTGAAGGGAGCTTAACTCCTGTCGAAGATGAAACTGCCGCTGAAACCGGAGACAGCGACGAGGTGGTATCTGCCGCCGGCATGGCTGTAAGCGGCACCATTACAGCAGTTAAAGATGGCGTAAGCCCTACCCCCTCTGTATCAAAACCGGTTGAAGATAAGCCCGGAGACAGCAAGCCTGCCGGTCCCAAGCCGGGTTCAAAGGATGGTTATACCTTAACCTACGCTCCGGGCAACACCTGGCAGGACGGTGCCATCTCCATGTACGGTGTTGAATTCATGATAACCAACAATACTGCCCCTGAGATCAACGGCTGGACTTTAAAGCTCGATATCGATGGCCTGGCAAAAGCCGAAGGCTGGAACGGTACCTTCAAATGCGAAGGAAAGACTCTCAGCATTACCAACGCCGATTACAACGGTTCAATAGGCAATGGTTCCAGCGTTACCTGCGGGTGCAACCTGGGTGTAAACAGCTCCGGCCTTAAGATAACCAAAGCCACGCTTAACGGTAAGGAGATGAGCATTACTGCGGGTGTAGTCGATCAGAATGCCCAGAATAATAACAATAATAATAATAACAATAATAATAACGGCAATAACAACAGCCGGGCAGCAGATGTTAACACTTCCGATCTTTTAAAGCGCTGTGACGATGCCCGGCAGGGAGACGACTGGCTTCATACTGACGGCCGCAGGATACTTGATTCTTCCGGAAAAGAAGTATGGCTTACAGGCGTTAACTGGTTCGGTTACAATACCGGTACAAACACTTTCGACGGGTTATGGAACAGCCAGCTGGCTCCAACGGTGAAGGCTATCGCCGATCACGGCTTTAACCTTATACGTGTGCCCATGTCTGCCCAGCTACTTAATGAATGGGCAGGAGGTACATATCCCAGAGCCAATTATAACAATGCATATAACAGTGAACTTAATTCCATGAACAGCCTTGAGATCTTCGAATATTTCCTGTCGCTTGCAGAGGAGAACGGAATAAAGGTAATGATCGATATCCACAGCGCCGAAACAGATGCTTCAGGGCATAATGTGAACCTCTGGTACACCGGGAAGGTTTCTGCCGATCAGTACCTCTCTGCTCTTGCATGGGCTGCAGAACGCTATAAAAATAACGACACCATCATCGCCTTCGACCTTAAAAACGAACCGCATGGTAAGCCGAACGAAGGCAGTCAGGCAGCTATATGGAACGATTCAAAGGATGCCAACAACTGGAAATACGCAGCAGAAAAAGCTGCTCTTACCGTACTTGATAAGAATCCAAACGTACTTGTAATGGTTGAGGGTACTGAGATATATCCCATCGATATCAAAGGCAATAAGGACTACCATTCCACCAGCAACTCTGATTATCATTTTAACTGGTGGGGCGGCAATCTCCGAGGCGTTAAGGACTTTCCTGTTGATCTTGGAAAATACCAGAACAAGCTGGTCTACTCTCCCCACGATTATGGCCCTACTGTATATGAGCAGCCCTGGTTCAAAGGCAGCTATACCTATGACAGCCTTATGAAAGACTGCTGGCATGATAACTGGTTTTATATCTATGAGGATAATACCGCTCCCCTGCTGATAGGTGAATGGGGCGGCTTTATGAGAGAACCCAATCTAACCTGGATGACCTATATGAGACAGCTCATCGGCAAGTACCACTTAAACCACACTTTCTGGTGCTTAAACGCCAATTCCGGTGATACCGGCGGATTATTACTGGACGATTTTACTACCTGGGATGAAGAAAAATACAGTTTTGTCAAAGAAGTGCTCTGGCAGGAAAACGGAAAATTCGTCGGTCTGGATCATAATATACCACTGGGTAAAAACGGGATCACATTAAAGGATGCCAAAGGGATCAGATAAAAGAAGAAACGTGCAGACCCTCAGCGGGCTGCACGTTTCTTCTTTTTAGACGCTCCATATACAAGGATCACAACAGCTGCGATAACATATACCGCCACGCCGATCATCATGGGTGAAAACAGCCCATCTCCCGGCAGGAGCATAGCTTCTGCGATCATAGGTGCAAAAGTAAGCAGTATGTATGATATCAAAACAGAGAATATAAGGGCAGTAGATTCATCGACTGCATTTTTGACCACATCAAGTTCCATAAACTGGTCTGTACACAGCGGTGTCCCGAAACCGTCAAGGAAACCAAGAACCGTACTGCTTACCACTATCATCACTACTATGGCGGGAAGCTTCAGTACGAAAATACCCGCTGCAGCCATAAAGAAACTTATCGCTATACCGGGGATCAGACCTATACTCTTCTTGGCCTTGGAAACCAGAGCCGGACCTATATAGATACCGGCGATACCGTTTGCAATATAGCAGTAACTCAGCATAACGGAACTTATGCCGTTAGTCTGACAGATAGCCGGTACAAGTGTCACACAGAGCATAACGCCTATGTTAAGAGGTATTGCGATAAAGATCACATACATAAGCATCTCTGCGGAAAAGATCATCTTTTTAAGCGAAGAGAAGCTTACAGGTTTTTCTTCTTCATCCATATCGCTGCGTTTAGCCAAAGCCTTCCAGGGCATTGCAGTATACGTTATCAGCAGATATAAAACAAACAGTATCGCAGAAGCGAAGAAAGCTACGGGATATCCCACATTCGCGCAGATGATGGCACCAAGACCGGCACCACAGGTGGCACCTGCCAGAAGTCCGGCATTATCCTGGGAGATATTGTTGCTACGCCCCGTCTCACTTTCATAACCGCGTGTGATAAGATAATTTGATATCTGCTTAAAACCTGCATAAGCCACACCGGCAAGAGCACGAAAAGCTATTATCGCTACTGCGGAATGAAGAGCAAATGCCCCGATATTGCACATTATCATCGCGATCGATGAAACCACAAGCGTGGATCGCACATCCTTCTTTTTAAGAAAACGGGGCATGACCAGCATTGCCAGCATCTGCATAAGCCCCTCTAAAGTCAGCGGCAAAGCTGCCGTAAGACCGTTGCTCAGCCCCAGTACGGATTCCCCGCTCTCCCTTATCATCATGGCGGCGTAAGGCACACACATATATTCGGCGGTAGAACACAAAAACCCGCTTAAGCGAAGTGCCACTGCCACCTTTTTCTCGGAGAATTCTTCTTTTTTCGGCTTTTCGCTGCCTGTAAGTTCCAAAAGATTACTGAATTCTATTACAAATATCAGCAATATTATCAAAGTAGACAGAAGGGTCAGTACTATACCTCTTATCTGACTGTTCATTGCATCCTTTGAAATCTCCGCCTCAAGATACAGAGCCTCACTATTATCGCCATCAGCACCGAACACAAAGCTGATTATATCCGAACCTTCTTCCCTTGGCGAAACCTCCACTATTCGCTCGGTAACACGTACCGATCTTAAGGTGTCCAGCTTGCTTACACGTGTATAGATATATTCCTTAAGCCCCAGAACATCCCTCAGTTCCACACCGTCATTACGCACATCCTTGATGGTATTTTCAAGATTCTTAAGAGAAACCCTCGTGGCCGTCTCTATCTTTTGTCTGTAATCCTGCTGGTATATATATATGGATGAGGCAGAAACCGCTATAACGCCGGCTGCAAGTATAGCCAGTGATGTGATCTTTTCCATATTCCTGTCGAATCTTCTGTTAAACTGATGTTTAGCCTGCTTCCTCTTCGCCAGCACGGTATAACCCCAAAACACGATTGCTTCTGCCGAGCTTACTATCAATGCCAGTATCACAATTTTCTTGAACACATCTGTCATCAGATACGAAAAGATGTCTTTGGAATAAAATGTTCCGAAATAGCCTATAAGCTCTTCTTCATCATGAACTGCCGTAAAGATAGCTCTTGTACTTCCGGATACTATTGCTGATCCGCGGTCAGCGTTCCATCCTTCGAGATTATAAAAGGATGTGTATTCTCGATCTGTGCCGAGAAATCTGAAAAGATCTCTTCCATTCCGTAGAAGGTTTCAAAACTTTTTCCGAAGCTGATAGCTGTCTCAAGGTCTGCCACGGTATCATCCTCGATACGCGCTATAACCTGTTCCTCCAATGCTATGGCGGTACTGCGGTAATTAAGATAGCCCATCCCTGCAACAAAGCATACTGCGAACAAACTTATCACGATCAGCAGCGTGAGGAACGATCTGTTCTTTACATTCATCACATTTTTATTCATCTGCCTTACCCTCCGTATAGATTTCATCGCAGGCAGCAAGAAACTCAAAATTCAGAGGATAATCTATCCTTCTTGCCACATCAAGATTCAGACATATATAAGGCGCACTTGTATAGATACACGGGAGTGCCCCTGCTTCTTCGCCATCCAGAACATGTGTGATGGCATCCGCAACAAAACGTCCGACATTTTCAAAATCATATGCGGATATGATCATAAGCGCACCCTTATAAACCGTATTAACGTCATCCATAGCATATACGGGTATCTTTCTCTTATACAGCGGTGCAAACATCTCTTCCAGATATTCCTGATCGTTTACCAGGTCGGCGGTAAAAAAGAATGCATCGATATCTTCATCCGCCATTCGTTCAAATTCCGACTTTACCAGTGCATAATACTCATCAAGTTCTTCTTTTGTCTCCCTAGATCTGCTGTCTATATTATACTTGACCACGGAAAAACCTATCTCATCCGCTGCCCTCATAATATCAGGCACACCGGATATGATCTCATCACCATATATTATCATTCCAAGTTTTTTGAACGGTTTAAGGGAATGGTAGTATTTCAGCTGCCTCAGAGGAACGGAAGCCTCAACCTGTGCCCACACTTCAGGATCACCCGAGCCTTCGGTAGAAGATTCTATGATCCCCGATGCGACGGGATCAGTTGCCGAAAAATCTATCATCGGTACCGGAAGATCCAGCTCCTTGACAAGAACACCGGCGCTCGTACCGAAAGTGATTATAAGATCGATATCCTTACCGGCCCGTTCTGTCAATGTTTTTCTGATATCATTTTCATCATCATAACCAAGATAAAAGAATCCCCCCTCCACAAATTCGATATAGCTTCCAAGATCAGCCTCCAGCAGCTTTTCATACATCTGCTTTGTAGACATATCTTTACTTTCTATATCCTCCGGAGTAAAGGGTATGGCCCCCTCCGATATCCAGCCGTCTTCCTCAAGCCCTTTAAGTATATAGCACAGCTGCCTGCTGGCCGGGATATACTCATCATAATCCACATATGCTATACGGTATTTGCTGCCATCAGCCTTGGTGTGAGGTTTAGGTATATCAGACTCTGTCTCCTCGAAAACGCCAGCCTCTTCGACTGTATCATTTGTACAGCCGCCAAGCAATAGTGTTCCGGCCGCCATAGTTACTGCAAAAATCTTAATCAAACCTTTCATATATAGATCTTCTCCAATCTGTCCGCGGTCATGCACATCCACTCACCGTGAACATAATCAATTCCGTTTCTGTCCAGGATATCCGTATCCATTACACCTTCTTCTCCGAACAAAACCGCCTTATCACCTACTCTGATATCATCATCTCCGCTCACGTCAATACACAGATTATCCATACATACATCATCTGCAAGCATATAAAGCCTGCCTTTTATCCATACCCTTACTTCCTTCTGCGTAAGTAAAAGAGGCAGATCCCAGTATCCCAGCATGATCCTGGCTATCCTTCGCTTTTTTCTGCTGTTATCATTTTTATTGATATAGGATAAGGGTATGCCTGCGTCAACCTCAGAAACATCAAAAACCTGTGCACAGATACGCATCAGTGTTTTCAGCCCGGTATTTTCACCACAGGGTAATCCGTAAATAGCCGTCCCGGCACGCACCATATCATAGGCATACTGCGGAAAGCTGAAGATCAGGGCAGAATTGAGGGCATGTATGCAGAGTTTTTCTCTGTATGCAGGCGTGATCAGCCTGACCATATCATCAAAGCGCTTAAGCTCGGAACCTATTTCATCAAGATCCCCGGAATATGCCGAATAGAGATGTGTATACAGACCACATACATCTAAATGAGGCATAGCCATTATCATATCCTGTTTATCCAGAAATTCCTTCGGGGATAAGCCCATTCCCGAGTCCCATATATCTATGCGGATATGTACTCTCAGGGTAACTTTAGCAAATTCCGCCACCTTATCAAGCCGCCGGAGCATATCTGTATTGTAGATAGAAAAAATACTCCTTCTGCTGACTATCTCTCCTTTATCGAGAGCCAGCGCTATCTCATCGGAAGCAGCTGCTCCCAGCAGGAGTATATCCATTTCCGATGGATTGACTTCCGCAAACACCTTTATAAGCTCACGGAATTTCCCGACAGCTGCGATCTCCGTAAATTTCCTTTTTGAAAGTGTATCAACAAATCCGCTGAGTCCGTGTCCGTATGCGTCCGCCTTTACAACGGCGCACACCTTAACGCCTTCTCCAACCTGCTTTTGTATGATCCTTATGTTTTTTTCTATATTTTCCGAGCTGACTTCAGCCCAGGCCGATCTGTTAGTCATATCAAATAGTCCCTGTAATTCATCCCGCAGAATTCTGCTGCATTTTTGTACCAGCCTTCAGCCTTTTCCTGCGCCGGTATCAGATCTATATACATCTCAAAGATCCCCATATTCATACAATCCGGCATTCTTATCTCAAGTAACTCATCAAGCCTTGAAAATCCCGGTTTTTTTAACATAAACTCCACCGGTCCGGCGGGTACGGCCGTATAATCCTCAGTCTCATTGAGCGCATATACCGGTCCGCTTATAAAGGACGAACCATCATAGGCACTAAGGATCTCCGCAAAAGCATCAAGTCCTGCATTCCTAAATATCTTTTCACACTGTTTAGCCCATTCAGGCAGATACAGAGACTGAAAATAACCGCCTGCCCATGTATATCCCCTTTCAAAGCCCAGCACTACAGCCGCCGCCAGTCCTGAGGGTATCAGTTTCCTCTCATTCAGAAGGCTCTCTATTTCCTTAACATCCATGGGATATTCAAGCAGCCGTCCGGCGTGATCCATCCCCTCTATCCGCTCACTGTCGTTTACAAGCGTATGTATCCTTCTTCCTTTATGATCCACTCCACGAAGCAGCATTCCCGCAAGCGGGATTCCGTCATCTGTCTTCTCTGCATTTAAGCCTTCACGGATCTCAGGGTCAAAAAACATATGCCAGAGCATCGTATCCTTATCATAAAGATCCTTTATCATAAGCGGTCTGATGATCTCCTCCGCCTCGATATAGATCATATGAATATCATCAGCAGCCTTAAAGCATTCTCCGGATATACGATCTGCTATAAGGCTTAACTGGTCTGCATAACGCGGACTGTTCAAAATGTCCTTATCGCCATATATACGGTTAATGATATCAGCCAGTTTATCCTTATATGTTTTATCAAAAGCCGGGAGCACGGAACCGATCCTGTCCTTCATGCGCTTGAGCATCTCATTATCGTAACCGTTCACCACTGCTACCATCTGATTGCCGGCTTTAGCCCGGTGCAGCGGGAGAAGCTGCCTGCCCTCAGCACTTCCGTAACAGCTTATACCACGTGCATAAGTAGAATTTTCCAATTCGACATGTGAAAAAGAAAAGAGAGGATATACACGGCCTTTATATCCCATCATTTCAAGAAGTTTCGCAAACAGCAGATCCCCCTGAAATGCCTGTGCCGAATAAAACCCCCCATGATGATCCGCGGTATTTATAACCTTAAATTCAAGTGCTTCACGTACTTTTAAAGCAATATCCCCGCCAAACCGTTTCTCTGCATAGCTTTCGCAGGTATTTAATACCTCTGAAGCATCCCCCGGAAAACTTATCCTGCTGTTCTTTTCCGAAATGGATCTGATCCCGGAGAGGTGTTCTCTTAAGCTTATACTGCTGTCAGCATATTTCTTCACCGTATCATTACGCCTCTTGCATTCATCCATAAGAGGCGTAAAAAACAGCTCGTTTATCATTTTTTATCCTTTCCGCGATATTCAAAAACAAGCATTGTGATATCATCAAACTGAGGCGCTGCTCCGGCAAAACTGTCGATATCCTTTCTGATGGAAGGGAGCATTTGGGTAAGCTCTTTATCTCCGTTTCTCCGGACGGAATCCAGTATGCGATCCTCACCGAAAAGTGTGTTTTCGATATTCTGCGATTCCGATACTCCGTCAGTAAAGAAGAAAAGTCTGTCAGCAGGATACAGCTGCATGCTCTCGCTTTTATATTCAAAATCGGGAAGCCCTGCCAGTATAAAGCCGGAATCCGGACGTATCCACTGCCATTCGCCGTCATGCCTGAGTAAAAACGGTTCATGCCCGGCATTGACATAAGTGAGCATACCAGTTGTAATATCCACCACAGCCATAAAAGCCGTTACAAACATACTCTCCTCGTTACCTTCACACAGCTGGTTATTGACGGAATAAAATACCTCTGCTATATCCGTACCGTTCTGCGCGCAGTTTTTAATAAGTGTTTTGGCTATGACCATGAACAGGGCGGCCGGTACACCTTTACTTGATACATCGGCAATGACCATTGCCAGGTGCGTATCATCGACCATAAAGAAATCGTAGAAATCTCCGCCCACTTCTTTCGCCGGCGTCATGGTTGCAAAGATATCGATCTCCGGGCTGTCCGGAAAAGGAGGAAAAATCCTGGGGAGCATATCGGCCTGTATCTGTGTTGCAACATGAAGCTCGGCACCGATCCTCTCCTTTTCTGCAGTGACTGCCTGCAGATCCTTCATGTAATCCTCCAGCTCATCGATCATATTCGCAAACCTGTTGGAAAGAGAAGCGATCTCATCATCCGACTTAACATTTGACCTTATTTTTTCAGCCAGTGCCCTCTCTTTATTTTCGGAATAATCCTTAACATTTTTCTCGAGCCGAACCACACGCTTCAATATATGACTGCGTATGAAACTGTAAAGCAGAAGAAATGATACTAACAGTATTGCTGCGAGCACTATCATCTGCGTCGCCGCATTTGCCATGATAGTTGACTTCACACCCACTACATCCACATCCGTACATATAATACCGATCTTCTCACCGTTTATTATCAGAGGAGCATTATAACTGTATACAAAACCATATTCATTATTACTGGTATCAAAACCATCGACGATAGCGCCTGATTTCCAGGAAGCCCAGAGGAATGCATGTTCCAGGGGATCTTCACGTACTTCATCACCAAGAAAGAGTACTTCCTTCCCCTCATCCGTGATCCTGGTACCCAGCGTTGCATCAAACATATATCTGACTTTGTACTCTTCTTCTTTAGTAGGATAGATGAAATAAACATATTTTAAGCCGAAATCATCTGCTGTCTCAAAGAAAACAGAAAACCAGTATTCCATGCGCCATGTAACATAAAGGAGTTTCCCCTCTTCATCCAGCACATTGAAATCCGGATCATATTTTAATGTTTCCTCAGGGAAATTCTCTGCCATATAGTCATAGAAAGCATCCCTGGCACGAAACTGGTCGGTTTTAAAATCCTTGGAGAGCTCTACTTCTTCTATATGCTCTTCAAAGTATTCCTTCAGGATCTTAAACTCGTCTCCCTCGTCATTTATCCTGTTGATAATGGAGGCCGAGATCTGCTTAAGCAATATCTGACATTCCTGATGATAAGACTCTGTCTGCGACAGATATGTCATGATACCGCTGATCACGATAGTGATCACTGCAAAAAAAGTGAAAATAATCCCGAATTTAAATGCAAGACTTTTTATCTTCATCCTTATTTTCTATCCCCTTTTTTGGTTCTGTCTGCAAAATATTATTTTACCACATCAGCTTAATATGGGCAATCCCGGACCTCATATGATAAATTCAGTCTATGATGGCATCTGCCAGACACTCTTTTAACACCTTAGCCCTGGCTTTCAATATCTTTAACGGGACCCCCGTTACCCTGGCTATCTTTCTGACAGATCTTCCGCCATCCGAGAGCACCGCATGTATCAGCGTGAGTGCCTGCGGATCAGTCTTTATGGATGCAGCCAGCCTTTTCCCCTCATCCCGGGACATTTCGGATGATATGCTCCCCAGAGCAAATCCTCCCAGATCTATCCTGATATCCTCTTTTTCCTGCTTTTCCTCCCGGTAGAGCACATCCTCTTCATCCGCTATCTGCTGCCAGTCAGAGATCCCGAACAGCAGTCCGATCGTCCTTATCATGGTGATATCCTGTCTGGTCCTGTATGAAAGCCTTGTCTCATCATAGCGTTTATCCGCCGGAAGCACTGTCTTATTTCTGTTGCCGGTCACGTCGGATCTCTTGGTATCCGCCTCATCAACTATCTTGACCGGCCATTCCATTGTCCTAACAAAAAGCTGTTCTTCCGCTCGTTTATTATTCTTCTTTCCGCTGTTGTCATCATCTTCTCCGTCGGAAGTATCGTTATCCCTGTTTTCGGGAGAGAACCTCAGCAATATGTCTTTATAACATTTTTCAAGACCTTCTCTGTCGTCTTTAAGTTCTGCCACTTCATCCTTAAGCATATCGACTAAAGCCCTGCGTCTTCTTCCGGGTCTGAACAGCGGTCTGGTCTTATCCAGATAATCAGCGCAGGCGTTATCTATATCTTCCAGTCTATCCATTGCATCATCGATCCGGTCATTGTTTAAAATATTATACTCCTTATTGACCAGACTCTTTCTTGATGTGGTATCCAGATAAACAGCAACGCGTTCCTGCAGTTCAGCCAGGTCTTCATCTTTGGTGCTGTCTATCTCCGGTCTGTCATTAAAGCTTTCGATCGTATTGATCGCACTCCGCTGTTTCAGATACCTTTCCTCTTCAGGATTAAGTGCTGCTTCGGCGTCTGTGTAGATCTCGTCTTTAAGCCCTTCCTTATCCTCTATCCCGTGAAGCTCAAAATCCTTATCGGCCATCGTAAGCTCATCTTCAAAAGCCTTACCGCCCGAAAGCCGCATAAGTTCTTCTTCCAGTTCAGCTGAGCGCACCTCCTTAACAGGAATGGCGATATCCGCAAACCTGTTACCGTTCCCCGAGACCTTTTCAAGCTCATCATCATTTAAATGATCTTCTATTCTGTGATCTGCCATCCTCTGCTCCGTTAATTCAGTATAAGACCTTACACCTGAAGATATACCGCATATTGCCCGAATTCATCGGAATCTATAAGTCTGCCCAGTTTTTCATATTCATAACGTACAGCCAGTATGATGTCACGCATACCCACACTGCGGCCTTCAGCCCCGGCAAGATATACCGCCGTCAGAAGTATTGACTTAATATTGCTTCCGGTCAGCTCACTAAAGCGTGAAGCCAGGAAATCATGATCAACATCGGCTGCCATAGGGACTTCACGGGGCAGCATATGCTCCCACATCGCCCGCCGTGTGGCTTCATCCGGCCGCTCAAAACGTACCACATAAGAAAGGCGCCTCATAAATGCCGGGTCAAAGCTCTGGAAATTATTGGTAGCCAGTATGGAAATGCCGTTATACTCCTCCACCTTCTGGAGCAGGAAGCTTGTGTCGGAATTTGCATATTTGTCATGTGAATCCTTTATCTCGGTACGTCTTGTGAACAGCGCATCCGCTTCATCAAAGAAAAGGACAACATTGCGACGCGACGCCTCATCAAAAATCTTTGACAGATTCTTCTGGGTCTCACCTATGTATTTTGAAAATACCTGAGACACATCCACACGGTATAAGGGTGTCATGACTTCATTGGCTATAGCCTGTGCCGCCATTGTCTTTCCTGTTCCCGGAGGTCCGTACATAAGAAGGATCACCGCATTACCATATGCATTCTTCTTATTGATCCCCCACTTATCGCCCACACGGCCGCGCAGGCGGTATCGGTCACAGGCAGCTTTAAGACGTTTTTTCTGGGAGGCCTCGATATAGATATCATCCCAGGTATACTTAGCCTGTACTTCGGTCGCCAGATGTTCAAAATCAGAGGTGTCGAGCTTAAACAAAAGCTCCTGCAGACGTTTCCTGTCAAGTATAGAGTCTGCGAAGTGTACCAGGCTCTCCTTAGCCTGAACACAGAGCCTTTTTATAGCCGTATATGTGATCCCGTGACAGTCGGCGATATCTTCTATATCAATATCTTCGGAAAGTCCTATATCATATTTATCCAGGAAGTGGTGCCATATATCGATCCTCAACATAGCATCCGGAAGAGGCAGATCTATAAGCGCCGGCGCATTTTCTGCGTCCACATCCATCTTAGGCACCCTCTCCTGCCCGCAGACATATATAACGGCATTTTTAAGATTAGCCGTAAGTATATGCAAAGAAGTATCAAACTCGTTTTTTATCCTTCTGTTATATTTATCATCATAACGGTCTGCGGTATCATGCGTGAGCAGTATAATACCCGGCTTTACCCTTAAGGTGAACAGAAGTGCCTTTAACTTTGCCGGATCCATAGCCGTGATATCTTTAGTCTTTAATGAATAAAGAGCACATTCCGAAAGATGCGCCGCACATCCCAGTGCATATTCCACATCCTCATTGTCTTTGCTCTCAACATAACGCAGATGCACTCCGTGATCATTCATATAAGCATCACTGGCCAGATCCGAAAAGGCTTTAAAGAAAATCGGATCATCATCGCAGATATCATCTTTCTGCTCCATACCCGTCTCCCCGCTCAGAAGGTATCTGTACACTGCCGGAACAATGATAAGAGGTCTGAGCAGAGCTGTATTTAAGATCTCAGGCTCATCATCTGCCAGAAAAAAGCGCCCGGGTACCGAAGAAGAACTCATAGCCTTTTCCAGCTCCGATGCGGATGATGGAAGAAAAAAATTGATCAGTGCATCTGCCACTCCGGCAGATACATGATCGGTACATGCTCCGTCGCTTATATAATTATATATGCGTAGATATTTCAGATCATATCTTACCGATGCGGAAATAAGTATTATGAAAATATCATGAAGCCCCAGTGAGAATTCATCAATGACTGCTCTTAAAGGGCAGGCTATCTGCGCGTTAAGCGATGCATCCTCACGCGAACGTATATGCTCTATAGCCTTTTTCATTTCAGCACTGACACTTAATGAACGCGATCCCAATGCCCGTTCCATCGGCGCAAGTGAAAAATAATCTCCCATCTCCTCCTCGCTCACTCTGATGCCGCGGGCATGGAAATGATCATCTTCCAGCTTATCAGCCTTATAATACATAAAAGCCTCTATAAGCATATCAAGAGCACACAGCCAGTCTTTCAGATCATCCTCAGCATTACTGTATGGTTTTTTCTTCTTTTTTGTATCAAAATAATCTGTAAAGGTATACATACAGGATCCTTTATCTCTTTTAAGGTAATTTTATCGTCCTTTATCAATCCGTATTATAAAACTCAAGTTCCATGGATGCCCCGCATATGCCGGGCTCATCCTTCCCGTCTTTCTCAAAGATATAAAACTCCGTAAAGCCGGCCTTTCTTAAAAATTCTTCGAGATCATTTTTAAGCTCATCCGGCAGTGCATACATAAGCTTGACAAATACCGTGGCTCTGAATTCATTTCTCTGCCATTCATACGAAACATAAGCGATATCACAGAGCTTTTTTAAAAGCCCCGAAGCTCCGCCGCATCTTCGAAACTGCGGCATGATAAACAGGCTTAATATCTGCAGATCCGCAGTATCCTGTTCTATATGGCTTATCAAAGCACCTGCATACTCTTTACCTGCCTTGATACCTATACATAGATAATTCCCGTCAAGTTCCTTTCTTTCTCTTTCAAGTTCGGAATACACCGCCGGAATGATAACTTCTTTCCATCGTCCGAGATTTCTGCTGTTTATCTGCTGATATTCAAAAGACATCCCCGGCATACCTCACCCCTCCATCATGGCACGGAGTATATCGTTTCCGGCTCCGGTACGTCCGTTTTTCAAAGATTCCCGGTCAACAGCCTGCGAGATCATCTCCATATCTATCTGCTTTCCGGCTGCAGCTGCCAGATATGCAGCCGAAACCGCAGAGGATTTGATACTGCTTCCGCTCATCTCCACCGCCCTTGCCAGGATCTCAAAGTCAACATCCTTAGCTAAAGGAGCATCCGCAGGAAATGCTTTCTTCCACAGAAGTGCCCTTGTTGCTTCGTCAGGAATGCCTATAGGGATCATAAAACTCATACGGCGTTTAAATGCTGCATCAAAGTTCTGAAGATTATTTGTAGCCAGTATCGACATCCCCGAATACTCCTCAACCTTCTGAAGCAGATATGATGTTTCGGCATTTGCATAACGGTCATTGGAGCTGCTCACATCGGTACGTTTTGAAAACAGTGAATCCGCTTCATCGAAAAAGAGTATTGCGTTGGAATTCTTAGCCGCATCAAATACAACCGCAAGATTTTTCTCGGTCTCGCCTATATACTTGCTCGACACCTGCGAAAGATCTATACGGTATATATCAAGTCCAAGAGTATTGGCGAGTACCTGGGCAGCCATAGTCTTTCCGGTACCGGGAGGTCCGTAAAGAACAACAGAAATTCCCCGCCCGTAAGGAAGCTTCTCTCCAAAACCGAAATCATCATTTACCCTGTTCTTGAACCTCACCCTGTCGCATACCTGCTTAAGAAGCTTTTCTCCTGCCGGTTCGACGATAAGATCATCCCAGGTAAAAGGTGACGTAAGACGCTTGGCGCTGTCACCGAATTCTACGGCACAGATACGCCGGATCTGTTCTTCCAGAAGCTCCCGGCCTATGAGAAAATCATCTGCTACGCTTGAGCAGTTTTTAATGGTCATAAATATCCTTAAAGGATCCATGGTAAACTTGGATACTATCTCTTTAAGATCTATATCATCTGCAAGATCAACAGCATATTCCTCTGCCGCTTCCTGCCACAGGCTCAGCTGTGCAGAATCGCTTATATCCTTAAGCTCTATGCGGTATATGCCTTTATCGAGCACCCTTGCGCTCATGCCGCCCAGCGGCTTTTCACTTCCCACTATAAAAACAAAAAGCTTATCTTTCAGGACGGAAAAAATACGAAGGAGCGAATCCTCCTTATCCTTTGGCAGGTCAAACAGATATACTATATCTCCGGCCAGTATCCCTCTTACACATATATCCGCAAGAGCCTGCTCCTGCTCACTCGTATCCATAGTCAGAAGCAAAGCTATATCGACCGAAAGTACGTTACACACATACATTCCTGCAAGAGCCCTGACGAGATAGCGTTTTCCGCTTCCGTAAGGAGCACACAGTTCTATCACGCCGCCGTTAAAGCGCATTCCTGCATAGCTCTGATAAAGCTCTTCGTATTCCGTTTTCCTCAGGAGTTTTTCACCGGAATAGACCGGATCAAGCACTGCGGCACAGCGGCCAAGTCCCTCGGGCGACAGCTTTTTATCATCATCGCAGGGACAAAGGATACTCAAGACACTCCCGCGCAGCCACAGAGGCCGGGACATTTCGGAATCTCCCCGGCTGTTATCCCACGGAGTTAACAGAACACTGTTCAGAAAACTGTTCCCGTTCATGAGCAGCGCAATATCATTTTCGTCATTGCCCAGAAATATACGTGCCAGATCATGACACAAGCCTTTAGTAGGGCGTACTATACCGGTCTTTTCTTCCTGAAGCACACCATATATACGTTCATATTTCCGGTTGACCGATGAAGAGTATGCCATAAGTATGGCAAGCATCTCCAGCGGATCCAGAAGCCCGGACAGAAGAAGAGCAGACAAAGGCAGCTCATAACCTGCCTTCAGTCCCAGATCGGATTTATTTAAAAGCATGTCAAAGATCCTGCGCACACTGCTCTTTTCGGCATATTCGGTTTTTTTATGCGGTTCAAGCGCCTGCATGAGAGCAACATCGGAAAGAATGCTTCCCACACGGTCTACAGCGACTTCCGGATGATTTTCATTGATATCCACCTGTATCAGACAGAGCATATCCACAAAACGCAGATAGTACTCTTTTTCTTCATCCTTATCCGTAAATGCGGAAGTATCAAGACCGGGGAAGTATATATCCGCTATACTCTTTTGAGCCTTCTTTTCTTCTTTTTCAGCAGTCCTGCCCGCAACCTTTTGAGCCGGCTTCCTGTCTTTTTTTTCAGCTGTATTTTTCTCAGTCTTTGCAGCCGTCTCAGCCTTTTTTTTTGCGCCTGTCTTACCTGCCATCCCACTTGTCCTTTTTATGCATGTCTTTAAACTGCCTGATGCGTTTATCGAGCTCTTCTTCACTCAGCATATTATTTTCGATAAGATATGTATAATAACTTATCTTAGGTTTTGTTTTCAGCTCTCTTTTCCGGAAGCGTTCATCCTCGTTATTTTTATGCTTCAGTAATTCAAGCTGGTAATTAAGGGCTCTGTATTCTTCAAACTCCATACAGTATGCCTCAAACCGTTCTTCCTTATCATCACTGTTTTTCATATCATCCAGCTGGTTCTGTGCCGTCCGTATCTTATTCTTTATTATCTCAAGACGCCTTGCGGCCGCGTTTATCTCTTCAGTCGAAAGTATATCTTCCAGCATAAAGCTCATGGTCTTTTTGTCCATCTCAAGTATCCTTCTCCTGAAACGGTCCGGCATGGTAAGGATAAGTACATCCATGAACATAGGCATGGCATTCCGTCCTTTCATCAGATCATCAGGCTTCAGATTCCCGAACGCCATGTCGTTATCTATCATTTTTATGGAATTGATACCCTCAGCTGTCTCGCTGACATAATAATTACTGCCGTTTCGGTCTATCTGGCCGCATATAAGATCAAATACCTGCATCATTGCCATATCACACACGCACTTGGAAGTGTATTTTTTATCTTTTTTCTTTCCCGCCGATGAGGCCTTACGTCCTTTAGCTTCAGCCATCAGATTCCCGTAAACTGTCTTTTTGTTTTTTTCTATCCGGGCAGTCTCGGACCTGGCAACCGATTCTTCTATACCAAGTGCCACCGCCATACGATATGTAGCAACATTCCTTACTGACAGATTACTGCCTTCTTTTATACCGGCTTCATTTGTCGCAATATAATAACTGTTATAGCTTTTTGCAAAAGTATTCAATATCTCACAGACCCTGTCTACATTTTCAGGCTGTACTTCTCCGTACTTCTTCAAAAGCGTGATGATCTTATAATCATTCCCCTTTGTCATGTAAGCGGCATATTCTTCTTTAAGAGCAGCATTTCTGAAGAAATTCTTTATACCGATGGCATTAGCGATTATCAGCCGGTAAAACTGTTCCCCGGCTGTTTTTCTTTTTTCCGGATCTGTTTCGTTATCGATCTTTTTAAGATCATCACGAAGTGATGAGTTTATATTCCGGATAATAGCCATGTCGTTTCCGGAAAGGTCTCCGGATCCGTACTCACTGTATAATCTGTTCCAGCAATCCTCGAAATTCCTGCCTATAGTTTCTTCTTCCTTAAAATAATCAAATCCAGGTAGCCCCCGTTTAACTTTAAATACAGTTGAAGTCCCTGCGCCGAGATCCTTTGCGGTTTTTGTATCGATTGAAATACGGTTGCCTGTACGTTCAGACAGTGCATCTCCCCATGTTACTTCTCTCCTGCGTGATGAGCTCAAAAAATCCGTCAGGGCATTATTAAAGATCTTCAGCTCAGCTTCGGCATCTTTTTTCATCTTCTCGTAGTGTTCCCGTGCAACTGCCGGCTTCCCCATCTTTGACAGATAGTTATCACAGGCTGAGATCAGTTTATTGTACTGCATCGCAAACATCATTCCCATGCCGTTTATCTCTTTGTGATAAGCGTTCAGTTCTTCGGGATCATCTCCCATGGGATAAGATCTTATCGTGTCCGTTTTAAGTATCTCGATAGCTTCCCAGTATTTCACTATCAGTCCGGCATCTTTATCGCCCGATGCGTTAAGCTTTTCAACACGTTCACGCTCACTTAATAGCTTTCTTTTATGATCTTTGATCTCTTCCCGTAATTTTATAACTCTCTCCAGACGTCCTTTATTGGTCTTTTCGTTGGACCGATCGATATAATCCCCGACGGCTGCATATACCAGATCCAGATAATAGCGCCTGAGATCATCATTCTGAGCAATGGCCAGCTGACTGACAGCTTCCTTAACAAGCCCGAAATGCGACCTGCTCATCCGGCTGTTATCCGCGGTAACTGCCTTCAGAAGATCGTTAAGTTCTTTTGAAAACTCCGGAAATCTTTCTTCCTGCCACGGATTGACCGGCTCTGTGATCTTAATGTAGTCCTTCTGAAGCTGCTGCTTTGCTGTTTCCTCATCGGAAAAGATCCTGCTTCTGTTGATCTCATTTTCCTTTGCTTTATTCTCGGGAGCGTTAAGCATCCACTTCTCCTGCTCCTCCCTTTTACGTCTTCTCCGTTCCAGTTCTTCTTCCACCTCTGCGTTTTGGGATGCTGAAACATTGAATACCGGCCCCTTATTAAGCTGTTCATTTTTATCTTTATAGATACTGCCACCCATTACCATAACCTCCTTGATATCAGCGGACAAAACCTGCCATATCAGAATCCCATCTCTTCTTCACCGAATATCAGATCTGCATAAGGCTCGAAATCAGCCCTGGTAAGTACACCGCCGACCTTGACGAACTCACTCTGCACCGCCTGAAGGTAATGCTTCATATGCACCATTCCGTCTCCGTACTCGGGATCGGCTACGGCAAGGAATGCCGCATTCAGGATACAGTTCTTTATATTACCACCAACCAGCTCATACTTTTCCGCAAGGAAATGTATGTCTACATCTTCGTGCAACGGCGTATTCTTAGGTATGGTGGTACGCCACAGCATCTCTCTTGTGGGTACATCCGGTTTGCGGAACTCCACGATATATTTCATACGCCTGAAGAATGCCGGGTCTATATTATGCTTATAGTTTGTGGCCAGAACAGACACTCCGTCATAACCTTCCACTTCCTGAAGCAGCAGTGCTGTCTTATTGTTAGCGGAAGCCTGGTTCGAACCGCCGTCATCGGCACGTTTTGCAAAAAGCGTATCGCACTCATCGAAAAAGAGGACGACATTACACTTTTTAGCTTCACGGAATATCATGGAAATGGATTTTTCCGTTTCACCGACGTACTTATCGATAACCTTAGAAAGGTCCACACGATAGAGCTCAAGATTAAGCTCATGAGCGATAACCTGGGCGCACATGGATTTACCGGTACCGGGAGCTCCGAACAGAAGTACCGAAAGTCCGCGGCCGTAAGGATATTTTTTGTTGTAATCCCAGCCCTCATAGACATTCTGACGATATGTCATCTGCGCTATCGCTCTCTCTATGGCTTCACGCTGGTCGGGGCTCATGACTATATCTTCGAAGCCGAAATTAGCTTTTATCTTGGTCGCCTTCTGTGTAAGTTCCGAACTCATCTGTCCGTAACATCCTTTAAAGAGCTTATCCCTGCTGATAAGCACTTCTTTATCCATTGTTGCCAGAGAACGGGCGCTTCTTAAGGCTCCCTTTATCTTACCGCAGGTAAAAAGGAATTTGGTAGCCATCTCTTTCATGTCTACATTTTCCTCAAGCTTATAATCCTTAGAGAAGAATTTCCAGCATTCTATACGCTCAGCATTTGTGGGCGTAGGGATCTCAAGCTCTGTAAACTCATCTTTAGTGATCTCCCTCATGGCCAGCTGAAGCTTGGAAATACAGAATACAAGTATGCCTTTTTCGTTGAGTTTTGAAAAAGCAAGATCCATATAACCGTAGAATTTTTCTTTCTCATCCTCACGGAATTCCAGCTCGTCCAGTACACAGCAGGCATTAGTCAGTATGCATTCCCTTGTTATGGCCCATAGCGCCTTCTCAACGAATGAAAAATCGTAGATAAAAAGCTTTTTACAGTTCATTGATATAGCGCGCATATTGTTTTCGCGGCAGAAATGCTTGATAAAGAACTTACGGCCGCTTCCCTCATCGCCATAATAGGAGAATATCCTCACGCCTTCCGTATAGCTTATCTTCATGGATTCCAGCTGACCTTCATTAGCAAGTATGGGATCAAGTTCTTCATCAGATGTGAGCATCTTGATAAAACGGCTGTAGTTTTCATCCGGCTTGATACGGTCACGGCCGAAAAGAAAATCTATTATACGTTTATCAGGTGATACTGCCGTTGAAAAAGGCATGGAAGGTATAACATGAAGGTCGAGTACGGGAAGAAGCTGCTCAAGACAGATGGACATATCCGCATATGCACCCGTTATGGAATATTTCTTTCCGTAATACAGACGTCCTGCAGACTCGATCGTAGGCGAAGACAATCCGCCGTTTTCGTTGACTATCTGGAATATACCCGCATAATCGGTCTGTGTCGAAGAAAGGATACCGCAGGCAAAGCAGAATACGGTAAAAGGCTCGAATTTCATCTTATCACACAGTTCATAAAAAGGCATCTCAATACCCTTCTCTACTGTTCTGGCTGCCTTTTCCTGTATGCTTTCGATGCGCTTGATAACATCCATTTCAACTCCCTGTCTGGGAATAGCCTTTGAGCCTGGATTGTCGGATACTACCGAATAAGTATCATCATCCTCTTCTTCATCTTCTTCATCATCGCTTCCGAAAGCGCTCAGAAGTGACAGGAGCTCTTCATCTTCATCTTCATCCTCCTGCACTTCTTCATTTTCTTCCGGGACGCTCTCATCTTCGGAAGACTCATATTCTTCAAGCGATGCATTACCGCCGTCATTCTCAAACCGCATAACATGATCGAGCGCGGCATCGCTGGCTATCTCCAGATCGGGATAAAGCACGTTCTTGTAACCGCCCTGCCCGTTGGAGAAAGTTCCTTTCATATCCTCCAGATAAGATGATAAGCAGCGGTTGACACAGTCAAACACATGCTTCATATACTCATCATAACTTGCAAACGTACTGTTCTCTGAGGTTGACTTTTCTGCCATTTGTTCCATCTCCGTGTAGTTATTTTTTGAAATCCTTTAATACGGTATCAGTCCTTTGCCGAAACATTAAAGACTGCTGTTTTGTCAAAAACACTCTTTGCCGTATTTAATGAAGTATCATCATCACCGCCAAAAACACCCTTGTCTTTGTTGATATATTGAAAAGCAGGACGCGGCCGGTACATCATACCGGTCTCGTCCTCATCCTGATCCTGCTGGATATCGTTCTCTTTTTTTTTCTGACGATTCAGCTTTTTTGTTTCATAGAGCATGCGATCCGTGAGGCCCATTTCTATCCCCCTTGCACAGCATTTTGAAATGTGATAACATTGTTCACTGAAACAATTAATTTTACCATCTTTTCACTGTTTTGAAAAGGAGTTTCCATATACGATGTTGAGTACAGCTCAAAAAACTACCCTTGCCTGTTCGATATTCTGCTATGCCCTTACTTTATATTCATTTTTAAAACTCAATTCATGGATATTTCTTATCTTTTTCATACTGCACAGCATTTTCCTTATCCTCTTCGCATATTTAAGCTACAGGAATCCCAAAGATGAGGAAGACAATGTGGATACCGATGCTATAATCGACAGCCTGAACTCCGAGATCAAAAAGCTGCATGATGATCTGTCCGAAAAGGAAGGCGATATCACTTCCTTAAAAGAACAGATAGCTTCCTTAAGCTTTGAGAAGACCGCAACCGATGACGAAACCGGCAGGCTCAAGGCGGAGCTCGAAGAACTTAAAGCCGCTTCCGAAAAGGAGGATGAATATGATCCTTCATCTATTCTTCCCAGATATCTTCCCAAGCGAAGTGAAACCTCTACGGTAAATATCATCTCCGTAGCCAAAAGCGTTGCGAAGGAATTTGCCGATGACGCGGCTAAAGCCGGGTTAAACATTAATATCTCTTCCGCAGACGACAGTCTCTTAGTCAAGGCGGACCAGAACCTGCTGCGTATACTGTTTCGCAATATCGTGGATAACTCCATAAAATATATGGGGCGGCACGGCTCACTGATAATCACCGTTTCTTTGGTGGGTGATGATATTTTCGTTGTATGCAAGGATACCGGTGACGGACTGTCCGAAGAAGAGACCAGACATATCTTTGAACTCAATTACCAAGGTTCTAACCGTATCAGCGGTAACGGCCTGGGACTTTATCAGGCAAAGGCCATAGTTGAATACTACGGCGGTACTATTTATGCCAAAAGCAATTCCGGAAAAGGAATGGGCGTTTACATACAGCTTCCGACCACCTGATCATTCTATGGACTTCTCAACAGTCAGGATATTCTGCCCATCCTTATATTCGTACTTTACAGTATCCATGATCTCTTTCACAAAAAATATACCAAGACCGCCGATGCTTCTTTCATCGGCAGAAAGGGTAATATCCGGATCTTCTTTTTCAAGCGGATTATAAGGTATCCCCTTATCTACAAATACGATCCTGCAGCGTTTCGGATCGGGTGTGATATCTATATCCACCTTTGCCTCACCGCTCTTGCCGCCGTAAGCATAATGGGCTATATTGACATACACCTCCTCAGCAGCTATAAGAATAGGCGTCATCAGTTCTTCGGGACATCTGCATTCCTGAAGATACGCCTTTATCTCATCCAGAACGGTATATAGAGTTTCATCGCTTGCCGTAAGTTTTAATTCTTTCATAAGACCTGTCTTCTAATCCTTAGCCTGTTTACTCCCTCTGCTTCCGCTAGCACAGTATCCTGTGTA
>CACZBK010000037.1 GCA_902779395.1 uncultured Lachnospiraceae bacterium | reverse complement strand
TCTGGTTATTTACAGGCGGCATCTGGTTTACCGGAGGAGCCTGATTTACCGGGGGCATCTGATTATTTACAGGCGGCATCTGGTTTACCGGAGCTGTCTGGTTATTTATGGGTGGCATCTGATTTACCGGAGGTGCCTGGTTTACCGGCGGCTGATCATTCGCAGGCTGCTGCGTTACCGCAGGCCCTGCTGCATCCGTTTTAGGAGCTGTCGTATCATCGGACAGGGCATCTACAAATACACGATCATCCCCTGTTCCATCTTTTTTGATCTCTTCATCCATTGCTCTCTACCTCCTCATAAAATAAGTCTGAACGACTAGATTAAGAACAAAATCAATGATATTTTACAATATTTTTAATAATAAGTCTATGTAAAAAATAATATTTGACTTTTTAATCCGTATGTGATATTGTATCCCGTGGACGTTGAAAGCAATGCTTCCAATTCCGGGTGCGCGTAGCTCAGCTGGATAGAGCGTCTGGCTACGGACCAGAAGGTCGTGGGTTCGAATCCTGTCGCGCACGCTTAAAGGCCGCCTTGATCGGGCGGTTTTTTTGTTGTCTGTAAAGATATTATGTAGACTTGAAGATGTATGAGTGATATAATCATCCGGAAGATAAAGTCTGTACATACCCTGTCACAAAGGGTACTTTCAGATCAGAAGGAGCTGACAGTGAGCGTTTATCCTACATGCAAGCACAGTATAGCATGCTGTATAATCTGCAGCCTGTTCTTCTTGTGCTCTTTACTGCTCTCAGGCTGTGGCCCCGTAGAATGCGATTTTTGCGGACGTACCCGCTTCTGCAAGGATTTCGATATACTCGGTGTCGAACGTCATATCTGCAACGACTGTCTTAACGATCCCCGTATAGCCGTATCCGGCAATATGGTACGCAAATATTCCGAGATGTATGAAAACGGTGCCCTGGAATATCCCGAAGGCTCGCCCCTGCGCGCCGATTACGGCACTCCCACCGTAACTCCCACCGTATCCGATAAAGTCAGATATGAACTTCCTTCAGATATTAATGTACTTGTTCCGGATAACATTCCCGCAGCAGAAAACACTCCTCCTGCTCCGACGCAGCCGGCCGCTCCCACCCAGCCGGCTTCAGCTGCTTCTCCCACCGGTTTGGGCGGAGAAGCGCTGATAAGCTCATTAAACGGAAAACTTGCCGCAGATAATATGAGCCTAAGCCCTATCCGGAATAAAGCAGGTGAATATAAACTCTTAAACGGAGGAAATGAAACCGGCATACAGTTTGTAGTGAGTCCGGGTACCGCAGATAAAGACAAACTGATCATCGAACAGAGCGAAAATGCATCCTCTTCCGATTATGTGAAGGCCTCCATCCGGTCAATACTCGCCTATACAGGCAGCGACGATTATGAAGGCCTCGGACATGATATATATAATGCTGCCATTCAGAGCGGAAATTATTCAAGCAGTGGTCTGAGCTTTATTTCCAGGGTACATACCGCAGACGAGATAGAAAAAGGTTCTCCGGTTTCGGATTTTACCATCACCCCTTAAGCGCCTTACAAAGATTTTATGTTTTTTTGTGTAAAAGTGCCAAATATTGGCAAGCACTTCATATTATTATGGTAAAATCGTACCTTATCTGTTATAATTTATCGCGGATGCCTGTGAAAAAATCAGGCACAATACAGGAAAGGTGGATTTGTTCTATGGCAGAAAATGCGTACTACAAAGAGATCATGGCTCTCCACGGGCTGGAGGAGTTCAAGGAAGTCATCGATCAGTGGCAGCGTCTGAGCGATAATGTTGAAAAGTTCCACGCTAAGCCCAAACTTGTGGTCCCCAATCTATTATGGGCCGCAGATAACGGTATCGATCGTGAGAACCTTCTCATGCTGCTTACCAGTTTCATGTATACTTCCGGCAACCTGCTGGATTTTTACGGCAATGTCCGTTGTCTCGAGTGCTTCGTTGACTATGTTCCCGCAGACAAGGACTGTCACGAGATCGAGAAGATAGGTGAAAAGATCCGTGACGCTGCAGGCTTCCGCTCTGAATACCGCGGACTTCTGTCCGTTGACGTAAGCGAATGGACCGGACATTTTGAAGATGCGCATTTCATCGATATCATGAAGTATCTTGCTACAATGGATGATGATATCACATATATCTTCCAGATCCCCAATTACAATGCTCAGGCTGTTGAACAGCTCACCCAGCTTCTGGTACTGTTCTTCCGTATACAGCTTATCAATATGAGATTACCCGACAGCGCCGATCTCTGCACTTATATCTGCAATGAGATTAGCGAGTACGGACTTAACCTTGATTCCGATGCCGAAAATATGATAATCGCTTCAGTCAACCGTCTGCGTGAGGATCAGTATTTCGCAGGCTATGATATGCTTGATCGTCTGGCTTCGGACATCGTATATTCCGTATATACATCTACTCCGCCTTATGACGGCATCGTTACAAAGAGCATGATCAGCGCATTTGCACCTGACGGTATCTATGTTTCCGAGCTGATCGAGAACAACGCCAAAGTATTCACGGCGCAGTTTAATTATTAAGGAGGAGACAAGATGAGCAGCAGTCAGATAAAAAATACAAGATATAAAAGCAACATGGGTACTACTCGCTGGGCAACTGTCGAAGAGATCCAGCGAAGCGCTACAAAAGTAGATATAGATGCACCCACCTATCCTATCGGCGGTGTTCCCATCATGTCCGACGGGCATACGGCATACCTTGACGGCCGCGACACCCATACTCTGATATTCGGTGCCACCGGTTCAAAGAAGACCCGTATCTTCTGTATGCCCACACTTAACATGTTCATACGTTCCGGCGAATCCTTCGTCGTTACCGACCCTAAGGCTGAGCTTTATGTCCGTACCGGCGGTTTTGCTAAAGAGCATGGATATAAGACCGTAGTGCTCAACTTCCGTGATATCGGTTACGGTGACATGTGGGATCCTCTGGCTCTTCCTTATGAGTATTACCGTACAGGACGCAAGGATGAAGCTAACAACCTGGTAAACGACCTTGCGGCTACTCTTTCAGCAAGACAGAAGGAAAATACTACCGACCTTCTGTATCCTCTGATGGCAGAGACACTGCTTACCGCTAATATGTATCTTCTCTTTGAGGCAGCAGCTGCAGAGAACGCAGTTAACATGCGAAGCCTTACAGCTCTCTGCTCCCAGGCAGCTCTGGAATCACTTAAGACCCTGGCCGGCAAGATGAGCACACAGAACACCATCGGTATGCTCTTCAAGGGTACTCTGCTTGGCGAAAACGAAAAGACCATCGCTTCCATCATGAGCGTGCTCTACGGTATGGTTTCCATCTTCAACCTGAATAAGAGACTTACCGATATGCTCTGCCACAATACTTTCGATATACGTATGTTCGGCCACGAAAAGACAGCCGTATACGTTATCGTCCCCGATGAAAAGACCACCTGCCACTTCCTGGTGACTATGTTCATCAAGCAGGTATACGAAATACTGATCGGCGAAGCTCAGCGTCAGGCTTCTCTCTCACTTCCCGTACGTGTTAACTTCGTACTGGACGAGTTCTGTAACATCCCCAAGGTGCCTGATATGCCTTCCATGATATCGGCAGCACGTTCACGTAACATGCGCTTCTATCTGGTCGTACAGTCACTGCATCAGCTTAAGGGCCGTTACGGTGAAGATGCAGATACCATCAAAGGTAACTGCGATAACTGGATCTTCCTTACATCCCGTGAGCGCGACCTGCTCAATGAAATGAGTTTCCTCTGCGGAGAGATCGATGCATGGGGTCCGGGCGGTGCCGAAAAGAGAAGACTGATCTCCGTTACGGAACTTCAGCGTTTCAGCAAGGAGAAAGGTGAATGTCTGATACTTCACGGACGTGAATATCCTTTCATCACATACATGGCGGATATCGATCAGTATCCTGCGTTCTCAAATTATAAGGTAGTTCCGATACCGCCTATTGAAATACCTCATCCGCCTACATTCGACGTCATCAAGTTTACGACCAAGTTTGCTTTCATCGCAGACGGCGTACCTTTTGCAAATCCCGATTAATGATAAGGCCCCCGGTTTTCAGCAACCGGGGGTTTTAAAAAAATACAAGGAGATATTATATGAAAGAATTTATCAAAGGCGCTAACCCATATATGCCGCTTTGGGAGCATGTTCCTGACGGAGAACCCAGGGTATTTGAGCATAATGGTGAAAAACGTGTTTATGTATACGGTTCACATGATATCGAGCGCGAACAGTATTGCGGAAGAAACTATGTCGTATGGTCAGCACCCGTTGATGATCTTACAAACTGGAAATATCACGGCGTGGCATATGAGACCCATTATGATTCCATTCTTTACGCTCCTGATGTGGTAAAGAAGGGCGACACTTATTATATGTATGCCGCTGAGAGAAAAGGCAGTCTTGTTGTCGTAGCTTCTTCAAAAACCCCCTGGGGTCCTTTTGAAAACCCGGTAGAAACAAAGCTCGGTTTTGATCCCGGCATCCTGGTAGACGATGACGGCAGGGTATATGCTTACTGGGGCGGCTGCGCTGCTCCCTGCTATATAGTAGAGCTGGAAGATGATATGGCCACGTTCAAGGAAGAAACTCTTGTATCCAATCCGATGGGCCATTCAACCTGCCCCTGGGATCCTAAAGATGACGGGCACATATCGCTGATCGATGCATTCTTTGAAGCATCCAGCCCCAGAAAAGTCCTGGGCAAGTATGTATATATCTTTTCAAGGCGCTATGAAAAGCCCATTCCCGAACTGGGCATTTACGGTGATTGCAACGGCTTCCTCTCCTATCGTTTCAGCGACTCACCTTTCGGTCCCTTTATCGAAGGCGGTGACTTTTCCTTTAACGGCGGCGAGATACTGCACGACAGCGAAGGCGTGGGCACTATGACCTATCAGTGGGGTAATAACCACGGTTCCATAATGGAAGTCAACGGGAAATGGTATGTCTTCTATCACCGCCAGACCGGAGTTAACGAATATTCAAGACAGGCAATGTTAGAACCCATAGATGTTGCTCTGGGCAAAGACGGACGTTTATATATCGGTGATATCAGATTCCTTGCCGGAGAGCCTGTCTCTTCCAAACCTGTTGAAATGACCTCACAGGGTGCCCATATAAACGGTCTGGATGCCCGTAAATGGATCTCCGCAGGTTATGCCTGCCACATCTACGGCAGTAAGACCAGAGCGTATGTAAAACCTGTTTATGAAGAGCGTGACGATATTTCCTCACCGGTTGTGGATATGAGTTCAGGCACGACAGTCGGTTTCAGATACCTTCAGTTTGGAAGCAATACACCCAAAAGTGTCAGCATTGTGCTTGGTGAACATAAAGCTCTTACGGTAAATGTCCGCATCGATTCCTATAAGGGCCGCATCGTTTCAACCACGGATGTAGCGGCGGATAAAAAAGAAGTCTCTGCCCCGTTGAACTGCGGGATAGTCGGAAAACATGCAGTTTATTTTGAATTCATTTCGAAGGAGGATGGCGTGATCGCCGAATTCGATCGATTTACATTTGATTAAAAAAAGGGGCTAAGCCCCTTTTTTTATTACCACTCCCAGTCAGACGGGAATCTCATGTTCCTGATCTCATATTTATCGTTCTGATCATTGTATACCAGATCAAAACCTAACATCAAACCCGATTTATTTAATATGCCCGCTTTGCATTCGATCACTGCCTTGCCGCCCATGAGCCATGCATTAGCCGAACAGATGTGTATATCATACGTTTCACCTTTTGGCGGCTGTATCCAATAGCCTTCGATATAATCCACTCCCACTTCGGCCACAGCCTCAAATCCGGTCTCTATTATCTTAAACGGAATGGTAGCTTCAGTCGACTCGCCATATTCAATACTCAGATATCTTTCCCCGTGAGCCTCAGACCTGAAGCAGTCCAAAACGACTTCTTTGTATCCGCCCCGGCCGTCAGGGTCAAAGATCCACATATCTCCTGCCATGGTAGGATCGGTACTGGTATCATAAGTCTGTGTAAAGAGTATCTCCAGCTCCCCGTCCTGATCAAAATCTGCACTGGTAACATGAGGAAAGCCGGTATACCATGCAGCAGGAATATTAAAAGTATTACCGTTTCCGAATACTATGGTATAATATGCCATCTGCTGCTCATCATCAAACTTACGGTATATCCTGTCATTCTCCATATCGCCATCATAATCGGCTATACGAAAATCTTCATTTTTATAGGCAAGCCAGTCAGCCGCCTCATCAAGAAAGCCTTCATACTCCCAGAAGCAATAATCATCAGGCGCAGACGTTGGTTCAGGCTCATCCTCTGACTGAGGTACAGTCTCATAATGTCCGCCGTCCTCATCTTCTACATAGATCTGATCATATTCCTCTTTGTTGCCATTTTCAGCATAAGGATCAGCTTCTTCGGTATCATCCTCTATATCATCTTCAAGGTTCCCGCGCCCGCCTCCGGAATCAGCTGATGATGTGCAGGCACTTAATGCAAATGCAAGTCCTAACGTAACAAGCAAAACTTTCTTTTTCATTTTAATCCTCAGACCATATCCTCTTATTAAGAGCTTCATCCTGCGCGCCTATCATATCAAGAACTTCTTTCGCTTTCTTCTGCTCTTCTATGGCCCTTCCCTCATCTTTGATCAGCAGTTCCAGACTTCCGGAGATCGTATCAATATTATTCCTGAATTCTTCAACCATCTGTGCGGTACGCTGCTGAGCAACCTTTATTATCTCTTCTTTATAGGCTACAAACTGTTCAACCGTCTGAGCATTAAACGCACGCTCAAGGTCACGCTTATATGCCTTCTTATCCATGGTATTGAATATAAGGATAGCCTTCTGCTCATTGATGTAATCGTTCATCTTAAGAGCCCCTATCTCCGAAGGCGGTATCTCCGTATCGGAGATATTGGCTATCCTGCGGATAAGCTCTTCGTCAATACCCTTATATTCCTTGATCTTTTTAACGATAATGCCTTTGAGCTCGGTTACCTGTGATGCAAGGATATCCCCGCGGATCTTTTTGTAATAATCATCGATCTCCTGAAGATATCTGTTAAGCTCGCTGATAATAATGGTATTCTTCTTTTCGAATATCTCAGGCTTTAATGCTATCCACTGCATCTTGTCTGCCTGACGGCTTGCCAGCTCCTGACGCTGCTCTATCTGACGGACCAGCTCTTTGATCTCTTCAACCTGGGTCTCAAGCGAATCATCGGTGATACGTGCAACAAACTCCTCATGAGCAGCTTTGATATCCTGTACCATGCTGGTCTTCATGATCTCTATATTTTTTTCTATATGTTCCTTAGACAGACGCGCCTGATTTTCAATAGCTTCATAGTCGGTACGGATGAAGTCGATAAGGCCTTCTATCCCGTCGTACAGGCCCTTTGCCTTTACTGCCAGCGCATATTTCTGCGCATATTTGATTATCTCCTGCTCGATCGCATACATACCGGAATTGATATATATCCTGTGTATAACGCCTTCAAGCGAGTTATCACATTCATCGGCAGCCTTTTCACAATCAGCCAGAAGCTGTTTTGTTTCAAAGTCCGCATCGGAAAGCTTGTCATATCTGTAGAAGATACCGCTGTCGGAAGATATATCCGTAGGTTTCTCCGTAAAAGGATCCCTTGTAGGCTCGTTATTGATCTCACTCTTATGATTTGCAAGCCAGGTACGCTCATCTTCCAGATCCACGTTTGCCTCTATGGCTTTACTGATATACGCAGCCTTGGAAGAAACGAAGAAGAGTCTGGCACTGGCAAGATCGATCTCCATATCCTCTTCATCATATATCTTGTCTTCTTCCTTAAGGGATACGAGAACCTTTTTATTGCGGAGAAGCTTAAGATCCTTGCTTCCCTTGGTATCCGCCTGATTGATGACGTGGAAAGAACGATCCAGATCTATGGAAACACCCGCCTCGTTCTTCTTGCCGTCCTTAAAACCGCCTATGAGTTTATAAAGCACGGAATTACCGGTACCTTCCATCTTGGTAGGCTCATAGATAACTATAAGGATCGAATTTGTCTGATGCTGAAGAGCCTCCTTCAGGATCAGAAGATGTTCACTTGAATTCGAGTCCGTACCGGGGGTATCAAAGAAAGTAAAGTTGATATTCTTACAAAGCGGAATAGGATAACCGACTTCTATTATACCGCCGATATATCCGGATCCGTCCTTCTGCTCATGATTGGGAACATCATTGAGCTTCTTAAGGATACGGCAGAGCTGCTCATGCTGGCGGAGTCCCAGCTCTGCCACAGCACTGCACTCAAGTTCGAGCATCCTTCGTATATGCTCATCGGTATTACCTATGCCACGCAACACTTCAAACTGGCCTATGGCTTCATTCCATGCTATCTGAACATAATCAGGCCTTGATTCCCTTGTGGCGGTTACCGAAAACGATACCCTGGGAAGGCTCTCATTACGTATCTTAAACATCTTGGCTGTTTCGGAATTGATGCTTTCGGGCAGTATACGCTTTCCGATTATCGCATTAATGAAAGTGGATTTACCGGCCGAATACGTACCTACAAGACAGAGATTTACTTCATTATTATTCAGCGCTTCCTTACGTTCCTCAAACTGCACCTTGCGCTTATGGAACATCTGCTTCGTCTCATTGCTCTTAAGCTCTTTATCGAAAAGCTCTATCGTCTCATCACAGAATTCCAGGATCTGGTCGTAGATCTCCGAAACACTGGGAAGCTCTATATAATCTGCTACCTTGAAAATCTGTTTTCCTTTGGTATCGTTATAATCCTGAACCTTTTTCTGCAGATCCTCGTAATCTATCTTAGTTCCCTTGAAAGTGATGTTGACATTATCCTTATTGAACTGTTCCCATATATCATCAAAAAAACGTGTCCCCTGATTCTGAAGAAGGAATTCCGTCCCCGGCCCGTATTTCTGCAGTCTCGGGCATTCGTCATAAGGTATCTCAACAAATTCCCCTTTGAATCTTCCGCAGAAACGTACCTCTTTCTTTACCGGATGATACATCAACATTAGTTCTTTCATAAAAAAATATAACCTCCGCCCCAAAAAACAATCAAAGAAAATCCAGGCAATCAAAAAAGCCGCCTATTAGCACATATAGTGATTATACAGAAGACGGCCACAAAATACAAGCATTTAATGCAATTTACGTAAAGATTTATGAATTAAAGATCAAGACTAGCGGCTGTTTTAAGAGCCACTTCCATCATCTGGGTAAAACTGTTCTGTCTTTCCTCTGCAGACAGCGCCTCTCCGCTCAGGATATGGTCGGATACGGTGAACATTCCAAGAGCTTTCTTTCCGGCTTTTGCTGCATTCATATACAGTCCCGCTGTCTCCATCTCTATACAGAGCACACCCATCTTTATCCAGCGCTCATTAGCATCATCCTGGGCATCATAGAATGTATCCGATGAAAGGATGTTGCCCACATGATATCTTACATTAAGCTCATCCGCCTTCTCTATTGCCGTTTTCAGAAGACCGTAATCTGCTATGGGAGCAAAAGTCCCGGGCAGCTCGAACTGTCTTGCATATGCAGAATTCGTCGAAGCTCCCATGGCAAATACAAGATCGCGCACTTTGACATCATTATTTATCGATCCGGTAGAACCGATACGTATGATATTTTCCACGCCGAAGAAATTATAAAGCTCATAACTGTAGATCCCGATAGAAGGGATACCCATACCACTGGCCATTACGCTGACCCTGTGTCCGTCATAAGTACCTGTATAACCCTGCACACCCCTGACATTGTTGATAAGCTTTGCATCCGTAAGGAAATTCTCCGCGATAAACTTTGACCGTAGCGGATCCCCGGGCATAAGGACTGTCTTCGCAAAATCTTCCGGTGTTGCCGCAATATGCGGTGTGGGATAAACTGCCATTTTTCTGCCTCCTTAAATCTTTATTCTGTTTCCGTATCTTCCTTAAGTTCACGTCCTGCATTCAGCAGCGTTCCGTACTCCGTGATCCTGTAATGATAGAAGAACTTTTCAGTTTCAAAATCTATGGTATAAAGGATCCCGTACGAAGTATGTATCACACTGTCGATGACCGAATGGATAACATCCTCCTTAGCTACCCCTGCATCCTTAAGCACGGCACTGAACGCTCCGTCCTCGGTGAGCACCTCCTCTGCTGCCGTCTCTTCTTCCCTGTCGAGCGGCTGGGGATCTTCATCAGACGGGCCTTCGGTAATGGTATTTTCCGAAACACCCGAAGTGCTTACTATGTCCTGATCCGGATCTGAGATAAGTCCGTCTCCCGGATCCAAGCCGGTCTCAGCAGAGTTTTCTTCAATCTTTACCAGCTCTTCAGGCTCTTGTGGGATCTCCGGCTCCGCTTCCGGCTCCTCTATGATAACAGGCTGTTCCTGCCTTGCCTGAGTAGCTCTCAATATCGTATCCAGTTCATCTACACTGTATGATGCCAGCTTCTCAGGCGAAAATCCGGGATCCATCTCAACGATCTGCTGGATAAGCTGCTCTCCGTTTTCCGTCTGATTATGAGGAACAAGCTCAACCACACCGGCGTCAGCAGGCTTATGATAATGCATAAACATCCCCACATTGAGAACAAGTAAAAAGGCTGCCGCCGCTGCCAGAATGCCCACCCATACAGAACGTCTGCCTCTCATGGATGTCATATTCATGGGAACAACAGCATCATTTTCCGTTTCGATCCGCTTTAAAACGCTGTCCATTACATCAGGTGTGATCTTTCCTGCTGCTCTTTTTAAGCTTTCCTCGATCTCTTTGTTGCTCATCCTCTTACCTCTTATTACCCTCTATGATGCTCCGCATCTTCTTTAACGCCCTGTTATATTTTGAAAGCACGGTTGCAAGCGGCATATCCAGCATATCAGCTATTTCCCGGTGCTTCAGCCCCGCCACCGCATGCAGGATGACTATCTGGCTCTCCTCTTCGCTTATCCCCGAAAGGGCTGCATTGAGCACCATCCTGTCCTCTGTCATAAACTTCGCAGATTCGTCTACGATGTTTTCCCATTCATAATCGGCCAGATCCGCTACGCGTTTGCCTGCCCGTAGTTTCATGAGCGACAGATTACGCGCTATGGTCAGTATCCACGCCATGGGTTTCCCCTGGCTCTGATATTGGGTGGCATTAAGATAAACCTTGACGTATGTATCCTGCAATATGTCTTCCGCATCCTCCGTATTCCTTACGATCGAAAGGATATATGAATATACTGCGGAAGAAGTTTCGGTGTAGATATCCTCCAAAGCATCGGTATGTCCTTTTGCAACGCGCTCTATAGCCCGGTCAAGCATACCCTTCTTCATCCTCCTATGCCTATAATGCGGCACTGTTACGATTTATTTCATTTTTTCAAAAAAGAATTTCAGGCATCAAGAGCGATCTTGATAAGCTCCACGACCTTATCGATACCAAGCTTGGAAGTGTTAAAGGTTATATCGTAGAAGCGGCTGTCACCCCATTCGTGATCGGAATAGTAATTATAATATACTGCCCTGTCCTTATCACCGCGCCTGCATATCGCCACGGCCTTCTCTTTGCTTATCTTCTCCCATTCCATAACACGTCCTGCCCTGAAATCCATATCTGCATGTATGAAGATATTAAGTACATTGGGCATTTCGGAGAACACGTGGTCAGCGCATCTCCCTATGAACACTCCCCCGTTCTCCTCACCAAGCTTACGCATGGTATCAAACTGTGCCAGATACAGATCAAGAACCAGCGGGCGCTGATAACTCAGGCCGTAATTATTCACTCCCATAGCCAGGGCATACAGGAAACTGTTGGTAGGCTTTTCATCATGCATTTCGAATACCGCTTCACTGTATCCGCTCTTTTTTGCAGCCTCGGCCAAAAGCTCCTTATCATAAAAAGGCAGCCCCAGTTCCTTTGCCAGTTTTCTTCCGACTTCCCTGCCGCCGCTGCCAAGCTCTCTTCCTATCGTTATTATCTGCTTATCCTTCATATGCGCAACCCCTCCTTTCACTGTGTAAAGCCCTGTAAATAACGGGTTTTCACTCCATCTGTGACCTTATTATACCACATGTTCCGGCAATAAAAAATGCTGGACAAATGATATTTTATATTGTACTATATGAATAGTGTTTTGCGCAAAAACTATAATTTAAGGAGTATAAAACATGGCCAAGATACTTGTAGTTGATGATGCTGCATTCATGCGAATGATGATCAAAGATATACTTACCAAGAACGGTTATGAAGTTGCCGGCGAAGCAGAAAACGGTGCTGTTGCAGTTTCCAAATATGCAGAATTGAAGCCTGATCTTGTACTTATGGATATTACAATGCCCGAGAAAGACGGCATTCAGGCTCTTAAGGATATCAAGGCAAGCGACGGCGGAGCAAAGGTTATCATGTGTTCAGCAATGGGCCAGCAGGCTATGGTCATTGAAGCCATCCAGTCCGGAGCAAAAGATTTCATTGTTAAGCCTTTTCAGGCAGACCGTGTTATCGAGGCTGTTAAGAAAGTAGTCGGATAAATATAATTTGCCAGATCAAAAGCCCCGCCATCCGGCGGGGCTTTTTTTATCTTCTTCATTTTCTGCTTGCAGACCGGATAATATCACTTTCCTATGCGCTCCATTATCTTTTCCGTTTCGTAATATATCCTCTCCTCATCCATGCTCAGAACTCTTCCGCCCTCCATGGTGATATTACCGTCTATGATCACCGTATCCGTTTCCATACCGTTAGCGGAATAAGAAAGTGCCGCTATCGGATTATTATTCGGCCACATCGACGGTCTCTTAAGATCCATGATCACCAGATCCGCTTTCTTACCGGTTTCGATAGATCCGCACACCTTATCAAGCGATAAAGCCCTGGCTCCGTTTATGGTTGCCATCTTAAATGCTTCCTGTGCGCTGATGCACTGGGGACTTAAGTGCGTTCCTTTATGTATAAGCGTGAGCAGGCTCATCTCATGTATAAGATTAAGCGAATTGTTGCTTGCCGCACCATCTGTACCCAGGCAGATATTGATACCCTTTGCCATCATCTCAGGAACAGGGGCAAAGCCGTTTCCAAGCTTCATATTGCTGGAAGGATTGGTCACAACGCTCACGTTATGCTCAGCCAGTATATCCATGTCCTTTTCATCTACCTGTACACAGTGCGCTGCGATAAAAGGCAGCTCAAAGAGTCCTGTGCGCTCTGCCAGCTCTATCGGACTGCAGCCGTAATCCTTACGGCAGTTTTCTATCTCTGTCCTGCTCTCGGACAGATGCATATGTATCCCCATATTGTTCTTCTTTGCTTCATCAGCCACAATGCGAAGGAAAGCTTCATCACAGGTATAGGGTGCATGCGGCCCCAGGCGGAACGTAAGCCTGTCACAGTCCTTAAAAGCATCACGCTCTGCATAAGCCTGCTCAAGACGGCTGCGTCCGGCTTCATCATTCCCCGATCCTACCAGGCCGCGGCTTATCACGGCTCTCATGCCGCTCTCTTTAACAGCCCTGGTAGTCTGCATGATATTCATCTGCATATCGTTAAAACAGGTGGTACCGCTCTTCATCATTTCCAGTATCGCAAGGCACGCTCCCCAGTATGCATCCTCATCGGTCATCTTCTGTTCGATAGGATCCACTCGTCCGAAGAGCCAGTCCATAAACGACAGATCATCAGCCACATTTCGCATAAAAGCCATGTATGAATGAGTATGTGCATTGATAAGTCCGGGGATCAGCAGCCTGTTATCCCCGTCTATCACTTTATCCGGGACGAAGCCTTCGGGCTCGCTGCCTACAGAGGCTATTATGGTATCCTTAATATATACATCGGTCCTTTTCACCTCAGCATCCGGCTCTCCCGGCAGAACGGCAAGAATGTCTTTTATAAGTATGTTCATATCACTGCTCCTTTTGTGATCCGTTTTCTTATTACAGGCTTGAAGAATTCAAATACCTTTCCTGCTCCGGTGTCAGTACATCGATCTCCTTACCAAGGAATGCCAGCTTCTTGACTGCCACTTCGCGGTCTACCACCTCGGGTACATCGATAAGCTTCTCTTTGAGTTCACTTCCGTGTTCAACAAGATATTTTGCCGAAAGTGCCTGTATGGCAAAACTCATATCCATTATCTCTGCAGGATGTCCGTCTCCGCAGGCAAGATTTACAAGGCGGCCTTCCCCCAGTACAGCCAGTGTGCGTCCGTTAGGCAGTGTATAGCCCATTATGTTATTGCGAAGTTCCGCACTGTTCACAGCCATGCAGCGAAGCCCTGCCATATCTATCTCGCAGTCAAAATGCCCTGCATTGCAAAGAATGGCACCGTCCTTCATCTCATTAAAATCTTCCTCATCTATGACTTTGTCGCAGCCGGTAACCGTCACAAAGAAATCACCGTATGCAGCAGCCTTCTTCATAGGCATTACTTCAAAACCATCCATCACGGCTTCAATAGCCTTTACCGGATCTATCTCTGTTACTATGACCTTTGCTCCAAGCCCTTTTGCACGCATTGCAACACCCTTGCCGCACCAGCCATATCCTGCCACGACCACGGTCTTGCCTGCCACGATCAGATTTGTAGTCCTGTTTATACCATCCCATACGGACTGTCCCGTACCATAACGGTTATCAAAGAAATGCTTGCACTGTGCATTATTGACCTTGACCATAGGGAATAAAAGTTTCCCTTCACGGTTCATGGCTTCAAGCCTTATGATACCTGTAGTGGTTTCTTCACATCCTCCGATCACATCAGCGATAAGATCCTTAAACTCTGTATGCATCATATGCACCAGATCCCCGCCATCATCTATTATTATATTGGGGCCTGCGCTGAGAACAGCTCTGATGTGCGCATCATATTCCTCAGCCGTGCAGCCGTGCCATGCATGTACCTCCAGCCCGTCTTTTACAAGAGCAGCTGCCACATCATCCTGGGTAGATAAGGGATTCGATCCTGTAACAAACATCTGTGCCCCGCCTGCTTTAAGCACCTTGCAAAGGTAGGCTGTTTTTGCCTCAAGGTGAACAGATAAGGCTATCTTCTTACCTTCAAAAGGCTTCGTCTTTGAAAACTCTTCCTCAAGGGTACGCAGAAGGTCACAGTGATCCTTCACCCAGGCGATCTTCATCGCTCCCGAAGGAGCAAGGTTAACGTCTCTTATCTCGCTTGCCATACTTTTTTCCTCCGTTTTATGCTTTAAACCTGCTGAACATTATAAAATAACAGCATGATTTTTTCTACCATTAATTCCGTACTTATGTTAAACCCCTGCAGCAGTATATTTTTGATCACACAGCTCAACAGTATAATTCCTATGATCACATAAAAATGCCAAAGCCTTGGCTTTATTTCCTTTATCCTCCCGCCGCTTATACGCCCAACGGCAAAAGATAAAAGATAGATCCAGAAAAAACAGGATGCACTTACTACCACCGGATGCCATACAAGACTTATCAGTATATCACCTCTAAGAAGACTGCGGACCGCTCTGGTCCCGCCGCAGCCCGGACAGTACCATCCCGTAATCGTCCTTAACAGGCACGGCGGTGAAATATTCTCCGGAAGGCTTATGTCCAGACAATTTATCAGTATGAAAAAAGGTATTAAATAAAGGGCAGCAGAAATCAGCCGCCCTTTTATCATCTTTTTATCCGTACTCCCATGCATGCCGGTCAATTATTCTGCATTGCCTCCTTAATGAGCTCCTGCATCAGCTGTGAGAGGCCGGCACTGCCCAGAGCCTTTAGCCTGGAGGCCAGCACGATCATAGAAATAATAAATATTACCGTTAACAGCAAAGCTACCGCACCGGTGATTATCCCCGCAATAGCATAGCCTTTTCCGTTAGGCTCTTTATTTAATCCTATTATCCCCAGCACTATGGCCGGTATGCATACTATAAGGTCCCATTTGTTAAGACAGCAGAAAAGAATGAGTGAAAGTATACCAAAGACCATCGAAGCGATGGAAATGCCCGGAGTAGGCTCCGGCTGATTATACATCTGCTGGTTCATGCCGTTATCATAAGCCCCGGTGTTGTACTGCCCCTGTTGCTGGTATCCGTTATACTGCTGGTATCCTCCCTGTGGCTGATAGCCGTTGTACTGTTGGTATCCGTTCTGCTGCTGATATCCGCCCTGGGGCTGGTATCCTGTATTCTGTGCCCCTGCATTATTCTGGGGTATATAGGCAAACGGATCCTGCCCCTGCTGATCAGTATATTGGGGAAGTCCGCCATTATTATTGTTGATATTATTGTTGATATTATTCTGATCCATAACGAATGTTTACTCCTTAGGATTATTTAATTGCACGTGACCTTTTATCATATTTCTGCGAAGCTAAAAGAGCCTGTTTAGCTTTCTTTGCAAATTCATCACCCTGCAGCCTTAAGCTTTCTTCCTTTTTTTCATCTCCGTCATGAGCCGCACTCATTGCATCGATATAAAAGCCTGCAGATCTTTCGGTGTAATAAACATTCAGCCTGTAACCGGCCCTTGCAAGTCTCCGGTAAGCCTTTTTTAAAATAAGATCGTCATGAAAGTTCTCAGCCTTTTCCAGGACCTTCATATACGCTTCGATCGTTGCCTCAAGTTCATTCTTATCTTCTTCACGCTCAGCGGCCGCAAACAGCTTTTCTATCTCTTTTCTTTTCTTTGCTTCCTCTTCGGCTTTCTTTCTTGCCTCTTCCTCTGCCTTCTTTCTGGCTTCCTCTTCGGCTTTCTTTCTTGCTTCTTCCTCCGCCTTCTTTCTGGCTTCCTCTTCGGCTTTTTTTCTTGCCTCTTCCTCTGCCTTCTTTCTGGCTTCCTCTTCGGCTTTCTTTCTCGCCTCTTCCTCTGCCTTCTTTCTGGCTTCTTCTTCGGCTTTCTTTCTCGCCTCTTCCTCTGCCTTCTTTCTGGCTTCCTCTTCGGCTTTCTTTTTTGCCTCTTCCTCCGCCTTCTTTCTGGCTTCTTCTTCAGCTTTCTTTCTTGCCTCTTCCTCCGCCTTCTTTCTGGCTTCTTCTTCGGCTTTCTTCTTAGCTTCCGCCTCAGCTTTCTTTCTGGCTTCTTCTTCGGCTTTCTTTCTTGCCTCTTCCTCCGCTTTCTTTCTGGCTTCCTCTTCAGCCTTTCTCTTAGCCTCTTCCTCTGCCTTCTTTCTGGCTTCTTCTTCGGCTTTCTTCTTTGCTTCCGCTTCAGCTTTCTTTCTGGCCTCTTCTTCTGCCTTACGCTTTGCCTCTTCCGCGGCTTTACGTTTAGCTTCTTCTTCGGCTTTTTTCTTAGCCTCAGCCTCAGCTTTCTTTCTGGCTTCTTCTTCAGCCTTCTTTCTGGCCTCTTCCTTAGCTTTGCGTTTAGCTTCTTCTTCAGCTTTATGTCTTGCAGCAGCTTCTTCTTCAGCTTTCTTGTAATCTGCAAAAAGTACGCTCATATTTCCTCCTTACACCACCCATTCCCTGACAAGCTGCTTTAGAACTTCTATAGTTGTCATCATCTCTTCTACACAAAGATACTCATGCTTTCCGTGGAAATTCCCACCACCCGTACAGATATTCGGACACGGCAGTCCCATAAACGAAAGCCTTGAACCGTCTGTTCCTCCGCGTATCGGACTGACAAGCGGCTCCACCCCGCATTTCTTCATGGCTGTCAGCGCCTTACCCATCACCTCGGGATGCATATCCAGACGGCTCTTCATATTGTAATACTGGTCCTTCAGATCAAGGCTTAATACTTCAAAGCCATACTGATCATTTATCTCTTTAACTGCTTTTATAACCAGCTCTTTTTTCTTTTCAAATTCCGCCTCGTCGTGATCGCGGATTATATATTCGGATACGGCGCTTTCCACATCGCCGCTCATATCGGTCATATGGAAGAAGCCCTGACGGTCTTTAGTACATTCCGGCCTCTGTTCCGCAGGCAGCTTTGCATGCAGATCCATCAATAGCTGCAGCGCATTTATCAGGCGTCCGCATCCCTCTCCGGGATGGACACTGCGGCCGTGCGCCGTAAGCTTTGCACCGGCTGCGTTAAAAGTCTCACCGGATATATCCCCCAGTCTGCCGCCATCAACGGTATATGCAAACTGAGCCCCGAAGCCGGACATGTCAAAATGATCGACTCCCCTGCCCGTTTCCTCTTCGGCAGTGAAAGCCACACAGATATTTCCGTGCTTTTCTTCGGGATGCTTGATGAAATACGATACCATCTCCATTATCTCGGTAACACCTGATTTATCATCAGAGCCGAGAAGAGTGGTACCATCCGTTACCACTATGGTCTTTCCCTTAAGGTCTTTCATCTCGGGAAAATCGTCCATCGCCGTTATGATACCCAGCTCCTCGTTGAGAACTATATCCCGTGCATCAAAATCCTCTATGATACGCGGCTTTATATCCTTTCCGCTCATTGCTTCGGAAGTATCCACATGAGCCAGAAAGCCGATCGCCGGCAAAGTCCTTTCAAGAACATTGGAATGGAGGCAGGCATAAACACAGCCGTATTTCTCATCCTGTCTAACGTCCGTAAGCCCCATTTCCTTAAGCTGTATATACAAATGATCCAGAAGTTTTCTCTGGCCGGGTGTAGACGGGTATGCGTCTATCCCGCTGTCAGAGCGGGTATCAAAACTCACATAATCAAGAAATCTATCAAGAGCAGACATATAATGATCTCCGTAAAAATACTCCGTTCGCTATTATACTACTTTATACTCTTCATTGCCACAGATAATACAAAAAATATGGAGCAACAAGCAAAAAACAGTTCCGCATTACTCCCAGATTATCTTATACTCCACATCCGTAAGCAGACCTATCTGCCTTATATAGCTCTCTATCAGGCTTCTTGCCTGGTACTGGGCGCTTGCGATAAGGTTGGTATTCTCCCTTATCTCTTCCTCCATATTCACATCGGCAAGCGTTATGGCTTTGCTTATGGTCTCGGCCTTTATGGGATTATCATTAAAGCTGCTGTCGGGTTCCTCGATATAAGAATCCGGGGATATTGATTCGGGAAGCTTGCGGCTTGTGATATTCGGCTCCGGCAGACTTATACGGATCTCGGTCCCGTTCTGCTCCATTTTTATCTGGTCCACGGAATAGCTTATCTCCACCTCACAGTCATATTCCTGCATAAAGCTGCGGCTCTTCTCTCCCATGTGTGAAAGACCGGTGCCGGCATACTGGGTACCGTATGCCACATTATGATATATGCACTTCATCGTGGAAAGCTCGCATATGCTTTTTATCCGCGAAAGCTCCGGCACGAAATCTGGTGTTTCCGGGATTTGATCCGCAGAAAGGACGACAACCTCCGGTTCTGACACCGGAGCCGGCTCAGTTTCCTCCGCTTGTTCTTTTCCGCAGGCCCCCAGTATCAACACCGCATACAGGATGGAAATGAATAATGCACTCTTCTTCATCACTCCTCCTCTCCGTACGCCAGTACTTTAACCGTATACTGTTTTTCCGGATCCACCTGGTTGACCCACGGTTCCACCAGCGCCCGTTCCACAGTCTTTGCCGAATCGGTAGCTGTTTTTTTCAGCTCCTCCAGCATATCCAGCTTTATACGCCGGTTCATATCCGCAGTCGCAGCTGTAAAAGCTTCATTATATGTATCTCCGGTATTATACTTATCATCCATGAAAATAAACCTGAATTGTCCGTCTACGGAAGGCTCTGTCAGCTCTACTTCCGGCAGCCGGATCAGGATGATATTATTATCTTCATCAAGCTCAACACGTATCTTACTGCTGTCTATCCCCGCCTTGATCGTTGCCTTATAGGCTACATAGTATTTGCGCCCCTCATCGACAGTCCCGTACACCTGAGCCACTCCGTTATAAGGATATGACGCGGTATAAAGTGTTGCATTCTTCACAGCGCTCTCAAGTGTGCTCTCGGTTACCAGCTCAACCTTGCCTTCCTGCCCCACTATCACATCCTCAATGGTTTCAGTGATGCGTTCGGACAGTTCACGATCATCTTCTTTTCCGCAGCTTTTTAATATAAAGACGGTTAACGCCACTGCCAAAAACAAAATGACCGGAATTATTATCTTCAAACGCCTTTGCACAGTCAGGTCTACTAACGCCTTTTCAACCTCGCTAAGCTTTCGCTTTTCCTGCTTTTCTTTTTTTTCGTTTCTTTTCTCTTCGCTCATCTGCTTATTTGATTTTTATCCTCTTGCTTAAAGGCCGGACATACTACTCATTATCAGCCTTATACCAATGTCAGGCTTTCAAAACCGTTTTTTTTGCATCCCGTGGCTATCTTTGCACAGTCGCTTAAAACCATGGCTTTTAGCTGCACATCATCCCCGGCCATCGCAAGCATCTCATTCTTTGTCAGCTTCTCTCCAAGAGCGTTATCAAAAAAATATCTGCGATATAACGTCTTCCGGGATGTCTCTGAGATAAGAAGCCCAAAAGCCTCACAAATGTGATCCTCCTTAAGGTATTTATCCAGGATCCCACGCTCTTCTTCAGGCAGGCTATAGCCCAGATCTTCTGCAAGAAAGCGTTCAAATATCATTTTAAGCTTATTCTGCCTTATACTTAAGCCATAATCCCTTCTTGCGTCATCCTCATTGCGGTAATCTTCTTCTCCGCCGGCAAGAAAGGGAGCATACCCGTTATGGTCATCTTCGGAAAGATAAAAGGGAAGCCGCTCATCAAATTCATTGATAAACCGCTCATTGTCCCGGGCCAGCTTTATCCACTCTCCGCTCTCAGCAGGTTTTGCCTTTATCAGACAGGCGAGCAGCTCCGGTGATATATTTAACACAACATCAGGGCGTTCTGCCTCATAGATGACTACACGATCCAGAGATGTACATCCATCAAAAACATTTTCCGAAACAACGCAGCCCTTCGGTATCCATATCTCGGAAAGAGCCGTACATCCCATAAAAGCCCATCTTCCTATACTTACCACTTCAGGCCCGATAAGCTTATTTTTTACCGATCTGTCCCCCAGATACCGTTTTGCCGCTATTTCAACACTCACTTTTTAATTTTATCTCAAAATATCATATTAAACAAGCCGACACGAAGACATTAAATGCTTCTCCGCCTTCCCAAAAATGCCGGGGATACTGTCAGCTTATAATGCGCCCAGAGCATGCTTTGCGGCTATCATCCCAAAGGTATAGCAGCGGCCAAGTGAAAGGCCTGTCTGGTGGAACGGATAATCTGCACCGCCGTAAAACGGGCCTCCGAGGTTTCCCGCACAATAAAGCCCGGGTATGGGATCACCGTTTTCATCCAGTGCCTGCGCATTCTCATTGACCACCACTCCCGATACTTCCGCAGACACACGGATATGCTTTCTGGCTCCCCAGAATGGAGCCTTTTCGATCCTGTGCATATATTTAGCCGGCTTTCCGAAATCCGTATCAGAGCCCTGATCGCAAAGGGCGTTGTAGCGGTCGATCGAAGCTTTCATTTTTTCGTACGGAATCCCAAGTTCCCCAGCCAGTTCTTCCAGCGTATCGCAGCGATGCAGGTCAATGAGATTTTTAAACACACCCTTAGGATCATCCACTGCACCTGGAATATATTTTTCCATCACCGCCGGCGGTACCTTACCGCTTACAAATTCATCTGCAGGCCAGCTCATATACGAATCATCGTATATCGTGCAATACCAGCCCTTTGAACCGTTCTCTTTATGCTCTTCATCAAGCATGGTCCCTTTATATGGCGGCTGAAACTTAAGAATATTCCCCATATACACAAAACCGGTATATTCATTCGTAAAGCGCTCACCGTTCATATTCAGATACAAAAACGGCTCCTCCCACATCAGGGCCGAATCAAAATCATGCATCATTTTGGTATGGCCAAGATTTTCCATTTTCGCACCGGCGCTGAGTGCCAGGATATGCCCGTCCCCTGTCTTGCCAAACTGCTTCTTATCAAACTCCGCGATATCAGGACACCAGCGCTCTACCATCGCTTTGTTATTAGTGTAATCTCCGGTGGCCAGGATCACTGCTTTAGATGCATTAAACTGTACATAGCTCCCATCTGCCCTTTTGCCGATCACACCTGTCACACGCTTATTATCCATCACCAGCTTAACCGCAGGTGTCTGATAAAACACTTCAAGATCCGGACATTTTTCCTTCACACGATCGACTACCTTACGAAGAGCATTACCCACATTAAGCGGCTTGGGTCCCACCCAGGGTGCCCAGAAATAGCAGTGATCATCTCCATACTCATAACTGTTTTCGCGGTCTTTCCATGTACCGGTAAAATCTCCGCTTGTACAGAGAAAGGCACAGAGTCTGTCACCGTCATTTAAAAGTTTGGCACTTTCGGTATTGCTGTCTACTTTACTGCCGTCCCCATACCCGGTTTCTTTTGTAAGTCCGGCCCTGTTCAAAAACCACATCATTGCTTCTTCAGAATGCTCTGCATAGGCTCTGAGCTGTTTCACATCTGCCCTCCAGTCACACAATCCGTTGGTATGATGTATCCACTTTTCTATCCCTGCCTTTGTGGATCGCGACTTGATGATCGCAGATCCGCAGTTTCCCTGCGATACCACATTCTGCTCTTTTTGAAGCAATGCTGTTTTTGCTCCCAATTCAGCCGCCCAGCCGGCAGCCGGTACTCCTGCAGCACCCGCTCCGACCACGACCACATCAAAATCCTGAACTTCCGTTACAGAAACTTCTCCGGCCTCCACTGTCGATGCTGCTATCTCCTCCCTTGTGATGTCCATTACCCTTTCTCTCCTTTCCGCTGTGATATGATAAATAAGTCTTTTCCGCGGCCTGTAAAACAATAAAAATTTTAACATAAAACAGCGAATATTACTATCTGATTGCATAGGGACTTGATCCCTGGAAACTCCCGAATATCCGACAAGGATAGTTTTCGGCGCTCCCATTATCTGTGATAATAAAGAAGACTTCGGCGCCGCATGGTTAAAGGCAGAATACAGGCTGCGTGATAGTATTTCCGATCCCGCAGCC
>CACZBK010000036.1 GCA_902779395.1 uncultured Lachnospiraceae bacterium | reverse complement strand
TGTTTGCAAATATCTCAAGATACCTGAGTTTTTTACAATACTTTACTTCCGAAATATCAGTAAGCCTTTTATAACTTTTGGGGTCGGGATAATTATCTACCAGTATAAGAACTTTAAGATCAGGCATATACTCAAGAAAACTCAGATCCGAGATATAATTATGGCCCAGATCAAGCGCCACCATCTTACGAAGATATTTAAAATACCGGGTATCCTTATCGGTAAGACGGGGATAGCCTTTCCATCCGATAAGTGTAGAAAAACCGACACTGTCAGTAGGGATTTTGCGTTTTCCGATCTTTATATCCCATACCAGAAAGACATCAGGATGAGCATCCTGTAAAGAAGCACATTCTTCATTGCTAAGGCCGCAATCCTGCAGCCTTAAATTTTCGAGATAAGGCATTTTATCAATAAATCCGCCCACATCCAGGCCGCTCAGATCCCGGCCCGATAAGTCAAGTTCAACCGTATCGCTCATGACACCATATGGTCCCAGATATATCATATGAGGAAGAGGTTTGATCTCTGTCACGGTATTTTCAGATATACCTTCATCATTATCGGATACTGATGCTGTATTATCCGCTATCACAGGCCGGTCATCATTTACTGCTATCATCTCTTCCGATACGCAGATCCGATCAGCCGAAACCGTATCAGCAGAAAGAGCATTAACCACTGTGCCCGCGGAAACGGCATTTACCGCTGCATCATCTTCCTCAGCTTCACCGGCATAAGTACATCCTCCCAAAAGCAGGATCAGAATAAATATTGAAATATGCCTTTCCATTCTTTCCGTACCCTCGTTATAAACTAAGATATAATGATCTTTTCCATAACTTTCGGGATCTTGCATTTTATGCTGTCATGGTACTTTACTTTCAGATAATCAGCAAATTCAAACGGATCCTAAGATCAATCATAGCTTAGTTATCCATTGGGTGCAATAGCAGATTAATAAGACAAAATCCTGCATCATATGTCTTCAAGCACACAGCCTTTCTGCAGCAGAATATTCGCATACTGGCTGGTTTCAGACGTTGCAACAATTGCATAAGCCTTTCTGGCATGCTCATAAAACTCAAAACGTTCCAGTGTGCCGATGACCGAAATGCCACGTGATTCCTCCTTTGCGATCATCTCTTCATATGTTTTCCATATGGATACATCAGCAGGATCTCCCGGTACCTTCTCCATCAGGCAGACCGGCTTATCCACATACTGATCCAGCGGAAACACCTTTAGGATCGCCTCTAAGATCTCAGGTACTCCGTGTCCATCCATACGTATCACGATAGCATCCTTACCCATCGTTTCTGCAGGGAAGTTTCCGTCAGCGATCACTATCGTATCGCTGTGTCCCATCTCGCACAGCACCTTAAGCAGCTCAGGTGACAGTATTGGTGAAATTCCTTTTAACATGTTTTACTCCTTCGATTTTTTTAATCCAGCATATTTGCTATTTCCGGCAGCGGTTTAAGTCCTTCCGGTCCGTAAAAACGCACCGCATTCCCGCCAAGAAAAGCATCCTTTTCCGCCTCCGAAAGCTTAGGACTCTCCTCGATAAAGCGCAGTGCCGAACGATAGGTCAGATCCGTCATCGTGCGCGGATAATCGCTCCCCCACATCAGCTTATCCATACCACAGATATCCCGTGCCTCTATTACCGCATCGATCGCAGAAGGATATGGATAGAATTCATGATGAAACAGCCAGGTAAGTCCGCCGCTTTCAATATATACATTTTTATTACATGCAAGAGCTATCTGTTTCTGCCATCCCCTGGTTGTTACCATTCCGAAGTGCCCTATAGTAACGCGCAGATCGGGACAGGCATCTATGATATACTGCATATCATCCGTCTGTGCATCTCCGTCTGCCAGATCAAGTCCGACAAATTTACCTGATGCCTCTATACGTTTAAACACGGGAAGAAGCTTCTTAAGATCACTGTCCTCAAGCCTCCCTGCACAGATCTTTACACCGTCAAATCCATCTATGGCGAAATCATCACGCTCTTCATAAAGTGAACAGATACGGAATCTGTCGGGATAGCTTTTGCGTACCTGAAGAAGATATCCATCCTGATTTCCGTCAATATACTCCTGTGTCACCACACACATATTAACCCGCGCGTAATCCATGTTTGCGATAAGCCGCTCCGGAGTATTCCTGTTGTCCTCCATATACGGCGGCATCATCTGCCTGCGCACACCCGCAAAATCCGCTATACCGTTTCCCACGCCATATACAGGCTTCCCGCCGGCACGCCCGTTTTGCTTCTCCCACAGATGAACATGTGCATCGATGATGATCCTCTCACTCATAATGTTACTCCATCCTTAAAGATCGCGATCTCGCGGTATGCGTTACGCTCATTTTCGGTTTCCTTTCCTTCCGCCACCTCAAGGCAGTACTCAATAAAATCTTTTCGCAGATCCATGCCATCTATCATCGGCCCCGCATCAAAATCTATCCAGTTTGCCTTTCTTTTGCTGATATCGCAGTTAGTCCCAACCTTAACAGTAGGTACCGGTGCACCCAGCGGTGTACCCCGTCCGGTCGAAAACAGTATCATATGACATCCTGCAGCTGTCAGATTTGTCACTGCCACCATATCATTACCGGGCCCGTTTAAAAGGTTTAAGCCGTTCTTTCTGACCGTATCCCCGTATGTCAGCACATCGACCACCGGCGAAGTCCCGCCCTTTTGCGTACATCCAAGTGACTTCTCCTCAAGCGTAGTGATCCCTCCGGCCTTGTTGCCCGGTGAAGGATTCTCATAGATGACCTGATCGTGTCTGGTGTAATAATCCTTAAAGTCATTGATAAGCTTTACGGTCTTATCAAACACCGCAGCGTCTGTGCAGCGGTTCATAAGTATCTGCTCTGCGCCGAACATCTCCGGCACTTCCGTCAGGACAGTGCTCCCGCCCTGTTCGCACAGCCAGTCGGAGAACATGCCGATCAAAGGATTGGCAGTTATTCCCGAAAAGCCGTCGGAGCCTCCGCACTTTAAACCCACTCTCAGTCTTGATACGGGTACTCTCACCCTCTTATCGGCGGAAGCTGTTTGTTTAAGCTCCGTGATCAGCCTTATCCCCTCTTCTATCTCATCCTCAAAAGACTGGGCATTCAGAAACTTTACCCGATCTTCGTCAACAGTTCCAAGGACTTTCTTAAATTCATCAATATTATTATTCTCACATCCCAGCCCCAGTACCAGAACTCCTCCGGCATTGGGATGCCTTACCAGTCCCCGCAATATCTTCTGTGTAGTCTCATGATCCCCGCCAAGCTGCGAGCAGCCGTAAGGATGGGTAAAGCAGAATGCACCGCTGCGCCGGGAAAGCTCTTCAGCTGTCTTGTTCACACAGCCAACAGTATTGATGATCCATATATCATTGCGGATACCGATATTTCCATCCGCCCTCTCATACGCCATGACAGTACGTCCCTGTAATTCTGCACCGGCTCCGTCTATTTGCAGAACTGCATCCGGTTCGTACTTATAATCAAGCTTGCCGCTAAGATTTGTGGCCATATTATGTGTGTGTACATGTTCTCCTTTTTGAATATCAGCCGTAGCATGTCCTATAGGGAAGCCGTATTTAATGATATCCTCACCTTTACGGATGTCACTTAAAGCGCTCTTATGCCCGGTATTTGTATCCACCCCCACATTATCAGAAGGATGTATCTTTAATAAACTCATGCCAATACCTCTTCAAAGGCTGCAGCCATTCCCTTACCCTGCATGATATCGTAATAATGCTCAACCTTATCTGCCATAAACGTAAGATCCTGTCCCCAGTATTCCTGCTTTGCAAGTATCTCACGCACCGTTGCACTCTTCATATATGCCATTATCTCCTCGCCGTCATTACTCTCATCGGTACGGTAAAATGCAATGAGTGCGGAAAGAGAAAAAGTAAGACACTCAGGCAGTTTTCCTCTCTGCTCATAGTACTCAAGTATTGTAGGCAGTACTCTCGCTTTAAACTTGCTTACGGAGTTAAGCGCTATGCTAAGGAGCTGATGCTTTACAAAAGGATTTGCAAAACGCTCCAAAACCGCATTTCCGAAAGGAATATCTTCCTCTTCATGTCCCAGCGTGGGAATGATCTCTTCAAAGACCGCCTTGTTCAAAAAACGGCTTACCAGCGGATCATCCAGACATTCTTTAACGGTGGAGAGTCCGTACAGCCGTGCTGCCAGCACCATCGATGTATGCCCGCCGTTTAAGATGCGTACCTTTCTTTTTTTATACGGCTTGACATCATCGGTCCAGATGACATTTATGCCTGCTTTCTTAAGTGGGAAGATATCCTCATGATTTCCCTCGATAACCCACAAATGAAAGATCTCGGCAGTATTCATCAGTTTATCACTGCATCCGAGACGCTCTGTAAGTGACTCGACTTCATCCTTTGGATATCCCGTACAGATGCGGTCCACCAGCGTATTGCAGAAGTCATTTTCCGTCTCTACCCACTTGCTGAATCCTTCCGGCAGCTCCCAGAGTTTTGCATACTTAAGCACGCACGCTAAAAGCTCTTTTCCGTTATTGTCTATCAGCTCACACGAAAGTATGGCAAAGCCACCCAGCCCGGCCTTATAACGTTCATACAAAAGAGCCGTGAGTTTTGCAGGGAAGGACTTTGGCGGAGCATCCGTGATCTTCTCCGTTCCAAGATACTCGATACCTGCCTCTGTAGTATTCGATATAATGATCTGCATATCGGGATCCCGGGCCAGTTTTAAGTATTCATCATAATCGGTATAGGGATCCACACCGCGTGATATGGAATGTACTTCAATACACTCATCTATAACCCTGCCTTCATCTATACCGCGCAGGAACTGGTGATATACACCATTCTGCTCATTTATCACCGGTATCAGTCCCTTTGCGATAGGCTGTACCACAACGGCTTTCCCGTCGTAGATGCCCTGCTCGTTCATCTTATGTATAAAAACATCCACGAAACTGCGAAGGAAACCGCCTTCTCCGAACTGTATGATCCTCTCTTTGTATTCCGTTATTGCCATATCATTCACCGCCCTTTTTTGTTTGTATCCTCCGCAGATGTGCGGCAGGATCTGCCGTTTTACTTTTTATTTATCACCGATATTGATAAGTACTTTAGCCAGACTGCCGTCATTGTCTGCCAGAGCCTTAAACGCCTCATCCGCACGCTCTATCGGATATATATCGCTTACCATATCCAGTACATTGACCTTTCCGGATGCGATAAGATCTATCACCGCACGGAAATCCTGAGGATAGGAATTGCGGCTTCCGAATACATTGAGCTCCTTCTTAAGCAGGACAGAATGAAGAAATGTTGTCTCCTTCTTACCGTTTCCGATCAGGATTATATTGGCTGCGAATGCCGCACAGTCTATACATGATAAAAATGTCACCGACTGTCCGCAGGCTTCTACGCATACATCAAAGCCGTTGCCTCCGGTAATGCGCATAGCCTCTTCGCGTATATCTTTCTCCTTCGAGTTTATCACGCCATCGGCACCAAAGTGAAGTGCCTTTTCAAGTCTTCCGGGCAGGATATCAGCCGAATACACTTTAGCCCCCTGCGCTTTAGCCGCGATCAGCGCGAACAGTCCGATCGGGCCGGCACCGACTACCAGCACATTATCACCCGGTTTAACCTTCGCACGGTGAAGAGCATGATAACTTATGGTAAACGGCTCAACCAGTGCAAGTTCTTTTGCCGAAAGTCCTTTACCGTCATATATCCTCTCAAGCGGCATCACTATATATTCACGAAACGCTCCGTCCCTCTGCACACCCATAGTCTGGTTGTCTGTGCAGCAATTGACAAATCCTCTCCGGCAGGAATAGCACTCCCCGCAATTAAAATATGGATTGGCTGTCACTATATCTCCCGCTTTAAGGCCTCTGTCGTTTTCGGGCACAGATACGATCTGTGCACTGAACTCATGTCCCGGGATCCTGGGATAAGTGGTAAAAGGCTGATTGCCTATGTAACTGGCCACATCAGCGCCGCATATCCCGCCGTACATTACCTTAAGAAGCGCCTCTCCTTCCCCGGGCTTGGGCATATCTGTTTCGCCCACATGTATTTTAAAAGGTTCATCGATCATTACTGTTTTCATATTTTTATCTCTCCGTTCTTCTTGATCTGTACAACTCCGTGAATTTTCTGTTAAAACCTATCCGTCAGGTTCTTGCGGACTGCATATCCACATACTCCGGATTCCATACCACAGCTGTTTTCATCGGTGCGCCTTTGGAATATATACGGTTTTTATAAGCTCCTATGGGATCTTTTGTGAATTCGTCACGGTCTATCAATTCAACTATCTCATCATAGCTGCTCTTTGCAAGAAGCTCTATAGCCTTCTCCATATGATCCTGCCTGAAATTTATCGATCCGAATATCAGATGATTCTCAAAGCCGAAAGGCATCGTATCAAATGAGATATTGGGCCCCAATGAAAAGCTGTTGTAGATACCGTTGCAGCCCAGCACCTTTTGCTCAAATGCTATCCTGTGCTCTGAATTGCTTCCGCTGACACCTATAAACAGTGTTGCGCGTCCGCCCATACGCTGCACGATAGCTTTTGCAAGATCTTCTTCATTATCAAAAGTATTCTGAAGATACTGCGCATTTGTCTGTCGCAGGGCAAAGCTTACCTTGGGTGAATCCGCACTGCTCCTGGCCACGAAAAGAACATTTGCGTTTTTGTGGGCCTTAAGTATCAGATCACCGATGAACATGCCCGTTGTCCCAAGCCCGAAGATAACGGTGCGCTCAAAGATCTCTTCCTTTGCAGCATCGCGCGCCTCCTGCTCTGAACAGCCCAGCCTTTTCATGGTCCTGCGGAAATTATGTGCACTTCCCAGATCCTCCATCCTCTCAAGCTGGAAAAGCATGCACGCAAAAGGATCCGGAAATACCATTTTTTTTGCAAATGAAAGATCAAGCTTTCCGTCTTTTACATAACCGTCGGGTATACGCAGAAGCATATCCGGATTAAAATACTGTTTGTCACAGAATAAGCCGTCTGCACCGTCACAGCCATATTCAAAATACGTTTCATCTTCGGTATAGCGCGTAGGATCCCAGCTGTCACCGCCACGGATAAGCACGATGGCAAAGCGTTTTTCCGAAGGGACCCAGACGATACCCTCATGTCCGTTTATAAGACGCTTACGCCCTTTCGGGAATTTGGGTCCTAAAAGCCCCTTGCTTCCCATGTTCATCAGTTCATTATCCGTGCCGCAGAATCCGACCATTACCGGTTCGCAGAGCACTCCCTCTTTTTCCTCTTCCCCGCGCAGTCTCCTGCGCCTGACATTTTCGATCTCCACATCACCGTATACCAACGGATTATCGGGATCATTCTGAAAATACGTTCCCTTAACTATCATTCACCTGTACCTCTTTTCCGACATAAAAATATGTATTAATGTTTAATATCCGTACCTCTATTCTGCATTTTACTCTTCAAACTCAATTAATCACAGTGGAGTACGTGCCGATTTTTGACATTATATGTCGCATTTTCGCAGGTGCCTCTTGACAGTTAAGCCTGTCAAAAGATAACATATACTATAATTTAGTTACTTATTTACAAGTATGATCCGGAAAGGTCGTTTTTATGAAATATCGTAACCTGAGCCTGAGCTTCACAATGGATGACGTGGCCTTCAATGTCCTGAGCATAAGCAACGAGCAGATGAACGTACCTATCCCCAAGCACAGCCACAGTCGCAACAGTTATGAACTACATTACATCTCATATGGATGCGGGATGCTTATTGCTGATGACACGGCATATAAAATTACTCCGGGCACTTTCTTTATGACCGGTCCACAGGTCATGCACGAACAGATCCCCGACCCGGATGACCCGATGCGCGAATACGGTGTTTACCTGAAAGTAAAGCTTCCGCGTAACGGTACAAAAAGCAGACTTTTGCAGCGTTTTCTTCAACAGTCTTTCTATTACGGTACAGCAGGTATTGAATTTTACGATCTGATGAAAAAACTTATAAACGAACTCGAACAGAACCCGGACGGACACCGGCTAATGCTTTCGGCTCTTCTTGAAGAACTGATCGTTATGGTATCAAGACTCTATATGACTACGGCAGACGGTGCCATAAGCGAAAATATCCCGCCTGTACACTCACCTGATGACCAGACCTATCTTATAATCGAAGAGGCCTTTTTGTATAATTACCGTGACATTACCCTCGACAGCCTTGCAAAGCTTTTAAACCTCAGCCGCCGCCAGACAGAGCGTCTGTTGCAGCAGCATTACAGCAAAACTTTTCTGCAAAAGAAAAAAGAGGCCCGCATGTCTGCCGCCTGCATTCTGCTGCAGGATACCGGCAAAAGCATCGCCTCAGTTGCTTACGAGCTTGGCTACTCTTCCCCGGAGCACTTCACCCACGCATTCAAAAGCTATTATCATATATCACCTTCCATGTACGGCAAATGATGATGCCGGAAAAACCTTCTTCCTCTTATACCTTCTGATCGGTAATATCCACAAACATTCCGATATACGAAAAAGGAGTTCCGTCCTCATGTCGCAGAAGTCTTCCGATAGCATGAAACCATCTCCATTCCCCGCTTTTAACTTTCAGCCGGTACTCCACGTCATAATTCTTCCGGCCGCTGAAATCGGCAATCGTATCATTGAATTCCTTTAAAACCAGTGCTTTATCATCCGGATGCAAAAGATCCGCCCAGGATTCCAGCTTATTAGGGAAATCATTTTCATCCGTGTATCCGAGCATCTTTCTAAATTCAGGACTCCATTCTACGGAGATTATTTTCCCGCTCTCGTCAAACTCCATTCCCCACATACCTGAACCAAGTGCCTCATGCATAACGCGTATCGTGGCCTCTTTGTGCGCAGCAAGCCTGCGCTCCTTATCATTCTTCAATCTGGCTTTATTAGCATACATCTCCCGGTCGGCCCTGGTCATAGCGGCATCAATATCCTTATTTTTCACCATCTCATATCCAAAGGCGCAGACATAAGGCGTCTCTGATAATTCCTTTTGCATCAGTTCGATGTCTTTCTTTACCTCTTCTTCAGTCTTATTCAGATAAAAGATAGCGAATTCATCACCGCCTATGCGGTAAATCTTCTTATTCCTGAGTTTATTTCTGGCAAGACACGCTGCTACGGCCTTAAGTGCCTTATCTCCTGCATCATGTCCCTGACTGTCATTGATCTTTTTCAGATCATTCATATCAACGGATACAGCCGCTGTAACCTGATCCTTAAGCCGCTCTGTATCTGCATAATAACATTGACGGTTCAAAAGCCGGGTAAGCGTATCTTCCTTTGCCGTCAGCACATAAAGCGACAGATAATAGATAAGTAAAAGCGAAGCAAAAAGCGTACTGTAATCCGCATCGATCTCAAAAACTATATGGAAGACAACACCGATAGATGCAGCTATGATACTGATCAGAATACCTTTTCTCTCAGCTCTTCCATAGCGGGCATATCGATAAGTAAATGCCCCCACAAAAAGGATCACATAAAATAAAAACAGGAAATAAGGATAGTAGCGCAGCGGATTGTCAGCTGCAATATACAGATTTTTATCATCAAACCAATAGAACAAATGCGTCCACTGAGACGTATACAGCAAAGGTGCACTGATCAGAACAGGTAGATACAGCAGCAGCCTGCGCTTTTTAACAAACTCCGCCATATCCATGATCCCAAGCATGATAACAGGATGAAGAAGGTAGATCGTCGGAGTCAGAACGATCCTGGTCCATGTCAGATAACCGATCTCCCGGAGCCATCGTTCGACGCCCCAGCAAAGGGCCTCCGTTAATATCAGTATGATAACTATACGCGTCGCTGTTATTGTCCGCTTCTTCAGGTGAACATTGGAATCCAGCATCACCCATAATCCCAACATTTCCGCTACCATGATGTAATTACTCAGAATCAACGATACAACGCTCATATACATCCCCTGTACAATGCAATTATACAGACTACATATCGTTTGTTATTATATCACATTTTTTGTCCGATGACAGCTGTTGTATTTTCAGAGTTTTGTTGTCCATTTAGTACAATCCCAGACCTGTGTTGCCAGATCAGTATAAAAATCCGGTTCATGACAAACCATAAGGATACTTCCTTTATATTCTTTTAAAGCCCTGAGCAGTTCGCTTTTTGCATCCACATCCAGGTGGTTTGTCGGCTCATCGAGCACCAGCAGATTAGATTCTCTGTTTATCAGTTTGCAAAGGCGCACTTTAGCCTGCTCACCACCCGACAGTACCTTACACTTGCTCTCGATATGTTTGGTAGTCAGTCCGCACTTTGCAAGTGCAGAACGGGCCTCATACTGGGTAAATCCCGGAAATTCATTCCATATCTCCTGAAGGCAGGTGGTTTCGATATCAGCAGGCATCTCCTGTTCAAAATATCCTATCTCAAGATTCTCTCCCAGTTCCACTTTCCCCTTAAGTGCAGGGATCAGCCCAAGGATGCTCTTTAACAGGGTAGTCTTGCCTATACCGTTGGATCCGGTCAGTACGATACGCGATCCACGTTCCATGCTCACATTAAGAGGTGATGATAAAGGTTCATTATAACCTATCACCAGATCTTTCGTTTCAAACAGTATCTTTCCCGGAGTCCGTGCCGTTTTAAAATTGAATTCCGGTTTGGGCTTTTCCTGAATCTTTTCAATAACATCCATATTATCCAGTTTCTTCTGCCTGGACATAGCCATATTCCTGGTAGCAACCCTGGCTTTATTACGTGCCACAAAATCCTTAAGCTCAGCTATCTCCTGCTGCTGTTTATTATATGCAGCTTCCCGCTGAGCTTTCTTTACCTCATACACTTCAATGAATTTATGATAATCACCTACATAACGTTCCAGACTATGGGTATTTCCGTCCATATGATATACGATATTGATCACACTGTTTAAAAAAGCTATATCATGAGAAATGAGTATAAATGCATTTTCATAGTCCTGCAGATATTTTTTCAGCCACTCAATATGCTCTGAATCAAGATAGTTTGTCGGCTCATCCAAAAGCAGTATATCCGGCTTCTCCAGCAAAAGCTTACCCAGCAGTATCTTTGTACGCTGTCCTCCCGAGAGTTCCGTCACATCACGGTCAAGCCCCAGATCCAGCAACCCCAGTGCTCTGGCTACCTCTTCCACTTTTGCATCTATCATATAGAAATCATGGTTCGTCAGGAGATCCTGTATAGTCCCGGTCTCTTCCATGTATTCCGCCATTTCCTCATCCGTAGCATCGCCCATTTTCTCATACAGTTCATTCATCCGCGCTTCCATATCATAAAGCGGTTCAAACGCACTTGCGAGCACTCCCCGTATAGTCATACCTTCTTTAAGTACAGCATGCTGATCCAGATAGCCAGCTTTAACATTTTTAGCCCACTCTATGGTGCCCTCATCCGGTATCAGCCTGCCCGTGATCATGTTCATAAATGTAGATTTGCCTTCTCCGTTAGCTCCGACAAGGCCTATATGCTCCCCGGCAAGCAGGCGGAAAGAAACATCTTCGAAGATCGCCCTGTCTCCGAAACCATGTGTTAAATGTTCAACGTTTAATATACTCACTATTTTTCTCCTTTTCCGGAATTACAGTTTTTAACACTTACGCCAGAGGTATCATAAGCCTTATTTCAAACCCGTTACCATCACTTATACATATAAGCTGGCCGTTCATTTTCTTCATAAGCTCGGCAGATATATAAAGCCCTAATCCGCTGCCTTCTTTACCGGGGCTGTTTTTCTTGCCGCGGTAATACTTATTTGTAAGGAAGCCTATCTCTTCCGGATCTACGCCTTCTCCGTGATCCCTTATCCTCATCTCAAGAAAATCCCCGCTGAAGGCGTAGCTTATTTCGATATCCGTATCCGCATATTTATATGAATTGCTGATGATGTTTCCAATGATCTGAGACATGCGGTTTTTATCCATCCTCAGAATGCATTCCGGTATAAGCTCTGCTCTTACCCTGTTATGAACGTCATGTTCATCTACTATAGTCTTCAGGATATCAGATGTTTCTTCCGTAGTGCTTACATTCATCTCCCCCAGATCATCCAGGGTCGAAGAAAGAAGGTCATTTAAAAGTGTGCTTATTTCCAGCGTTTTCTGCTCGATATTATCTACCTTTGCCTTCAGATACTCATCCTGAAGCTTTACCGACAGTACGCCGCAGATAGCCCTTATCCCGGTAACCGGAGTTTTAAGATCATGGCTTAAAGATGCTATCAGCTCTTTCTCCTTCATCTTAAGCTCCGTTTCCCGCTGCTTTGATGCTTTGAGCTCCTCCCGCATGATATCAAAGGATTCCGTGAAAGCCCCGAAGATATTATTCCTGTCCATCACCAGCGGCTCATCCAGTCTTCCCTGCGCCACAAGCGCTGCAAATTCCTTCATGCGTTTAAAAGGCGCAGCTATGCTTCGATTAATAAAATGCAGAAAAACAAGATACGATATCAGCTGCAGCGCTATGATAAGCGCCGTGAGCACAGCGATATCACGTACTGTATTGCGGTAAGCCGCCATCGCCGGATCCGGTACGACCACCGTCCCCATATACAGACTGCCTTCATTTACAGGCGCTGTGATCATGCCCGCTTTAATGGCATCCAGCACTCCGTTCACATCCGCGAATGTCTTCTCCGGCTTTACATACAGCCTTTGATCATTGCTGTCAAGGATCATCAGATCTGTATCAAAGGCTTTTTTATCCAGAATGCTCAGATCGTCCCAGTTTTCCTTTGCGGTCTGAACTATATCATTAAGTTTTATACCGTCTACTGTGGCATGATGAAACGATCCCGCAGCCAAAAAAAGAAGCGCGACTGAAATAACAAGCAATATAGTGAAATACAAAAAGAACTTTCGAATGCCCTTCATCATTCAATAATATATCCAACGCCCCAGATAGTCTTGAGTATCTTCGGATCGTCCGGGTCGTCTTCAAGCTTCATGCGTATACGCCTGGCATGAACCGGCAGTGTGCCTTCTCCGATAAATTCATCCTCCCAGGCACATTTAAGCAGTTCATCTTTTGTAACGACTCTTCCCCTGTTTTTCAGGATGTAGAGGAGCATGTTATACTCCCTGACTTTGAGTTCTGTCTCTTCGCCGTTCTTTACCAGCTTGTGTGTAGAAGTATCAAGAAATATATTCTCGGCTATATATATTGCAGCCTCTGATCTGACGGAGGTATTATCAGCCTGTACCGGCGTATTCTCCGCAGCCTTTGCCATGCTCACGGCTTTTTCATATCGCTGAAGGACCGCCTTAACCTTTGCAAGAAGAATGCTCATGGTAAAAGGCTTGCTTATATAATCATCGCCGCCGATATTTAAAGCAGTAAGGATATCATCATCACTCTTTCTCGCGCTGATGAACAGGATCGGCATATCAAATTCCCGGCGGATCTTCTTACACAGTTCAAAGCCCGACCTCTCACCCAGATTGATATCCAGAAGCACCAGAGAGGTTTCGTTTTCCTCCAGGAACCTGACTGCATCATCATAGCTTGTGACGAATGCGGTGGATATGTCAAAAATATTAAAGTATTCTGCTGTATTTTCAGCGATCGTAATATCATCATCTACGATCAGGCATTTTACGTCCATGCTGTCCTCCTGTGCATCAAAAAAGCCACAGATATTATACCATTTCTGCGGCCTTTTAACCATATATATTTACTTTGTCGTGCTTACTGCAACGCTCTGACCCGTCTTGCCGGCAAAGACGATCATCCCGTACTCCGGCAGAGGAACCCTGTTTCCATATCCGGTCATATAAGAAGAATACTTTATATTCATATATTTATCATATACATACACCGATGCATTTTCCGGTATGTCAAGCCTTAGTGTTACATCCTTTGCCCCATCTATCTTAAACCAGCTTGCTTCACCGGATATAAGCTCTACCGTCGTCACTTTATCCGTGAATACGGGAATATCTTTTTCCGATATCATTCTGAATCCCAGATCATCAAAACAGGCATATTCTTTCCCGTCTATCCTCTCCATGCGCAGATCACTGATATCCCTTGAGGCGCTGCCGGGCATGATCTGATCATATCCTGCATGGTCTTCATCCTGCATCCGGTATCCATTTACCATGCCCGGAGCCCGATCGCTCGTACACAATTTCATCCGGTTGTTGTCGGTATAGGCGGTATCTGAATACGAACCGCTCACCAGATAGTAGTATAAGCCGTTACGCTCATTCCATGCCTTCTGCACGCTTTCCTCCACCTTTTTTTCCTTTACCTTTACCAGCATGTAGCCCATTTCAGGATGTGAAAGATATACCTGCCCGTTCTTTTCTTCAAACATATATGCCTGCAGCGGCTGAGCCGGAATGGCATTTCCGGAGCTTACATCTCCGCTCATCTCCACGAATGTGCCGTCTGCGGTATACATATACTGCAGTACAAACTCATTTTCGGAAGTAACGGAACGTACCTGCATGTAGCGTTTATCCGGAAAGCTTATATACATGGTCTTTTCCGTATTTGCATACAAACCTTCATATTTCATGTACTCATCCGGCACCATGATAAGTTCAGGCTTTTCTTTTTCCGGATGCACTATGTCGATCCCCTGTTCTGAGAGCGCCACATCCATAAGCTCTAAACATATCTCCTCACAATTGGTACTGGATCCGCCGGAAGAAAGCACCGCCACGCTGATCTTCTCATCCGGCGCTATCAGCAGATTTGAATGATGCAGGGCATCCCCGCCCTTTGAAAGCAGCTTTACGCCGGCTTTTTCATATTCTTCCTTTTCCACGTTATCCCAGCCCAGACCAAAGGCCGGCAGACAGCCGTCCACACTGTTGTTCTCTGCCATTTCGAGCTTGGCATCTTCGGACAGCAAGGTATTATCTCCTGTAAAAAACGCTGTCCCAAACCTGCATACATCCTCTGCATCAGACAAAATGCCTCCTGCGCCTATCAGCTGCGGAACTGCATTAGCCAGCTTTACATTGCCATTTATATATACGGGAACCTGCCCGTTGGGGTCCACGTCCCACAGAGTTCCCGTATGTTCCAGACTCAGCGGCATGCTTATGTTTTCTTTCAGATATTCCGTAAAGCTCGATCCGCTTACACGCTCCACAAGTATCTCGAGCAGAGTAAAGCCGTCGTTGCAGTAGCAATTGAACTCGCCCGGATCTGCTTTCAACAGCTGCCTTTTCAGCTTCTGTAAAAACGTATCATGGTAATCCATGCTTATTTCATCAAAGAGAAGAGCCCCGGCATAGGTCGATCCCATCAGTCCCGAAGTATGGTTCATCAGCATGCGTACCGTGATATCCTTGTATCGTTCGTCCGCCATTCTAAAATCCGTAATGTAATCTGCAACCGGTCTGTCAAGTTCAACCTTTCCGCTGTCCACCAGCTGCATTACCGCTGTGGTGACATACATCTTGCTTACAGAGGCAATATTTAAAACAGCAGTACATGAATCCGAATGCTTTTCTGCATCTTTGCTGTTATCAGACGGTTCTTCGGCTTTCACTGCCAAAGCCCCGGCTGAGGCGGTTAATGCCAGCCCGATCATTATTCCTGCATAGATCTTTTTTATCTTCTTTTTCATCTTCTCCTCCGGTATCTTTGCTTAATATTACAAAACAGCTTATTCAGAGATCAGTTCATATACCGATATCTTTTTTATCCTTCTTGCGCTGATGTATGCGCAGATAAAGCAGTATATAAGTACGACAATATCCATCAATGCTATGGAAGAAGCCGAAACTATTACTTTGCAAACAAATGCGTTGACAACTCCTATAAGCAGGATTGAAAGCACAGTTCCAAGGATAACTGCCAATACCGCTACCGGTACTATGCGAAACGCCAGCTGAAACTTAAGTTCCCTTGATGTATAACCCAAACCTTTCATTATCCCCAGTTCTTTATACTGTCTCCTGATCGTAGAAGCCATCAGGATCGACAGGATCAGGCTTACGACTATCGCTGATACAGCCATCATGATAACTGCAATTCCTGCAAAAGATACAAGGAGCATATCAGCCACTTCTTCGATATCCTCTCTTTCAAATGTCAGGGTTTTGATCTTCATAAGTGAAGTGCTGCCCGTAATGATCTTATCACCCACACTGATGGCATACTCCATATAGCTGACTCCCTGTTTCGTCATGGCCTCAGCCATCTTTTTATCTGCAGCAGCCCTGATCTTTTCTTCAAGAGTATCTCCCGTTATCTCATCATCCTTATAATCTGCTATCTCTTTTCCGTAACGTTCTCTCAGCAGCTCAGCAAATTCCTTACTGTCTGTGCCTTCATTCAGATAAATATCGAAAGCCGGCGGCGTATATGCAGGATTCATACGCTTAAATCCTTCTTTTGTGATGTAGACCGTATTGGGATTGACCACAGAATTGACTATACCTGTTATGACATAGTCTTTCTTTACTTTTCCGTACTCAAGAGTAATGGTATCACCCATTTGGGCGCCGATGATCATCTTAAGCGACTGGACTGTTACACACAGCTCGTTTTCGTGTTCCGGAAATCTTCCTTTAGTAAGTATTATCGTTGAAGTCTCAGAATAATCTTCATAGACCTCCGCAATAAGCGGGATATCCTTATCCATCCCGTCATTACCGTTTACTGCTTTCACTCCGATTCCCACTGCAGGCGTCAGGACCTGCCTTACTCCGGGCATTCCCTTAAGCTCTGCCGCAAAAGCCTCCGGCTCGATATCCCCGAGCGCTTCTATCCTTATATCACAGAGTTCATGTCCGCATACTGAGCTCAGGATCCTTTCCGGACTTGCAAAGAAAGTCCCCAGTATAAAGCCTGTCAGCGCTAATACCGTACAGGCCATTATACATACCGTTAATCCCAGATGATTTCCTGCATTTTGGAAAAGCGCTTTTATGGCAAGGCGGATATGAACATTGCCTTTTGTCTTAGCCAGCGGCAGGATGTTCTTTTTGAAACTGTGTGTTTCGATCCCCTTCCTGAAAGCCATTACAGGAGGATACTTTTTGACCGTGCATGCTCTGCTTAACGCCGTGATCCCGACAAAGGCAATTACCGCCATTGTACAGATGAATACCGGAGCAGCCGGAACCGTAAGCGGTCCGCCATAGTATACACTTGAAGCTGCATTCTTAAGTAGTCCTTTTGCCATTATCATTGCAGGAGCCGCTCCGATCAATGCGCCGGCAAGAGCGATCAGTACATACTCCGCAATGTATGAAGCAGCGATCTGTCCCGATGTGTATCCTATCGCTTCCAATACACCGATCGATACGATCTGTTCCTGAATATCGCTAACAATGCGGAATCTGATCATTATCATGATAGCGATCACTATCACTGCCGACATTATCATTGTAATGATGCTAAGTATCGACATATTTATATTATTGTTTGCAATCGTTTCTTCATAAGCAGACGAATACCATGAACCTGAGAGATCGTTTATTGAAGCTTCTTCCGCGAAGGCTTTAAAACCGGAAAGCACACTTTGCTCATCAGCTCCGGCAGCGGTATTTATGCCTATCATCTCAAAGCGGTCATCCATAACATTTTCCAGATAGGCAAAATCGACCTCGTTTATCACCGCTTTGGTCCCATAATTCCAGATCCCCGTTTCGTAAAATCCTGTAACAGTGAATGTGAATTCTTTATTATCCCAGATGATCGTGAAATCATCTCCTTCGGAAAGCTCAAATTTATCTCTGTTGGCGGATGCAAGCACTATAGGATGAGCCGCAGTCCTAAACTCAGGATCAGGCTCAAAGCTTTCCATCCTGCATTCACCGCTAAGCGGAACAAAGCTGATATCTGCCAGAATGTCGCCCTCATCCTTAGTCCTTACTTTGATCATATCCGAAACGAAACTGGTATGATCAAAACTTTCTACATCCGGATTATCCTCAAGAAATTCAAGATAGCGGTCTGAGTAATGAGCCTGCCTGATAGATACAAGATTTTTATAGCATCCGCTTTCCTCCACCATCCGGGGTGTGATCTTTCCGATCCCCGTTACCGCTGATACCGCTGCAGAAAGCAGCACCATTCCCAGCGTGATAAGGATCAAAAAAAGGACCGACTCTTTTTTATGCTTTTTTATATTTGCAAATGATAATCTTAAGATCTTTTTCATAACCTACCATCCCATCTCGTTTAAGAAATCCTGTAATGATCCCCTGCGCTGCTTATTTTCTTCAGTTCCATAATCCGGCATCCTGTGCTCTCCGACTATGCCGCCATCCCTGAGATAGATCACCCTTGATCCGCGCAGCGCCGTCTTTATGTCGTGCGTTACCATCACTATACTCTGTCCGCTTTTATGAAGCTCTGTAAATACATCCAGTACATCCTGTCCCGAAGATGAATTAAGGGCGCCTGTAGGCTCGTCCGCAAAGAGGAGCTTCGGCTCGTTGATCACCGCCCTTACTATGCCTACTCTCTGGCATTCACCGCCCGATAACTGGTTCGGGTATTTTTTCCACATATCTTCGGATATCCCTACCTGGTTAAGAAGGGTTTTTATGTGTTCCACAAGCTCCGGCGAATTCTTCCGCGCTGCCAGGGCTCCTGTCATGATGTTATCAAATACATCCATGTTATCGAGAAGGTAGATGCTCTGGAACACAAAACCGCAATGGTTTCTTCGAAATACAGCCAGTCTGTCATTATCGTACGAAGATATCTCCTCCTCTCCGAAATACACTTTGCCAAACGTCGGCTTATCCATACCCGAAAGTGCATAGAGCAATGTGCTCTTGCCTGAGCCGGACGCCCCCATGATAACCGTAAAATCGCCTTCAAAGATCTCCAGATCCAGATTCTTTATAACATGCTGCTGCAGTCCCGCATTCGAAAACGACTTACAGAGTTTTTCGGTTCTCAATACAGTATTCATATTCCTTCTGCCCTCCCTGATACTTCTTTACGCTCCCACTATACCATCTGTCATAAATAACATCTTTACACAAATCTTAATAATTCTTACAGAATTCTTACACAAAAACCACGGGGCACTTGGACGGACCTCGTGGTTTTGTTCTATACTTACCGTTCTTACATTGATCAGCTTATTCTTAGGAATATGATTTGATGAATTGCTTTCCGAAATTGTTCAGATAGTGATCGTATTCTTCATTTCTGACAAAAATGAAGGCCTGATGAGCATTCTTCCTTTCCGCACGCAGCATAACAAGCTGCTCCCTGCCGTATAAGACAGAGAACCTGTAATCTTCGAATTTAAGGATCAAGGGGGCATCACAAAAAGCTGTCATTTCCGCTTCAGCCGCCGGGCCATTATCATCATCGATCAGCCGCAGCGGGATCTTTACCAGTTCCGACAGAAAAAACTCCGAATTATCCGGCATGTCCAGAGAATTCTTATCCAGATATAACCTGACCCATTCTTCACCGATCCCCGCATCGGAATACTGCCTTGCTGAGTATACCGTGGGCGAGTATTCGGGAAGTACCTTCTTTTTGCCATAAACGATCTTTTTGACGGATTCAGGCGAAAGATAATACTCTTCCGCCAGTTCCATGATCGATGCACCGGAAGCATACCTGCTGCAGATCAGCGCATTTCTTTTATTCAGTTTTTCCCGGTAACCGGATGCTTCTCCCCAGCCTTTTGTTTTACCGTGCTTCGGTATATATATCACTTTTCCTTCAGCATACTTCTGCACTTCTTCCAAAAGACTGGCAGGGAGAATATCCTTTGCGTTTTCGTATTGCATTTTTAATCCGCCAGTCTGTTCATGCGCTCTTCCAGTTCATTTATAGATCTTGTGATGGATTCACAGGATACCAGATCATCGATGGATGCATGCCACATGAGTGTGTGAAGTCCCTTAAAATACGCCATGCACAGGAAGCGCTCCTTAAAGTTCTTTATCTCAATATTCTTCCGTTTCGCATACTCATAAAGTTTTTCGGGAACCAGCAGATAAGGTTTGTTCAGATCAAGGATAGCAAAATCCATCAGGTAATCCATGATCCCTGCGCGCCCCCAATCTGCGCAATAGGTCTTTCATGATCTTTGCATATATCTTATCAAAATAATCCTTTTTTAAAAAAGTGGTATCAAACATCTGTGTCCAGTTATGCCAGTAGCCTTCCTGCTGCTCATTAAAGGTCTCTCTGACAAATTCCTCAAATGTTGCAAACGGTGCTTTATTATCTTCATTAAACTCTCCGTAGCCGCTTAATGCAGAAATATCTGTTTCCGCTATCTCATAGATCATTTCAAAAAAGCTTTCATAGCCCTTTTCAAATTCCTCTACAGAAAGTTCATCAGCGCATCTGCCTTTGGGACTCATCTCGATCCTGTCACCGGTAAGATTTCTTATAAATATATCTCTGTTCATGTTCATCATCCTTTCTTATGCTGTTAATGTTTATGTTCCGGCGCCTTACATCCGTAATGATACCAGACACTCCCGGCAGTTCATATAGAAAGAATCGTTATAACAGTTCTTTACCCAATGTCATTCACTTCTTTTCCGCACAATTCAAAAAATGTCAGACGGCAATATAGGCTCCCGCCTGAACCTTCCACATCTGAGCGTATTTTCCATTCTTTGAAAGCAGTTCTTCATGCGTTCCCTGCTCTACGATACTTCCTTTTTCAAGCATGATGATCCTGTCTGCGATCCTTGTGGTTGAAAGCCTGTGCGAAATAAATATAACCGTTTTATCTCCTGTGGCTTCGATCATTGCATGATTAAGCTGGTATTCCGCTATAGGGTCAAGAGCGCTGGAAGGCTCATCAAGTATCATAAGTCCTGCATCTTTATAGAATACTCTCGATATAGCAAGCTTCTGGCTCTCGCCCCCGGATAGATTTACGCCCTCCTCAGAAAACTCCGTGGTAAGCTCCGTATCCAGCCCCTTGTCAAACCTGTCTATGCGCTCCATAAGTCCGCTTTCCGAAAGTGCCTTTCTGATCCCGTCATCTCCGATGCCATCAGCCACATCCAACAATACATTTTCTTTTACGGTGCCGGCAAAGATCTGGAAATCCTGGAATACCGTACCAATGGTATCACGGTATTTCTTTGCATCATACTCTTTGATATCCCTGCCGTCAGCCCTGATAACTCCGTCTTTTGTATCATAAAGCCGCATAAGCAGCTTAACGAGTGTTGTTTTTCCTGCTCCGTTATAACCCACAAGAGCGATCTTTTCGCCGGCTTTAATATGAAGGTCCATATCCTTTATAAGCATATCCTTGTTCTTTCCATATGCAAAAGATACCTTATCAAGCTCGATCTCTTTAGCATTGTTCGAAGGTATCAGATTCTCTTTTGAAACGATCTTAGGCTCGTAATTCAAAAACTCTCTGATCTTGCTTACATACAAGCTTGTCTCACAGGCAAAGGGATAAGTCTCCGAGAACACTCTCATACTGTTCTTAAGCCTTCCGAAAGAACCATAAAGGATCGCCACAGTACTGTAAGAGATACTTTGGAGCACGGCAGCCTGATATACGAGATAGCCAATGAACAGAACATCCGCAAAAAAGCTGTTGCAGACATAACGCCTCATGAATCCGAAGAACCATTTCTTTATAGCATATTTCTTCTCAATGGCATAGACTTCGTCGTTGGCCTGCTCAAACTGTTCCATAAGAATATCCGAAACATCAGGATTTAACCTTATCTCCTTGGCATAGTCGTTAAGATAATAGATCCTTTTTATATAGTCTCTTTTCCTGGATGCCGGTATGCTCTCAACCCTGACCAGATAATTCTGCTTGTTATAAAGCTGCTCAAAGATCATGGACAGCACAAAGGCCCCCAGCGCAAACAAAATAGCAGTTTTGTCCTTATAAAGAAAATATATCGCTGTTGTTATAAATGCCGCAAGACCGCTCAGTGTGTCGATAACGAATTTGATCACCCTTTCGATCTGATCGTCGATCTGCGATATGGCAAGTACCTGACTGTTATAGAATTCAGGATCATCATAACACTCAAGATCCATATCCCTTGCCTTCTCGTAAAGCTTCATCTTGATCTTTTCGCGAACCTTAGGTCTTTCACGCGGTGCCACATAATCGCTTTGGTAAACAGTGAAGAACATCCCTATCGTGATCAGCGCTGCCAAAAGCAGAATGATCCCCGCCACCCGTTTAAAGGGATAACCAAATTCCGCCGATTCCAGTACATAACCTATCAGCACCGTGTGCTCGAAGAAAATAGACAGCTGGCCTCTTACCGCATCAGCCGCCTGAAACAATACAAACGAAGGTGAAGCTTTAAAGATAAGCTTAAGCATGTAATAGTTATTCGCAAACACAGTCTTTACAGACTGCTTTGTTTTTTCTCTTTCTTCCTTAGGTACGTATTTCATTATGCGATCACCTCCTCTTCATTTTCTATTGCGAGGTAGTTCATCGCCTGTTTTTTATACATAGCTGCATAACTTCCGTTCTTTCCCATAAGTTCTTTGTGGGTTCCCTCCTCGATCAGAGCCCCCTTTTCAAGCATAAAGACTTTGTCGCAGTTTTTTACCGACGAAAGCCTGTGCGAGATAAAGAGCATGGTGTGATCTTTTCCTTCACCGATAATACTGTTAAAAAGTTCATACTCTGCTATCGGATCCAGGGCGCTTGAAGGCTCGTCAAATATCTTCATGGGTGCATCTTTTATAAAGGTTCTGGCAACGGCCAGCTTCTGGCTCTCACCGCCCGAAAGTACACAGCCGTCCTCATCAAATTCCTTTGTCATCACTGAATCGATACCTTTATCCAGCTCTTCGATACGCTTAAGAACATCTGCCTTTTTTAAAGCCTTTTTTACCGATGCTTCCTCGTTTTCATAGTCCCTTCCCATAAGGACATTTTCCTTAACCGTCATTCCAAAAAGTTTGAAATCCTGGAAGGTAGTGGCGAAGATATCTCTGTAGGCTTTAAGATTATATGTCTTAATATCCTTACCGTTATAGAGGATCACGCCGCTGTCAGGATCATATAGTCTTAACATAAGCTTTATGATAGTTGTTTTGCCGGCGCCGTTATGTCCCACCAATGCCGCGGTCTCCCCTTTATCGATCCTGAACGAAAGCTTATGTATGATCTCTTTATCTTTATAAGAGAAAGAAACATCTCTAAATTCCAGGCTCTTAAATTCCCTGTCCGGCATCTCCCCGTCATAGTCTTCCGGGATCTTCTCCTCATACTCGAGGAATCCCTTAAGATTATTTATAAACATGCCGTTTTTCAGAACTTCCATTACATTTTCAAATACCCTTATGAGTATCCAGGTCATGGCAACCATCAGGCTTGTCATAATGGTCAGCTCCGCAAGAGAGATACTGCCCGTTACCCGGTTTCGATAGATCGCATAAAGCAGCACGCCTTCAAAGATAACGGTAAAAGTAAAGGTTATGCGCCAGAAGTTCATATTCGCATTTCGAAAGGCGTATTTATCAGCAACTTTTACGTTTTTTACCGTAGCTTCCCCGTACTGTTTCCTCATCAGAGAGAATACATTGGAAAGCCTGATCTCCTTGGCTCCGTCGGGAAGATACATCATACGGCTTACGTAATTAAGCACCTTTTCATTGGGCGCCTGTTCCTTATATCTCTGATACTCATATTTATTCTTAAGATTGCCGAAAAGGAAATTACCTATAAGCGGTGAAATGATAAAAAGCATGGCATAATGATCTATCTCATACATCATGTAAAATACGGATACGGAAGCCGCTGCGCCGATGATCGCGCCTATCATTCCTCTGATAACGGATGCGATCTTTTGCTCTGCTCCATCCATTGCCATAGTGTAGCGGTTATAAAAATCGGGATCCTCATAACATGAAAGCTCAACATTTTTTGCTTTGGCATAAAGCTTTTTGTATATGCCACCGTAAAGCCTGTTAGTCTTTAAAGGATAAACTACATTATCCACATACATCGTATAGACCGCCAGAACGCAGAAAATTGCGCCGCATATAAGGATAAATCTTAAGATGCTGCTAAACTCCCGACCTTCAGACAAAGCGTTAACGATCACCTTCATGAATATGCCGTCAAAAAATACCCACTCACTCTGCCCGATAAGCCACATAATAAATGTGTGTGCTATAAAACTCGGGCATATTTCTGCCGCAAGTTTTAAGGCAAACCATGAGTTTTTCATTGTCGCTGCAAAAGACAGCTTTTCTTTTTTCTTTTTTTCGTTTTCTTTCACGTTCGCTCCTTTATAAACACAAATCTACCACTGGGACGGACCTCGTGGTTTTTCTTTTTCAAATGAGAACCCATTGGGACGGACCTCGTGGTTTTATTATACGATATTCCACAAACTGTCCAGCTCAGCAAATAAGCGGTCCGGTTCCACCGGTTTCGACAAATGTGCATTAAGTCCGGCCTGCATGCTCCTTTGGACATCCTCATCAAACGCATTGGCGGTAAGCGCGATGATCGGGATTGTTTTTGCATCTTCCCGGTCCATCGCTCTGATCACCTTTGCTGCTTCAAGTCCGTCCATTACCGGCATACGCATGTCCATAAGGATCGCATCATAGTATCCCGGCTCATGCTCTTCAAACATCTCTACTGCCTTTTTCCCGTTTACGGCATGCTCGGTCTTTATTTCCTTTGTCTCAAGCACAGCGATCATGATCTCCGCATTTATATCTACATCTTCCGCTAAAAGTATCCTGCGGTCTTTATGAATAACGGGCTCTCTTTCCGCTTTGAGCTTCTCCTGCTCTTCTTTCTTCCTGTCGGATCTTTCCAGCGTGATGGTCGCAGTAAAAGTAGTTCCCGCGCCTTTTTTGCTCTCCACATCGATACTGCCGTTCATCAGCTCCACCAGACTTTTGGTAATAGGCATTCCAAGTCCCGTGCTGCCGTATCTGTTTGAATTCGATGGTTCCTCCTGACTGAATGCTTCAAAGATATGCGGCAGAAACTCGCTGCTCATTCCGATCCCGGTATCCTTAAAGATCATCTTAAATGTCGTCATGCGCTTGTTTCTTGCGCACTCCTCAACCAAAAACTGCACCGTTCCTCCCGTCGGGGTAAATTTAACTGCATTTCCAAGGATATTGATGATCACCTGTTTAAGCTTCATTTCATCGCCTGTATAGTAATCATCAGTCTTTCCTTTAACGCTGCATTCGTAGTGTATCCCTTTCTCCCTGCACTGATCTCCGATCATCATATTCACCTGTTCTATCGCATCGTCCAGAGAAAACTCCTCTTTTTTGATCACCATCATGCCGGATTCGATACGGTTCATATCCAGTATGTCATTGATTATCGCCAGCAGATGCTGTGACGATCCTCTTATCTTTTCAAGATAACCCTTCACTTCATCACTGGCCGTAGGATCGTTCATCGCGATATTGTTCAGTCCTATTATCGCATTCATCGGTGTTCTTATCTCATGACTCACATTCGAAAGAAATGCTGTCTTTGCCTTGTTGGCTTTTTCTGCGACTGCAAGCGCGTCCCGGAGAGCTTCACGGCTTTCGGTCAGTTCCTGTTTTTGCTGTTTTTCCCTTTTTACCGCCTCCTCAAGTTCCTGGCGGTATTCTTCCTTTTCGTCCTCCATAACAAAACTATGAAGCAGGCAGGTCCCGAGCATATAGCCCATAGCGTAAAATGGCATTAGAGGATAAAAAACCTGAAGTGCGATAAGGATGATCATGGCGATCCCGAAAAGACCGATCGTAAGATGACGCATTTTTACGGATCCTTTTGATCTGGCTGTGATCACAAGCGTATAAACGGACGTCAGCAAAAACATAAGGATCTGTATACCCAATGTCAGATAGCGTGCTATATACGCATGATACCCGCCATCTTCATCAAAACGGAACAGTACCGGATAAAAGAAATTGATAATGATAACGATAAGTTCGAACCATAAAAAGCACTGTCCCACAAAGAACAGCAGCTTCGCAAATCCTTTTTCTCCTTTAAGATAATCGATTACATACCTTGTCCAGAGCATGACCGCCATAGCCATAGCTGCGAAATGGACCGTCGTATCCACATAAAGAGCCAGTATTAGATGATGCTCATCTAAAATACCCCAGAGCAGATCCGTTATATAGTAGGCCATAACACCCACAAGAAAACTCCGGTATGCGTGCTGTGCCCGCGTCAGGATCCTGCCTTTTCTCAAAAGATCCCGATTGGTGATCAGCAGGATAACGGATGCAAGGATCCCGATGATCGAATAAGTCATTCACTACCTCCCAGGACGAATCCTCCTGCCGAATCTTTGCTGCCTTCTTCATCCCTCATCTTATCCTTTATATTATCGGGTCAGCTCCCTTTGTCGTCAATACTTTTTACCGGATTTAGATCTCCCATCTGCCCTGTCTGCGGCTTTTGGATAAAGGCTGATCAGGTATATATCGGCCTCCTCGTCCTCAAATATGAAGCTTCTCTCATACTTACCGCCATTCTTTATTATTGTCTTTACGGATGGTTCATTTGAGCGCTCAACCGAAAGCCGGAGTTTATTCATTCCTATCCGGCGCGCATGCTCTGTAACAAGCCTTAACATTTCCGTTGCATATCCTTTTCGCCGCTCACTCGGCCGCACGCTGTATCCGCTGTTCCCAAAATCTTTCAGAAAATCGTTCAGCTCGTGACGAAGATCGATGATGCCCACGATCCTGTCCTTTTCGTCGAATGCAAAATATGTGTCGGTGACTACCCAGGAAGGATTTACCGTATCTGAAGATGTATTATCCGTAACAGACTTAAGCCATTCATCGTATGAGTCCATCCGATCCAGTAATTCACTGCCGTTTATCGTAGTCTCCCCGTTATCGAAGAATTCCCGCTTAAATGCTAATGCCTCTGTTTCATATTCCTTAACCGGCCTTTTCAATGTTATCATCTCTCTCCTCCTGTCAGCTGTTTTCTGATGTGATCCGTAATAGAGCGGAACGTCTTTGGCTTCATGGATATGATCCTGCTCCACATTCGTGCTCCCTGATAAGAATACAGGATCACATTAACTATTTCATCAACGTTTACCTCCCGGAATTCTCCTCTTTTTATTCCGTAACGGATAAGCTTTTTCCATTTTTCTTCCGCATTCCGGTTAAGTTGTTCCATTATATCGCTGTCTGTCATTTCCACAAACTCATAAAGAGCAATGCTTAACGAATCTTTGGGGTGCTTCATTTCTTCTTCCATAAGATGCAGGGCGCTTTCCAGGATCTTCGCCGCCGGAATTTCCTTTTCTATCTCTTTCTGAAAATCTGCCGCGCTCTTTTCTGTGATCTTTTCAAGCACTGCCTCAAAGAGCTGATCCGTTCCTGAAAAATGACTGTACAGACCTCCCCTGCTCATCCCTGTGACTTCACAAACATCTTTCATCGTCACCTGCTTAAAGCCCTTCATCGAAAATAGTGCGTACGACGCATCTATAATATTCTCTCGTGTTTTTTCTCCTTTAGTCAATGCTGTACCCCCCTTCGTTTTTTCGACATCCGTGTCGTTTTTATCACATTATAGACACGCATGTCGATTTTGTCAATATTTTTCTTCATAAACACAAAAAAAGGACCGGTATTGATCCCGGCCCCAAAACATTCTATTCGTGATCAGGGCTTTACAGATCGAATATGCTCATCTGCGGATACTTCTCCGGCATTTCCCTCATAAAATTGAAACACTCATCCGGCGTTGACAGCATCCCGTTTTCTTTACAGATCCTCCGGAATATCCCCTTCAATTCTTTTGCCTTCGGGCTCGGAAGTTCATAAGCATTCCCGTAGCACCTGATATAGCGCTCTTTCATTCCAGGGAAATGCTTATCCAGCGCGTTGTAATAGTATTCCCTGTCTCCTTCCCTAAGCGTCAGTCCCATGCCGAAGTCGATCACTCCCTTCACTCCTGCTCTTACACATTCGTTAAGGATCGCTGTGATGTTTTCCTCCGTATCATTGATAAACGGAAGGATCGGCGTTAGCCAGACTACTGTGGGTATCCCCATTTCCCGCATCTTTAGCAATACCTCGATACGGCGTTTTGTATTGCATACGTTTGGCTCCACAATCCGGCACAGATCATCATCATAAGTAGTAAGCGTCATCTGGACAACGCATTTAGCAGAACGGTTGATCTCCGATAACAGATCGATATCCCTGAGGATCCGGTCCGATTTAGTCTGAACCGCAACACCGAAACCGTACTTAAGAATGATCTGCAGGCATTTTCTTGTCAGCTTAAGTTCTTCTTCACAATGCATGTACGGATCTGACATCGCGCCTGTTCCGATCATACACTTTTTTCTTTTCGATTTAAGCGCCTTTTCCAGAAGCTCCGGTGCATTCTGCTTTACCTCAATATCCTCAAAAGGGTGTGTAAAGCGATAGCACTTGCTCCTGCTGTCACAATAAATACAGCCGTGGGAACAGCCGCGGTATATGTTCATACCACAGCCGCCGCCACTGTCGCTAAGTATTCCCTTCGCTTCTACAAAATGCATTATATCATCTCCCAAACTGTTCCCGAATCTATCTACACTTCACATACTGCCCATGACAAATAGCAAGCGCAATAAGAAGCTTCGTTTACTATATCTTATCAAAGCAAACACGCCAACAGTGTGTCACGTTCTAATAATCACCGTTAAGATACTCTACTATCGGATCCGTAAAGCTGATATCCGAAATATCATAGGACGAAGAGATCGCCTCAGCCATCTTCTTCTCAGCCTCGCTCGCATCTTTCTTTTTCTTAAGAGCTCCCACGAACATCTTCATGGCCAGTCTGGATGCAGCATTCATTTTCTCATAATTGAAGCCGCCCTGACAGTAAAATGCGGCGATGTACTTTCTCTGTTCATCCGTAAGCAGCTTGTGAAGCATAACTTCCACATCAGGATTATCATTAGGGCTGCCGCCTACACAGAATATCGCAAGACGCTTATCTTTCCATGCACCTACATGATCAAGAAACCATTTCGACTTGGCTACGTTTCCGGCCATTGCCCATCCGCCGTAGACGATCGCATCATATCCTGCGAAAAATCCCGCATCTTTCTTTCTCGCTTCCTTTAACTCAAGCGTATCCGCTCCCATCCTCTCTGCGATCCACCCGGCGTATCTCTTTGTAAATCCGGTCTGTGATGTGTAAATGATAAGTGTTTTCATATCTTGCTCAGATTCCTTTCCATTTTCATTATCGTCTGAATAGTGGTCTTCAGATCTTTTTCACTGACCCCGTCAAAGATACGGCCGATAATATACCGGCTCTGCTCTCCGTTGTTATCGTTTTCCTCCAAAAAAGCTCTTGCTGCCTCTGTTACTATGATGCGCTGCTTTCTTTTGTCCTTATCATCTGCGACAGCAGCTATAAATCCTTTTTTCTCAAGCCTGAGCAGGATTTGTTTCACATTCTGATGGGAACTCCCCATTACTTCGGACAGTTCGTTTATCGTAGGCGCCTCCCTGCAAAGATTGATACAGATGATCGCAAAGAACTGTTTCCATGTAATCTCCTTAAAATAGGCGTCCGCTGCAGCCTGATAACGGTTATCGAATGCACTGAGCAGGCCAAGAAGAAAAGGCTGCGGCGGCATATCACCAAATTCTACCTTATCCATTTTCATCACTTCATCGTAATTCATTTTCCCTCCGATCCGCTGTATATGCAAAAGGTAACGTGTTACATTTATTGTTATAAAATGTAACACATTACCTTTCTTTTGTCAATAATGGACTGATATTCTTTCTTATTTGTCAGAGTAATTATATTTTTTCAGTTTGTTTCCGAATGCAAGGCACATTCCCGTTCCAAGCAGTCCAAGTATAAACAGCATTAATGCCGCCCCGGATCCCTTACCGCTTCCGAACAGGGACTGTAATAAATCCCCTCTGCTATTACTCATAATCGGTTCGCATACCCTGTCAACCATAAATCCTCCAAAAGTAAGCCCTATCGGGATCGTAAAAAACTGAAGGGTATTCCGGCAGGCATACACTCTTCCCAGCAATCTTGCAGGTATCGTATTTTTCATTATGACATTCTGATTTGTACTCATCACAGGAACAAATATCCATCCCAGGAACTGTCCGATACACCACACAAACGGACTTCTTGAAAAAGCAAGCAGATAGTTCTCTGTTCCCAGTGAAAAGAGCATCGTAAGATAGATCACCCTGACCCTGTTCTTGGGTTTGGGCATGAATGTTGCAAATAGACTCCCGACTACCATTGCGATCCCGGAAAAAGATGTAACTATACCCAGCACATAGTTTCCGCCACGCGCATTCGGAATAATATATGCCGGAAGAACCGCATCAAATGCAGATGCAACGAAATTCACGCCTGCCATAAACAGGATCACATACAGGATCATCGTATTATCTTTTAAGTACAGGATACCTTCCTTTGCCAGTTTAAGAATACCTTCATTCTTATTATCTTCTGCCCTGGTCCCAGGTATCCTTATAAATAGCGCAAGCGTGATAAATGCTATAGCAAAAGTAATAAGATCAGCTCCGATAGCTGCATTCAGCCCGGCAATACCATAAATTGCTGATGCAATAACAGGATTTCCTATCGTCACAAGAGATCTCGATAATGATTGAAGACCGCTTGTCTTCTGATAGTGTTCTGCCGGTGTTACCATAGTATAGGCAACTTCCGATGCAGGCTGCTGAACTGTATTCATAAGTCCTGAAACGGCATTGATAACGTATAGCTGCCATACTTCCAGCAGATCTGTTTTATACAATACAAATACCGCTATCGTGCTAAGCGCCGCAAGCAGGTCACACACCAGCATGGTTCTCTTTTTATCAAACTTATCCGATATCGCACCTGCAAAAATGCTCATAGCGATATACGGCACATAAGTACATATTCGAAGCAACGCCGTACTGAGCGCCGATCCTGTCTTTTCATAAAGCCACAGCGTCAGCGCAAACGCTGTAATGGCGCTTCCAAGTTGCGACAGACTCTGCGTACTCCAAAGCAGATAGAAATCTTTTAAACTGTTTTTATTATCCAACTCTCTGTTCCTTTTATTACGCTTTCTTCGCAAGATACAAAACATACGTATCGTTAAACACGATCCTGTCTCCCGCATCCAGCACCGCTTTTTTTAACCCCTTGAAGAACTCGTTTTGAATAGGTTCGGGGATCACGATATGATCACAGTGTGTACCGGAAAACTGAACATATTCATCCGCGTTAAAGATCCGCTGTCCTTTGAACTCATACTTCTCTACTTCCAGGTAACCATACTCCGGAGCAGCGGTATAGTTAAATTTCCCATGTGTGTACGGGATCTCCGGTTTATAATACTTATCGTAGAGCGCCTGTATCTTCTCATACAGTGCCTCGTTATCCGACCTGTATTCAGATATTGTCAGCATCATCGCCAGTATTCCGCCCTCTTTCAGGAGCTCAAAACACTTTGCAAATGCGATATCCTGTGGTATCCACTGGATCGTGGCTGCAGAATAGATCATGTCAAATTTCATATCCCCGAAATCATGTGTAATAAAATCATCATTCACTATATCAAAATTGGGCAGCTTTCCGTATTTCTCTTTCATTTTGCGGTACAGATGCTCTCCAAGTTCGATCGCGTGATAATCGCAGCCGGTCCTGAGAACCGGCTCCGTCGCCTGTCCGGTTCCAGGCCCTATCTCCAGTACACTCTTTCCCGGTGCGATCTGTGCACGTTCATTTAAAAATGCAAAGAGTTCTTCACTGTATCTGGGGCGGAATTTATCGAACTGGTCAGGGATCGTATCGAAAACCCTGCGAAACTCATCCTGTTCCAGTTCATGAATGTCCTCTTCCGTGATCAGACGTAACTCTCTGTTTTCTGCATGGTAGATCGTTCCGACGACATCTATCTTTCCGCCCTTGATAAAGAAAGCGCTCATGTCCTCCATGGCGTATACCGTGCGGCTCTCAGACATTTTTAAGGTCTGTTCGTACCGCCATGTATCAGCCGGATCATGATGACAGCTCACGGTAATATTGGTGAAACAAAGTCCCGGAAAAGGCTCCATTGACTCAAAGAAATCCACTGTGTTCCGCGCCATGTTCATAGAACCCGCGCTCACGCCAAAGATTGCTGCGTGGCAGTCAAGCAGTGCTTCATAGCAATCCTTATTTCTGATCAGCGCAAGCTGTTCCTCACAGACTCCGCCGCCCATCAAAAAGATGCAGTCCGCATTTTCAACAAGCTCCTTTGCCGCGGAAGCTTCAGTGCGCTCATCGATCACGCAATGCTTTTCAAACGCCAATCCCTGCTCCGCGAACATTTCATGCATACCATCTGAGTCGCTGTCATTTTGTGCATATTCCGACGGGCAGGCAGTGATGAAAACTATACTCTTACGCACAGTAAGTTCTTCCCTGAGTCGTTTTGTGATCTCTTCAGAAAAATGATGATCCGGAAACCCGCTGAATACAGCCAATAGCTCTTTTCTCATCTGTTTACTCCCCCTTATTTTGACCAGTGTTCCTCAAGTATCTTCAATCCTTCTTTATAGTTGACAGCCTCACCAAATGTGGATTCTTTTGACAAAAGCCTCTGTATTTCTTTATTCTTTTCCGACCAATCCTTATCCATAACAGAATGTCCCTCCATCTGTTAAATTATATACTTTTCAAATGCTCCCGACCAGCTTCAAAAACTTCTTATCATTCATCTGCTCATTTGTAACATACTCACCATCATGGAACAGTGCATAATTCGTGATCGGTGTCGGCGCATTCTGAGCCTTTTCCCTGCTGTCTATATGGATCGCCCGGAACGGGATACCATTCTCTTCAGCCGTCTGCTCCAGGACCGGAACATACTTTGCGTTAAACGGGCATTGACTCGTATAATACAAAACATAACCTTTTTCTTTGATATGCGGATGCTTAGCGCAGTCCTTGAATCGCGGCACAGCTGCTTTCTTATCAAATGCTATATACCAAAGCTGAATGCCGTTATCAGACTCATCCGCAACAGCAAAACCTTTGTACTTCAGAAACTTCGGATCAGCCAGAAACGGCTTTTTCTTTGCTGCACACAAAATGCATAATCCCTTTCGTCCTTTTTCTTTACTGTCCTCTATACAGGTATTTAACAGATCCGAAGAATACCCATGCCCTTTTAAAGCCCCGGACACCCACAGGCAGTCAATGTACATATACCCCTCTGCTTCTATAGGGATCCAGGCGTTTTCCGCCGGGATATACTCGATAAAGCACTTGCCACGCTCTACACTCTTTAAGAAAACAAGCCCTTCATCAAACCTGTCCGCCAGCCATGCCTTCTTTGACGATACCTGTACATCCTTATTATTGGAAATTGCACAGCAGATGTGTTCCTTTTCCAGATTTTCCTTTGTGACTCTGATGTATTCCATATGCTCAATCCTCCTTTATCTTAACCGAATGCCGGGTCACAGGAGGACAGGGGGACGGTCCTTTTGTCCTCATTTTTGGAGGACGCTGGAACCGTCCCCCTGTCCTCATATCTTAACCGGGTGCCGGATCACAGTTTTTAGTTTCTCCGGAGCCACCTTCCTGGCATCACTCAGATAAATCTCATGATGCAGGCGTTTGTCCGTAATATCAAGCTCATAGCCCTGCTGTTTGATGAACTCATGCATCCTGGCAACCGTAGCCGGCTCATCATCATAAGAACCGATATGCATACACTGAACGCATAAGCCTTCTTCCACTGTCAGGAACTCAACACTGGAGAAATCCTGCTTTTTCTTTTTCGTTGCTTCATTCACAGCCCACCTAAAATCATCCTCTGTCACGAAATCCGGAAGACGGATCACCGAGATCCAGTGGAAATCTTCCTTGCGTGCATAGTCGATCCCATCAATTCCATCTTGCCACCAGAATCCCTCAAGAGGCGGAACAACATAATCAAAATATCCTTCAATCCGGTGATCACCCTTCTTGCTCATCTTGATCGTAAAGGCAATTCCGTACAGCAATCCGATAGCCTGCTTATATTCTCCATCCTCCCTGTTCGGATCTCCCGTTCCACGCACTGCTATATAATTCATCTTCGGAACGATCACGATAGAAGGCGTTCCCTTCGGCATATAAAACTCTTTATATTCTTTCTTAAAATCAAATACCACCGCAGCTTACCTCCACGCATCCTTCTCTTCAAACGGCTTATTCCATGAACCGATCTCGATCAGGTTTCCTTCCGGATCAGCGATGTAACAGGTTCTCTGTCCCCAAGGTTCCAGTTCAGGCTCTAATACCGCTGTGGCACCATTGTCTACCGCATTTCTGAAAGCAGCATCCACTTCATCAAAGGTATCGACATAAAGAGCGATCTCCGAATGACCGTTAAGCCCCTTAACATACTCATACCGGCGGCTTGTCATCTTCTCAAAATCTTTTCTGCCATACAGCAGAAACAGCGTTCCATCTTTCACAAGATAAACATTAGACGCATCCTCCGCTTCCCTGATTTCAAATCCTAGCACATCCCTGTAGAAGCGGATCATCTTTCCCATATCCTCAACCAATAATCCAAAACCATCCAGCCTCATAACATCAAACCTCCTTCTCATTCATATCTCTTTTTTTATTTCCGACGCGATCAGCCTGTCGATCTTCATTCCCGGGCAAAGCCTCCCTCACACGCGTTATATGTATCATAACAGATTAAACATGTCAGCTATATGTCATGTTTATTATATTAATTAAACTTTTTTCCGCCAATAAAAAACGAAGAGGCAATACTTCAGTCTCTCCGTTCTTTTCTCATATTCTCCCCAAAACCCTTCCCCGTGCATCAGGATTGTTATCGATAATTGCCCCAACCCTTTCGCACGACTTCACTTCCGGAGCTGACTATACCTTTCCAAACAGCATATCTGCCACCTTCTCCAGCTCTCTTCTTTCCTGCGAATCATCATATCCGCTTTCCTTATCATCAACGCCCTTTACCGGATCGATCGTGAACAGGCCATCACGGTTACAGTAGAAGAAGATCCATCTTACTCCCCTGATCTTAAACCGTGCTTCGGCGCTGCCCTCCGGATATAGCTTCACCATCTGCATATCACCAGATGAAGCTGCCGCCACAAACGAAATATAATGCTCCTTTGTCATGCTGTGATCGATCCGCACATAATACTCGTCCTCAATGCGCTCGATAAAGATCATGTGCCGCTCATCCGTCTCTTCCGCCTCCAGGGGCACCAGCTGTATGCCGTGGCAATGAATGGCAGCCTCTCCCATGCTGTGTATCACATTCCCGCAGACCGGGCAGACGTAGAATTTCGAGCGCAGCATATTGGCGGATACATTGGCATTGTGAACGGTGTTGCCGGAGATCAGTTCCGTGACTGAGACCCGGAAAGCCTCCGCGATGGGCTCTAAAAGCGTGATGTCCGGGAAGCCCCTGGCGGTCTCCCATTTTGAAACGCTCTTGTCGCTCACTCCCAGCTTTTCCGCCAGCTGAAGCTGTGTCATCCCGTTTTTTTCCCGCAGTTGTCTGATGACTGCGCCAGTAACATATTGGTTCATATTGTCATCACCTCCATGCACAGATTGTAGCCCGCTCCGCCCGTAAAGACCACCTACGGAAAGTAGAGTCCCCTCCCGTCAGGCCTTATTCTTTCTTCGTAAGGTACAGAACATAGGTATCGTTGAACACGACGCGGTCTCCGGCCTCCCGCACTGCGCTCCCATGTTTTTCGAAAAACTCGCTCCTTAAGGGATCGGGGATCACTATATGGTCGCAGTGTGTCCCGGAAAACTGAACATATTCATCCGCTTTAAAGATCCGCTGTCTCCGGATCCGCAGCGATCGGGAATCGTCCGGGAAAAAAATCCGGAGCAGCTTTCACGTACTCCGGAATAAAAAAGAAAAAAAAGAAATTTACACTTTGATTATATAAGGCACGGCCATTTCGTCAAGAAAAAGCTTAACGGGCGGCTTTCAAAGACCGCAGATACCGTTTTTGTTCTTCCGTGAGCCTGAGGCTCTCCACGCTTTTCTGAATGGCCTTGTTATGGGTCCAGTCATCAAGCCTTTTCTGTTCGATATAGGGAAGAACGCTTTCATACTGCTTTGCAAGAGCCGTTGCAAAATACCAGGCGATCATCATATTGACGTAATACTCTTCGCTTCTGAGCTTTGCGACCATCTCCGGATACCGCGGGTCATAATCCTCATCCAGAAAATGCTCCATCAGCATCCCCACACCAAAGCGCACGGTATACGTCTTTCCGGAAGCGATCCATAGCTTTATGTGTTGCAAAAGCGCATCCCTGTGCTTCTTAAAGACCTTCGGAGACATCTGATCGCAGGTAGCCCAGTTGTCCACATAGGGCAGGAACTTCTCCAGCTCCTCCATGCATTCCTCCGGATCTTTGATCGCGGAGATGATAAAAGCCTGCAGCTGGTTTTCTTCAAAATACTTATGAGGAAGTTTCCCCAGAAAAGCCTTGTGATCCCCGGCCTTCACCATTTCTTTTGCCATCGTCCTAAGCTCCGGCGTCCGCACGCCGATGATCGACTCCGGATCTATGTTCGGGATGATCTTTCTCTGCATATCCCGATACTTCAGATCTCGAAGATCCATCAATCTCCTCCGCAGCTCCTCTTTCTTCACCCTCCGTTCCTCCTTTTTCGCCTTCACGTCAACCGCCATGGATCACAGCAGGTGTAACCCCCGCTGCTTCCCTCCGGGCTCTCCGCTTTCCCATTCCCCCTGCCCTCACTTATTCACAGCCAGCTCGGCGAGGGAGATGTAATGCTTTACCGGAAAGCTTTCCGGCGCCGACTTTTCCAGCATTTCCATATGTTCCTTATCCCATGCCGCAAGCGCCTCCCCGGACATGGACGCTCCCACTCCCCTGCAGGCGCGCATCCTTCCGTGCCATCCCTCCCTGGTAAAGGGAATATCCACCCGAAACTCCCTCCGGGTCTTCAGTACAAAATGATCCGAATACTGTTCGGGCACCCAGACAGGATGCACCGTATCTCCGCCGGAAGTCCAGTCCGGATTATGCTTTAATATGATCTCCTCACTTTTGCCGGCCACAGCATCCTCGTAGGGAAGCCACCCCATATACAGGATCAGGAATCTGCCACCGGGTTTAAGCATTTTAGCAAAACGGGGAGCGGTCACGGAATGGTCAAAATACCAGATGCACTGGCAGGCCGTGAGCACATCAAAGGTACTGTCCGGGAAATCCACCTCCTCGGCACCGGCCACAAAAAAGTCAATGTCCATTCCGGCTTCCTTTGCAAGGAGCTTCGCCTGCCGGATCTGATTCTCCGACAGATCCGTCCCCGTCCATTTTGCTCCGAAGCTGTACATATTCCTGGGAAGCACACCCGTTCCCGTGCCCAGATCCAGGACTCTCTGTCCATCCCTGCAAAGCCCCAGTTCCAGTATACAGTCATAGAACTCTCTTGGATAGATATCTCTGTATTTTGCGTAATCCGCAGACGTCCTTCCCCAGTCAAATAACTTCCCTTTATCGATATCCTCAATGACCATTTGATCCCTCATCCTTTTTCTTATCTTTGATCCCAAATCCGTTGAATAGATAAAATCCGAGAACAGCATTAAATCCTATCGCTGAATAGATGCTGAATCTTTCCGCTATACCAAAATACTGAGGAGGAAGTACCTGCATGCCGACAGGTCCTATCAGCATCATCGCAAAAAATACGGCCGCCCAGATTCCTACTCCTCGCACTTCTTTATTCCTGATCCCCGCAATGATCAGCATGACAAGCGACACCATAGAAAGGATCACCACAAGTGCCGTAACGACCATATGCATCACTTCCTGAAGCGAAGATATCTGCTTACCGGCATCGTCAAGAGCAAACATCTCAAATCCGATCTTCGATATCCAGTTCATAACGGTAAACAGATAGATCCCGACTCGGAACAGCCTGGTTGAGATCTTTATTTCCGAAACATAGATAGCTGCGCACGTGGCACACACGATGCTTCCGGCGGAATACAACGCGGAAAGCTTATCCCAAAGCTGCCTCGACGGTGCTGTCTCTGCCGAAAGATCACTTACGGCAGACTCCATCCAGTTATATCCCGGAAATGCCCCTCTGCAGAAGTATGCCGCCAGCGCATAAGATATCAGTGCGGCAAGCCCTGTAAGTCCGATCCAATTGATCAGTTTCCTATTCATTGTTCACTCCTATCTGATGGCTAAACCATCTAATAAAATCACGAATACTTAAGGGAACGGCGCTTCCCTCTTCCCCAAACTCCCGTATCATTCCTGCTGTCAGCATGTCCATCCTGTAATCGATAAGTGAATGGATCGTAAGGGAATATGTCATGGCCGCTGTATCAATGTCATCGTTTTTCACTTTTCCATGAACGACCAGGGCATAAAACATATTTCTTGAAGAGCGGAGCATCCTCTCTGTTTCCTCCACAAGGATCTGAGCCGCTACAGGATTGGTGCCCCTTTCCGAATATAGGACTTTGAATAGCGTGAGCATATCCCTGTCAGATACGATCCCCATATATGCGGAGACCGAATCAAGCAGTATTTCTTCCACACTCATATCCGACAGCTTTGAAAGATCCAAAGGTGCCGGACCGCCTCCGGCCAGCGCCCGGTCCCGCAGAAAGCCGTACATTTCCCTTACGATCTCGTCCTTGGACTTGAAATGATTGTACAGTGACGGCGCTTTGATGCCCACCTTCTCCGCGATCAGCGACATAGATACGCCTTTGATCCCGTTCTCAGCCGCGAGTTCCAGCGCCGCATATAATATTTCCTCTTTTCTCCCCATCCTCCGGCTATCCTTTCTTTTCGGTAAACAAGCATTTGCCGCGGCCGCACTTATATTCATTAGTTATTATACTAACGCGTATTAGTATTGTCAACAAAAAAAAGAACATTTTCCGGTACTTAAATAACAAGCCAGCCCCGTATCCATAAAATACATTTTAGGGTGCTTGATTATCCGTTTTATCGTATTTCCGGAATATGGATGAAGTAATACCACAATTCCCGAAGTGTTTTTTGCAAGTTGCAGAAAAAAATGCAGGTGATTGCAGAACACTTTTGCAGGTTGTTGCAAAGGATCCTGCCGGCCGGTATAGAACCGGCAGTACCATTGCAGACGTACGGTTAACGGGTTACATTAAAATGGGTGATCTTCATCCGGAGGCCAGAAGCCACGAGGACAGGGGGACGGTCCTTTTGTCCTCATTTTTTGAGGACGCTGGGACCGTCCCCCTGTCCTCATAGCATGAATGCAATATCCCGTATCGGGCGTATCCCCGAGAGTCAGGCGCTGATATGAGAAGCCTGCCGGAATACCATTTGCACGCAGCAGTGCCGCAAGCAGGTTTGCCTTAGCCCAGCAGATACCGACGCCTTCCCGAAGCGTATCGCTTGCCGAAAGCGTAACCCGTCTGTCCCTTTATAACGCTCCACCCAAAAGCCCCTTTAGCTCACTTATGCTGTTAACAATATGATCCGGTCTCTTACTCTCGTCATCTATGCTCTGATATATAGCGTAGCCCTGACGTACCCATATTGTTTTCATTCCAAGCTTTTTTGCCGGAATAATATCATTATCCAGCCGGTCTCCAACCATTACAGCATCCGCCGGCTTGCATCCCGCCTTATCGAGTGCCGCGGAAAAAATCTTCAGATCAGGTTTTGCACACCCGGCTTCTGCGGAAGCCATTACAACATCAAAGAACTTTCCTATGCCCCAGTTATCTATTCTTTCCTGCGTTCCTAACGATTGGTTTGCTATGATCCCGAGCTTATATTTTCCATACAGGTAAGAGACTATATCAAAAGCTCCCTCATACAGTTTTTCAAGACTGCTGTCCCATTCCGGCAAACCCACTCCGTAAGCTTTGGCAGCCGTCCTGATCGGTGTCGGACTGATCTTAGCTTCCTCATAAACCCTGTTCATAAACTCTGCAGGATCTATGTTCATCTGCCGGATCGCATACTCACAGCGGCTTTTATAAACATCACTCTCATCAACCAAAGTTGCTCCGAGATCAAAAAAAATCCATCTCATAAAAATGTTTTCTCCTTTTATACTTGTTATCTTCCATCATTTCTCATTATCCCTAAAACAGACTCTCCTGCATATCTATCCATGATTCCTGCGGTACTTCATGTATCTTATCACCTTCCGTATAATTTCCGATCAGGAATGGTGATGCCGGATCATGTAATCTGTTCTGTGCATATATTACTGCCGGTTCAGCATTCGCGTAACAATATTTACAAAGATGCAGGCAAGTGTTGTACGCTCCTATATCACAAGCCAGATAACAGGCGCATTCAGCTCTGGCACCTTTCTTCTTTGGTGCTGTAAGTCTTTTACCGATCGCCTTTTCATAATCGCTGACCTTCATACATCCGCTGCAATCAGCTCCGTACTCAGCCAGTTCATTCCCTTCTGCACACGGCTTAACGGTCATGCCACATTCCGTCGCGATCCTTATTATCTTCTGTCCGAGCTTTAATCTGTCAGTCCGAGAAACTTCTCTTGCCTCCGGGAAATTCTTTCTGACCTTTGGATACAGATCGATAAAACTTATAACCACAGTCTTCGTATATCCCTTCAGGCTTTCTGCGATCTGTTTGAAAGCATGTAAATGATACTCCGATGTATATTTATCCGATAAAAGGATAGGATCATATCTCCAACCTATAGAATTCACTCCTACCATATCGGACAGTATTTTGAAATTCTCTATCAAACGATGCTTATCCGGAACATTCGGCTCGATATCCCGTCCATACGGCGTGAGTGTTACAAACCAGTATTGTCCAAAATCCTTGATCAGTTCCATACAAGGAAACATCGGTGCCGGATTCTTTGTACAGAAGCCTATCACATCGACTAAGGACGGATCCAGCCGGTACCTGCTCACCTGGTTCGGATTATAAGGATTTCGAACACAGACAAAACCTTCTTTTATTCTGTTTGAAAACCATTCCGCGTAAAAAGCCGGTATATCTGTTCTTTGTCCTGTATTAATGATCATATTTCTCCTCAGCTTACAGCTTTGATCAACTGAACCAGTCCTTCCATGGATCTTGTAATGTGCTTATCCTTATGCACAAAAACCTGTGAGAAAACAGTAAGATCATCTCCGGCCCAGTTTAATTTTACAAGATTTCCTCTTTTCAGTTCCGACTCAGCTGTCATTTCCGGCATCAAAGCAACGCCGTGTCCGTTTGCCGCAAAGGCTTTCAAAACTTCTTTGCTGCTTGTTTCCAGCACAATATCGGGACTCAGATCATACTGCTTCATATCACTTAGAAACATATTTCTGAAACTGCAATTATGCGAAGTAAGGAGCATAGGGACCTTGTTAAGATCCCGTTCCCTTATCTTTTTCTTTTTTGTCAGTTCATGTCCGGGACATGCATAAAATCCCAGGAATTCCCGCTGTTTATGCAGCAGTTTAAGATTCGCATCTTCGATAGGCGGATTCAGGGTATATACCAGATCAAGTTCTCCTTTTTTCAGCAGTTCTGGAAATGTATCATGCATGATAAACGATAGCCCTATGTCAACCTTTGGAAATCGCTTTTTAAACTCCATCAGGATCTGCGGAAAACGGTTATAGCATAAGGATTCCGAAACCCCGATCTTCAGTGTTCCTGAAGGCTCGTCCGCTTCAGGTACTTCAAGATGGATCTCACGTTCCAGCTGAAGAAGCTTCTCAGCATAATCTACAAGGCGCTCTCCCGCAGAGGTCAAAACTATGGTCTTCCCTAAGCGTTCAAACAGCACGCACCCGAGTTCTTCCTCAAGCTGTTTGATCTGCATCGTTACAGTCGACTGCGCATATCCCAGCTCATTTGCCGCCAATGAAAAACTGTTCATTTCCGAAATTTTAACAAACGTTTCTAACTGCGTGATCGTCATATCATCACCTTCTGCTTATAAACCGGTATTATTTGATATCAGTTTTACTGAATGTATTGTTCATTTATTTCAATTTTACTAATATCATTTTCGATGATATTATACGATCAAAGATAAAACAAAATCAAGTAATAAATCATAACCGGAGGATATTAAAATGAGAGAATTAGTAAAAGTGATCAAGGATACCATAGTCCCGAACTTCTTAAACATCAGGACGTCCATTCAGGCTTACGACAGAGATGCTCTTTGCTGTGGCGCTCCATGCTGGAGGTGGGCTTATCACGCTCTTCATTCCGCAGACAAATGGTTTTTTAATCCATATGTATATGAAGAACCTGACTTCCATGAAGAGGGAATGGATAACCCCGATAATCCGACAAAAGTCGTTCTGTCCGACAAACAGCTTTTGGAATACCTGGATAAAGTCGAAAAGAAAACTCTGGCTTATCTGGATGCTCTTACCGATGAGATGCTGTATGAAAAACCTGAAAGCTGTCCCTTCACCAGAATGGAACTGGTACTTCGTCAGTACAGACATTTATCTTTTCATACCGGTATGCTGAACGGACAGACTGCCGTCGCTACAGGGCAATTCCCGATGTGGGTGTCAGAGACTGACAAATATGTGGATGATGGGATTCTTTTCGGAAGGTATCGCGAAGTACAGGTTCCCGGATAATAGTAATGAATAAGACAAATTATCATAATCCCACCAAAACTCCGCTGAAAAACTGTTCCCGGAAGGCAATCTGCGCATCCGTTAAAACATTCATCTTATAAAACAAACTCCATTTGTATATCATACGGCTCATTTTCTGCTATCGCCTGATCGATCTCTGTTGCCTCTATGCAGCCCAATCTTCGATAAGCAGCTTGACTTTCTTTCGAAGAATGTGCTGAAATATATAACTTCTTTGCGCCGGTCTCTTTTGCTGTTTTACAGGCCAAGGCGAAAAGTTTTTTCCCAATACCATGCCTGCGATATGGTTCTGACACGTGATATAAGAGTAATTCCACATATTGATCGCTGCTTCCAAAAAACTCATTCGATACTAAAATGTATCCTACAACCTTTTCTTCGCAAAACGCACCATATGCAAAACCCTTTCCCGCGATCTTATGCAAAATTTCCCGTGCCACTTCCTTTCGTTTATTCAAGTCCCAATCTTCCACATACTTGTTTTCAACTAAGACATACTCATTATTGCTGTTTTTTCTCCAACACTCTTTTACCTCCTGGTGTCGTAAAAAATCATCCAATGAATCTTCATTAAAATTCTCTTCTGTCAAAAATAAATAAGTGACGTTCCCGATGTTTTCTTTCGAAACCTTTATCCGCAGTTCATTGTCATCATTTACCGTAGCCAAGCGCGCTTCACAGGTCTCACAGTCCAGCCCGCAATACGCAATGTATTCATTCATTATCAAGTCCTCCGATATATTACCGATACATGTGTCATTCCATTTGCTTCATCAGGATATTCTCTGTCAAATTGCATCCCGATAGACTCCGCTGTCCTGATCGATGCTTCATTCGTATACTTGCAGTAAGAATACAGTGCCGGATAGTCTGTATTCATAAACGCCCAATCCATAACTGCTTTTGCCGCTTCCTTCGCATAACCCTTACGCTGACGGTCACGACGAATGTGATATCCGATCTCCGGAAGCATTTCTCCTTCTATATCCTGCAACGTCAGCCCGCAGTCGCCGATCATTTCTCCGGTATCCTTCAGGCATACTGCCCAAAGGCCGAAACCGTCTTTGCGGTATCGTTCTATATTCCGCTCTATCCAGCTTCGGACTCTTCTTTCATCAAAGGTATAAGGATAGTGCCGCATGATGTCCTGATCTGCAAGAACCAGATACAAGGCATCATAATCTTCCATGTTCATTTTCCGCAAAAACAGCCTTTCTGTTTCCATGATCATTTTCATACTATACTCTTTCTACAGACTCAGTCTGCTCTAATACGCGTTTGAGCGCCACGCTCCGGAACTCCTTTTCGTTTTCTCCTCTGCAGCTTTTTCCATCATACGTTCCTATCTCATGTATATCTTGCAAAAATGCCGCAAATGCTTTTCTATGTATTTCATGCATTCTTCCTCTAGCCCACCTGAAATAATTACCACCTTGTTTTTGAATTCTGACATTTGATCAATCCTTCCCTGCTTTTCCAAGAACTTCTTTTCTATCTCATTCTGTCCATCATCCTTTCATATATCTCTTACCTTCATTTTCTCCTCCGAATTATTTACAATAATCTCCCTTATAATATATGCGACATATCTGTGAATGTCAAAACTATCTGTGTGAGGAAAATCATATTGCTTTAAGAAAGCACAGGCAATGCAGATACATTGATGAATGTAGAAAATCAGAATCTGTGATCACTCTGCTGCATCCGATCATCCTTGCAGTATCACCATCTATCATGGCCTCAATGCTGTCATGGTCTGCTGAATAATAGTTGAAGGTACCGTTTAAAAGTCCTTTTTCAAATTCTGCTCTCGTTTGCTTTACACCCGTCATATGGCAAAGGAAATAGTCTTCTGACTGGATCTCATGAAGTCCATTTACATCCTTGTCTATCATATATTTCCAATAAAGCCTGTATAATTCCTGGATCTGTTCCTCATCATTCATCGGCTCATTCCCTCTGCTCAGATGGGTCCTGCATCCTGATCACCTTGGCAGGTACGCCCCCAACCACTGCATAATCCGGCACATCCCTGGTTACTACAGCACCTGCGGCTACAACCGCATACTCACCGATGGTCACGCCCGGGCAGATCGTCACGTTCATTCCGATCCAGGCATTCTTCTTAACTGTTACTTTTCCATATGTATAGATCGCATGACGCTGATTCATATCATGATTGATAGTTGCGATCCGAAGCCCCGGTGCCGCCATGGAGCCGTCTTCGAATTCAATACCGCCGGATGCAGACAGTATCGCTGAATGGTTGATGAAAACGCCTTTG
>CACZBK010000035.1 GCA_902779395.1 uncultured Lachnospiraceae bacterium | reverse complement strand
ACTGTCCGGAGGCACTCGGAGACTATTTCGCAGGGCCTAACCACACACTTCCTACAAGCGGAACGGCGAGGTTCTACAGCGCGCTTTCAGTAGATGACTTCACCAAGCGTTCGCAGTATTCGTACTATACAGCTGAGGCGCTCGACAAAGTCGCTGACAAGATCGCGAGATTCGCTGAAGAGGAAGGACTTCAGGCTCACGCAAGAAGTGTGCTCGTAAGAAGAGAACAGAAGGCAAAGAAAGGTAACAACTGATAATGAGTCGTTTTCTTAATAAGAGATATATCGATTTTGAGGCATACGAAGCCGGTGAACAGCCTCAGGACAATGAGTATATAAAGCTCAATACAAACGAGAATCCTTTCCCGCCTTCGCCAAAAGTGGCAAAAGCGCTGGAAGATTTTGATGTTGACTCCCTGAGGTACTACGAAGATCCGATGAGCACCGGACTCAGGAAGAAACTCGCGGACAAGTTCGGATTGGCACCTGAAAACATAATGCCGACGAACGGATCAGACGATGTGCTGAACTATTTCTTCACAGCGTTTGGCGAGATCGGTAAGTCGCAGGATGACGAGCCGTCATTCGTATTCCCTGACATCACGTATAATTTCTACGAGGTGCTGTGCGGACTTCACGGGATAAGCTACAGAACTATCCCGCTTGAAGGCGACATGACGATAGATCCTGAGAAATTCATGAATGCAGGAGCCGGCGTGGTGATCGCAAACCCGAACGCTCCGACAGGGATCGCGCTTCCTCTTTCAGACATCGAGAAGATCGTAAAGTCAAACAAAGACAACGTAGTCCTAATCGATGAAGCGTATGTGGACTTCGGCTGGGAGTCGGCGGTACCTCTCGTATCAAAATATGACAATCTCATCGTCTGCCAGACTTTCTCCAAGTCGAGGAGTTTTGCGGGCGGGAGACTCGGTTATGCTGTTGCGAACAAAGCCCTCATACAGGATCTTGAAAAGATCCGCCAGTCACAGAGTCCGTACAATGTAGACGGGATCACGCTGAAGCTGGGAGAAGCGGCGCTGGACGACGAGGCATATTACAAGGCAAACTGCGAGACGATCAAAGAGAACAGGAGATACTTGAGGAATGCTTTGACAGAACTCGGATTCAGAGTACTTCCTTCAAGCACTAACTTCCTTTTCGCAAAGCATCCTGATGTAGACGGTGCGGTTATGTACGAGGAGCTGAAAAACCGCGGCATACTCGTAAGACATTTTGATCACGACAGGATCAGAGGATATAACAGGATCGCGATAGGAACGAGAGAACAGGTGGACACACTGATAAAGACTGTCAGTGAGATAATAAAAGAGAAGACCGGCGAATAGACCGGTGACAGTGATTGAGAGGAATAGTCATGAGAAATGCAGAGATCAGACGTGATACCAATGAGACGAAGGTCAGCATAAGCCTTACACTGGAAGGTACAGGAAAAAGCAAGATAGACACAGGAGTAGGTTTTCTTGACCACATGCTGACTTTGTTCGCAAAGCACGGAAGGTTCGACCTTGCCGTAAGATGCGACGGCGATAATTACGTGGATGATCATCACTCGGTTGAAGATATAGGTATAGCGCTCGGACAGGCATTCAGCGAGGCCCTTGGAGATAAAAAGGGCATAAAGCGTTACGCTGATACCACGCTTCCGATGGATGAGGCGCTGATCCTGACAGCGGTGGATATATCAGGGCGTGATCTGCTGGCATTTGATCTGGACATTCCGACACAGAAAGTAGGAACATTCGATACAGAGCTGGTGAAGGAATTCATGCTTGGCTTTGTAAGGAACGCTGACATGACGCTCCATATCGTTCAGCTGGCAGGAGAGAATTCACACCATATTATCGAAGGGACGTTCAAGTCACTTGCCAGAACCCTCAAAAAGGCAGTTGAGATCGATCCTGATTTCGCTGATGAAGTTCCTTCGACAAAAGGCGTGCTGTAGTTGTATGCCGTTACGACGTACTGTAAAGGAGTACTGTAGATGATAGCGATAATAGATTACGGAGCGGGGAACCTTTTCTCGCTTGCTTCCTCGCTGAAACACATCGGCCAGGAGATAGAGATAACAGATGATCCGGAAAAGATCAAGTGTCTCGTAAGCGCATTCCTTATAAAAGCCCTTGAAAAATGTGAGTCCGGAACCAAGGTCGTTATTCCGGTGGAATCACCGGAGCTGGGAGAACTGTTGGATAAGGTATGTCCCGTTTCGGTGGGTGAGTATCTGGTGGAGGGTATTCTTTCTGCATAAGAAGCCATATATAACATAAGAGGAATAACTAACATGGACACTATAATTCGTGTATCAATTGATTTTAATGCAGTTGCGTTTATGCTCGGCCTGGGGATAATCGTTCTGGTCTGCAGACTGAAATTCAGGGACTTAACGGAAAAGAAGATTTTTGTCTCCCTTATGGTGGTGGATCTGGCGATGTGTGTATCTTATATACTGACCTTGCTGAGAGACGGCGGGGTGATCCCCTGTGATCATTTTGGTGCAATGGTGTATGAGACTGTGCTGGAGATCCTCATCAACCTGTTTGCGGTACACTGGCTTATTTATGTGGATTACAGGATGTATCACAGTATGGGGCATCTGCGACGCGTAATATTTCAGATGGTATTGCCTGTAGGTATAGTCGTTATACTGAATATCGTAAATCTCTTTACAGGCATCTTCTTTTACTTTGATGATGATATGATCTATTGTGAAACGGGGCTTTATATCATATGCGATCTGATAAGGGTAGCATACTTTATAGTATCGTGCATAATATTGTCCATTCATAAGAAACACGATGAGAGGATGAAGTTTTTCAATATCATGCCGTTTATCGTCCCTGCGATACTGTATATGAGCCTGTATTATATATCTCCTTTTAACACGGTAACACTTGGTCTGACCATCGGCCTTGCACTCATCTATACTTCCATGGTAAATGAACAATGTTATATGGATGGCATGACGGGCTTTTATAACAGATTGTATCTGGATTATTTAAGAGGACGTATGGAGAAAGCGGATTACGATCTGGAGAGCGCCATGGTCTTTCGGCTTCCCGAGGATAAAATGGAAAGTGCGGCAAAGCTTATAACGGCCCAGCTTCCGGATGATTGCGATACCTTAAGGTATGGAAAAGAGACTGTGATAACTTTAGCCAGAGTCAATGAACGCGCTCCTCTTCATATGCTTTCGGAGGATGTTGAGATGAGTCTTGAGGAAGCGGGAATACCTGTGGAGATCGAATACGGACTTAAAAAGAAAAAAGAAAGTTGTGTGGACTTTCTGGAAGGATTTTTGAGGAAAGCATAATGGAGCTTATTGAGATTAATGATGAAAATGCGGAGGAATTCGCGGAACTCATAAATGAAGATATGCAGGAAGATCTCGCCCGTACTTTTTTCAGAGGTATAGGCGCTAAGGATGATGCCGGCGATACAAAGGGGGCAATAGTATATGAGCTCAAGGGGAGTGAAAGTGAGAATGATACCCTGAGCCGTGTGCATATGTTTGAGGCGTCTGATGAAGAGACTAAAAAGCTCATAATGAAGGAATATAAGAATAATATATCCGATGAGGATGTGACGGGTAGTTTTTATGAGTCTTCGGAAGCCGGTTTTGCCAATGATCTTAAGTCCTGTGGATTCTCAATGCAGGAATCGGAGTCTTTGGATATCATAGTATCGACCGATGATATCAGGAAAGTTCTTTCTGCGTTAAATATCAAGAAAATGCCTTCACATATCATGTCTTTATCAAAAGCGTCAGTGATGCAATACCGCGGATTTATCAAAAACTGTCTGTTCAAGGGGCAGAAGGGGCTGCTGGAGGATCTTGCATATCTTCCCATGAAATGGTTTGAACGTGAAGTATCATCTGTTGCGGTGACGGATGATAAAGTTGATGGGGCTTTATTGATACGAAAAGCGCCATCCGGTATGCTGTATGTCGGACTGTATGTAGCTTTTGGCCCTGATTACAAAAAAAATCTGGCTCTGCTTATGGCAAATTCGGCACAGAAGATAGTGGAGCAGTATCCGGACGGTACGCAGGTATTGATACGCCGTCATAATGACATGGTGAGAAAGCTCACGGATAAGATCTTTGCCGGTATAAAGGGCGCAACGGTTTTTAAGGGGGAAAGGGCTGAAGATTAAGGCTGCGTTTGCGATAAGATCATGAAAAAGATTTATATTATTTTTATCAACATACTGATCATGCTTACCATACTGATCTTTGTCGTTCTCTACTCCGGGGCCGAGAACAGGGCTTCTTACCGGAGACAGATAGAATACTTTGAGAATACAACGATCGCCATGGAGCAGGTGACGGAGAATTACCTCGAAGGCGAGCAGCGGGTATGTGATGTATGGGCACAGTATATATGCAGCAGGGATATGACCATGGAAGAAGCTGCAGCCTATATACGTTCTTCACATGTCCTTACGAATACATCGGCACATATTGTTGCAGCTGATACGCTTACCGGGTTGTCCACACGCCCAAGACAGGGAACAACGGATGACTATGAGGTTTCCTATGAGCGCGTTGGTCTTTTGGATAACCCGGACTGGATCGATCCTGTCGGAAAGTCGGTCAATATAACGCGTGCTTACACCAATCCGGTAAACGGTGAGCAGTCGCTGGCATTCTGCAATAATGTCACGCTCCGTGATCCGGACAGTGAAAAGAGTGTGGCAGCGGTGCTTCTGCGCGTGGTACCCGTATCTGCACTGGAGCAGAAATGGGTCTATCCCCAGACCGAGCTGGAAAATGCTGAGCTGTCAATGATCGACGGCAGCGGTGATTATATCCTCAAAGGCTACGGATTTAAGAATTCCGGTTTTTTTGAATTCTACAAATCTTATAATCCTACGGATCCCGAATCGTCTAAGGAACTGTTTGACAGGATCACTTCATCTACAGGCTCGATATCTATGATCAACTCCCACGGACAGGAGTGCATACTGGCTTACACACCGGTATCGTCTTCTTCGGGCTGGTCGCTGCTGGGTATGGTGCCGGCGGAGGATCTGAATGTGGAGAGCAGAAACTACCTGCTGTCCGGATTGGTATTTGCCGGTCTGCTGATACTGTTTCTCTGCGATATGATCTATATGCGCTATATAAACAGGCGCCTTCAGACCACTGCCAGGGAAGCGGAGTCGGCCAATAAGGCAAAGACAGATTTCCTCTCTACCATGTCGCACGACATCCGTACGCCCATGAACGCCATCATCGGTCTTACGGCAATAACAGAAAAGAATCTTTCAGATACACAGTCTACGGCGGAAAACTTAAGAAAGATCAGCCTGGCAGGCAATCATCTGCTGACGCTGATAAACGATATTCTGGACATTTCAAAGGTAGAAAGCGGAAAGCTGAAGCTCAATCCCATGACCTTCTCTATCGTGGAAACGGTCGAAAATCTTGTGAATATTTCACAGCCGATGATCAGGGAAAAAAATATAGAATTCAGCTTCCACATCAATCAGATGGAAACGGAATATCTGTATGCGGACCGGCTGCGTCTGAACCAGATCTATATAAACATCCTTTCCAATGCCATCAAATACACCCAGCCGGGCGGTCGCGTCAGTGTGGATATGCGTGAGGAAAAGAGCAATGTGGAAGGCTGCATACGGCTTAGCTATATCGTGGCTGATACGGGTATAGGAATGAGTCCGGAATACATGGCCAACATGTACCAGCCTTTCTCACGTCAGGTGGACAGCCGTGTAAACAGCATTCAGGGTACAGGACTGGGCCTGGCCATTACCAAGCAGATGGTGGAACTGTTTGACGGAACTATCGATTGTGAGAGTGAGCAGGGCAAGGGAACGAAATTTACCGTTGTGCTGGATATCCCTGTGGCTGACAGGCAGAGGGAAGATATGCAGCTGGATCCCGTGGACGTACTGATCGTTGATGATGACGAGACACTGCTTCAGACGGCAGCGGATACGCTTAAGTCTCTTGGTGCATCTGCAGAGCAGGCAGTGGGCGGATTGGAAGCACTGGGCATGATAGAACACAGGCATCTTTCCGGGCAGGATTACAATATCATCATAGTCGACTGGAAGATGCCGGAAATAGACGGGCTGGAGACCATCAGGCGTATACGTGCAGAGATAGATACAAAGGTCCCTATCCTGCTCATCTCCGCCTATGACTGGTCGGATATAGAGGATGACGCAAAAGCCGCGGGAGCAAACGGTTTTATCAGCAAGCCGCTGTTTCGTTCAACGCTCTATGATAAGATAAACGATGTGATGGGGAAAGAGTCAAAGTCCGGCGAGCCGGAGGATGACTATTCGGATCTTAAGGGATTAAACATACTGGTTGCAGAGGATAATGATATAAACTGGGAGATCATATCCGCCATGCTTTCCATGTTTGGGGTGACAAGCGAGCGCGCCGAAAACGGAAGCGTATGCGTTGATATGATGAGTAAGGCGGAAGAGGGCAGATACCTGCTTATCTTTATGGATGTACAGATGCCTAAGATGAACGGTCTGGATGCGACCAGAGCAATACGTAAACTGAAGGAGCCGTGGGCGGCATCAATACCTATCGTTGCTATGACAGCGGATGCATTCTCAGAAAACATCACGGAATGCATGGAAGCGGGAATGAACGGGCATATTGCCAAGCCCATAGATGTTAAACTTGTTATCAAAGAAATCCGGAGGATAAAGGGAGGAAAATGAAGATCATGAAAAAGAAAGCTATAGTTTTGGGAGCGGCACTGATGACGTTGGCGCTGGCTGCCTGTACGTCGGGAAAGAAGGAGGAAACAACAGAGGCGGGCTTTAAGCCGGCTCTGGATGCTTCTGCAGCCTGCAATATCCGCATAGCGGGCGGATACGATAACTTTGAGGCACTGGAAGCGGAATTTGACAGCTTTAATGAGTATTATCCCAATGTGGAGCTGGTGTATACAAAGATCGATGATTATAACAACATGATAGGCACGGTATTAAACAGCAGCGATGCTCCCGATATCTATGTCAATTATTCATGGATGTACGGCCGTGATCAGTATAAAGCTTCGATCGATCATGCGGAAGATCTGGCGGATCCCGCACTGGGGCTTGACCTTGACTGCATACGCAGCAATATCATCCTGAATACGGATGACGGCGCGCTGCCTATGGTCCCTGTTTTTTCAAACACCTACGGCATGCTGGTAAACAAAGATCTTTTTGAAAAAGAGGGCTTAAGCATTCCCGCAAGCTATAAGGAGCTGGTGGATGTATGCAAAGCTTTTCGCGATAAAGGTTATGCAAATCCCATGATGGGCTTTACGCAGAAGGAGACGACCTCACTTTATACGCTGACGGCTTATCCCCTGTTCTGCAGCACTGTGGCCGGAGACGCAGAGGCTGTTAAAAAGCTCAATTCCATGGACGCCGCAGCCGGTGAGTATCTGCGGCCCACACTTGAGAAGCTGATGCAGTTTTTAAATGACGGCTGCGCAGATATCAAAGCCTGTGGTGAGATAGAGAACAACTACGATGCAGTGATACTCCGTTTCTTTGAAGGCGACGTGCCAATGATGGCCTGCTCGGGGGATACCGTATCCGGGACAAAAAAGCGCGAAAGCCGTTCCGAGGCGTTTATAGCAAACCCGTTTTCATATACCTTTGTTCCCATCCCCATATCGGAGGGCGGCGCTACATTCATAGACATGTCAAATCTGCAGTTTTCGGTTAATAAGGAAAGTGCCGAAAAAGATATGGCAAATGAATTTATGCGCTTTCTTATCACACCCGGGGAGCTTAACAAGATGGCGCAGAACAAGGGGCTTATGGCGCCCACAAAAGATCTGTCATTTAACAGCATGTATGCAGCATTCGGAGATGTTCCGGAATCGGGAATACTCTCACCGGAAGAGATAGGACTTACGGATGATGCCATGATACAGATGAGACAGGCAGTTTACAGTGTGGCAACCGGTCAGATGAGCATAGACGAGGCAGTGGCCGGCTACGGCACTTTTGAACAATGATCGTTATATAAAAAAGAACAATAACCCATGCAGGTGATAAATCCGGCTGTATGAGTTATAATTCTCGTGATGATCGGCAGTGACCGGTTACATGAGGTAAGAAGAAAGGAGAAAGTAAATGAAAAAAAAGAGGGTGTTAACGGCCTTAATGGCCACAGAGCTTCTGCTTTCGCAGCTTTTTTCCGGTATGACGGTATTCGCCGGCGATCCGGACCGTGAGACTGCGGATACCGCGGTGATCCCCGGGGCTCCTTATGAGGAAGGCGAAGCCATCATCTGCGTAAAGGATCAGAAAGGAGCTTTTTCGGCAGACAGCGTTAAAGCTGAGATCCAAAGCGCATTCGGGACGGACAGTTCGGATCTGAGCTTTGAGACGATCTTTGACCATGATCCGGGGTATGGTCCGGTGGTCAGCAGTGTGGGCAGCGGCGCGGATGATTGGAGTATTCAGTACGTAAAATCTGCCAGCTTAAGCACTAAGGAGCTGATCAGTGCTCTGGAGAGCAAGAGCGGTGTAGTCTTTGCTCAGCCCAATTATATATATGAGACCGCTCCCGGATGGGATGAAGACAGTATCTGTTATACCACAGACGGAAAGAACTTTGAGGATCTGACATCTTATCAGTTTGCATATGGTAACGGAGAGGGCGGTATCGACGTCCCGGACTGGAATGATCCCGATAAGCTTAACGCGGAAGGTGTAGTCGTAGCGGTGTTAGACAGCGGTGTAGATCATAATAATCCTGATCTGGCTCCGGTTATGTGGAATGAAGGATTAAGTGATAAGTATCCTGATCTGAAAATGTTTGGCGGTAATGAGTATGGTGTTAATACCGGATATCTCAATGCGGATGGGGAATTTTCGGCCGAAGCAAGTGACGATACAGGTGATAATGTGAACGGCCATGGTACCCACTGTGCAGGTATCATTGCTGCAGCCTGGAATGGAGAGGGCGTCAGCGGCGCTGCGAACGGCTGTCGGATCATGGCTGTCAAGAATGCTACCAGTGCACGCGGGAGCAGCACTTCCGCAACTAATATCGTTGGATTTTATTACATCCTGTTTGCCGCTCTTGATGGAGTAAATGTAGCGGCAGTTAACTGCTCATGGGGCGGCCTTGCGATCGGTATGGCAGAGACACGGGCAGTTGAGGCCCTTGGAGAAGCCGGCGTAGTAACCTGTTTTGCGGCAGGTAATGACAGCAATAATATCGATATCGCATCCGACACAACCGGTCTGATGAGCGGCAGCTTTTCACAGATCTGCGTTGACAGCGCTACCCAAAACGGCCAAAAGAGTTCTTTTTCAAACTATGGTGTGCGTAATACGGATGTGTTTGCCCCCGGTTCACACATCCTTTCAACATACCCGGTGGCTCTGAGCGATTATCTCCCGGAACTGGAGGTGACCGCACCGGCCAGAGATGGGGATGATGTACTGATCATAGATGATTTTACCGGAGAGAATACCTATTTTGATTATGAAGCAAACAGCGGCAGTTCTACAGCGATCGGTATCGGCGGAGGCGAACTCACTATCAGCGGGACCGTACTGAGCGGGGATGATGAGCTGAGCGGAGAAACAATGGGCAAGCCCGGTTCGGGAAGGGCTGTAGCTGTGAGCGTTTCTGCAAATAAGCCTTTACCGGCTCTTCCGGAAGGCGGGGAATACGCACTCGCCCTTGAAAGGAAGGCCGATCAGGAAGACATGTACCTAATGGTATATGTAAAGACGGTAAGCGGAGCATGGGACCGTCCGGCATATTCTTACAATCTGGGAGAGGACTATTCTGCAGAAACCTATCCGCTTAACGGAACAGGTTTATTTACCGGAGAAAAGTTTGATCTTGAGAACCTTAATTTCCGCCTTGTTATATATAACAGTACCGGAAAAGTCGGTGAGCTTTCCAGGATATGCCTTAACAAGATATGGATCACGGCAGCCGAAGCGATACCTTTTGTATATGCGAACGGGACGTCTATGGCTGCCCCGGCAGCAACCGGCGCGGTAGCTATACTGGCAGCCGCTTATCCAAAGGACAGCGCTTATAAGCGTGCGGCCAGGATCCTGGCATCAGTCAGGAAAGACAGTGATTTCCAGGGGATCTGTGAAACCGGAGGAATGATCAATGTAAGGAACGCTCTGGATGAGAGCACCTATACACCGGTTCTGAATAATATCGGTTATACCGCTGAAGGTAAGATAAGACTGAGCGGTTATTTCTTCGGAGATAAGGAGAATACGACACTTTCGATAAGCCAGGGCGAAAAGAGCTGGAGTACTGCAGACGGTAAGCTGAATGTGGTATCACTTAACAGAGCACAGGCAGATGATAAGACTGATGAGGATGAGATGATAATCGAAAAGCCCGATGGCATAAGCCGTGGAGAGCTGATCGTGACGATCACGGATACTGCCAAGGCTGAAGGCCGTCAGAGCTATACTAAGTATATGGAGATCGGTGATCCGGCTCCCGGTGTTTCTTCAAATAAAATGTATGACCGTATTGCGGTTCCGAAGGAAGTGGAAGATGAGCTTTCCGGTTACCTGACTGAAACAATGGCGGCTGTGAACGGAAAGTTTGTGGCTGCAGGCATTAATTATCTGGACAACAGTTACGAAACCCTGATCTTCGACGGGGAGAACTGGAAGGTTAATTCGGGTGATCAGGCTGTTCATTATTCGGGAGGCATCGCATCCTGGGGAGGAAAGATCCTGGCATCGGATGGTATTTCGCTTACATTTTACGATATAGAGAGCCGGTCGACAGATTCTGTTATCCTGTCAGCACCATATGATAATGAGACGCTTGACGGATGTATAGACAGCCTTTACAACGATGGAAAGAATCTTCTGCTGTTCAGGACAGAGATGTTATTTCATACTGAACTGGAGAAATATCTCTATGGCCCTACAGAAGTATGGTGCATCACTGATCCTTTCTCGGGGCTTATGGAGAAGCTCGGCACTCTGGGAAATTCATACCGTGGCATACCTGTGGTGGCACATAACGAAAAGGCAGACGGAAGTACGGAATACTATGTGGCCGGAGCACAGGGTATGATAGATGGTGACTTCGGTATGGAAACATTTACCATCACACCGGAATTCAGCGTAAAAACTCTTACAGGCGTGCTTCCTGCAAATATGCAGGTCATGGTCGACGAGGTGAGCCCGGTAGCAGGTACGGCTGTTAAGGATGGTATGTTCCTTACGGGAATGTTTACCCTGAAAGATCCTGAAGCAAATATCGCGGATATCACGGCAGATGCATTCTTCTTTAGCTTTGACGATCCGGAGGCCGGCTTTAAACCGCTGGAAAAGAGACTTTCCGATACAAAGATCTACTGTCCGTCAGTGGCAGCTTATGACGGAAAGGTTGCAGTTTTTGCGCTTGATACACCGGCAGGCTCCACCGAGAGCATTGCAGCTGTCTACTGTATCGGTATGGACACAAATCCGGCATATGGGGATAAGGTTATAGAGAAGAAGACCGATACTTCGGTAAAGGTCAAGAAGATCAAACTGACCGGCAAAAAGACAGTAAGCGTTGGTTCTGTAGAAAAGCTCAGCTGTGAGGTGACCTTTGCAGATCCCGCAAAGACTGCGGTAACGATCTTTGAAAGCTCTAATGATGAGGTGCTGAAGGTGAACAGCTTTACCGGCGAGATTTATGGGCTCAGGACCGGAAGCGCTACTGTTACGGCAAGCTGTGGCAATAAAAAGGCAAAATGCGTTGTTACGGTCAAAGATGCGGATCAGAAGGAAAATGTGGCACCTGTGCGAGAGTATTCAGAAGGAGACATCATCGAACTGAGGGCAGGTGAGGTGGATTACTGGCAGCTTAAGAATGTTTATGTGAGCGGCAAGGAGAAGCTGAGCTGGAAGACCACCAATAAGAAAGTGGTAACGGTAAACAAAGGTATCTTTACAGCAAAGGGCAGCGGAACTGCAGAGGTTATCGCTACCTGGAGCAATGGCAGTGAGAAAAAGGAGATACACTTCAGCGTAAGTGTCAATGGTGTTGAGGTACCGAAGGCCCAGAAGGCAGATAAAAGCGTGAAGCTTTCACTTGAGAAGTCGAGCCTGAAGCTTCAGACCGAAGACACAAAGACTTTCACCGCAAGTCTTAAGGGGAAGCTGCCTGAAGATTATGTAGTTAAATTCAGTACGACAAACGATAACCTTCTGCTCTTGGGTGATGGTTATGAGGAAAGCGTAGAGATCACGCCTGAAGGCGGAAAGGCTGCGGTATCCCTGAATGCTTGCGGAGCAGGTACAGTTTATCTTGTTGTGGAAGGATACAGCAAGGCAGCTCCGGAAAAGCTTAACAGACAGCTCTGCAAGCTGGTGATAAGTTCACCTGCAAAGGAGATAATACTGCTGGGAGACAGTGCCGGACTTATGTATGAAGAGACCATCTATATGAAGAAAGGAACTACAACAGGTCTTGATTATATACTGGATCCTGAGGTCTGCACCGATGCCGCAAAGCTGAAGTTCAAGGCAAAGGGCGGTACCGTTACGGTAAAGAACGGCGTGATCACGGCAAAGAAGGTTAAGAAGAATAAGAGCGGCGATTATGTACCTTCTACGGTCACCATAGCTGTCGGCAAGGTAAAGAAAGAGATCAAGGTCTATGTGATCGACTGATCATGAATGCCGGGAGCGGCACAAACGTTTCGGGAGCACTTCGGGTCTTCGGACCCGAAGTGTTTTTTTGGTGACAATTCCCGGATCAATGATTTCTTGAACGGTGGAGGGGATTGTAGTATAATAATACGGCATTAAAAGTGAATGGAGTGTTTAACGGGGAATAATGGCCGGTATTAAAAGAAAGAGAATTTCACATCGCAGAGTACATTTCTGGCTTGTTATCATTATACTGATATTCTCCGGGAGTGTGATCTATACGACCTTTCGCCTGACCAATTCTTTTAAGCGTATCACCGCTGCGGCTAAACAGCATTCAGAACTGCAGACGGCAGCGAATGAGCTTATGAATGCTTCGGATTATCTTACCGAACAGGTACAGCGCTTTACATTAAACGGGGATCGCAGGTTCCTTGATCAGTATTTTACCGAGGCATTTGAATCCAAAAGACGTGAAGAGGCTATAAAAAAGATGGACATGGGCAGCGGGACCGAAGAGGCTCTCAGGCAGCTTCAGAAGGCTATGGATAATTCCATAGAGCTTATGGATCGGGAATACTATGCCATGCGTCTTGTTATCGAAGCCAAAGGATATACGGAATATCCCGATATACTAAAAAGTATTGATATCAGACCGGAAGATATCGCACTTTCACCGGATGATATGATAAGGCGTGCTAATGAGATCGTCCTTAATGATGAGTATTATGAAAAAAAGGACCGTATCAGGAAAGGAATGCAGGAAAGCTTAAATGAGGTGGAAAAGCTCGCTCAAAGCGTAGATGATACAGAACAGACACTGTTAAAAAGAGAATTGATGATCGCGCGGACTGCTATTCTGATGCAGGCTGCTTTGGTGTTTTTCATGATCTGGCTGACCACGCGCTATTCGATCACTCCTGTCCTGAGGGCTATTGAACAGGTCAAAGCGGATCTTCCGATAGACGAATACGGTTCGGATGAATTCATATATCTTGCAAAGGCCTATAATAAGATATATCAGAAAAACAAATCAAGTCTCGAGCATCTGAGTTTCAAGGCGTCTCATGATGAACTGACAGGTGCATATAACCGTGCCGGCTATGAACATCTGCTTACAAGTATCGACCTGGATACTACGTATATGATGCTTTTTGATGTGGATGATTTTAAGAGCTTCAACGATATATACGGCCATGAAACAGGTGATAAGGTTTTGATAAAGGTTGTTAAAGTGCTCAGGAAGGTTTTTCGTAATGAGGACTGCATATGCCGTATCGGCGGTGATGAGTTTGTTGTTTTTCTGGTGCATTCAGGCAGTATCAACCGCAGCCTGATAGAATCAAAGATATCCCAGATACATGCTGAGCTGAAGGATACTAAAGATGGGGTACCGCCTATTTCCGTAAGTATCGGTATCATGAACGGAAAAGATGCTGCGGATACATCAATTCTTTTTGAAAAGGCTGATGAAGCCATGTATAAATCGAAAAAGAACGGAAAAGGGACCTACACTTTTTCGGCTTCACAGGGTAACGAAGAGATGCCGGAAGAGTGAACTGCTACTATCAGGTGCAAAAGAGCAACTGAAGACGTATTTTATACGGGGAAGCAGCAGGATATAATATGATCAATCTTATATATTAAGGAGGAATAAAAATGGGACCTAATTATGATCAGCAGAATCAATACTATTCACAGAACACTTATCAGCAGAATGCAGGATACGGACCTGCAGCTTATGGGGATCAGGGAAATGTCCTGAACCAGGTCAATTCGCTCATGCATGAGGAGGTGATCGCAAAATCCTTCCTGTACATGGTTGCGGCTCTGGTTGTTACGGCTATCGCTGCATTTGCTGCTCCGGAAGCCATGGCGACCATTCTGGTCTCCAATCCGTCAGCGATCTATCTGCTGTTTATTCTTGAGATAGGTATAGTTATAGTGTCAAATATCGCTATCAAGAAGAATAATGCGGCTTTGACGGCTATACTGTTCACAGCGTATTCTTTCCTTACCGGAGCAACACTTGGAGTTCTGTTCTGGGCATACGATCTGGGATCTGTCGGAGCGGTATTTCTGATGACAGCCGGTACGTTTGCCGCTACCGCCGTATACGGCCTGGTGACCAAGAAAGATCTGTCATCCATAGGAAGCATCTGCATTATGGGACTGATAGGGATCATAATAGTATCTCTGGTAAATATGATCTTTCTTCACAGCAGCGGACTTGATCTTGCTATCTCTTACATCGGTGTAGCCGTATTTGTGGCACTTACCGCATATGACACCCAGAAGATCAAGAAGGCAGTGGCTTATTCGACCCCGGACAGGGTGTCAACAATTGCACTTTCCGGAGCTTTTGAGCTGTACCTTGATTTTATCAATATCTTCCTTCGTCTGTTAAGGATCATGGGACGCAGGAAATGATCAAACATATACAGGAGGAAAATGATCATGCAGATGGAACAGTTGCAGAAAGACATGATAGCTGCTATGAAGGCACACGATAAGGAGCGCAAGGATGCCATATCGTCGGTTATCCAGGCGGTCAAGAAAGTGGCTATCGATGAAGGCCACCGTGATGATATAGGTGAAGATCTGGTGGACCGTGTAATATTAAAGGAACTCAAATCCGTTAAGGAACAGATCGATTCCTGCCCGGATGAAAGAGCGGAGCTTAAAGCAGAGTATCAGTTCCGTTATGATGTCATTAACGGATATGCGCCCAAACTGCTCAGTGCCGAAGAGGTAGAGAAGATCCTTACAGAGAAATTTGCCGAGGTTATCGCAACAAAGAATAAAGGACAGATCATGAAAAGTGTGATGCCTGAGCTTAAAGGCAAAGCAGACGGGAAAGTGATAAATGAAGTAGTAGCAAAGCTTTGTGGTTGAATCATGAATAATAAAAAAGAAAAAAACAGAATAATAACCGGACTCATATCCGGGATACTCATTACCTTTTTTCTGGCATCCTGCGGAAAGGACGGGGAGCTCAGGGGGACTTATACGGAGGATGATATAGCCTCTGCTTCAGCTGAACATAAAGAGGATACTGATACGGATCCTGCAGATAATTCAGAAGAAGAGGTGCCTTCGGAAGAAGCAGGTGAAGAGATATCCGGCGAAGCCGGATCTGATGAACCTTATGAGCCCGGGGATCTGGTGTTTAACACAACTGATATATACGGGAAAAAGGTGACGGATGAGGTGATAAAAGGCTCTAAGCTGGTATTGATGAATCTGTGGGAACCCTGGTGTGGTCCCTGCGTAAATGAAATGCCTGATCTTGAGAGACTCTATGAGAAGTATAAGGATGAGGGTCTTCTTATACTTGGGGTCTATTCTTCTTTTGATTATGACCGTGAGGCTAAAGAGGTCATAGACCAATGCGGGATAACATATCCCGTAATAAAGGCGGACGCTGAGCTGCTTGGATATGAGCAGAATTATGTTCCTGCGACATTTCTGTTCGACGGAAAGGGCAACCTTGTTGAAAGGGAGCCTGTTGAAGGATCACGTTCATATGATGACTGGGAAGCTATCATCACTCATTATCTATCCAGATAAAGGGAGAACATATGAAAAAAGCGGTAACCATAGTTATTCTGCTGCTGTCGATAGCTTTGATCATAGGCGGAGTGCTCCTTGGCCAGTCACAGCCGGTACTCACGAAAGCTTCTAAAGTGTGCCTGGAGTGTATAGGGATTGGATAAGAAAAGCCGAACAATAATACAGTCAGTTGCTGCATTGATCCAGAATGCCAATTTTAAAGGTTTTTTTACCGGCAGGATCTATACCGGTAAGATCAAGAGTGTATGTGTTCCAGGGCTTAATTGCTATTCCTGTCCGGCTGCCATAGGGGCCTGTCCCGTAGGCAGCCTTCAGAATGCACTTTCCTCATATAAATTTAAGATCCCGTATTATATTACAGGACTGATCCTTTTTTTCGGTGTCCTTATGGGGCGGCTGATATGCGGCTTCCTGTGTCCCTTCGGTTTTTTGCAGGATCTTTTAAATAAGATTCCTTTTCCTGTTAAGATAAAAAAATTCAAAGCTGACAGATATCTGAGAATGCTCAAATATCTTGTCCTGATAGTTCTTGTTATCATTCTTCCCATATGTGTAAAGTTAACACCTTTTTTCTGTAAATATCTGTGCCCTTCCGGAACGCTGGCAGGCATATTGCTTGCGTTTAGCGATACCGGCCTGTTCAGGGCTTTCGGAAGCCTTTTTGCATGGAAAGCATGTATTCTTGGGATCATAATTTCTGCATCCGTGATCATAGCGAGACCGTTCTGCAAATATCTGTGTCCGCTGGGAGCGATATATGCCCCGTTGAATAAAGTGTCGCTTTTCAGGCTGGAGTGTGACCGCTCAAAATGTATTTCATGCGGAAAATGTGCCGAAGCCTGCGATATGGGCGTGGATCCCTCTGAAGATCCGAACAGCCCTGAGTGTATAAGATGTCTGGACTGCACACGGGTATGTCCGGTGAAAGCCATAAAGATAAAAAACGGCCTGTTGGGGAATGCGGATAATAAGAAGGATATCCCTTCGGTCTGAAGGGGGATGAAAATGCTTTGCGTTGTTATTAAAACAGCGGGATGATATAATATATGCGTTTGAATAAGCCTGATCAAATAATGGGGAGATGTAAGACATATGGATCTGCTTTCAAAAAAGATGAAATTTTATATGCCGGTAAAAGTATATGAAGGAAGGGACTGTGTCAGGGAGCATGCTCCCGAGATAGCAGCCTGCGGAAAACATCCGCTTATAGTTACCGGAAAAAGATCGGCTTTCGCAAACGGATCCTTTGAGGACCTTACTTCAGTTCTTAAGGCGGAGAATATCGATTATCTCGTATTTTCGGATATTGAAGAGAATCCTTCGACAGATACGGTTTTTGATGCTAAGGAAAAGTTTTCTTCGGAAAACATTGATCTTGTTATCGGTATAGGAGGCGGGTCTGCGTTGGATGCAGCAAAAGCCATAGCGCTGGTGCTCAGGCATCCTGAGGCGGATCTTTCATATCTTTATGATGCGGCAGAAGATCCCTCTGCGCTTCCTCTCATCTGTATACCTACTACCTGCGGCACCGGATCGGAAGTGACCGGTGTATCGGTACTGACAAGACATGATAAGAAGACCAAGATATCTATGGTACATAAGGTGTTTCCAAAGCTTTCTTTTATAGACGGGAAATATCTTGAGTCGGCTTCTATGGATCTTATCGTGAATACTTCCATGGATGCTCTGTCACATCTGTTAGAGAGTGTTTTAAATGCAAAAGCAGATGCGTATGTGAAGATGATCGCAAAAGAGGGACTCAGGGCATGGGCGGAAACTAAAGATGTACTGAGCGGTGAAAGACAGGCTCGAAAGGAAGACTTTCAGATGCTGATGCATTCATCGGCTCTTGCAGGAATGGCTATAGCGCAAAGCGGAACATCGCTTCCCCATGCGTTAAGCTATGTTCTGACATATGATCTGGGAATTCCGCATGGCAGGGCCGTGGGATATTTTCTTCCCGGATTTATCGATGAGGCTCCGGCAGAAGAGAGGGACGAACTGATAAGACTTTCGGGATTCAAAGATCCTGCCGGATTTAAGGATTTTACGGTAAAGCTGTTCGGTAAGGCGGAGATCCCTGAGGCGGAACTTATAAGGACCTATGAAACTGTGCGCAGCAATGAAGCTAAGATGAGATCCGCTTCATTTGAGGTTGATGACGAAGCATTGCACAGAATAGTTTTCGGAAGATAACGGAGGTAGATAAATGCCTTTGGTAAGAGCGCAATGTACAAGCTGCGGGGCAGCACTGGAAGTGGATGAAAGCAGAGCCTCAGCAGTGTGTCCCTTCTGCAATATGCCCTATGTTATCGAGAAAGCTGTAAATCAATTCAGGATAAATAATACTTTTCATATAGAAAAGGCTGTTTTTGAAAGTGCGGATTCGGAAGATAAGCTCTTAAAAAGAGGGATAGCCCAGCTTGAAATGAGAGAATATAAGGATGCTTTTGAAGCATTTGAAAAAATGACAAAGCTTTATCCGGCAAATTACAGGGGCTGGCTGGGACTTGTACTTGCGGATTCGGAAATGAATACAGAGTGTGAGGAGAGCGCACAGAGGGCCAGATATCGCCAAAATGCACTGTATCAGTGCCCTGAAGAAGAAAAATCAAAACTTGGGAATATGCACATCTCTTCGCAAAGCAGGATCGAAAATCTGACGGAGCGTATCAGACAAGACGAAGAACTTGAAAAAAGGACTAATGGGCTTATAAAAGAATATGAGGAAAGACTTGCCCTTTATCATAAGCTCGATAAACGCTCAGCGACGATAAAGAATATAAGTTTCATCGGACTGATCTTTTCACCTGTATTTACTCTGGCCTGTCTGATACTGTTCATAAAAACCGGGATCAATGCTTGTGTTTATTCAGGACTTGTGTTCCTGATGATGTGCGTCATTTCCTTTCTTGTCTTCAGGAATGTATCTGTACGGAATGATAATGAAAGCACGGAAACCGAAACAGCAAAACTGCTGGACGGGGCAAAGAGTACGGTAACAGATTCCCGGATGAGGATCGATACGTTAAAGAATTATCTTGAAGAAGTAAAAGGGGGAGAATCCCCGGATTATTATATAGAACTGTTAAAGGCGTGATCATGGCAGATAAGATGATAAATACCACTCTGTGCTATCTGGAGCGTGACGGTAAATACCTGATGCTTCACAGGACCAAAAAAGAGGGTGATATCAATAAAGATAAGTGGATAGGCGTCGGAGGAAAGTGTGAAGCCGGGGAAAGCCCCGAAGAATGTCTCCGCCGGGAAGTATACGAAGAAACCGGTTATACATTGAGCGGTCATAGTTTTCGCGGGATAGTTACCTTTGTGTATGGAGATATCACGGAATACATGTTCCTTTTCACTTCGGATCGCTTCAGCGGAGAACAGAAGGTGTGTGATGAAGGCGACCTGGTCTGGGTAGATATGGATAAGGTTTATGATCTGCCGATATGGGAAGGAGATAAGGTGTTTTTGAAACTGCTTAAAGAAGGAACAGGCTTTTTTTCTCTGAAATTGAAATATGACGATAACGGGAAGCTTATACAGACAGTTGTGAATGGCACAGACAGATAATACATCGGAGGAATCAGGGATGAACAGGAAATTCAAGGAGTATCTGTTTCAGAAACATATACTGGTAAGTGAAGGCAGGGAGGCAAATACATTTGAGACACTGTTTGCACTTGCCAATCTTTTTAATATATCTGTAAAGGAAGGCCGGGAACTTGCTGCGAAGGAGATGATCTCTGTTGCTTCCTGCATGCTGGGCGTAAGAGTACCCGATCCGTTTTACAGGGGATTCCCGGGCAGTGTGCGTGAGCTTACAAAGGACCAGCTGCTTTTTGACCAGCTTGTACATTATTCTGTCACATATGGATTCGGTAATTTCTCTGAGGCTGGGCATTCCATTTTTGAACAGACTTTTGAGAGGATGGCCTTTCGTGAGAACTGTGAGATAAGGGAATTTGTGATCATCACAGAGGCGGAAGCAGTAAAGCGCATGGCGGAATATGTGGAGGGGATGCTGGCATCCACAAGGCCGCTCAGCGATCATCAATTTGATCTGATCTGTGATTATATCAGCGAATATAAATATAATGTATCCGAATGTGCATCAAAAAATACGGCAGCCCGTTTTCTGGTAAGGCTGCGCAGCCTTAAATTTGCGCGTTTCTTAATGCTTTCGGATGTTATAAAGGTCGTGGATGAGCTGGCCTTCAGCTGTTATGGGACAGAGAAGCTTAATGAGCTGAATTTAAAGAACCGGGACAGGAAACTGATAAGCGGACTGATAGATGAGCTGTTTGCATATTCACGCTGTGATCTGGAAAACTGTTATGAAAAAAAAGCAATATGGTGCGGGCTTTTGCATCATATACATTATAAGGCGAAATGTGAGCGCGCAAAAGAATTTCTGAATGCGATGCGGGGCAAAGGCAACAGATCGGCTTATTCAGCTTTTGAAAAAGCGATGGATAAAGGGGATATCCCTTCGGCAGTAAGGATACTGGCAGAGAAAAAGGGCTCCGGAGCCCTGCTGCGTAATCTCGACTATATAGTCAGCAGGGTAGAAAAGCCTGAAGACCTCAGTTTTGTGCTGGAATCCATAGGCACAAAGAATAATATAATACTGATGCAGCTCTTTCTGAATTATACAAAAGACAGGCAGTTTGAAAAACGTTTCGGAAGGAGTTTCCGTTTTGTAAAGCATGGAACGATGCGTATTCATGAAGAGACGCAGGAAGAGATGGCGCGCAGAAGATCGGCGCTGACTCTTGGGCAGTACAGGTCTGTTTCTATCTTCATGGAGGAGAATCTCAGGAAGAATCTGAAGAGAAAACTGAAAAAAGTATATGTGGATGAAGGAATGAAAAAGATAGCTCTGCCTCTGCAGGAGAGCGCTTCACAGGGAGGGTTCGGTGTGCTTTCAAAGGGCTCCAGGATAGCTGTACCCGAAGGTAAGAAGATCCGTGCCTTTACATATTGGGAAAAGGTTGATGATATCGATCTTTCCGTTATAGGCATGACAGCGGACGGCAGATCAAAAGAGTTTTCATGGCGTACTATGGCAGGCAGCCAGTCGGAAGCGATCACTTATTCCGGTGATGAGACCAGCGGATATAACGGAGGATCGGAGTTTTTTGATATAGATGTGGCCGGATTCATGAAGCAGTATCCGGATACTCGTTATCTTATCTTCTGTAATAACGTGTTCACGGGGTCGGATTTTGATCAGTGTTATTGTAAAGCCGGTTTTATGATCCGTGATATCCTTGATTCGGGGCAGATATACGAGCCCAGGACCGTGCAGACATCATACCGGATAAACTGTCCTTCTACTTTTGCATATCTTTTCGGTATGGATCTCGAAAAACGTGAGATGGTATGGCTTAATGTGGGAAGGGCCGGTAAAACTACCGTAGCAGGTGAGAGCAGTCTGATATTCCTTATGGACTATTTCAATATCACGGATGTAATGAATGTATACAGATTTTTTGAGTTTATGGCTGAGGAGATGGTTAAAAGTCCTTTGGAGGCTGATATCATTGTTTCGGACAGGACGGATATAGATGCAGTCGATAAAGAAGTGATCCGCAGCTATGATCATGAGAAACTGTTATCGCTTATGAATTCCTGAGATGCCGGACCGGGATCTTACGTGAAATATCAAAATCTGATAAAGAAGACCGACGAAATATAAGAAGCTGACAGGCAGCTGATGGGATAGTATAATAGACTAAATATGTTTAAGGAGGATCTCTGATGGATTATTCACACAGAAAGGTCAAAAAACAGATACAGTTTAAGAGTGTATCGGGGGAAATACTTGCGGATAAGAAGATCGATATCAGGCAGAAAAACCACAGCTTTTTGTTTGGCTGCGGTGCTTTTAATTTTATGCCTTTTGTAATGATGGGTGATGATAAAAACAGACATCTTACGGAAAAATGGCTGGAGATATTCAATTACGGAACGCTTCCTTTCTATTGGGGGATGTTCGAACGCGAGGAAGGCAAACCTAATACCGATAGCATGATGAAAACGGCAAAATATCTTCAGGAAAAAGGCGTAAAGGTAAAAGGACATCCTTTATGCTGGCATACCGTCTGCGCAGACTGGCTGATGAAGTATGATAATGAGACTATTATGCGTAAGCAGCTTGAAAGGATCGACCGTGATGTTACCGCGTTTAAGGGCGTGGTCGATATGTGGGATGTTATAAATGAAGTTGTTATCATGCCCATATTTGACAAGTATGATAATGCGATCACAAGGATCTGTAAGGAAAAGGGCAGGGTAGGCCTTATCAAGGCGGTATTTGACAAGGCGCATGAGTGCAATCCGGATGCGGTGCTTTTGCTTAATGATTTCAATACTTCGATCAACTATGAGATATTGATCGACGGATGTCTGAATGCAGGTGTTCCCATCAGCGCAATAGGTATCCAGTCTCACCAGCATCAGGGATACTGGGGAAAAGAAAAGCTTGAAGAAGTTCTGGATCGTTTTGAATCCTTCGGGCTGCCTATCCACTTTACCGAGAATACGCTGATCTCCGGTGATATCATGCCGGCGCATATCGTTGACCTTAATGACTGGCAGGTTGATGAGTGGCCTTCAACTCCCGAAGGGGAGGCACGGCAGGCAGCAGAGATGGAGGAGATGTATCGTATACTCTTCTCGCATCCTCTTGTGGAAGCCATAACTACCTGGGACTTTACCGATGGGGCTTGGTTAAAAGCGCCCAGCGGATTTATCAGGCTGGATGGTTCCACCAAGCCTTCATTTGATATGATGAAGAAGCTTGTGAAAGAAGAGTGGTGGACGGATACCACTGTGACAACAGATGCAGACGGCCGTGCTATGGTCGAGGCATTTAAAGGTGACTATGAGATAAGCGCAGACGGTAAGAGTGCGAAAACGCAGCTTAACGATAATGATGCGGCTGTCATAGTGCTTTCATAAAACACCGGTGATGGGGAGAAGGATAAGATGATAGAAGATTATGATCTGAACAGAGTGTATATGCAGGATGAATACTGCGCCAATGCACTTGTTAAGGATGTTGAATACTTAAAGAGCCTTGATACTGATATGCTTCTGGCAGGATTCTATGAGAATGCAGGCCTTAAGATGAAAAAGATGCGTTATCCCGGCTGGGAGAATATGCTTATAGGCGGGCACAGCCTGGGTCATTATCTTACGGCAGCGGCACAGGCTTATGCAAATCCGGGAGTAAGCGCTAAAGATAAGGAGATGCTTTTTGATAAGCTGAAAGCGCTTATCGACGGCCTTTTAGAGTGTCAGAAGTCTTCAAAGGGTAAACCCGGTTTCGTTTTCGGGGCTGTTATATTAAATCCCGATAATGTTGAACAGCAGTTTGATAATGTGGAGGAGCATAAATGCCATATCATCACCGAGGCCTGGGTACCCTGGTACACGATGCATAAGATACTGGACGGTGTGGTCAAGGTATATGAGATCACCGGATATGCTCCGGCTCTTGAGCTGGGCAGCGGTATAGGAGACTGGACTTACGCACGCTGCAGCTCGTGGTCAGAGGAAACACATAAAACTGTGCTTAGTATCGAATACGGCGGTATGAACGACTGCCTTTATGAGCTGTATCGGAATACGAAGAAGAAGGAGCATCTGGAAGCAGCCCATTGCTTTGATGAAGAAGAACTGTATAAAAAAGTGGCTTCGGGTGCGGAGAACGTACTGACGGATCATCATGCAAATACAACTATCCCCAAGTTCCTCGGAGCACTTAACAGATATATGACCCTGGGTGAGGAAGCGGCAGGATACCTTGAGTATGTAAAGGCATTCTGGGATATGGTGGTGACACGCCATACCTATGTTACGGGCGGTAACAGCGAATGGGAGCATTTCGGGGCGGATAATGTGCTTGATGCGGAACGTACCAATTGCAATAACGAGACATGCAATACCTATAATATGCTTAAGATGAGCAGGGATCTGTTCAGGATCACGGGGGATAAGAAGTATGCGGATTATTATGAGAATACTTTTATAAATGCTATCCTTTCTTCTCAGAACCCCGAAAACGGGATGACAATGTATTTCCAGCCTATGGCAACCGGATATTATAAGGTCTATGGGACTCCTTTTGATAAGTTCTGGTGCTGTACCGGTACCGGCATGGAGAATTTTACCAAGTTGAACGACAGCATATATTTTAAGGATAAAGACGGGATATATGTTAATATGTTCTTTACATCGGAGCTTGAAGATAAAGAGTCGGGGCTTAAACTGATACAGAAGACGGATATCGCTGATGAGCTTCGTACTGAGATATGTATGGAGTTTACTGACGGTGCCGTTCAAAAAGATACTTCGGTTAAAGTGCGTATCCCTGACTGGGCAGACGGTTTTGAAGGAAAGGTTGAAAGCGCCGGCGATATTTCAGCTCAGGAGCAGAACGGTTTTATGGTCTATAAAGGCGGCTGGCACAGCGGGGATAAGATAGCTCTCAGCTTTAAAATGAAAGTGAAGGCTTATGGTCTTGCGGACTGTGATAACGTTTTTGCATTCAAATACGGCCCGCTGCTTCTTTCCGCGGAACTCGGTACTGAAAATATGGTGGATGGTACTACCGGTGTAGCAGTTACCATTCCTACAAATAAGATCGTAAAGAGTGAGTATCTTAATATTTCGGAAGGCAGTACGGCTGATTTTATCGATGATATCGATAAGCATTTCGAGAGGCTTGGAGAGCTGCGCTTTAGGCTTGGAGGCACGGATCAGGAGCTTATCTTCAGTCCGCACTACAAAAAGACAAGGGAAAGATACGGTATCTACTGGTACTTCCTGGATAAAGAAGCCGGGGAAGGTGAGCGCGAAGAAGCAAGACGCAGGCGTGAACTTGAAGAGATACGCCGTGAGAGCGTTC
>CACZBK010000034.1 GCA_902779395.1 uncultured Lachnospiraceae bacterium | reverse complement strand
GGCAGATCAAATAATTAATAATCACATCCTTTTTTGGATGTTGATATATGGAATATATCGGGAGATATATTGACAAAGTTCAAATATTGAGATAGGAGACAATATACATGAGCGAAAAAAGACGAGACAATCGTGGTCGAATCTTACGCAATGGTGAAATACAGGAAAAAAGTGGTCGTTACAGATTTAAGTATACAGACGCTTTTGGAGATTCTAAGTATGTAAGGTCTTGGAGACTTGATCATAATGATCCTACTCCGACTGGAAAGAAGAGGGAACCATCACTTAGAGAGCTCGAAAAACAGATTGCGGCAGATATGATCGATCAGATTGTTCCAGAAGGAGGCAAATTAACAGTATTAGCTTTGGTTGAAAAATATGTATCGCTGAAGAAGGGTGTTCGTCCAAGTACAGAGGCTGGATATAAGACGGTCATTAATCTCTTGAAAAAAGACTCATTTGGCAAGAAGCGGATTGATAAGGTCAAAGTTCTTGATGCTCAAACGTGGCTCGTGCAGCTTCAGAAGAATGGTAGAGGGTACAGCTCTATCCATACAATAAGAGGTGTGCTTAGACCAGCGTTTCAGATGGCTGTAGATAACGATTATGTTAGAAAGAATCCGTTTTCCTTTGAGCTGGCATCTGTTATTTATAATGACAGCGTGACAAGAGAAGCATTATCGAGAGAAAACGAACGTAAATTCCTGAGATTTGTTAAAGAGGACTCTCATTTCAGCAAATACTATGATGGAATCTATATTCTTTTTAATACAGGACTCAGAATATCAGAATTCGTTGGACTGACCTTCAAAGATATTGATTTTGATAGTATGAGAATCCATGTAGATCATCAGTTACAGAGAAATAATGGCATAGGCTACAATATCCGAGAGACCAAGACCGAATCTGGAGAAAGGTATGTGCCTATGACAGAGGAAGTGGCTGAGTGTTTTAAGAGTATAATAGCCAAGCGTCCTACGCCGAAGGTTGAGCCAATGGTGGACGGCTATGCAGGATTTCTATTTTTGGATAAAGATGAGCATCCTATGGTGGCAATGCATTGGGAGAAATACTTCCAGCATATCTGCGAGAAGTATAACAATATCTACAGGGTGCAGATGCCTAAAGTGACACCTCATATCTGCCGACATACTTTTTGCAGTCGTATGGCATCGGCTGGTATGAATCCAAAAACGCTACAGTACATCATGGGACATTCAGACATTGGGGTAACCTTAAATACGTATACTCATATTGGATTTGAGGATGCAGCTGATGAGATGTCCCGTATAACCAAAGATGGCGGCGAAAAGATATCAAAGCCAGATACTGATAATGTAAGAGATTTTTCAGACTATAGAGATGAAGCATCAAATGGCTGAGTTATGGGAAAAAGTCGAGGTGCAAGTAAGTCGGTTTTGCACCTTGATTTGCACCTTTTGATGGATATTTTGCATCAAAATACATCAGTTTATGCCAATGCTTAAGGTGTGCAAAAAACGTAAAATATGAGGTTTTAGAGCATGATAAGGGTACTGTTTGTCTGCTGGGGCAGCCTACCAGTGGTATCATGAACCCCTGGTATTTATATGCTTTTGTGGCATCTGATAATATAATTAGCACCTCATTTGCACCAAAATTATCGTCTGAAAAATAAAAAATCAAGGAGTGTAAAAGTTGATGATAAAAGTATTATTCATCTGCCACGGCAATATCTGCCGCTCACCTATATCTGAGTTTGTTCTAAAGGATATGGTGGAGAAACGCGGGATACAGGATAAGTTTGAGATAGCTTCTGCAGCGACCAGCACGGAGGAGATCTGGGCGGGCGTGGGAAATCCGATCTATCCGCCGGCTCAGAAGGTGCTGAGGGAGCACGGGATAGGGAAAACGCCCTATACAAACTTCAGCAATAAACGCGCCCGACAGGTAACGCGTGCGGATTATTCACACTACGATCTGCTGCTGTGTGCGGATTCTGCCAATATAAGAAATACGCAGCGCATCACCGGGCCGGATACGGAAGGCAAGATAAAACTGCTGCTGGATTATACCGGCCGCCCGGGACGGAGCATAGCCGATCCATGGTATACGGGACGTTTTGATGAGACTTACCGTGATGTGATCGATGGCTGTACGGCGCTGCTTGAAAAGCTTGAAGAGGATGGGATGATATAACCCCCCAAGGTTCGTCCCGTGGTTTTTTCAGTGGTTTTTATAGCGTTTTTGATATGGCGCTGCAGAGTGCAGCATAGTGCTTTATTAATCCGGGATGTCCGGATTCGAGCAGGAACACATCCCCGTCTTTTGCGGCATACTCAAGCGTCTTTGCCTCTTCGGATAGAGCGGAGGCGCCTATGGTTTTTGAGATGCTCTTAAGGGCATGGACGCGTACTTCATATTCTCCCCAGTTTCGAGCATCGAAAAGACCGTTAAGTTCAGCGGATCTTTTGTCGCAGTCCTTTACGAAATCATCCAGCAGCTCGAAATAAAAATCTTCGCTGTGTCCGGCATATAAAAGTCCGGCATCCGTATCGAGACATAGAGCTTTTAAGCGCTCCAGGCGTTCATTTCCGCTGTTTCCGCTATCCGTATCTGCATCGACAGGCAGGAATTCAAATACATCATCATCGTCATCGTCGTGATCGGCGGCGGTATCGTTTGCTTCGGATATTTCCTGTATCTTTTCGTCCGGCAGCCATTTATGCAGGATCCCCAGTAATGCCCACCCGTCTACAGGTTTTGTCAGATAATCGGAAAAACCTTTCTGCAGATACATTTCGCGTGCACCGGCTATTGCGTTTGCGGTGAGTGCGATGACCGGAACATCGTCGATAAGCGCCTCGGGGTCCTTTAATAATTTCTTAAGCGTTTCGATACCGTCCATTTCAGGCATCTGATGATCCATGAATATCACATCGTATCTGTTATTTCTGACCAGATCTATCGCTTTCATACCGCTGTCGGCGGTGGTGATCTTCATTTGGGAACGTTTCAAAAGGCCTTTAAATACTTTGAGGTTTAAGTCAACATCATCTACGACCAGTATCGAAGCATCCGGTGCGGTGAAATCTTCGCGGAATACTTTCACATCTACTGCGGCTTGCTCACGTGCTTTTTCAAAATCGCCTATCGGTGTCTTATCTGCAGTCTTCTGCTTAAGTTTAAAACTGAAGGTTGATCCTTCGCCGTAGATGCTCTCCAGCTCGAGCTTGCTGTCCATCAGCAGCAGACATTTCATGGTGATGGGAAGCCCCAGACCGGTACCTTCTATCTTGTGCGTAGCTTCTCCTTCTATACGGGAGAATTCCGAAAACAGTTTTTCTTTATCCTCATTCCGTATACCGATACCGGTATCCGATACTTCATAAAGAAGGGTAACGTATTCTTCATCTTCTTTATATACGCTTATACTCAGGCTTACCTCACCTTTGGGAGTGTACTTAACTGCGTTTGTGAGCAGGTTGGTAAGCACCTGTATTATCCTTACATCATCACCGATCAGCCTTCGCGGGATATTTTCGTCTATATCCCAGGTAAGTGAAAGGCCTTTATCCTCTGCACGGGGAGTTATCATCTTTATTAATTCGGAAAGCCCGGTCACGGGATCGTATTCGGCGTTTACGATCTCCATCTTACCGGCTTCTATCTTGGAAAGATCAAGGATATCATTTACCAGGTTCAGCAGGTTCTGCCCGCTGGTCTTTATATTGGCGGCATACGAGAGGATCTCCTTTTCGCTGCTCTCACGCAGTATCATCTCATCAAAGCCCAGTACGGCGTTGATAGGTGTGCGGATCTCGTGTGACATATTGGCAAGGAAATCACTCTTGACCCTGTTGGCGCGCCAGGCTTCCTGCTTTGCTTTTTCCAGCTCATCAAGGGTGGTGAGGAGCTTGCGGTAATCCGGTGTCTCCAGCGAGAACATTATCACCAGCAGTGAGATGGGGATCAGCCCGTATGTAAGATATACATCGGGAAGGACAGTCGCCTGAAGGATCATAGCCCCGAAGACAACAAAATGAAAACTGACACTGGCGATCCACTGTTTTTTTGAAAAGTATCTGCGGTATCTTACGATATGATAGAGGGATGCCAGTGCAAAGATAGCCGGCCATACATAACCTATGTAATAGATAGGCCCGTGCACATATTGTCCTTCGGGAGTGAAGTAAAATGACAGTCTGGTCAGCGGATTGGTCAGACCCTCGATATAATAGAAAGAGATCATTATCTTACGGACGATCTCGTATGCTTTATTATGGATCATTTCCGGTATGTAGCTTACGATATACCGTTCAAAGCATACCGCAGTTGCAAAAGCACAGAAATAATAGCCTGTGGTCATTATCAGGTTGGGGATATTCAAGCGGGGATCTTCAAAAGAAAAAGTGACGGCGGTGATCATATCCAGCGCCTGTGCCGCCAAAATCCATCGGACCAGCTTCATAAATGCCATGTCGCTGCGGGTCCTTGATACATAATTCATACGAAAGGCTATGGCGATGACTATTGTCACCAGCATGCCCATGATCTCATAATCTATATTATATTTAAGCATGTGCTACCCCCAATGCCGTACCTGCTGATTATAGCATATTGAAGGCGCAGGGTAAAGCGGTGCTGGAAGGGGGAAAAAGGCAGCAGCAATGGACTTCCCCTGCTTAATGGTGTATTATTATGAAACAGATCAAATTACAGAAACAGGGGACCTGAGATGAAAAGAAAACTAAAAAAATATGCAGGATATGCACGTACAGCAGCGGGAGTCCTGCTTGGAGCACTTTTATTGTTTACATCGCAGCCGTTTTGCCTTCCGGCAGAGGCGGGAGAGCAGCTGGGGGCAACGGATTTTGATGATGGGGTGGGGCTGCCTTGGCATATAGTGGAATCAGAGCCTGCGAAGATGGATTTTGAATTAAAAGACGGAAAGTATTACATCACCATCGTCAATCCCGGCGGGGCTTCACAGGGCGGTGAAGACAGATGGGACTGCCAGTTCCGTCATCGTGGCCTTTCCATAGTATCGGGACATCAGTACCGCGTGCAGTACGAGATCACGGCTTCAAACAGCGGAAAATATTATACCAAGATAGGTAATCTGGCAGGCGATGTCGAGGTCTGGCACAACATGAGTAACGGCTATGACCTTGATGCTACCTGGGATCCCATATACATTAATGCGAATGAGACCAATAAAGTGGACCTGACTTTTACCGCAAACCAATCCATGGAAGTGGCGGAATGGGCCTTCCATCTGGGCGGTGACGGGCAGTACACACCCGGAGGGTGTTTTCCTGCGGGGACGGTCATAAGTTTTGATAATATGTCGCTCGCGGATCTTACATCCGATGAGAATGATTATGTAAAACCAAAGCCCTGGCAGCGCGCCGGCATACTGGTAAATCAATTGGGTTATATACAGGATGCGGCAAAGCGTGCCACCCTGCTTTCAGATGAAGACCAGCCGGTTTCCTTTAACGTATTTGACACATCCGGAAAAAACGTATACAGCGGAAAGTCAGTACCCATGGGAATGGACGCGGATTCCGGTGATATGGTTCATGTGCTTGATCTTACGGAGGTTAATGATCCCGGAAGATATTATATAGAAGCGGCGAACGGCTGCGCCTCCCGGGAGTTCTCCGTCGGAAATACACAGGATTATTCCGCACTTTTATATGATGCTCTTAATTACTTTTATCAGAACCGTGCGGGCATACCGATAGAGGGAGAGTATATCTCATCGGGAGATAAGACGGCTCTTTCACGTGCGGCAGGGCATGTCAATGAAACGGCGACCATAGAGCAGACCTGGGGATATTCCGCATCAGCCGGTACGCAGGAAGTGAGCGGAGGCTGGTACGATGCAGGCGATCACGGCAAATACGTGGTGAATGGCGGGATATCTTTATGGATGATGCAAAACCAGTACGAGGCAGCGGTAATAGCGGGCACCGAAGCTGCGTATGCAGACGGAACGATGAACATTCCCGAGAATAATAACGGCTGTCCGGACCTTCTGGATGAAGCACGTTATGAGCTGGAGTGGATGTTTAAGATGATGGTGCAGGATGGTGAATGCAAGGACATGGTCTATCATAAGGTGCATGATATCAAGTGGACCGGCCTGGCTGTGGCTCCGGCAGAAGACGATATGGAGCGTATCATCAAACCGCCTACGACAGCGGCAACTCTAAATCTGTGCGCGTGCGCGGCCCAGGCGGCAAGGCTTTGGGCAGACATAGATCCGGCTTTTGCGAAAGAGTGCCTGGAGGTGGCGAAGCGTACTTATGCTGCGGCGCTTAAGCATCCGGAGATGTATGCTCCGCTTGATGAATCCGTGGGGGGCGGCGCATACGGTGATAATGCGGTGACGGATGAGTTTTACTGGGCGACAGCAGAGCTGTATATAACTACAGGCAGTGATGAATATATCGAGAGGATAAAGAACATCAAATACTATGCGACTATCCCGTTAAGCTTAAGCGGTGGCGAGAGCGTGGACACCTGCGGCTGTTTTGACTGGGGACATGTTGCGGCGCTGGGAAACTTAAGCCTTTGCTTAAACAGCGGCGCAGAGGGACATAAAGAAGCAGTGGCGGCGGTCATAAAGGCAGCTGATCAGCTTATAGAAATGGAAGCATCGCAGGGTTACGGTCAGCCTTACGGCAGCAGCACCATCGCTTATAACGACAGTGACAAGGGTTATGCCTGGGGTTCCAATTCCCTGGTGGCCGATAATTCCATAGTGATAGCCTATGCCTATCTTATGAGCGGCGACAGGAAATACTATGACGGCGTGATGGGCGGCATGGATTATCTTCTGGGACGCAATCCCATGGATTATTCATATGTGACCGGATACGGCATGCATGCGGCGGAATATCCTCATCACCGCTACTGGTCGAATCTGATCGACAGCGATTATCCCAAAGCGCCGGGAGGAGTACTGGTAGGCGGGCCAAACAGCGGAATGCAGGATCCATGGGTAAAGGGATCAGGCTGGAAAAAAGGCTCGATAGCGCCGGCAAAGTGTTATCTGGACCATATCGAGGCCTGGAGTGTTAACGAGTGCACCATCAACTGGAACGCGCCTCTGGCGTGGCTTACGGGCTTTGTGACGCAGTATACAAAAGATGGCATAATGGTAGGGGCCACAGGTAACGGCGGCGGTGTATATATCAACCCGCAGAAGAGCGAGCCCGCTGCCTACAGCGGCGAAGTGGATGGCATACAGACGAAGGTAGGCCGTGATGAGAACGTGCCGGCCGGCAGGACAGGGGCGGATGAGGCCGGTCATCCGGATTTCGGGCGCGCTCCCAAACAGGAAAAGGAAAGTAATAATAACACGCTGCTGATCGTACTTATAGTAGTTTCTGCGCTGGTCGTCGTTATCGTGGTTTCGCTTGAGATCTTCCTGTATAAGATGGCAAAGCTTAAAACGGTGAACGGGGATGATCCCGAAAAAACGTACACCGGCTCGAAAAACGGAGCGGTAAAAGCTTCAGATACACCGGTGAAGAAAAATAAAAAGCAGGGCAGATATATAACTCTGCCGATGAACAGTGCCAAGCCTGCCGGAGAAAAGAAAGAAGATGATGACAAAAAGGCTTCCCCTTAAAGTGGCTTTATTGTAAATATTTTTTATGGTATTATCAGAGAAGATTTCTACATCGGGGGATAAAGAATGAGTGGATACAGCAGATTCCGCAAACGCATATCGGATATAATTGAAGTGGGCTATGTTGAGGATTTTGTTGGCCGCGCTTATGATATCCTGAATCTGATGGCGATAGTCATAAATCTGACGGTCAGTGTTATGCTGACCTTTGACAATATGGTGGCGAAGTACGGCGACCTGCTGCTCATGGTCGAGGGCGTGACTGTGGCCTTTTTTGCTGTTGATCTGGTACTTCGTCTGTGGACAGCAGGCTGCATATATCCCAAGCTCAGCGAGCCGGTGGCGCTTTTGCGCTATGTCTTTTCATTTAACGGCTTAGTGGATATCTTTTCCTGCCTGCCGTACTATCTTCCCTTCTTCTTCCCGAGCGGCATGGCGGCTTTCCGTATCTTCAGGGTGATGAGGATCTTCAGGATATTCCGCCTGAACGCATACTTTGATTCACTGAATGTTATAGGAGAGGTCATAGCGAAGAAATCGAAGCTGCTTATCAGCTCGGTCTTCATAATACTGATGCTGATGCTGGCGGGGAGTCTGTGCATGTACAGCTTGGAGCATAATGCGCAGCCGGGCGCTTTTGATAATGCGCTTTCCGGCCTGTGGTGGGCCTGCGCCAGCCTGCTGACCGTGGGATACGGCGATATCTACCCGGTCACGGTTGCCGGCAAGATACTGGGCATGATAATCACGATGCTGGGCGTGGGACTGGTTGCGATCCCTACAGGTATCATTTCCGCAGGCTTCGTTGAGCAGTACGAACGCCTCAAGATCATTTCCGAAGAAGAAGAGGAAGCAAACCTTCATTTTATCCGCATACCTGTGGATAAGGACAGCGAACTGATTGGAAAAAAGATATGCAATTTAAAGCTGCCTTCGAGCATTATAGTAGCAGCGGTGCAGAGAGGCGATGAGGTCATGATACCCCGGGGAGACCTTGAATTCGCCAAAGGCGACGTGGTGGTATTTGGCGTCGAAGGAGCTACCGACGGCCTGAATATCCATGTTAAGGAGCTGGAGCTTAAGGAACACCACAAGTGGTGCGGTCTCAAGATAAAGGAACTGGACATGTCGCGGCAGAGCTTTATCGTGGCAGTGCAGCGTAACGGAAGAATGACTATACCTAAAGGCGACCTTAAGTTAAAGGCAGGAGACCGGCTGGTGATCTATACACGGCAGTATGTGCCGGACGCGCGAAAAGGAGTGATATGATGAAAGGCAGTTGTGAGCAGTGCATGTATTATGAATATGATGAGGAGTTTGATGAATACGGCTGCATCATGGAGCTGGATGAGGATGATGCATATCATGTCCTGAGCCGCGGAGCAAGCGAGTGCCCGTACTTTAAAGCAGGCGATGAGTACCAGGTCGTGAAGCACCAGATGTAAGTCATAAGAAGGGAACATATAAGGAGGAGAAAAAATGTCAATACTTGTAACGGGCGGCAGCGGATTTATCGGAAGCCATACCGTAGTGGAACTGCAGGAAGCAGGTTATGATGTGGTAGTCATTGATAACCTGGTCAATTCAACGGAGAAATCCCTTAAACGCGTAGAGGAGATTACCGGTAAGCCGGTTAAGTTTTATAAGCTCGATATCAGGGACAGAGAGGGGCTGGATGCACTCTTTGAAAAAGAAAAGATCGAAAGCTGTATACATTTCGCAGGGCTCAAAGCCGTAGGCGAATCCTGCGAAAAGCCCTGGGAGTACTACGAAAACAACATCAGCGGTACGCTCATCCTGGTTGATGTGATGAGAAAGCACGGCGTGAAGAACATGATCTTTTCCTCTTCATCGACTGTATACGGCGATCCGGACAAGGTACCCGTGACAGAGGAAACGCCCAAGAAGTGGTGCACCAATCCCTATGGCTCGACCAAATCCATGCAGGAGACCATTTTTACCGATATACAGAAGGCGGATCCGGAGTGGAACATCGTGCTGCTGAGATATTTTAATCCCATTGGTGCACATCCTTCAGGCAAGATAGGCGAGGATCCCAACGGCATCCCGTTAAATCTACTGCCTTACATCACACAGGTGGCAGTGGGCAAGCGCCCTTTCCTTAATGTTTACGGAAACGATTATCCCACGCCGGACGGTACGGGTGTGCGTGATTACATCCATGTCGTGGATCTGGCTAAGGGCCATGTAAAAGCGCTGGAGCGCATTAAAGCAAATTGCGGCCTGGCGGTATACAATCTGGGGACCGGTAAGGGATACAGTGTTCTTGAGATAGTAAAGAATTTTGAAGAAGCATCGGGCGTAAAGATACCTTATAAGATCTGTCCCCGCCGTCCGGGAGATATCGCGGAGAATTATTCCGATCCTTCAAAGGCGGAGCGTGAGATGGGCTGGAAGGCCGAGCGCGGTATCAGGGAGATGTGCGCGGACAGCTGGAACTGGCAGAAGAACAATCCTGACGGATATGCCGGATGATGGGATGTGCATGCTGAAAGGATATGCCGCTAATGCCGCTGCAGTACGCAGGCAGCGGACGTAAGGTGCTACAAGATATAGTTTTTAACAGGGCTGTGGGAGATGAGTATCCCGCAGCCCTTTATTTATCAAGCTTTTCAAGAATCTGTGTAGATGCAAAAAAATAAACACAAAATATAGAAAAAAAGACTACCATTTTCAGAAAAATAGTGTATAATAAACAGCGTGGGTCAAGACATGGATGTCACACCATATGTTGTGTAAAATCTATGTACACTATGAGGGAGTTAGTTTTGTGAGAAACAGGGGATATCGTTTCATTATCCGCGATCTGGGCTTCGGACAGGGCTATATGGCTCTTTGTATAAATTCCACCTGGATAAACGAACTTTTAAAGGAAAACGGGGTTGATCCCCGTGATTTTCGCAGGCTTTCGTGGGAAGATCTGTGGGAGATACAGAGCAGTGAGCGTGCACGCTCGGTTATGGAGGAGCTCCGTCCGGCAAACTTCTGGCAGATGTGTGATGCTGTCAGCATCCTTCATGCTAAGTACAGCATACGCGGGCGCGTGTATCGTGAGAGATGGTTTAAAAACTATCCGCTTCTGGTGATAGAGGATGTATATGAGCTTTTGCTGGAAGAAGGATTTTCCAATAAAGAGGCGCTTGAGATAACCGAATTCTTTGAAGATCAGAACGGCAGCAGTGACAGAAGGGAACTGCGTGATTTTCTGGAGCTGTATGATGTGCCGGATGCTCTGAGTGAAGCGCTTCTATGCTGCAGACGTCTGCCACGCAGGGAACAGATGATAAAGGAAGTCCTGCGTCATATAGCAAGGGCGAATGCTTTGGTCAGTGAAAGAACCGGTGAATGAAATAAAAAAGGTGCCTGAGGCACCTTTTTTGATGCCCAGAGGTGATATCATCACCTCTGTTTTTTATGCCAGTTTAATATCACTTGGGTTTACTGCCTCCATCCGGTTTTCGCCCATGAAGAACAATGCTATGGTACCGGGACCGACATGCGATCCCGTGCAGAGATCATAATAACGGACGATAACGTCCTGCAGCGGGAGCTCTTTCTTCAAACGGGTAGCAATGTAATCTGCTTCCACAGGGGCATCACAGTGAGCTATACCAAGTATCTGGGAAGAGGGCTTTACTATGCGTGCCTTTGTCATATCCACAAGATAATCAAGCGCACGGCGGCGGCTGCGGACTTTATCGTGTACTACGATCTTGCCTTCATCATTGGCTTTGAGGATGGGTTTTATAGAAAGGAGGTTACCTATCAATGCTTCCGCAGCCGTTATGCGTCCGCCTTTTTTCAGATACTTCAGATCGCCTACCGTAAATATATGGTTCATCATGAGCTTTTTCCGTTCATAATATCTTGCGGCTTCTTCCAAAGTAGCTCCCATGGCGCGAAGACGTGAGAGCTTGATCACCATTAAACCTTCGCCTAATGAAGCGGAAAGGGAATCGATGACGACGATCTTCCTTTCCGGATATTCTTCCATAAGATCTTCAGCGGCGATGCGTGCTGCCTGAACAGTACCGCTCAATCCTCCGGACATGCAGACATATATGATGTCCTTTCCTTCCCTGAGTGAAGGCGTGAAGAAGTCAGCGAAACGTGACGCGTTGATAAGGGTGGTATGAACATCCGAACCCTCACGCAGAGCATCATAGAATTTATGGGCAGCATCGGCTTCATCACGGGAAGGGTCAAAACAGGGAAACTCCTTTCCGTCAATGCTGCTTATGTAACTGATCATTTTTATACGGTATTTATCCAGCAGATCCCGGGTAAGGTTACTGGATGAATCCGTCATTATTTCGTAAGCCATATTCTGTGTACCGAATTCTATAATTTTATTGTTATTCATAATCTCGTCCTCTTGTTGTAATGTGAATATAATATAACATAGTTTTTAATACTACGTCAAGTGGCGTTGTAATCCCTGAATGTAAGTGGTATTATAATCTGAAATATATACTTCAGGAGGTAACATGATATGAATAAACCGACTCTGGTACTTCTGGCAGCCGGAATGGGAAGCCGTTACGGAGGCTTGAAGCAGATAGATCCCATTGACGAACAGGGGCATAAGATCATAGATTTTTCTATTTATGATGCGCTGCGTGCAGGTTTTGGCAAGGTGGTTTTTATAATCAAAAAATCTATCGAAAAGGATTTCAGAGAATGCATCGGTGACGCAGTGGCAGGGAAGACGGAAGTGGAGTATGTATTTCAGGAGCAGGATGCGATCCCTTCATGGGTTAATATCCCGGATGGCAGGGTGAAACCGTGGGGAACGGCACATGCTATTCTGTGCTGTAAAGATGTTGTGAAAGAACCTTTTGCGGTTATCAATTCCGATGATTATTATGGCGTGAGTGCCTATAAGACTCTTGTGGATTTTCTGAAGGATCCTGTAGCGAAGGAAGAAGGCTGCATGCCGTTTTGCATGGTCGGTTACCAGCTGAAGAATACTCTTACCGAACACGGAAGTGTAGCACGCGGATGCTGCCGTATGGATGAGGATGGATATCTGAGCCATATCGAGGAACTTACGAAGATTGAAAAGACTGCATCCGGAGCACGGTATACGACAGATGACGGGGCCAGCTGGAATGATATAGATATCAATACTCTGGTATCGATGAATATGTGGGGACTCCAGCCTGAGGTTTTTCCGGAGCTGGAAAGATCCATGGACCGTTTCTTTAAGGAAGAAATGGAAAAGAATCCTTTAAAGAGTGAATGCTTCATACCTATAGAAGTGGGCCGTATGGTAAATGAGAAAAAGGCATCCGTAAAGGTCCTGTCTTCCGCGGATAAATGGTTCGGCGTTACATATAAAGAGGATAAACCTTTTGTTATGGAATCTATTCAGAAGCTGAAAGAGCAGGGAGTATATCCGGAAAAGCTGTGGGTATGATAAAAGGCCTCCGGCAGGAGACCTTAAAGGAGCAGATAGTATACAGGTCATTTTGAGAAGATCGTTTTTGCCCTTGGCTTAAGTGCAAGATAAAGAAACATTCCGAGGATGCCACAGGAGATCACTTCTCCTATACCTACGGTGAGCATCAGGAAAGGAATACTTTCGGAAGCTCCGTAAACAAGCGATATGACCCAGGGTACGATAAGTACATTGGATATTATGGGCGGCAGACATGCCGTCCATTCTTTTGCCGCGCGGGGCATCTTGCTGTGTGCGATAGCCCAGGTTCCCAGAGCGCCAAGAAGTGTGGCGATACTTCCGAAGACTACATCCCAGGGGGCACAGCCGGTGAGAAGATTCGCAAGTATGCAGCCGGCAAAAAGTCCGGGAACTGCAGCGGTTGTAAATACGGGGAGGATCGTAAGAGCCTCAGACAGACGTACCTGGATAACGCCGCTGGCAAGACCGAAAAGGTTGGCTATCCAGGTAAGTACGACATAAAGGGCGGCTATGATGGCCGCCTGTGCCAGAAATAAGGCACTTTTGTTTTCTTTCATAAATGTTTTCTCCTTAGTTTTGTTTAATGTGAGGATGGTTTCGAACTCACAGGGAATTTGTTATCAGGTTTCCCCGGCCTGCTCCTTCTTGTATTTCGTCATCAGGTTCTGTATCCTCTCGCTTGGATCTAAGAGATCGCTGATGGATGTATCGTGATTGAGTGTATCAATGATGTAAGCAATGTATTTGCTTAAGTCACAGCTTACATACCATTCGCGCTTTAGGAGCTCGGGCGACTGGTAGATAAGGTTGGTGGTGAGCAGGCGGTCGATCAGGCCGTCCTGATAAGCTTTATCAAAAGCCTCCAATCCGCCGGAGAAGAGTCCGAAGGTAGAGAAGCAGAAGATGCGTGCGGCCTTTCTCTTCTTAAGTTCACGGGCTACTTCCAGCATACTCTCACCGGAAGCTATCATATCATCGATGATGATCATGTCCTTGCCTTCAACATCGGTACCCAGGAATTCGTGGGCCACGATAGGGTTGCGGCCGTTGATCACACGTGAGTAATCGCGGCGTTTGTAGAACATACCTACATCAAGGCCCAGGACATTTGCCATATAGATGGCACGGCTCATGGCGCCTTCATCAGGACTGATGACCATCATATGCTGTGAATCTATCTGAAGATCCTTTACATTGCGGCACAGTGCCTTTATGAACTGGTATGCCGGCTGTACGGTCTCGAAGCCGCTCAGCGGTATCGCATTCTGTACCCGCGGGTCGTGTGCATCGAAGGTGATGATATTCTCTACACCCATGCTCACCAGCTCCTGCAGAGCGATGGCGCAATCCAGTGACTCGCGTGCGCTGCGCTTGTGCTGGCGGCTTTCATAAAGGAAAGGCATGATGACGGTGATTCGTCTGGCCTTTCCGCCCAGAGCGGCGATCACACGCTTAAGATCCTGATAGTGATCATCGGGAGACATGCTCGCCGTGCGGCCAAAGTGTGAATAAGTCATGCTGTAATTACATACATCCACCATGATATAGAGGTCATGGCCGCGAACGGATTCCAGCATGATGGCTTTTGCCTCGCCGGAGCCGAAGCGGGGAACCTCCGCCTTTAAAATATAGCTGTCACGCTTGTATCCGGTAAAGGCCAGTGTGTCGGCGTGTTCGTTTTCACGTTCGGTACGCCATTTTACCAGATAGTAGTCCACCTTCTCGCCCAATTCCCGGCAGCTCTCCAGCGGGATGATGCCCAGGGTGCCTACGGGAATGGTATCCAGGTTGCGTAGCTCGTCTTTGATGGGTGACATGTAAAGATCCTCTCTTTCTTAATTTGGCTTATTGTATTCTCTTTCGATCTTTTTTTGTATCCTTATATCACGGCCGGTCAAATGGCAGATTATACTGTTATCTGCCAGGCGTGAGAATATACGGTCAGAGTAGGTGCGGCGTATGGTATCCAGATCGAGGTTGGTGGAGACCACCACGGGATTGGAACGCTGCGCACGTTCGTTCAGTACCGTAAACAGCTGGGTACGGGTGAACTCATTTACCATTTCGGTACCAAGATCGTCTATGATCAGAAGTTCACTTCCGTAGATCCGTTCATACAGGCTGTTCAGCTCGTCCTTTTCCTTATCATAATAGTGTGAGGAAATGGACTGGAACAACTGCTGCGCACTAAAATATATTATTGAACGGCCTCTGTCAAGCAATTCTTTTGCGATACAGCAGGACAGAAAAGATTTTCCCGTGCCTACAGTGCCGTAGAAGAGGAGATTGCGGCAGTCTTTTCCGAAATCATCAATATAGCATTTACAGGTCTTTACGGCCTGTTCGAAACGTTTAAGGTCTTCATCTTTATAATAATCATAGGATAATAAGGAAAAATTATTTCTTTTGAGCAGTTCCTTTATCTGGGATCCGTCATACAGAGGTTCCAGTTCCAGCTGTTTAAAACAGCTGCACTTCTCACCGTCGATAAAACCGGTATCCCTGCATTTGGTACAGGTATAGATGGGATCGAGATAATCCCTTGAAAAACCGTTGGCTTCAAGCAGCTTTTTTTTCTCCATCCGCAGATCCAGAATATCGGAATGGAGTTTATCCATGTATCCTTTGCGATCGGTCTCGGACGGGATCCTTATGAGCGCACGGCTGCATTCCATGGAAATATCAGCTGTTTTTTCTTCAAGCTCTGCATAGGCAGGGATGCGTTCAAAGACCTCTTTTCTCCGCGATGCCAGAGCCCGGTCATTTGCCAGCCTGCGGTCATCATATATGCGTTTTATCTTTTCGTATTCCTGGTTTGTAAGTGACATTATCTCAATTGTTGTTTACCAGCCTGCCGGCCAGTTCGTTAAAATCATAATCCTGCTGTTCGATATCGCAGAAAGTGCTGCGCTTATCGGCTGAAACAGAGGAAATACCGATGTTTGAAGAAATATTTTTCACTGCCTTGGAATTCCTGAAAGCTTCGTCGCAGATCTTAACATCTTCCATGGTGTGTACGTTTTTATCGTACCATTTTTTCAGGATGCTCTCTGCGTAAGCAGGGCGGTTGGCGCTTACGGCACTGACGGCTCTGTTGCATGCCTCTTCAATGATCTCCATATCGAAGCCGTATGTCTTTATCCAGCGGTTTATGAGTTTGAGTTCGGGATCCGTGGGATCGCTGCTGCGTCCAAGAAGCCTCATAACATGCTTTACATCAGCGCCTGATACGGAATTACAAAGAGCTTTAGCCTGTTCTACGTTCTCAACACCGTTCTCGATCCAGAAGAGAGCAGTCTCTTCGATATTAAATATACCATCGTCACGTTCAACGCAGTACTGCATCAGATAATCAATGAGATCGTTCTTCATTCCGAGTGCATCACTCATAAAGAGCAGACTGCTGATCTGGCTGGGCCCCACGGGGCGGCCGGTATACTGCTGAAGGGCAGTGATCAGCCAGGATGTTTCCGGGGATTTTTTGAAATCCCTGAGCATATCTATGGTGTAAGATGCCTTGACGGTATCGGGATCCGGCAGAGCGGGGATGGTTTTCTTTCCGGCAGGTGAGCTTTCACCGGCTGAAACGGCACTGTCATCAAAAGTATCGCCAAGACTGATCACACCTTTTTTCTCCCAATATTTAAGTGCACGGGTAACATCCTTCTCGCTGTAGTTAAAATAGTCCGCCAACTCCGATATATCTATGCTGTGCCCTGATGAAGAATTGCGCAGCAGATAGATATAAAGCTTTATCTGCACATCATTGGCATCTTTCATGTAATTGTCAATAAAATCATTGGACAGCAGCGTTATATTGCTGCTACCGTTCATATTAAGTCTGATAGAATCCATCAGCTTTTATCCGTCCGTTTTCGTTGTATTCTTTTTCTTTGGGATTGCATAGGAAAGTATAGCACGTGGAGAATGAAAATCAATAGAAGTATTCCACAAGTACATATACAATGGGGCTTTCGGGGCTTGTGCATACTGTGGATAAGGCCTCCGAAGAGGCCTTTTTTTGCTTAAGTTAGCGAAAAGTTATAACCATAATTTTGTTCAAAAGTTTATTTTCCGATGAGCTTCTCTCCTATGCGGTATACATCGCCGGCACCCATGGTAAGTATCATGTCGCCGCTTTGACAGTGCTCTAAAAGGTAGGTTTCCACCTCATCAAAATATCTGTAATAACGGGCATCGGAGCCTTTTTCTGTCAGAAGCTTCAATATATCGGCAGAAGAAATGCCTATGGTATTCTTCTCGCGGGCCGCATATATATCGGTCAGGACCACATGGTCCGCAAGCGAGAGAGCGTCGGCAAATTCGTGTAAAAAAGCTTTCGTGCGGCTGTAGGTGTGGGGCTGGAAAACGAGATACAGTTCCCTGTGAGGGTAGTTTTTGGCTGCTTCCAGCGTGGCCTTTATCTCAGTGGGGTGATGTGCATAATCATCCATGATCGTGATGCCGTATAATTCACCTTTCTTTTCAAATCGCCGGTCTGTCCCGCTGAAAGCTTCAAGGGCGGAGAGGATGATATCGCGTTCTATGCCAAGTCTATCGCAGAGTGCGATGGCAGCAAGAGAATTATATACATTGTGTATGCCGGGGACGCCCAGCTTAACGGAGAAACGTTCCGGACCGTGGCAGCAGGTATAGATCCCCAAACCTGTTTCGTTAAAGCTGATATCGGAAGCATGGTAGTCGTATGATTCCGAATCACCATAGGTGATAAGCGGGCATTTTACATCGGCGGTCAGTTCGTTTAAACGGTCTATTCCGCCGTTGATGATCAGGCAGCCGTCGGAAGGCAGCAGCTCCATGAAGCGTTTAAATGATGCACGTATATCTTCTATATCCTTAAAAAAGTCCAGATGGTCTTCTTCGATATTCAGTATTATCTCCATACGCGGAAAGAAAGAGAGAAAACTGTTGGTATATTCGCAGGCCTCCGCAACAAAATAATCGCCCTTGCCTATACGCAGGTTGCCGCCTATGCTTTTCAGCATGCCGCCCACTGTTATGGTGGGATCGACGCCGGCATGGAGCAGTATCTCCGATACCATGGAGCTGGTGGTGGTCTTGCCGTGAGTCCCGGCTATGTTGATGGGGATCTTATAGTTCTTCATCAGCTGCCCCAGAAGCTGGGCTCTTGTAAGTTCCGGAATGCCGCGCCTGCGGATCTCGATCATCTCGGGGTTATCGGCAGAAATAGCTGCGGTATATACCGCAAGATCGATGCCGTCAGTGATATTTTCCGCCTTCTGTCCTATATATATCTGTGCGCCAAGGCTGAGCAGCTCATCTGTCAGTTCAGACTCCTTCATATCCGATCCGGATACGGTAAAACCTTCGCTTAATAAGATCCGCGCAAGACCGCTCATGCTTATGCCGCCTATACCCAAAAAGTGAACCCTTACGGGGTGGTTAAAATCTATTTCATACATACAGGGTCGTATCCTCCTTCAAATTCTCCGAACATCTGATATTATATCAAAAAACTTCTGCATATAGTTATGTAAATCATATTAAATTCTGCCGAATAATATAGTTGCATATTTGGACTGTTTTGTGCATATCTACAAGTCTGTAAGTGACCTTTTTGTGAAAATGTTGGAAGAAAACCATTTTCATAAGAGCTTTTTTGTGTTATAATACACAACAGGGTTACAAAAAATACATGCGTAGAGGTGATTTTTATGGTAAAAAAAGAAATGATAGCCATGCTTCTGGCTGGCGGCCAGGGCAGCAGGCTGGGAGTACTGACCAGAAAAGTCGCAAAGCCCGCGGTTTCATTCGGGGGGAAATACCGTATCATAGATTTCCCGCTTAGTAACTGCATAGATTCCGGAGTGGATACAGTCGGCGTGCTGACACAGTATCAGCCGCTGCGCCTGAATACCCACATCGGTATCGGCATCCCCTGGGATCTGGACAGGAATGTTGGAGGCGTTACAGTACTGCCACCTTACGAGAAAAATGCAAACAGTGAATGGTATACCGGAACGGCTAATGCTATTTACCAGAACTTGGATTACATGGAGAGCTTCAATCCGGATTATGTTCTGATCCTGTCGGGCGATCATATCTACAAGATGGATTATGAAGTTATGCTTGATTTCCACAAAGCCAACGGAGCTGATGTCACTATCGCCGTTATGCCCGTGCCTATCGAGGAAGCAAAGCGTTTTGGCATAGTCATTACCGATGATAACAGAAAGATCATCGATTTTGAGGAGAAGCCTGAGAAGCCCCGTTCCAATCTGGCATCCATGGGTATATACATCTTCAACTGGAAGACGCTAAAGGAAGCGCTGATAGCCAAGGCTGACCAGCCGGCTCTGGATTTCGGCAAGCATGTGATACCATATTGCCATCAGAACCAGTCACCGATCTATGCATATGAATACAACGGTTACTGGAAGGATGTTGGGACGCTTCATTCGTACTGGGAAGCAAATATGGAGCTTATTGATATCGTTCCAGAGTTCAATCTTTACGAAGAATATTGGAAGATCTATACCAAGTCTGATACGCTTACGCCTCAGTATATATCATCTGACGGTGTTGTGGAGCGCAGCCTTATAGGTGAGGGTGCGACGGTATGCGGTGAGGTGTATTCTTCCATAATAGGCTGTAATGTTGAGATAGGAAAAGGCGCGGTGATCCGTGACTCCATCATCATGAATGATACCGTGATAGGTGAGGGCTGCGAGATCAACAAAACGATAATCGCCGAGAATACCGTGATCGGACCGAATGTCAGGACCGGTATCGGTGAGGAGGCGGAGAATGAGACTGATCCCCGTATTTACAATCACGGCCTCGTATGCATAGGTGAGCATACCACGGTGCCCGGCGGAGTGACTGTGGGTAAGAATACCGTTATCTTCGGCAAGACCGATATCGATGATTATCCGGATAAGACCCTTGCAAGCGGTAAATCTCTTATAAAGGAGGGCAACTGATATGAGAGCAATGGGAATAATCCTTGCCGGCGGCGGTATGAAGAACAGCAGGATGGGAGAACTGGCCAGCAGAAGAGCTGTGGCTGCAATGCCTGTGGCAGGCAGCTACAGGAGCATAGATTTTGCACTCAGCAATATGACCAATTCACATATCCAGAAGGTGGCAGTGCTCACTCAGGATAATGCACGCAGTCTGAACGAACATCTGAGTTCTTCCAAGTGGTGGGATTTCGGCCGCAAGCAGGGAGGAATGTATGTTTTTACACCCACCCGTACCATCGAAAACTCTGACTGGTACAGGGGGACAGCCGATTCCATCGCGCAGAACCTTGATTTTATAAAGGATAGTCATGAGCCTTATGTCGTGATCGCTTCAGGTGACTGTGTTTACAAGATGGATTACAATAAAGTTCTTGAATATCATATTGACAAGAAGGCTGATATTACAGTAGTATGTAAGGAAGTGGGCACAAATGTGAATGTAGAGCGCTTCGGATGTGTGAAGACGGACATGGACGGACGTATCATGGAATTCGAAGAAAAGCCTGTTAAGGCCAGCTCAAACACTATTTCATGCGGGATCTACATAATCCGAAGGCGTCAGCTGGTGGAGATGATAGAGAAGGCAGCCCAGGAGAACCGCTATGACTTTGTAAACGACATCCTCATTCGTTACAAGGACATAAAGCGGATATACGCATACAAAATGACGGATTATTGGAAAAACATATCCACGATAAAAGATTACTTTGATACGAATATGGATTTCCTTAATCCCGATATCCGTAAGTACTTTTTCAAAACATATCCGGATATCTATTCAAAGATAGATGATCTTCCGCCGGCCAAATATAACGTGGGGGTAAGTGTTAAGAACAGTTTGGTCGCTTCCGGCAGCATCATCAACGGCACCGTGGAGGACTCCGTCATTTTCAAGAAGGTATTTGTGGGGAACAATTGCACCATCAAAAATTCAATTATCCTAAACGATGTTTATATCGGCGATAATACTTACATAGAAAATTGCATCGTGGAAGCCCGCGGGACTATCCGTGCCAATTCTTCACACAAGGGAGAGGACGGGATAAAGATCGTAGTGGAGAAAAACGAAAGGTATGTAATTTAACTCAGAAGGTTTGTCATTTGGGGAGGCGGACCTGAAGGAAAGGAGTTGGAAACATGACCATCACAGACGTACGTGTCCGTAAAGTGGACAAAGAAGGCAAGTTGAAGGCTGTTGTTTCCGTCACGATTGAAGACTGCTTTGTGATTCACGACATTAAGGTAATCGAGGGCGATCACGGCCTGTTCATCGCAATGCCGAGCAGAAAGGCACAGGATGGGACTTATAAGGATATAGCCCATCCCATCAATTCGCAGACACGCGAAGAGCTTCAGCAGAGAATTTTGAAGGCATACGATGAAATGCCGCAACAGTGATCAAACCAACACACTGAACACTTTACTGAGGATAAAGCAGGATCGGGAGACCGGTCCTGTTTTATTTTGCAGAAAATCATTGAATCCGTGTGGGTGGTGTGTTAGTATGAACATAATAGTTTCGTGAAAAGAGGCATTTCGTACCGATAGAGATGATGAGAGTTCCTGATATAAAAATGATCTGTAAGGCCGGGGGGACCGGCTGATATGTATAAACGCAGCAACCAGGGGTGGATCAAGCATATCGATTTCATTATCTGGGATGAAGTCGCACTGCAGCTTGCGTATGTAATAGCATATATGATCCGTCACGGGTTGGAGATCCCATACTTTATCCCTGTGTACGGAATTCTTGCTTTGGTCTTCGCGATTGTCGATCTGCTGATCTCCGCAGTTTTTAATACCATGCATAACGTGCTCACGCGCGGGTTCTTTAAGGAATTTGCCCAAAGCGTGAAGCAGGCTCTTTTAGTACTCGCGGGTATGTCTATTTTTATGTTCTCATCACAGACCGGTGATAAATACAGCCGTGTGATGGTTTACCTGACCGCGATCCTGCATGTCTTTATAGGATATATCATACGTCTGCTGTGGAAACCCATGGTGTTCGCCCTTGGAAAGGGATATAAAAAGAAAAAATCCATGATACTGGTGACAGATGAGGCTCATGTTAAGGAGATCGTCGACAGGCATAATGAAGCGGAACGTTTTGTTTACAGCGGGCTGGTGCTTACCGACCGGAATGCTACCGGTGAAGAGATATGTGGGATCAGAGTGGTGGCGGATATTAAGAATGCTGCCGCTTACATCTGCCGCGAATGGGTGGATGAGGTGTTTGTTTATCCTTCCCAGCTTACGGAGATAGATATAAAACGTACGGAACTGTCTGAAAGTGTTGAAGGATTTATCGATGACAGCCTTCAGTCTTTTGTAAAAAAAGACTACAGGAACGGTACCACGGAAGAGGTACAGGGATCTGATCTGGGATTGTTTATAGAACAGTGCAGACAGATGTCGGTACCGCTGCATATATGCCTTCCGATGTCGAATATAGGCGGAAAGAGCTTTATCGAAAAGGTGGGAGGCTACAGAGTGATCACCACCACGGATAATTATGCATCTCCTATCCAGCTGGCTGTAAAGAGGCTTATGGATATAACAGGCGCACTGATAGGAAGCTTAATCACATTATTCATCATACTTATAATAGGGCCGAAGATAAAAAAAGAATCACCGGGGCCGGTGCTCTTTAAACAGGTGCGCATAGGCCGTAACGGCAAACGTTTTACCTGCTATAAACTGCGGTCAATGTATATGGATGCCGAAGAACGCAAACGTGAGCTGCAGGAGAATAACAGGATGCAGGACGGGATGATGTTCAAGATGGATTTTGATCCGCGTATCATAGGGAATAAGATAGTGGACGGAAAGCAGGTAACCGGTATAGGGGAATACATACGCCGTACCAGTCTGGATGAATTTCCGCAGTTTTTTAATGTTCTGCTTAATCAGATGAGCCTGGTGGGAACGAGACCGCCCACCGAGGATGAATGGGAAAAATATAAATATCATCACCGTGCCCGTCTTGCGACCAAGCCCGGGATAACGGGACTGTGGCAGGTGAGCGGACGCAGCGGGATAACCGACTTCGAGGAAGTAGTCCGCCTGGATACGGAATATATTCAGAACTGGAGCATAGGCCTTGATATCCGCATACTCCTTAAGACCATAAAGGTTGTCCTTAAAAAGGACGGTGCGATGTGACAGGAGTTTTCCGGAATAATAAAAATCGATCACAGGAGAAGGATAACATCATGAAAAAAGCATTGATAACAGGCGTAACGGGACAGGACGGTTCATATCTGTCAGAGTTTCTGATCGAAAAAGGATATGATGTTCACGGAATAATCCGGAGGTCATCGGTAGATTTCCGTGAGCGTATCGCACATCTTGAAGGCCATGATAATTTTCATCTTCATTACGGGGATCTGAGTGACACATCTTCGCTGGTAAAGGTGATAGGTCTGGTACGTCCGGATGAGATATATAACCTTGCTGCCCAGTCTCATGTGCAGGTTTCATTTGATTCTCCGGAGTTTACGGCGGATATTGATGCCACCGGCGTTCTTCGTGTGCTTGAGGCAGTGAGGATCACCGGACTTGCCGATAAATGCCGTATTTACCAGGCGTCAACCTCGGAGCTGTACGGCAAGGTAGAAGCAGTACCGCAGAATGAGGATACCCCGTTCCATCCCTATTCACCATATGCGGTGGCAAAACAGTACGGCTTCTGGATAACCAGGGAGTATCGTGAAGCGTATAATATGTTCTGCTGTTCCGGGATATTGTTCAATCATGAGTCTGAACGGCGCGGAGAGACTTTTGTGACAAGAAAGATAACTCTGGCAGCAGCCCGTATAGCCCAGGGGAAACAGGATAAGCTGTATCTTGGCAATCTTTCGTCCCTGCGCGACTGGGGATATGCGAAGGATTATGTGGAGTGTATGTGGCTTATACTGCAGCATGATAAGCCGGAAGATTTCGTTATAGCTACCGGTATACAGCACAGTGTAAGGGAATTTGCAACGCTTGCTTTCCATTATGCGGGAATAGAACTTGAGTGGAAGGGTGAAGGTGTTGATGAAAAAGGTATTAACAAGGCAGATGGGAAAGTTCTTGTTGAAGTATCACCCGATTTTTACCGGCCTACGGATGTAGTCAATCTTCTTGGTGATCCCACAAAGGCCAGGACCGAGCTTGGATGGGATCCTCAGAAGACAGGTTTTGAGGAGCTGGTGGAGATAATGGTTAAGCATGATATGGAAAAAGTGGCTGTAGAAAGAGCTGAAGAACATATAAAGACCAATCTGGCTGAATATCTCGAAAAAGGCGTGGTTAAATAGAAGCCTTCCGTTATAGCAGGTTATTGTAAACCTGCCAGAATGAAAAATGAAAAAAAGGGCATGTATTGTATAGCCAAAAGGATTATAAAGGAGTATTATCTATATGTAGTGTAAGGGCTTCCAGTCAGGAGGACGATCATGGGTATCATTGACAGTGCCAAAAAGGCAGTTGTAAAGACGGTCACTAAGATCACTGATGAGATGTATCGGAACAAATGGGATGGCAGCAGTGTTAATATGGCCCTGTTTGCCGAGGATGATCCCAATAAGCCGGTACCCCCGAAAAAGGATACCGGAAAAATGTCTTTCGAGGAGCAGATCCGTGAAAGGAACAAGCTTCTTTATGACAGACAGGGAGAACCTTCACTTGCTCCGGAGATACCCTATAGCACGGGTAAGCCGCGGGTAAAAGGTGCGGATCGCGAAGGCCTGGCTCCGGCATCGCCTGTATCTGCAGAATCTGCACTGATCACCAATGAACAGAACGATGCTTATGTTAAACCTGTTTTCCGTTCACGTTTCGACGGATGGCATATCACTTCAAGTGTTGCAAGTATAAATAATTCCATTACGGCGTCAAATCTTCCGGCAATGGATCATGCGAAGGCTGACTTCGAGACAGTTAAACCTGCGGAAGAAACAGCGGCTGTGGCGGAGGAAGAGACTCAAAGGTGCTATTACGTTCTGATCACACATAAAAATTCATTACCTGCAGCCGGGAACAGGGTTATGATGCGTTCATGCGATCATCAGTATGTCTGGACCGATCAGATCAGCGAAGATCTTAAGCCGGAATATACCACCTGCAAACATTGCGGAAGACCGGTCTGCCATATTGAAACGGAAATGCGGGATAAAGCTGTTTTGCAGGAATATAGAAAACTATAAGGCCGTACTCTTTTAGAACTGCGGCTTTTTTGTTTGGACGGGATACCGGAGGGCTTTTTTTCGGAAAACTCAGGTGGATGACATATTCACGCAAAAGGAGTATAATAAACAGATATTTATACATATTTAAAGAAAGGATCGGAATATGAATATAATACTTTTATCCGGAGGCAGCGGTAAGAGACTTTGGCCTCTTTCAAATGACATCCGTTCAAAACAGTTTATTAAGATATTCAAGAAAGAAAACGGGGAATATGAATCCATGGTACAGAGGATATATTCCCAGATAAAGACGGTAGATCCGGATGCTACCGTGACTATCGCTACTTCAAAATCACAGGTGTCAGCCATACATAATCAGCTGGGGGATGACGTGGGTATCTCGGTCGAGCCTTGCAGAAGGGATACTTTTGCCGCGATAGCTTTGGCTACAGCGTATCTTCATGATGTGAAAGGGGTACCCGCTGATGAAGCAGTGGTGGTCTGCCCTGTGGATCCTTATGTGGAGCTGAGTTATTTTGAATGCGTGAACGAACTGTACAAGGCAGCTCAGGAAGGCGGGGAGAATCTGGTGCTCATGGGTATAGAGCCTACCTATCCCAGTGAAAAATACGGCTATATCAAACCGGTTAAGGATGCATCGGGTAAGACCGGCTATACTTTTACGGAGAAACCGACAGAGGATAAAGCCCGTGAATATATAAAGGAAGGTGCACTCTGGAACGGAGGCGTTTTCGCATATAAACTGTCCTATGTTCTGGATAAAGCAAAGGAGCTGCTCGGCACATCCGATCATGACAGCCTTTATACCGGATATTCTTCGCTTGAAAAGATCAGCTTCGACTATGCTGTTGTAGAGAAGGAGACCAGTCTTAAAGTGCTTAAATACAGCGGTGAGTGGAAGGATCTGGGAACCTGGACCACTCTGACCGATGCCATGGGCGAGCCTATCATAGGAAACGGAAGACTGAGTGAGAACTGTGAGAACGTGCAGGTGATCAACGAGCTTGGGATCCCCGTTCTTGGTATGGGCCTTTCCGATATGGTCATTTCTGTAAGCCCCGACGGTATACTGGTTTCCGATAAGGAGCAGTCGGGCAGGATCAAGCCTTATGTAGATGCGTTGAACCAGCAGATAATGTTTGCCGAGAAATCATGGGGAGATTATCGCGTGCTGGATGCGGAAGAAGGTTCCATGACGGTAAAAGTTACCTTAAAGCCCGGACATCATATGAATTATCATTCGCATGAACAGCGTGATGAGATATGGAATGTGATACGCGGATCCGGAAAGAGTATCGTGGACGGCATGGAGCAGCCTATCAAGACAGGTGATGTTATCACTATGGCATCGGGCTGCAAGCACACTGTCATAGCCGGAGAAGAGGGGCTTCAGCTTATCGAGGTACAGATAGGCCGGGAGCTTTCCGTAAGCGATAAACATAAATACGAGATGCCTTCATGACAGACCGCCGGATGAAAAACAAGCCTTTTCTGTTAAGGCCTGCGGCAAAAGATTATTTATGGGGCGGCAGGCGGCTTAATGATGATTTTAACCTGGGTGTGGATATGTATCCATTTGCGGAAGCCTGGGTTTGTTCAACACACCCTGACGGACCGTCGCATCTTGACAGCGGGGAATCCTTAAGCGATGTTATAAAAGCTCATCCGGAATTTCTGGGCAGTCATGCCCGTGAAGTGGGCGGTGGAGAACTGCCCATACTCATTAAGCTGATAGATGCAAGGCATGATCTTTCTGTACAGGTACATCCCGATGACGATTACGCAAGGCTTCATGAGAACGGCTCGAACGGAAAGACAGAGATGTGGTATGTCCTGGATGCGAAAAAGGATTCCGGCCTTGTTTACGGTTTTAACCGTGATGTGGAAAAAGAGGAAGTACGCTCTGCCATAGAAAGCGGTGCCATAGAAAAAATGCTGAACTTTGTTCCTATCCATAAGAATGATCTTTTTTTCATAGAAGCAGGAACGGTTCATGCGATCGGGGCAGGTGCACTGGTCGCGGAGGTACAGGAGAGTTCTAATATAACATACAGATTATATGATTATAAGCGTATAGATAAAAACGGGCATGAGCGGCAGCTGCATATTGATAAAGCGCTTGAGGTGGCTGATCTTAAGAGCAGCATCATACCCAGGCAGCCGATGCGTGTACTCAAGTATAAAAACGGAGCTGCAAGTGAGCTGCTGTGCCGCTGTAAATACTTCCAGGTAGAACGTCTCCTGCTGAATACCGAAGGAAGAAAGATGCCGGAGTTTGCTGCGGGAAGCAATTCTTTCCATGTGCTATTATGCGTGGACGGGGTTGGTACTGTACTCGGAGAAGGTGTAGATATCCCGTTCTTTAAGGGGGACTGTATCTTTGTGCCTGCCGATTCCCTGACGATCCGTCTTCACGGCAGGGCGCAGATACTCAATGTATCGTGTTAGAACGGATCTGACAGGCTGTAGTACGGGGGATACATTGACCGGAGTTGTGAGGTGATGAACTTATGAAAAAACAAATAAGGACTTTTCTTTTTTCGGGCATGGCGGTCATTCTCGCTGTCTCTTCTCTTACTGCATGTACAGACTCTGATCAGGGGAAGGCTCGGGGGCTGTATCAGGATGAGGCTGATCCCGCTGATCCCGCTGATCCGGATAAGCCGGGCGGATCATATTATGCCGATATTCCGGAAGATGAGCTTTTCCTTATTGTCAGAAATACCAATGGTGCCTGGTATCATGAAGATAACGGCTTTGCAGTATATACAAACGGTGCTGTTTATGGTTTTAACTTTGACACCTCTAGCTGGACCGAATACGACGGAGAAGGTGTTGGGCTTGTGGATTCTCTGGAATATATAAGAGAGAATACAAAACCATCCTGCAATCTTGGAGAGGAATTCGTAAAAAAAGCATATACATATGGCATGGCTATCGATCCGGATGCAGGCTTTAAAACAGAGAATATGGCCTGCGATATGGGGCAGACGACTCTTTATTTTATAAACGGGGGAGATGAGATAAAGGTATATTCTGCCGGAGACAACAATTACGATCCTAAGGATAAGAATGCAAAAAAACTTCAGAAACTATGGCATGATACAGTTATACCCAATCGGGATCAGGTAAGTTTTTATTCCGGATCTGAAACTCCGCTGCTCAACCTTCACTGCGGTTATATGGATGAGCTGGAAGGCAGGTATTTCCTGAAAAATGAAGAGGAACTATTAAAGTTTTCATCTCTTGCGAGGATCAGTGCTGCGATGGTGGCAGGTCAGATTTCTGAATACGAGAAAGAATACATGTCATATTTCGTAGAGATACAGAATGTTACTTCAGGAGGGTATGATCTTAAGGCCTGCGCTATCATGAAGGACGGTGGCAGATACAGTTTCGTGATGTCAAAGGATAATGTGGTTCCCGGGGCGTATGATACCTTAGCCAGCGTGATGGATGGGTTTTGTTTTGCGGCGGCGTATCCCGGGGAGGTTGATGCGAACGTGGCGGAGGCAGACGGCTGGATGAGCTATGAGGATGCTGTCAAAAAGTTTGGGTGGAATGAAGACGGGATCATCACGGGAACCATGTATGTCAACCCCGGTTTGAGTTTATCGGCTGATGGCGGCGCAGAAATATATCCTTATGATTATGAGGGGGATATCCCGGCAGCTACCGTTTATGCACCTGATATGTTTTATCTGGATACGGAATCGTCATATAACGAATGTGTGGTATTCCGCCGTGAGGATGACAGCAGCATGTGCTTTAAGGTGTATAGTGATATCCCGGGGGATGATAACGATTATTATTATTATGACATTCAGCCGGGGCCGGATTTTAAATTTGAGGAGTATGGCCTGCTGGGGATGGAAGTGAACGGTCATGACCTGTTACTGATGGAACGGATCAATCCGTATATTGATGAAGAGCAGGACGTTTTTTACGTATATTATATGTATGGGGACCCTGATAACCCTTATACCCTTTGTGCAGTCATACCACTGGAAATGTGGGATAAATTGAATCTTGGCAACAGAGAGATCGCATTGGGCTTTATGAAGCAGCTTTTTTATCCGTGATAAACTGCTTGACAATGAGGGCTGATTCGGATATAATTCTCTATCGGTGACTAATGGTGCCATAGCCAAGTGGTAAGGCGTGGGACTGCAACTCCCTGATCGGCGGTTCAAATCCGTCTGGCACCTCTTGAAAAGACCGCGTATATCGTGGTCTTTTTTGTTCCCATACAATATGATTTATGGTAAAATCATACCCATAAATATACAAGGAGAGAATGATTTGTTATGAAGTGGCTCAGGTTTATGATCACGACAAATACGGAGGCTGAAGATATACTTGTAAGCGATATGTATGATATTGGCCTTGAGGGAGCGCAGATAGAGGATAAGCTGCCTCTTACCCCTCTTGAAAAAGAGCGGATGTTTGTGGATATCCCTCCTGTAGCGGAAGAAGATGACGGTGTAGCATATCTGAGTTTCTTTGTGGAAGCTCCGGAAGATGAAAATGCAAAGGAGGAGCTTAAGAACTCGACTCTGGCATCGATCAGGGAACAGCTTAAGGCCAGTGCGGAATTCATGGATATAGGCAGTGGTGAGGTGACGGTATCGGAAACCGAAGACCTTGACTGGATAAACAACTGGAAACAGTATTTCCACAGCTTTATGATAGATGATCTGCTGGTGATCCCCTCATGGGAAGAAGATGATGAGCGGACAGCTTCCGCGGGTATGGTGCTGCGTATCGATCCCGGAACGGCTTTCGGTACCGGCATGCATGAAACTACCCAGCTTTGTATCAGACAGCTGAAGAAATATGTAAACAGCGATACACAGCTTTTGGATGTGGGTACCGGCAGCGGCATTCTATCCATACTTTCCATCATGTTCGGGGCAAAGAGGGCACTGGGAACGGATCTGGATCCCTGCGCCATAGAGGCTGTTGCGGATAATATCAAAAAGAATGATATAGATCAGTCTAAATTTAAACTTATCATCGGAAACATAATCGATGATACGGCTGTTGAAGAAGAAGCGGGATACGGTTATGATATAGCTGTGGCAAACATACTTGCGGAAGTGCTTATTCCGCTTATGCCGGTGCTTTACCGTCATGTTAAAGAAGGCGGAATGGTGATAACCAGCGGCATTATAGAAGGCAGGGAGGATGCCGTTGCGGATGCGATGAAGGCAGCAGGCTTTGAAGTCTGCGATATCTTAAAGCAGGGCGAGTGGCGCTGTGTAACAGGCAGGAAGTCATGAATCATTTTTTTACCGATCCGTCCCTTATACAGGGGAAAGAGATATATATACGCGGTGCGGATGTTAATCATATCAGGAATGTACTGCGCTTAAGACCCGGTGAAGAGATTTCCGTAAGCAACGGTATCGATGATAAGGAATATCGCTGCGGCATAGAAGAGATAGACGACGATCAGGTGCGCTGCAGTCTGCGTTTCATAAAAGAAGCCGGAGTAGAGCTGCCTGTATCGATAACGCTTTTTCAGGGACTGCCCAAAGCAGATAAGATGGAACTGATTATACAGAAGGCAGTGGAGCTGGGCGCATGTGAAGTGGTGCCTGTAGCCTGCAAGCGCTGTGTGGTACAGCTTGATGCGAAAAAATATGAAAAGAAAAGACAGCGGTGGCAGGAGATCGCCGAAGCTGCCGCAAAGCAGAGCAGGCGGAGTATCATCCCCGTGGTTGGACCGCTGATGAGTATGAGGGAGGCGGTGACATATGCCGCTGAGATGGATAAGGCCTGTATACCTTATGAGCTGGCTGAAGGGATGGAGAACACCATTTCATTTATGGACGCCGTAAAAAAGCTGGCTAAAGAAGATACCGGGGGATGTAAAACCAGGGCAGCTGTGTTTATCGGCCCTGAGGGAGGCTTTGAAGAAACAGAAGTGGAGACTGCCGAAAAATCCGGGATCATGCCGGTATCCCTTGGCAGGAGGATACTGCGTACGGAGACTGCGGGGATGGCGTTTTTATCTATGATGATGTATGAACTGGAGATAAAAAGATAAATATGGAAATATATATGGATAACTCTGCGACAACACGCTGCTTTGATGAAGTGGCTGCAAAAATGTCGGAGATAATGTGCAATGATTACGGGAATCCTTCCAGCGCCCATCATCTGGGGGTTGTGGCGGAAGGCCATGTGAAAAAGGCTGCCGATATCATAGCCGGGATATTGCGCTGCAAAGCTGATGAGCTGATATTTACTTCCGGCGGGAGTGAGAGTGACAATCTTGCTCTGCTTGGTGCGGCTCACGCGTATCGAAGAAAGGGAAAACATCTGATCACGACTGTGATCGAGCATCCGGCTGTTTTGCGGACTATGGAGCAGCTTCAGGAGGAAGGATATGATATCAGCTATCTTCCTGTTGATAAGGATGGAAAGGTCAGCCTTTCCGTTCTTAAGGACATGATAAGGGAAGATACCGTGTTAGTGTCCGTGATGCATACCAATAATGAGATAGGTTCTGTACAGCCTATATCAGAGATAGGTGATTTCTTAAAGAAAGAACATCCTGATGTGATCTTTCATGTAGATGCGGTACAGGGGTTCGGGAAATACAGGATATATCCCAAAGAGTCCGGCATTGATCTGATGAGTGCCAGCGGACACAAGATCCACGGGCCTAAAGGCGTGGGCTTTTTGTATGTGAAAAAGGGAATAAAGCTCAGCCCGATCATCTACGGCGGCGGGCAGCAGGGCGGATTGCGTTCGGGAACGGAAAATGTAGCCGGTATCAGCGGAATGGCTGTTGCTGCCGATATATTATATAAGGGCCTGGAAGCGGAAAGAGAGAGGCTTTATTCCATAAAGGCCGATATGATAAAAAAGCTGTTGAGCCTTCCGGATGTATCTGTAAACGGCATTCCAAAGACAGAGGATATTGATGAAGGCATAAGGCTGTCTGCTCCGCATATCGTCAGCGCATCTTTTGCGGGAGTACGTGCAGAGGTGCTTCTGCATGCACTTGAAGAGAAAGATATTTATGTATCGGCAGGAAGTGCATGTGCCACACATAAGCCTGAGCCTTCGCGGACTCTTCAGGCTATAGGCCTTAAGAAGGATATGCTTGAAGGGACACTGCGGTTTTCGTTTTCTTCATTTACAAGGGAAGATGAACCGGAAAAAGTACATAAAGCATTGGAGGAATTGCTGCCGCAGCTGAGGCAGTTCATCAGAAGATAAATGCTACCATTTAAGTCAAATATAACAATATTCATATTGGAGTTTTTGTGCTCTGTTATACTGCAGGCTATCTATACTGTTTCCGAATACGGTGTGGAAAGGGCTTTTCTGGTGGGGCTTGGCCTGGTACCTGTTCTTCTGGTATTTTTCCTTTCTTACAAGATAAGTAACGAAGGCGTTGTTGTACGCTGCCTTGCTGTTGCGGGTATTGCTTCGCAGTATTATATGTCTTCGATATCCCGTACCCAGGGTATGCTGGTGTTTATGTTTCTGGCAACCGCAACTACCATAGCGCTTTTTTTGAACCAGAGATATCTGACAGAGTACTTTGGAACGACCTTGCTGGTGCTGATACTCATAGGTGTTTTCAGGCCTGAAGAGATAATAGGTTTCTTTGACATGAGTCAGTACGTTACATATATAACCATGTATGCTTTTGCGGGCGTAGCGCTGATATTCATAAGCTACAGTGTGGCCAGTTACAAACGGGAGATGGATGAACAATACGAGGTGGCGCGGGAGGCTCTGGAAGCCAAGAGTAATTTCCTCGCAAATATGAGCCATGAGATCCGTACCCCCATGAATGCCATTTATGGTATGGCAGAGATATTGGAAGGCCGTGAGAGCACCACGGCAAATAAGGAATATATCGCTGTTATCAAGCGTTCATCTGAAAATCTGCTTTCGATCATAAATGAGATACTGGATTTTTCAAAAGTAGATTCCGGTAAAATGGAGATACTTGAGGAACCTTATGAATTCAACGAGATGCTTCAGGATGTTATCTCCATCATAGAGTTCAGGATGAGGGATAAGAATCTGCGCCTGCTTCTTAATATAGATCCCAATATACCTTCAAAACTCGTAGGTGATGAGACCAGGGTAAGGCAGATACTGATCAACCTTCTTAACAATGCTGTTAAGTTTACCAATCAGGGAAGCGTGACCCTTGATATGAAATGGCGTGATGAGAGCAGTGTTTATAATATGCCTGTCGGACGGATGACGATATATGTCAGGGATACAGGTATCGGTATAGCTGAAGAAAATCTGGGAAAACTCTTCACGGCTTTCGGCCAGATCGATACCAAGAAAAATCGGAATGTAGAAGGTACCGGACTTGGACTTGCAATATCAAAGAGTCTGGCAGATGCAATGGGCGGTAATATCAGCGTGGAATCCGCTCTTGGCAGGGGATCGGTATTTACTGTGGTGCTGCCCCAGAGGATCGAAGATGCAAGACCCAGTAATTTCCATGTTACAAGTCTCGACAGCGCATATCAGAGAGGGCGTTTTATCCCTGATTTCATAGCTCCGAAGGCTAAGATACTTATAGTAGATGATAATAAGGTTAACCTGCAGGTTGCCCAGGAGCTGATGAGACTTTTCGGGATCAATGCTTCTACTGCGGAGAGCGGACAGGAAGCGATAGACAGGGTATCAAAACAGCTTATCAGTTATGATGTGATCTTTATGGATCATATGATGCCATATCTGGATGGTGTTGAGGCTACAAAACAGATAAGGTCCATGAAGAGTGATTATGCAAGGAGTGTTCCCATAGTCGCACTTACGGCCAATGCGATAAAGGGCGTTGAGCAGCAGTTTATGGCTGTGGGCATGAATGACTACCTGCCCAAACCCATAAAAGTTGAACAGCTTTCTGCTATATTGAAGAAGTGGATCCCGCCTCAGAAAGTCTTCCCTGCAGGTACCAGTATGGAAGATGTGGAGAAACGTGAAGCAAATGTGCGCTGGAATGACCTTACCAGGGAGCAGAAACTCAGCCGTCTTGACGGAATAGACACAACTGCCGGTATCAATAACTGCGCGGGAAATGTAGATGCATATTTCGAACTGTTAAAGACTTATGCATCATCGAATCTGATCAATCTCCTTCAGGGATTTTACGATAAGGAAGATATCACAAACTATACCGTGATAGCACATTCTATCAAGGGGGCAAGCCAGTCTGTAGGGGCTTCTGATGTGGCGGATAAGGCTTATGCGCTTGAACGTGCCGGCAAGAGAGGTGATATTGCCTTTATATGGGACAATCATGACGACCTGGTTGAAGAGTACGGGGAGATACTTAATATGCTGAAAAAGTATCTGTTCAGATCGCATATTTGAAAATGTGAAAAAACTGTGATATAATACAGTTTAAATAATGGGATGACCATTTTGGGGGTGCAAAATGTTCAAAGTAGCCATATGTGATGATGAGGCAACGGCCCTGCAGCTTAATACCCTGCTGACCGAGAATATTCTCAAGGAGGAGAAGGTCCCCTACGAGCTGACTGCATTTTCCGATATCCAGGAGATGGCAGATGCCCTGATGAAGCCGGGGCAGCCCTATGATCTTCTGATCACGGATATCTTAGCCAGTGGTATCAACGGTATAGAGGCGGCAGAAAGATTGCGCAGTATCGGGGAGAAGCTGGATATAATCTTTATATCTTCGACAGCGGAATATGCTCTGGAAGGATATAAGGTACAGGCTCTGCGTTATCTGAAAAAGCCTGTAGATATAGAACAGCTCAGAGATGCTATCCTTATCAGCTACAGAAAGAACTCACAGAAGGACGGTCTGTCGCTGACCTGTGACGGAAAGCTTTATAATATCCGTTATGATGAGATAATATTTGCTGAAAGCCAGGCCAGGGATGTGGAGCTGACTTTAAAGGACAGGCGTCTTGTGACTCATATGAAGATTTCGGATTTTGAGAAGCTTCTGCCTGACCAGTTCTTCCGCTGCCACAGATCTTACATAGTAAATCTGCTGGAAGTAGAGAATATAGAGCGCTATCAGGCAACGATGAAGAATCAGGATTATATTCCCATAAGCCAGCAGCTCTATACCGAAATGAAGAACCGGATGTTCCAGAGCCAGACCAAGAGGTAAAAGATGTTTCAGGCTTTTTTGATAAAGTACGCGGAGATCGCGATAAAGGGGAAAAACCGCCCCCTCTTTGAGGATGCCCTTGTAAAGCAGATAAGACGGGCACTGAAGAAGGTGGACGGTTCTTTTCATGTGTATAAAACCCAGGGCCGTATAAATGTGAGCGCCGAAGACGGCTTTGACTATAACGGTACCGTGGAGGCACTTACAAAGGTATTCGGCATAAATGCCGTCTGTCCGGTGCTTGTCCTGGAGGATAACGGTTTTGAAGACCTTAAGCAAAAGGTCGTGGATTACATGGGAGAGACTTATCCCGATAAGGAGCTGAGCTTTAAAGTACATGCCCGCAGGGCAAGAAAAAATTATCCGGTCGAATCCATGGATATCAATGCAAAAGTAGGGGAGGCTGTTTTGAAAGCATATCCTTCTATGCATGTCGATGTTAAGACACCGGATGTGATGCTCAATATCGAGATCAGAGAGAAGATATATGTATATTCCATAAGTATTCCCGGAGCAGGCGGGATGCCTTCCGGTACAGGCGGCAAAGCGATGCTGCTCTTATCCGGAGGAATAGACAGCCCTGTGGCCGGCTATATGATAGCAAAGCGCGGGGTGAGCCTTAATGCGGTTTATTTCCATGCGCCCCCTTATACAAGTGAAAGGGCAAGAAAGAAGGTTGAGGATCTGGCTGCGATAGTCGGAGATTATGCCGGTGAGATCTATCTGCATGTCATCAACTTTACAGAGATACAAAAGTATATTTATGAGAAATGCCCTCATGATGAACTTACGATAATAATGCGCCGGTATATGATGAGGATAGCTGAGAGGATAGCTCTTGAGCAGGATTGCCTTGCTCTGGTGACGGGAGAGTCTATAGGACAGGTGGCTTCACAGACTATGCAGAGCCTTATGTGCACCAATGAAGTGTGCGAACAGCTGCCGGTGTTCAGGCCGCTTATCGGTTTTGACAAGCAGGAGATCGTAGAGATCTCCAAAAAGATCAATGCCTATGAAACTTCTATACTGCCTTTTGAAGACTGCTGTACGATATGGGTAGCGAAGCATCCGGTCACAAAGCCTTCTGCTAAAGTAATACGCAGACATGAGGAGTTCCTGAAGGAACAGATAGACGAGATGGTTGAACGTGCGATAAACGATCATGATGTGGTAAAGATCTGAGCTGCAAATAAAACGGCGCCCTGTTAAAGGGCGCCTTGAATTATTTAAAAGCCTGTAATTTTTATGATCAGCCGGCCAGATAAGGCTGCAGTGCCTTCATGATCTCGGCTGCCTCGGATTCGTCATTAACATGGATGTCAAGCTCGATTGGTTTGGAGATATCGAGACTAAATATGCCCATGATGGACTTGGCGTCGATGACATATCTGCCGGAGATGAGGTCGAAATCGCAATCGAAACGGGCGATCTCATTAACAAAAGCTTTTACCTTATCGATGGAATCGATCAGAATCTGTGTGTTCTTCATTTGGATCAAGTACTCCTTTCTCTGATTGATAAATATAATATTAGTGCATACAAGGAAATAAGTCAATAATGAAAAGAAAAGTGTCATTCCATAATCTGGGGTGCAAAGTAAATGCATATGAAACGGATGTGATGATAACGCTCTTTGAGGATGCGGGCTTTGAGATCGTGCCTTTTGAAGAGCCGGCCGATGTGGTGGTGATAAATACCTGCACCGTCACCAATATCGCAGACCGGAAGAGCCGTCAGATGCTTCACCGTGCGAAAAAGCTGAATCCTCAGGCGATAGTGGTCGCCGCAGGCTGTTATGTTTCTGCCGATGCGGAAAGGGCACTGAAGGATGACGGGATAGATATCTGCATAGGGAATAAGGATAAGCCGCATATCGTGGAGAAGATACTTTGCTTTGCACAGGGTGACAAAGCAGGAGACAGTGATGATGGCAGCAGGGATGATACAGATGGCGGCTTTTGCGGGGATTTCAGGCTCAAACGCCTTACGGAGCGGACCAGAGCGTATATAAAGATACAGGATGGATGCAATCAGTTCTGCAGTTACTGCATAATCCCTTTTGCCCGGGGAAGGACCGTCAGCCGCAGTAAAGAGGATATACTGGCTGAGATAAAGGGCCTGGCTGAGAAGGGTGTGAAGGAGTTTGTTATCACCGGCATTCATGTCAGCTCTTATGGTTATGATATAAAATATCCCGGAGATAAACCGGCGGCAGACCGCTTTGCACCGGAGATCCTTATAGATCTGCTTCAAAGTATAGATAAGCTTAAGGGCGTGGAGAGGATCAGACTCAGCTCACTGGAGCCGCGTATCATCACCGGGGAGTTTGTGCAGGGCCTGAAGAGTATACGCAGTCTTTGCCCGCATTTTCATCTGTCGCTGCAAAGCGGCTGTGACAGTGTGCTGAAAAGGATGAACCGTCATTATGATACCCGGACATTTACGGAGTGTGTCCGTATCCTCAGGGAATGCTTTGACGATCCTGCGATCACGACCGATGTGATAGTAGGTTTTCCCGGAGAAAGCGAAGAGGAATTTAAAGAAAGTCTGGATTTTGTGCGGGAAACAGGATTCTATCAGATGCATATCTTTAAATATTCAAGGCGGAAGGGCACCGCAGCTGCTGCTATGCCCGGACAGCTTACAGAGGCGCAGAAAGCAGAACGTTCCGATCGTATGGAAGAGGCAGAAAGAGCCATGACCGCGGCTTATATCAAAAGAAGGGCAGGAAGCGACGCTGAGGTGCTTTTTGAAGAGGAAGAAGAGATAGGCGGAAAGAGATATCTGTGCGGATACAGCCGTGAGTATGTCAGGGTGGCAGTGTCCGGAGGAGCTTCATCCGGTGATATAAAAACGGTCAGGCTTGACGGGGAGCCTGAAGGCGGTATCCTCTTGGGAGTTGCTTTGTAGAGAGGATTGGAGTATAATCTATCCATAATCTTTTATAATAAGGAGAAGCTATGAGCGAAAACATCAGCAGCACACAATTTTTCAAGGTGGAAGTGGAGCAGGTGGACAGCGTAAAGACTATTCTTGAAGAAGTCTATAATGCCCTGTCCGAAAAAGGCTACAATCCCGTGAATCAGATCGTGGGCTACATAATGAGCGGGGATCCTACCTACATCACCAGCTACAAGAATGCCCGCAGCATCATTATGAAGGCGGAAAGGGATGAGCTGGTGGAAGAGCTTCTGACTGAGTATATTCGCAGCAATAACTGGCCCGGAGCAGAAGGATGAATAAGCGTATAATGGGGCTGGACTACGGTGATAAGACCGTAGGTGTAGCCATAAGCGATCCGCTGGGAATAACAGCCCAGGGGAAGGAGATCATACGCCGTGAGAGACCGGATAAACTCCGCCGGACCTGCGCCCGTATCGAGGAACTGATACAGGAATACGAGGTGGGGGAGATAGTGCTGGGGCTGCCCAAAAACATGGACGGTACTGAGGGCATTCGTGTTGAGAAGACAAAGGCATTTAAGGAGATGATAGAACGGCGCACAGGTCTCAATGTGGTATTGTGGGACGAGCGCCTTACTACTGTTGCCGCAGACCGCTATATGGATGAAGCAGGGATAAAAGGAGATAAGCGGAAGGCTGTTGTTGATGAGATAGCGGCAGTTTTCATTCTGCAGGGTTATCTGGACTCGAAAGGGAATAAAGTTGGATAAGATTACAATAGAAATTGAAGACGGAGTAACAGCTGATTTTTTTGTTCTGGAGGAGACTACGGTTGGCGGGATCGACTATTTCCTGGTGACTGAAGAAGAGGAAGGTGACGGCGAAGCCATGATACTTAAGGATCTTTCCTCTAAGAATGATGAGGAAGCTGTTTTTGAATTTGTGGAAGATGATACAGAACTGAAGGCCATAGGCGCGATCTTTGCAGACCTTATGGATAATACGGATCTGGTCTGATCATATACGGGGTTATCGGATTTGAAAAAAATTGGAGGGACAGATGCTCTGCCGCTGAGGATAATACCTCTTGGCGGTCTTGAGCAGATAGGAATGAACATTACCGCCTTTGAATACGGCGATAGCATAATGGTAGTGGATTGCGGACTTGGTTTCCCGGAGGATGACATGTACGGGGTGGATCTGGTGATACCGGATATTACCTATCTTCTGGAGAATCAGGAGCGGGTCAAGGGCTTTATCATTACCCATGGGCACGAGGATCATATCGGCGCACTGCCCTATATCTTAAAAATGTTAAATGTGCCGGTATATGCTACAAGGCTTACGATAGGTATCATAGAACGTAAGCTGGAAGAACATAATATGCTGGATTATACGGTCAGGAAAGTGGTCAATTTCGGACAGACCATTACTCTTGGAGATTTCCATGTGGAATTCATAAAGACCAATCACAGCATATCCGATGCAGCGGCGCTGGCGATCTATACACCGCAGGGGATACTGGTACACACGGGCGACTTTAAGGTCGATTATACTCCGATATACGGAGATGCAATAGATCTGCAGCGCTTTGGTGAGCTTGGTAAGAAGGGCGTACTGGTACTCATGTGTGATTCCACCAATGCAGAGAGGCCCGGGTTTACGCCTTCGGAATCAACAGTCGGACAGACCTTTAATAATATATTTGAGGCTAATAAGAACAAGCGTATCATTGTTGCAACCTTTGCTTCAAATGTGGACCGTGTACAGCAGATAATAAACACTGCATACCGCTATGGCAGGAAGGTGGTCATAGAAGGCCGCAGTATGGTTAACATTATAAATACTGCCATAGAGCTTGAGTATATAAGCATACCGGAGAATACACTGATAGATCTGGAAGAGCTCAGGAACTACAGTGAGGAGCAGACCGTGATAATAACCACAGGCAGCCAGGGCGAGCGCCTTGCCGCACTTTCGCGCATGGCAAACGGTACTCATAAGAAGATAGTTCTGGGTGCCAGAGATGCCGTGGTATTCTCATCACATCCCATACCCGGGAATGAGAAGGCGGTCACCAAGATTATCAACGAGATATTCCATAAGGGGGCAGATGTGGTATTCCAGGATGCGCATGTATCCGGACACGCCTGCCAGGAAGAGATCAAGCTGATCTATGCCCTTACCAGACCCAAGTTCGCACTGCCTGTACACGGAGAGTACAAGCATCTGAAGGCGCAGGCAAAGATCGCTGCACAGATGGGTGTGGAAAAAGATAACATATTCATAGTTCAGAGCGGAGATGTGCTTAAGATCCGGGACGGGAAGATGGAACGTGACGGGCAGGTAGCTGCCGGCATGGTATTTGTCGACGGGCTGGGTGTAGGCGATGTAGGAAATGTAGTGCTTCGGGACCGCCAGCGTCTCGCACAGGACGGGATCATGCTGATCACCTTTGCAATGGATGCGGAGAACCGTGTAGTCTCGGAGCTTGAGATAGTGACGCGTGGTTTTGTTTATGTTAAGGAAGCGGATGAGCTTCTGGAAGACATACATATGATAGTAGACGATACCATCATGGAACATTTTGAAAAGGAAAATCCCGGCGGACGTGCAAAACTTAAAAACAGCATCAAGGATGTGGTGGGTGAATATGTCTGGCGGAAAACAATGCGACGCCCCATGGTATTGCCGGTAATCCTGGATGTGGAGTGAGGTGTGAGTAATGACTGAGATCGATAACGAACTGTTCACACTGATAGAAGCTGTTAAAGATTCGAAAACATATAAGGAATATGATCGCTGCCGGAAGATGTTAAAGAGTGATCCGGAACTTAAAGAAAGAGTGGATAAGTACCGGGAGCAGAACTACCGTCTGCAGATCATGGAGGATGACGGAACACTTCAGGATAAGATAGAAGCGTTTGCCAGAGAGAATATGGAGCTTTCCGAGCAGCCGAGAGTGAGGGCTTTTCTGGATGCAGAACTTGCTCTTTGCAGGATGCTTCAGGAGATAACACAGAGAGTGATAAAAGCAATAGATTTTGAGTAGAGGAGAAGCATGAGTCCCCGTAGAGTAGCATGGGCTATCATAAAAACTATCTTCGCAGTTGTTATAGCAGCAGTTATAATGATGCTGGTGTATCGTTTTGCACTGGAAGCTTATGATTTCGGATACAGGATATTTGCCGAAGATCCGGTGAGTCCGGAACCGGGACTTACCATGTCTGTGGCTATTGTTGAAGGTAAGTCTGCGATGGATATAGGAAAGATCCTTGAGGAGAAAGGCCTTGTCCGTAATGCGTGGTTATTTTACCTGCAGGAGTTCTTTTCTTCATATCATAAGGATCTGCAGCCGGGAATATATGAGCTTAATACTGCGATGACACCGGAGGAAATGATGGCAGTGATGTCGTCAAATTCCGGCAGGAGTGAGGACGATGAGGAAGAAGAAGTGAGCGGAAACAGTGAAGCTTCTACAGAGCTTATGGGCGATGATTCAAACAGCAGCAGTGAGGAGGGCGGCGGAGAAGGATCTGATGCCGCACCGGAAGCACAGGAATGACGCGCAGCGAACGTACGGCATCATTTATAGAATCTCTGGAGAGCCCTTATCCTGACTGGCTCACGGAAATAGAGAACAGGGCAGTAGAAGATGATGTGCCGATCATCAGGAAAGAGACTGCTGCACTGTTGAGATTTATCGTAAAGAGCAGAAAACCGGAACGTATCCTCGAGGTGGGGACTGCTACCGGGTTTTCGGCTCTTCTTATGTGGCATGCATCAGGAGAGTCGGTATATATAGATACGATAGAAAAGTATGAAAAGCGCATACCGCAGGCGCGGATGAATCTTGATATGCATGCCCGCGGGATGATCAAACTGTATGAAGGTGATGCGGCAGATATTCTGCCTGAGCTGTCGGAGCAATATGATATGATATTCATGGATGCTGCGAAAGGGCAGTATCTGAACTTTCTGCCGCAGGTATTGCGGCTTTTAAAATGCGGAGGGATACTGATCACTGACAATGTATTGCAGGAAGGCGATGTGACGGAATCACGCTATGCAGTATGCAGAAGGGACAGGACCATACACGGGCGCATGAGGGACTACCTGTATGAACTTATGAATAACGATGAACTGGAGAGTGTTATCCTGAGTGGTGGAGACGGTATGGCAGTAAGTATTAAGAAGGAAAGATAATGAGGAATATAAAACGCCCTGAATTATTACTCCCGGCCGGAAGCCTTGAAGTTCTGAAGGTTGCCGTGGATTATGGGGCCGATGCAGTATATATAGGTGGAGATGTTTTCAGCCTTAGGGCTAAGGCGAAGAATTTTACCCGCGGGGAAATGGCGGAAGGGATAGCTTATGCCCATGAACGTGGAGTTAAGGTTCATGTTACCGCAAACATCCTGGCTCATGAATATGATCTGGAGGACGCGCGTAAATACTTTTCGGAACTTGCGGAGCTTGGACCGGATGCCCTGATAATATCCGACCCGGGAATGTTCATGCTGGCTAAGGAATTATGCCCTGATACGGAACTTCATGTTTCTACCCAGGCTAATAATACAAACAGCGGAACATTTAATTTCTGGTATGCACAGGGAGCAAAAAGGGTTGTGTGTGCCCGGGAGCTGTCGCTTAAAGAAATTGAAAGTATCAGGAAAAATATTCCTGCTGATATGGAAGTAGAATGCTTTATTCATGGAGCCATGTGCATATCCTACTCCGGAAGATGTCTGTTATCCGCATATTTCACCGGGCGTGATGCAAACCGCGGAGCCTGTACCCATCCATGCCGGTGGAAATATTATGTGACGGAGGAAACAAGGCCGGGAGTATATCTTCCCATAGAAGAGAATGAAAGAGGAACGTTTATCTTTAACTCCAGGGATCTTTGCATGATAGAGCATATCCCGGAGCTGATGAATGCAGGGATAGACAGTTATAAGATAGAAGGCAGGATGAAGACTGCACTGTATGTTGCCATGGTGGGAAGGACTTACAGAAAGGCGATCGACTGGTATATGCAGTCGGAAGAGGAGTATGCAGGTCATAAGGAATGGCTGAGGCAGGAAATACGTAAATGTACCTACAGGCAGTATTCCACCGGTTTTTATTTCGGCAAGCCCGATGAAAACAGTCAGATATATGATGCAAATACTTACGTGACAGGATACAGATATCTTGGATGTGCGGGTGAAGGCGACGGAAAAGGAAGTGTATTTCTCATTCAGAAGAATAAGTTCTGCGTGGGCGATGAGATAGCGATAATGAAACCTGACGGACGTGATGTCCCCGTTAAGGTTATCGGAATAAGAGATACCGAGGGTAATAAAATGGATAGCTGTCCTCATGCAGCACAGGAACTCTGGGTAGAATTGAGTGAGGAACCTAAACAGGGAGATATACTTCGGGTACGTACCGAAGAGTATACAGAATAACAGGAGGCTGAAATGAACGATACGATAAATGTGGAAGAGTTTTTCGGAAAGAATGTATTTACATTGGGGAAGATGAGGGAGCGCCTTCCCAGAAATGTTTTTAAGGAAGTACAGAAGGTTATGGATGAAGGAGGGGAACTTTCCAAATCCTCTGCTGATGTTGTTGCAAAGGCCATGAAGGACTGGGCCGTGGAGAACGGTGCGACCCACTTTACCCACTGGTTCCAGCCGCTGACAGGTATCACTGCCGAGAAGCATGATTCTTTCATAACCCATCCTGATGAGGAAGGCAGGACTCTGCTTGAGTTTTCCGGTAAGGAGCTGATAAAGGGTGAGCCTGATGCTTCTTCGTTCCCTTCAGGCGGACTGCGTGCTACTTTTGAGGCAAGGGGTTATACAGCCTGGGACATTACTTCTCCCGCATTCTTAAAAGAGGACGCTACCGGAAGGATATTATGTATCCCTACGGCCTTTTGTTCATATACCGGAGAGGCGCTGGATAAAAAGACACCTCTGCTCAGATCGGAAGAAGCTGTAAGTACCCAGTCACTCAGGATCTTAAGGCTGTTCGGAAATACCACGGCTAAGAAGGTGGTACCTTCGGTGGGTATCGAGCAGGAATATTTCATCATCGACCGTGAGAAATATCTTAAGAGGGAAGATCTGATATTCTCCGGACGTACGCTTTTTGGCGCACCTGCACCAAAGGGGCAGGAGATGGATGACCATTATTTTGGAGCGATCCGCGAGCGCATCGGCGCATACATGAAGGATCTGAATTTTGAATTATGGAAGCTGGGAGTGCCGGCAAAAACACAGCATAATGAGGTGGCTCCCGCACAGCATGAGCTGGCGCCTATATATGAAAGCGGCAATGTGGCGGTTGACCACAACCAGCTTGTGATGGAGACTATGAAGAAAGTAGCAGGGCGTCACGGACTTATGTGTCTTCTTCATGAAAAGCCTTTTGCGGGAGTTAACGGTTCAGGAAAGCATGATAACTGGTCACTGGTATCGGATGACGGAGTAAATATGCTCGATCCGGGACTAACGCCTAATGATAATATACAGTTTCTGCTGGTGCTGGCCTGCATAGTCAAGGCGGTGGATAAGCATGCGGCGCTGCTGCGCCAGTCGGCAGCAGATGTGGGCAACGATCACCGTCTGGGAGCAAATGAAGCGCCTCCCGCGATAGTATCCATATTCCTGGGCGACCAGCTGGAAGATGTGGTAAGGCAGCTGGTATCCACCGGAGAGGCAAAGAAGAGCAAAAAGACCGGAAAGCTTATGACCGGTGTATCGACCCTGCCGGATCTGGAGCGCGATGCAACCGACCGAAACCGTACATCACCTTTTGCATTTACCGGCAATAAGTTTGAATTCCGTATGGTGGGCAGCTCTGATTCTGTTGCCGGTCCCAATACTGCCCTGAATGCCATTGTGGCAGAAGCATTCTGCGAGGCGGCTGACGAGCTGGAGAAGGCTGAAGATTTTGAGCTGGCAGTACATGATATGATCAAGGATTATTTTACCGAGCATCAGCGTATAATATTCAACGGCGACGGCTATTCGGAAAGCTGGGTAAAGGAAGCGGCGCGCCGCGGCCTGCCCAATATCGCATCCATGGTAGAAAGCGTGGATGCTCTGCTGGATGATGATGCTGTTGCAATGTTTGAGAAGTTTAAGATATTTACCAGAGCCGAGCTGGAGTCGCGCTCTGAGGTGCTTTATGAGATCTATTCCAAGTCAATAAATATCGAAGCGCATACAATGATAGACATGACCGGAAAGCAGATACTGCCTGCAGTCATGCGTTATGCCGGCAGACTGGCATCCGACGCAAAAGAGGTACGTGAAGCCGGAGGTGATGATTATGTACTGAGCCTTGGCCTGCGTCAGTGCACCGCTCAGATAAGGAAGCTTCAGGAAGCTTTCGATAAGCTGAAAGAAGATGTGGCAGCAGCTGCGCGTTTTGCTGACAAAAACAAGCTGGCTGATAAAAAAGAGCAGGCACAGTATTACCGTGATGTTATATGCGCCGATATGGCTGAACTGCGTGCGCCTGCCGATGCTCTGGAGATGATGGTGGATAAGAACCTGTGGCCTTTCCCTACCTACGGAGATCTGATATTCGAAGTTTAAGTTGAATTTATTTAGCAAAGGGACAGAAAAGTATGGGTAAAGCTGCAAACCGCATCGGATCATATTTTATGATAGTGCTTGGCGCTTTACTGGCCAGCTTTTCGGTAATCTGCATATTGATCCCCAACGATGCCATAGATTACGGAACAGCGGGCATTGCGATCATTATCAATAAACTGACCGGCTTTAATCTGTCTCTTTGCGTGATCCTTATCTTTTTACCGTTCCTGATAGCCGGAACATGGCTGCTTGGAAAGCGTTTCGGCGCCAAAGCTCTGACAGGAACGGTGGTCTATACACTGGGACTCAGCATCTTTGAAAAGATACCTTTTGAACTGAATACGGAGCACTTTCTGGCGGTGACCTTCGGCGGTGCCATTCTGGGTGTAGGACTTGCAATGATACTGCGATTTGGAGGCTGTATAGACGGTTCAGAGATATTTGCAAACATAGTGATCAGGCTCATTGAGAACAAAACCGGCAAAAATTTCAGTATGACCTATATATTGCTGGCATTTAACGCGGCTGTTTATCTTGCTGTTTTTCTTCTTATCAACCGCAATTCCGCTTTATTAAGCCTGCTGGTTTATGTGGTGGCCACATCAGTGATAAATCATTTTACGGACCGTTTTGAAGCCATAAAGCAGGTTACCATTATCACAAAAGATCCGGATGAACTGATAAGGCAGATAAAGGAAGAACTAAACAAGACCTGTACTATCATGAATTCCTATGGAGCGATAGCAGGAGAGAACAAAACTCTGATCTGTTATGTCTCTTATTTCGAACTCCAGAAGATGAAAGATATCATCTCTGCCAATAAAGGGACTTTCAGTACGGTATCGACAGTGGAAGAGATACTGAGATAGGATAGTTTAAGAATAAAAGTAATAGAATAGTTTAAGAAAAAAAGTACTTGCATTCCGAAAATAAATGTGCTATACTTTCATTCGCTGGTGCACAAGAGCACTTGCAGATACATATAGCGCTATCGCCAAACGGTAAGGCAACGGACTCTGACTCCGTCATTTTCAAGGTTCGAATCCTTGTAGCGCTGCGGAAGGAACTGAGAGATCGGTTCCTTTTTCTTTGCTCAAAGTGCCTGTTTTACGGGCTTTCAGGGGTTTTCACCACTCTTCTTACTAAGATTTAACGCAACGAATGATTCGAATGTATTTTCGGTTTGTTACGGCTTTTTTCGGCTTGATACTGATTAAATTAGTATACAAATTAGTATATAACTAAGAGCTTTCTGGTGATATTCCTCAGATATCGTTATTGTTATCAGACTGAGGCATTTATGTAGTTTTTGGTATTATGAAACCATGAGGGTCTTCGAATGAAAGAATTGAAATGTCAAAACTGCAACAGTAATGATATTGAATTCAAAGACGGGATATGGGTATGCAGTCACTGCGGAAGTAAATATGTGCCTGATAAAAATGAAAAACCGCAGGTGAGTGAAGAGGATAAGCTCATCAAGAAGATGATCAAGCTGTTTGAGAAGAGAGATAAGCATGATGATATTGATAAGCGAATGTATTATTATGGCGAGATCTCTGACTGCATACAGGATATTCTGAGGATCAATCCCAAGAGTGCTTATGCCTATGCAGGTAAGTATTTGCTTGACTGCGCCAATACATATAAAACACTGGAAGAGGCAGAAAAGAATATAAAAATGTTGTTTTAGTTCACTGGAAGAAGTACTGTGAATTAGAACAATACAGGATACCTCTTGAACATGCTTTGAATGTAATAAAAGAACATGATGGTTGCAATTATGTGGCTGATACCAGAGACGGATTTGAAGATAATCCACTTGATACCAAATGGGTGGCTGAATACTTTATGCCTAAAGCTAAAGAGTACGGATGCTGTATAATATATTTCATAATTGATGATGATAACTCTCTAAGAGAAGAGCTTGAAGGACAGGAGAAAGATTCAGCACAGCTTTTGGAATTCAGATATATTTACGGTTTGGATGAGGTATAAGCGTACTGTGGAGTTAAACAGAGGAGAAGCAATGCCGTTAGTTCGTATAGAGATGATAAAAGGCAAAAGCCCTGAATATAAGAAAAATGTATTGGACTGCATTCATGAAGGGCTTATGGAGACCATAGGCATAGAAGACTGGGACAGATTTCAGCGTATTATAGAGATAGATCCTGATGATTTTGAAACCGCCCCCGGAAAAACGGAAGCTTTTATGATCATAGAGATCACCATGTTTCCCGGGAGAAGTAAGGAACAGAAGAAGGCGCTGATAGAGAATATCACGAAAAAGCTGTGTGAAAGGCTATCTATACAGGCTACGGATATCTTTATCGTTATAAATGAGCCGCCAAATGAAAACTGGGGATTAGGAGGAAGGCAGAAGCAGTGAAGTTTGTAGAAGTAGGGTTCGAAACAGAAAAGCCGGTTTGTTTCCGGGAATATCATGTAAGACCAGAGATATGTTTTGCCATTGATCTGGATCTTTCGGCAAGATTTTTGGGTGTGTCAAAGGTGTTTGATCATGATGATAACCTGTATGCAGATGAAGATGCTGTAAGCATGGCGATCAGATCAAATTGCGCAGATATCATTACAAAATGCTTAAATGATGAATGGGGAGAAGAAGTATCGGTATGCCTTAAGTGGCAGATAAGGCTTCCGGAAATGTTTGATAAAGAGCTTGAGAAGCTTGGGATCAGGGCAGAAACAAATTTCACGCACATGGTTTTGACGGAAGAATCTTCTAAAGCGCTGAGGGAACGGAGAGAAGAAGAAGTACGGTTATCAAGAGAACAGAACCCGATCTATGTTGATCATATTTACTCTGACCCTATCGTGTTGATGAACTATGTAAATAATAAAACTTCGGAAGTAAAAGCAGTAACACTATCCGGGGATAAGTTCTGCAGGAACTGCGGAGCAGCGCTAAAGGGAACAGCCAGGTTCTGTGAAGAATGCGGAACGGAGATATTAAATATTCAATAAGGACGGAAAAATATAAGAGCATGGGGACAAGATACGACTGACAGGATTCAGGACTATGCATTGTTTTGATAATACATATAAAGATGCTGATAACCCCGCCTTCATTTTTGGTACAAAACTCATATCCACATACTTTACCGGCGGAACATGTATAAAAATAGCTTTCCCAGAAAATCTATTAAGCATGTGGTAATATGCCGCATTACAAAGGTAAGCTGTTGGGAGCGGGTGAAAGTTTTTCTGTAAATGAGATATCCTAAGATAATTAACAAGCTGGATAATAGCAAAATCCATTGTTCAGCTTGTTTTGACTATACGTAATCCCGTTGCTTTTGTCAAGAATTATGTTAGAATACATATTATATTCCAGTTTTATAGACGATAACAAATTCCAGTTTGTAGGGATGATAAAAATTCCTATTTTTAGAATTAGACAAATTAGAATTTGAGGAGATGATAATATGGAGCATAAAGGAACGAAAACAATAGAAAC
>CACZBK010000033.1 GCA_902779395.1 uncultured Lachnospiraceae bacterium | reverse complement strand
GCAGATCAAATAATTAATAATCACATCCTTTTTTGGATGTTGATATATGGAATATATCGGGAGATATATTGACAAAGTTCAAATATTGAGATAGGAGAGAATGTGAAGGAACATAATATACAGCAGCAGAAGAAAGAAGCCGTATTTAAAAAGAAAGAGCTGGAGAAAAGCCGGGCATTGACCGGTGAGGAATACCTGCGTGATGATGATGAATTTGATGAGGAGGTTGGGGATTCCTATGCCGACCGCATGACCACGACACTTCCGGTCTATTCTCAGGAGGAATCTTCAGGCATAGGGACGCATGTGGAGCATGATAAATATGAAAGTTATACCATGCACAGCATGAAGGAACAGCTGAGGGTGCTTAATACCAAAAAGGGGCTCGGAAGTTCCAATCCTGTCGAAAACTCTGCCTGGAATGTTTTTGCCTGCGGTAAATTCCTGGCGACCGGTGTGCTCTATAACCTGACGCATATTTTTTCATGGACCAAGCGGCAGAGGGAGAGAAAAAAGGCCGTGGCCAAGAGTATGGGGCAGGTGGCACTCAGGTTCGGCAAGAATCTGTTAAAGACCGTGGGTGGTCTTGCGGCAGCTCCCCTGATCACAGCCTACGGTGCCGGGAAATATATCAGGGATAAATATGTAAATAAGGAGAGGTATTTACAGGGAGAATCCCTTACGCACGAATTCAGTAAGAAGGTTTACGGCTATCTGTGGGGCGGCGTGGTCAGGAATACGTTAAATACCGTTTTAATGGGAGCGATGCTGCCATCGTGGCTGATCTCCGGATCGATCAATACATTCATATGGATGCTCCGCGGCGAATTCAAGGGCTTCAGGAAGTCGTTTGACCTTCCGACGCCTATGCCTCCTAAGGAGTGGGAGGATTACTATGAGAAATTTGCCCTGGGCGGCGCGATAACGAAAGGCATTGAGAAGACACGGGACAGGGTTGATGATAAACTTAAAAGGCGGTCATTGTCAAAAACATTTGGGGATTTCTGGTTCAGGATCAAAACGCATTTCACCCGCGTCAGGGACGCAAACTGGCATTCGTTCTTTACGGGCGATATGAGAAATTACAGCAGACCCCTGAAAGAAAAGCTCAATTATAATGATAAGAATCAGATATAAATATGTCTGAGACGGTCCCGGAGGCAGATGCTTTCGGGATCTTTTTCGGGGGGCGGTAAACGGAAACGGCAAAACTGCTTCATGCCGGCAAGTGGCATGAGAAGCCAAGTTGAATATGATCTGAAAAAGTGTTATAATACATCACCATTGAACGGAGGGAACAGACAAATGATAAATATGATCGATAATGCGATGTCACAGATAAGGGAGATACTGACGCGCAGTTATAAAGAACTTGCGGCAGAGGGAGTGTTTACAGACAGCGATGAGCTTCCCATGAACGTGGAGATACCTGCGGATACGGGGAACGGGGATTTTGCATCTTCATTTGCACTGACTGCAGCCAGGACTCTGCATAAAGCTCCCAGGATGATAGCCGATGCCGTTGCGGGACGCGCAGACTTAAGCGGCAGTTATTTTAACAGGATAGAAGTGGCAGGTCCCGGTTTTATCAACTTTTTTGTTGATAAAAGCTGGTATGTTGATGTCCTTAACGGAATTGAAAAGGAGCAGGATAAATACGGCAGCAGTAATAAGGGCGAAGGCCGTAAGATCAATGTGGAGTTCGTTTCCGCCAATCCTACCGGGCCCATGCATATAGGTAATGCCCGGGGAGGTGTGCTGGGAGATACGCTTGCCAATCTGCTCAAGAAGAGCGGCTATGATGTGTCTAAGGAGTTCTATGTAAATGATGCCGGCAATCAGGTGCATAAATTTGCCGTATCCATAAACGGAAGATATATGCAGCTGATCTACGGGGAGGACGGTTTTGAATTCCCCGAGGACTGTTATCAGGGTGATGATATCAAAGAACTGGCACAGGCTCTTTTTGACGAGCACGGCAAAAAGCTTCTGGACATGGAAGAGGATGCCAGACTGGAGCTGATGGCGGACTTCGGTTTAAAGAGAAATATACCGCAGATGAAGACAGATCTGGAAAAATACAGGGTGACTTATGACACCTGGTTCCTTGAATCAACACTGCATGAATCCGGCATGGTGGCGGATACCGTACAGAAACTCATTGACAAAGGACTTACCTATGAAAAGGACGGCGCGCTGTGGCTTAAGACTACGGAGCTTCTGGTTGATAAATACACCAGGGAAGGCAAGACTCCCGAGCAGATAGAAAACCTTAATCTTAAGGATGACGTGCTGAGGCGCTCCAACGGTTTCTATACTTATTTTGCTGCAGATATCGCTTATCACCGCAATAAATTTGAACGCGGATTTACAAAGGCAATAAACATCTGGGGAGCCGATCATTTCGGGCATGTAGCACGTCTTCAGGCTGCATTGGACGGCCTGGGACTGGACGGTTCGAACAAGCTTGTTATCGTGCTCATGCATCTGGTAAACCTCGTAAGGGACGGTGAGCCTGTAAGGATGTCAAAACGTTCCGGAAAGGCGATAGCCCTCCGTGATCTTCTGGATGAGATAAGCATTGATGCGGCAAGATACTTCTTTAACAGCAGGAGCGCAGCATCTGCGATCGACTTTGATCTGGATCTGGCGGTAAAGAATGATTCCGACAATCCTGTATATTACATACAGTATGCTTATGCAAGGATCAATTCGCTGGTCAATAACGTATGTTCCGAAGAGGAAAAGTCAAATATGGACTTTGTATCAGTGGATACATCTATGCTTACGGAAGAAACGGAACTCAATCTTATAAAATGCCTGGCCCGTTTTCCTGAAGTGATGAATACAGCGGCAGAGGAACTGGATCCGTCACATATCAACAGATATCTTCTGGATGTGGCCGGGGAATTCCACCGCTTCTATACCGCTAACAGGATAAAGGGAGAAGAGGAAGCGCTTAAGAATGCCCGCCTTAAGATGGTGGATTGTACGAGGATAGTCCTTAAGTGCGGAATGTCTATACTGGGACTTGATCTGCCGGAGAGGATGTAGTTTAACACTTTATAAAACCGAAAGTCTTCCTCCGGTCCGGAGGGGGACTTTTTTCTGCTGTGACAATGGATGAAAAAGAGGCGAAAAGAAGAGAAAGGATAAAGGGTATCAAAGGGACTGCATACCGGCAGCAGCTGCAGCCCGCACCCGGCAGGGGGAAGAGCCCTCTGGCATTCCTGCGTCCGTACAGGCCTCTTTTTCTTGCACTTGCAGTCTTTATGCTCGGGGTCACTATAATGAAAAAGATGTCCGTTTCCGATAACGGATATGAGCTTTCGCAGCATCTTGACGAGTGTGCCGTAAGCATTGTTTCTCCCGACGGGGAGGAGACGGATCTTTATATGAGGGATCTGGCAAGGTATATAATGCGTATAGAGCGTGAAGGTGATATACATGCACGCGCCTACGATGAAAAAAGACCCGATGCATACTGGAAACTCCGCATCAGCACGGATAAAACGGCTTCATATATCTCGAATATGGCTAAAAAGACAGTGCTGGATTATGCCGTAAGGGATGCGATATATCAGAAAGAGGCTGAAAAAAACGGCATGGAGCTTTCTGATCAGGAACTTAAGGATATCCATTATGATGCGGAAAGGGAATACCTCAAGATGAGCGGGCGTGAAAAGGCGGACACCTGCCTCACGGTAGAGAGCATCGAGGAAAATATGAAAAAAGAAACACTTGTAAAGAAATATATGGTATACTTAAATACCATGGTCACGGCCGGAGTCGATGTGGGAAGCGAGTATTATGATGAACTGCTCTCAACCTACAGCGTTACCGAGCATAGTGAGGTGACCGGGCCGGTTAGACCCGGCTATATAACAATAAATTGACAGGAGATGCGGAAAATGAACAGGGATGTGCTGATGCAGGAATTCATGGATGGAAATGCATTGAAGGCGTATGAGTATTTCGGAGCCCATACATCTAAGAGCGGTACAGTATTCCGTACCTATGCACCCGGTGCAAGAGGAGTAAATATCTTCGGGGATTTTAACGGCTGGACCGAAGAGAGTATGGAGCGTGATGACAAAGGGGTCTGGAGCATAAGCATAAAGAATGCAAAGCCGGGCGATCTGTATAAATACGTGATCTATGGTGATAACGGCTGGAGAGCAGAGCATGCGGATCCCTATGCTTTCGGAGCGGAACTGCGTCCCGGCAGTGCTTCGAAGATAACGGATCTTAAGGAATACAGCTTTACCGATGATGAATGGATAAAAAACCGCAGCGACTGCAGGGATAAACCGCTTTCGATATATGAGGCTCATCTGGGAGCATTTAAGAGAAATCCCGATGAAGAGCATGGCTGGTACAGCTATCGTGAGATAGCGGCGCCGCTTATCGAACATGCACAAAAGAGCGGATATACGCACATAGAACTGATGCCTCTGTGTGAATATCCTTTCGACGGATCCTGGGGCTATCAGCTTACCGGATATTTTGCACCCACCAGCCGGTACGGAAGAGCGGCGGATCTTAAGTATCTTGTTGATGAATGCCATAAGGCGGGGCTTGGAGTGATAATGGATTATGTTCCGGTGCATTTCGCACTGGATGACTTTGCCATGAAGCTTTATGATACCACGCGGCTTTATGAGGATTACCGTGACAGCCAGTGGGGAACCTGTGTGTTCAACCATAAGAGGCCCGAAGTGGTGAGCTTCCTTCTTTCTGCCGCCGATTACTGGATAAGTGAATTCCATTTTGACGGTCTGAGGGTGGATGCCGTAAGCTGTCTGATATATAATGACGGTGAACAGGGCAGGGGAGAAAATCCTGCCGGTATGGCTTTTGCCAGAAAACTGACCACGCTGATAAAGAAGAAATATCCCAAGGTAATGCTTTTTGCGGAAGATTCCTCGTCCTGGCAGGGAGGAGTTACGAAACCCGTTTCGGAAGGCGGCCTTGGATTTGATTACAAGTGGGATATGGGCTGGATGTATGACAGCCTGTATTTCCTTTCGCTTCCTGTAGAGAAAAGGAAGGAGAATTACCATAAGCTGACTTTCTCCATGTGGTATTATTATACCGAGCGCTTTATCCTCTCGCTGTCTCATGATGAGGTGGTGGGCGGAAAGGGTACCATCCTTGAAAAGATGCATGGCAGTGAGGAAGAGAAGCTAGCACAGATAAGGGCATATTATGCATATATGTATATGCATCCCGGAAAGAAGCTTTCGTTCATGGGAAATGAGCTGGGGGAGCGTACCGAATGGAATGAATCCCGTGAGGTTGAATTTGAGCTCCTTAAAGAGAAGCCGCATAAAGGACTGTATGATTTTGTGTGCGAGCTTCAGAAGCTTTATAAAGGGAATAAGGTTTTTTATGCCAGAGAGTATGAAAGAGATAATTATGAATGGCTGTATTGCCGGGATGACGGTGAGCTGCTTTATGTGATGAAGCGCATGGATAAGGATAAAGCCTATGTGTGCGTGCTGAATTTTGGCAGGGAACCCATCCTGGGATATGAGCTGGCATTGGATAAGCCGGAGGAAGAGACATCTTCGGATGATACGAAGCCGGTTAAGAAAAAGAAAAAAGCCGCTAAAAAGGAAGAAAGCTGGAAATGCATCCTTTGCAGTGAGTGGGAGTGCTTCGGAGGAAGCCTTATGCAAAAGAGAGATACGATCAGCTCGAAGGAACGTGTAATGACGATTTCCATTCCGGGATACAGCGCATGTATTTATGAGGTCGTGTAAATGAATTATGCCGATATCCCCATGGGGGTAAAAGTGCAGATCTCTGTTACCAATGGCGGAGATACCCAGGCGAAGTTCATTTCCCGTGTTATGAAGACAGGGGAGCGCAGCCTTTTGGTCATACCTTTTATGCATAAAGGTTTAAGGGTCAATTTTGCCGGAAGCGGAGTGACGATCCACATGGAAGTGCCTGACGGCGAAGGCAACAACTGGACTTTTAAGAACTGCAGGATAGATACGGTAAAAAAGGATGGCCTGATCTATCACAGGATAGTCTCTCCCATGAGCGAAGGCATAGAGAACAGGCGCGGAGAGCACAGGACATATGTATGGCAGCCGGCTATATTTACCATAGAAGGTGTTGCGGATCAGATCTTTTCCACACTTAAGGACGTGAGCCCCAGCGGATTTGCTTTTGTTCTGGATGCAAAAAAACGTATCAATATCTTGAACGGAAGGTCTGTATCGTGTACCATTAATGAGAAGGACGGAAATGTGGTGCACCTCCGCGGAAAGGTCATAAGGCGTGAGCGCATGGATCAGTATGTGCTCTACGGCTGCAGAAGCGGTGAAAAGAACCAGGAGGTGCTGGATTACATCGAGCGCCTTGATAAAAATAATCCCGATAAGGGAGAAGAATCATAAACAGGGAGGGCAGAGAGTTATGGCAGATGTGTTCAGAGAAAGAAAACGCTGGGTATTTTTGGGATTACCATGGACTTTCACGGTATATCATGTGAGAGAGGATATGATCACCATCGACAAAGGCTTTCTGAATAAGCAGGAAGACGACTGTTACATGTATAAAGTAACGGATGTACGGCTCAATACCAGCCTGATGGAAAGGATATTCAGGCTCGGGACCGTTACCTGCTATACCGGTGATGTGACTGATTCAAACCTGGTATTTAAGCATATCAGAAATGCCAAGGCCATAAAGGATTATATACTTGAAAAGGCTGACGCCGAGCGTATCAAACGCCGCACCGTAAACATGCAGGGAATAGGTTACGGAAATAACGGCGATATAGACGGTGACGGTATGCCTGATAATCTGGTATGACGGCTCCGGAACTTGAAGAATATATTGCCGGATCAAAGCGGCGGGGATTTAAACCGGGGCTTGATCCGGTCAGGGGGCTTTGTGAAAAGCTTGGTAACCCTCAGGACAGTATAAAGGCAGTGCATATAAGCGGAACGAATGCGAAAGGTTCCGTTCTCGCTTATCTTACTTCGGTGCTCAGATCTGCCGGGTTAAGATGCGGGAGTTTTTATTCACCGGCCATGGAAGACGACAGGGAGACTGTAAGGGTCGGAGGAAGGTGCATAAGCAAAAAAGACTGGGGCATATACTGGGAACGTATCGCGAAAGCCGAAGAAGAGTTGGAAAAAGAAGGAAAGGAGCTGCCTACTTTTTTTGAGGCCCTTACCGCGCTGGCATTTATGTATTTTAAAGATAAGGCCTGCGATATCTGCGTGATCGAATGCGGTATGGGCGGAAGAGGCGATGCCACAAATATCCTTACTCATCCGCTGGTGTGTGTATTTACCCCGATATCCTGCGATCATATGCAGTACCTGGGGGAGGATACAGCGGCCATAGCCCGGGAAAAAGCCGGGATAATAAAACAGGGAGCCTGTGTGGTAAGTTCCGTTCAGGAACAGGAGGCTCTGGATGTTATCCGTAGTACGGCACAGGAGGCAGATTGTCCTTTTGAAACTGCGGAGCTTCCGGAAAAGATCCGTTACGGTCTGAGCTCCCAGAGTTTTGAATTAAAAGCTTACGGCAGGCTTAAGATAAGCTTATCCGGTGCTTATCAGCCCGGGAATGCGGCGCTTGCGGTAAAGGCAGCTGAAAAGCTGGTGCAGAAAGGTTTTCGCATAAGCGGTAAGGCACTCAGAGAAGGGCTTGAAAATGCCGGATGGTACGGGAGATTCTCAGTCCTTGGGAAGAAGCCGTATATCATAGCCGACGGGGCGCATAACGAGGCGGGGGCCAAGGCGCTTAAGAAGAGCCTGGATATATATTTTCCCGACAGTCCTTATGTGCTCATGATGGGAGTGCTTAGAGACAAAGAGTATGAAAAGATACTAAGGATATTAAGCGGGCGCGCCTGTGCGCTGGTGACACTTACACCTCCGTCAAACGCAAGGGCGCTTGATGCGGTAGAACTGGCTGAAGCCGGTTCGGAATATATAAAAAACACCACTGCTGCCGGTAGTGTGGAAGAGGCTTTTGAGATGGCACTGCTCCTTTCGGGAAACGAAAGACCATTGATAGCCTGCGGATCACTGTCATGGCTGGCAAAGTTTAAAAAAGTGGCGGAAGGAAGAAAAGGTAAAAGATAATGGTAGATGAAAAGAAGATAGAAGAAGCGGTAAAACTGCTCCTTGAAGGTATGGGTGAGGATATCTCACGGGAGGGCCTTAAGGATACTCCGCGCAGAGTGGCACGCATGTATGCCGAGACTTTAAGCGGTATGGATGAAGATGCTGCGGATCATCTGTGCAGGACCTTCAGTACCGACAGCGGTGATATGGTGCTTGAACGTGACATTACTTTCTTCTCTACCTGCGAGCATCATCTTATGCCTTTTTTCGGAAAAGTTCATGTAGCATATATTCCGGACGGAAAAGTGGCAGGATTATCAAAGCTTGCCAGAACCGTGGAAGTATATGCAAAGAGACTGCAGATGCAGGAACGTATGACCGGGCAGATAGCTGATGCCCTTATGAAGGAGCTGGGCTGCAAAGGTGCCTGCGTTATGGTGGAAGCGGAACATACCTGTATGACGATGAGAGGAGTTAAGAAGCCCGGCAGCAGTACGGCCACCATAGCGATGAGGGGGGTATTCTGCGAGGATCCCTCACTTGAACAGCGTTTTTACGCATTGCTTGGAAAGAACAGATGAGTATGGATGAGATAGATATCCGCGGACTGAAGATATACGGAAACCACGGAGTATATCCGCAGGAGGAGGCCAAAGGGCAGAACTTTTACCTGTCCCTGAGGCTTTTTTTATCCCTGCAGGAAGCCGGAATGGGCGATGATCTTGAGAAGAGCATATCTTACGAGGAGGTATGCCTGTTCATAAAAGAAAGCTTTAATAAAAAGCGCCATCTCCTTATAGAGAGCCTTGCGGAGAGGATAGCCTGTGAGCTTTTTGATAAATATGAGAGCCTTACGGAACTTGAGCTTGAGGTCGCAAAGCCTGAAGCGCCGGTCGATGCCGATTTTGAAAATGTTTCGGTAACGATCCGGAGAAAGCGCCATATAGTATATCTTGCATACGGAGCTAACGAAGGAGACTGCGAAAAGCAGATCGCTCAGGGATTTCGCATGATAGCGGAGGATGATCACTGCGGCCTTATCAGAAAGACGGATCCGGTTGTTACTACGCCTTACGGAGGAGTGGAGCAGCAGGATTTTTATAACGGAGCGGCAGTTATATGGACGCTTTACGCTCCGGAGCAGCTTCTTGGATTCATTCACCGCATAGAAGAGGCTGCGGGAGTGGACCGCAGTAAAAAGATACACTGGGGACCGAGAAAACTGGATCTTGATATCATATTCTTTGATGATCTGGTGATCGACAGCAGCGATCTGGTGATACCCCATCCGGATATGGCTTCAAGGGATTTTGTATTAAAGCCATTGGCGCAGCTGGCTCCCTATTACAGACATCCTTTAACAAAAAAGACCGTAGCCGAAATGGCTGCGGCCCCCATGGAAGCGCATATCGTTGTTTAAGGCAGTGTTACGGCATCCGAAGCTTCGGAGAAAACGGATATGTTACCGCCTCCTCCTGAAGGGAAACAGTAGATGGGCATGTCCGTATTAAAATCCTTAAAGTATACATAGGCGGATGTGATCTGTATCCCGCTCACCACGCCTTCTTTTATCAGGCTGTCGTCACTTCCGTCGGTACGGACATGCCTGAATTCATAAGGGCTGTTTTTATCGGCAGCTATGGTCTGATAATAGATATGATCACCGTACAGATTAAAGGTTTCGATACGCCCGGCTGCCAGAAGAGAAGGTACACCGCCGTATAAAGGGCAGCGTTTCAGGCTCATGTTATCATCCATATCAAGATAATATACATACTCTCCGGATATTACAGGTTCGTACATATTGATCTCGAGCGCCCTGCTTATGCTGCCGCTTGCAGGTTCGAGACGGTACATATAGTGATCGCCTGTCATGGCGGCAAAACATATATCGGTACCTAAGCCGGCCCCTGCCTTGATCTGGTCTTTAAGAAGGACGGTTTCGCCTTTTCCGTCGGTACCCATGGAGTTGAAAGTTACAAGGGGTGTGTCGGATTTTGTGCTGCCTTCGCTGAATTTTGTGTAATAAAGCCTGTTCCCCAAAAGCATCAGGGAATCGGAGGTTATGTTGTTAAGGATGATATTGCGCTTGCCGGAAAGATCCGTACGATAGATGCCGCGTCCGTCACGTATATAGCCCAGACCGGACTGCCCGGCGCTTGAAGCGGAATAATAATAGACATATTTTCCGGCTGTATTGATAAAAGAAGCATTTGCCGTCACTACCTTATGAATGTGGCTGTGATCGGGATCCATTGCATAGATGCTTCCGCCGTCGTAAGGATTTGCAAAATAAACTTTACCGTCCTGCTCACAGAAAGTACCCCCGTTATACAGGTTGCCTGCCGTATTTCCGGCGAGGTCGGCGGGGTTGTCGGGGATGGCTTTTATTTTTTTGGAGATATAGCTTCCCAGGATGATAAAAAGGATGATCATCACGGGGATAAGCACTACCAGAGCGTTTTTCAGCTTTTTATTCATAAAGGTTACCTCTTACTTACGATTATATACTGCGTATGTCCGATTGGCAATTATTGATTGATATAATCTGTCTTTTTTGGTATAATTACATCTAATTGTGAGAATTCACCGGGAGGATGAGTAATGCTGCATGAGAATCCTTCGCTGGTAGATGTGAAGCATGAGGTGCTCTATCTGGTCGCGAAGGCAGAATTTGAAGGCCGTCTGAACGAAGCGTTATCGACGATACCCTATGAGATAGTACCCGGTCCGCTTCCCGCATTCCGCTGCTGTGTTTACAGGGAAAGGGAAGTGGTCCGTGAACGTATAAGCCTTGCCAGAAATCTGAACCCTCTGACAGGAGAGCCCTGCAGAAACACGGTGCAGATACTGCCCGCAGCCTGTGAAGGCTGTCCCATCACGCGTTTTGTGGTAACGGACAACTGCCAGAAATGCATGGCTAAGGCATGTTTTAATTCCTGTAATTTCGGTGCGGTCACCATCGAACGCGACAAGGCCCACATCGATCCGTCAAAGTGCCGTGAATGCGGTAAATGCCATCAGGCCTGCCCTTATCATGCGATAGCCGATCTTCAAAGGCCCTGTAAGCGTGCATGCCCGGTTGACGCCATAGGAATGGATGAGAATATGAGGGTGCGTATCGATGATGAGAAATGCATCCGCTGCGGACATTGCATAGCTGCATGCCCCTTCGGTGCCGTCTCGGATTCTTCACGTATCATAGAAGTTATAAATGCACTTAAGAACGGCAGGGAAATGTATGCTGCGGTGGCACCGTCCGGAGAGGGACAGTTTGGTGCGGGGATCTCCATGGATTCCTTAAGAGACGGCTTAAAAGAGCTGGGCTTTACCGATATGGTCGAAGTTGCCCTTGGCGCGGACTATGTGGCATATGAGGAAGCAAGGGAATGGGCTGAAGCCAAAAAGGAAGGCAAAAAGAAGACCACTTCCTGCTGCCCTTCATTCGTACATATGATAAACAGGCATTTCCCCCAGCTGGCGGACTGCATTTCCACGACTGTTTCGCCCATGGCGGCTACAGCAAGGCTTGTAAAGGCAAAGCATCCGGGTGCCTTATGTGTGTTCATAGGCCCCTGTATCGCAAAGAAGAGCGAGGCCGGCCAGTGGCAGCATATAGAAGGAGCCAACGCGGACCTGGTGCTCACCTTCGAGGAGCTTTCGGCGCTCTTTAAAGCGAAGGATATAGAATTAAAACCCAGGGCTCTTGAAAACCAGCAGGGTAGTATTTTCGGAAAGAACTTTGCGAAAAACGGCGGCGTAAGGAGTGCGATAGAGCAGGCTTATAAGGAATCGGGAGCGGAAGGCGAACTGAGCGTATGCGCCTGCAACGGTTCCGATGAATGCAGGAAGGCGCTGATGCTTCTTAAGGCAGGCAGGCTTCCGGAGGATTTTATAGAAGGTATGATATGTACGGGAGGCTGCGTAAACGGCCCCGGAAATCTGAAGACTTCGGCAAAGAGTGCTGCGGATCGTAATAAACTCATGACCGCTATGGACTCCCGGGATATTGCAGGGAGTCTTAAGGAGTATGAAGATATCGAATTTGACATGCACAGAGCCGTGGAATAAGGCTTGTTTGAAAAAGTAACCGATGGCAGCATATTCAAAGACAGGAGGACTGAAGCTGATGGACAGCGCTGCGATTGAAGCTGCAAAAAAGAAAGCCGGGCAGGCAGGGTTTAATGATATGGAGATATCAGCCATAGGTGAGGTGGCAAATATCACTCTCGGTAATGCTATGACGGCCCTCAGCATGCTCATACATAATGATATAGATATATCAACACCCTTTGTAGAGATAAAGGACAAAGGCGAGATGGTGGAAGAACTCTCTGAAAAGTCCGTGATAACAAGAGTGGATTATGTTAAGGGACTTGAAGGCTACAGTGTCCTCTTTCTCAGGGAAGATGATGTGAAGGTGATGACTGACCTTATGATGGGAAGCGACGGGCACGGTATGTTTTATGAGCAGGATATGTCCGAGCTGCATCTGAGCGCCGTTTCCGAGTCGATGAACCAGATGATGGGATCGGCAGCTACGGCGATGGGCATGATGCTGGATAAGCTGGTGGATATCTCCACACCCCATGTGAAGCAATCGGATCCGGGAAGTTATCTTAATGATGCTTTTCCTCAGGAAGACCGCTTTGTACAGATAAGCTTTGATGTAAATATGGGAGAGCTGATCACTACCAGGATGCTGCAGCTGTATCCGTTCAGACTGGCAAAAGCGATAGCGGATCTGTTCATAGTAAGAAGAGCACAGAATGAAGGGGATACGCCTTTTTAAGGCAGACAGGTGATAAGGATATGAGTGAAGAATGTAATAAAAGTGACTGCAGCGGATGCGGCGAACAGGGATGTTCGGCCAGGAAAGATCCTTTTGCAAAAGATGCGCCTAATGCCGGTTCGAATGTAGCACATATGATAGCTGTTGTCAGCGGCAAGGGCGGTGTCGGGAAATCAATGGTAACGGCGCTTTTAGCCAATGCGTATAATAAGGCCAGAAAGAAGTGTGCGATACTTGATGCTGATATTACCGGCCCTTCCATAGCAAGGATGTATGGCATACATGAGCAGGCAGGGAGTGACGGTGTAAATGTTCTTCCCGCGCTTTCGGCAGGCGGGGTAAAGATAATGAGCATCAATATGCTCCTTGAACATGAGGATGATCCCGTGATATGGCGTGGGCCCGTGATCTCTTCAACGGTACGACAGTTCTGGACCGAAGTGGCATGGGGAGATGTTGATGTGATGCTTCTTGATATGCCTCCCGGGACCGGCGATGTTGCACTTACGGTATTTCAGTCACTTCCGATAGAGGGCATCGTGGTGGTGACATCACCCCAGGAACTGGTGTCAATGGTGGTCGGAAAAGCCGTGCATATGGCGCAGGCCATGAACGTTCCGATCCTCGGGATAATAGAGAATATGTCTTATTTCGAATGTCCCGACTGCGGAAAACGCCATGAGATATTCGGTAAAAGCCGGCTGGATGAGGCGGCTGCTTCATACGGCATAGAGCTTACGGAGAAGATACCAATGATCCCCGCAAATGCTTCGCTCTGCGATGCGGGGTGTGGAGATGAGCTTGACGGTGATCTGCTGGGCGGATTGAGCGAAAAGCTTTTCAATAAACTAAATAAAAACTAAAAAGGAGAAACTAAAATGAAGGATGTAAAGGTAACGATAGCGCCTACAAATATAAAGGCACTTAAGTTTGAGAACAATTACAATGCAAAGCCCGGAGAGCAGGTAAAGCTGGGTGTCCAGATGAAGGTTGCTGTTCATCTTAATCCCGCTGCTCCCACAACCGCGATCGCTCATGTTCATTTCGCAGTTGCCGATGAGGAGAAGAAACATGTGAGCATGGAGCTTGAAACATTAACACCCATCACGGTAAGTACTTTCATAGACAATCTGGATGAGGTAGTAAAGAGCAAATACATGAACGATATCATGCTCGCGGTAAACGAGAAGATCCGTATGACTACATCCATGCTTGGTCTTGGCATACAGGTTCCCGCCATCACTCTTCCTTACAGAGAGACCAATGAAGAGCAGGGCGGTTCTTTGGACAGCGAGATATTCACGAAATTATAAGTCATGCTTTTATCAATACAGAACGCAGACGTTTCATACGGCGGCGAGCTTATCCTCAGGGATGTGAACTTTGACATACGTGAAGGGGAGAAGCTCGCCGTTGTGGGCCGGAACGGCTGCGGTAAAACAACTTTATTAAAGCTTATATGCGGCGAGCTGACTCCGCAGCCAAGGGATTCGGATGACCAGCCTGTGATAGCAAAAACAGGGGATCCCGTGATAGGCTGGCTTTCACAGATGACGTTTAAAGACGAGAATGCTACGCTTGGACAGGAGCTTAAGAGGGTGTTTGAACCCATACTCGAGCTGAAGCGTGAGATGGAGGAGGCGCTTTCAAAGCTTGAACAGAGCGGTGATCACGCTCTGGCGGAGAAGTATGCCCTGATGGAGGAACGCTTTAATTACCTTGGCGGATATCGTTATGAAAAGGATTACGATATGCTCTTTTCACGCTTCGGTTTTTCGAAGGAGGATGAAGAGCGGCCTCTTTCCTGGTTTTCCGGAGGACAGCGTACAAAGATAGCCTTTGTCAAGCTTTTGCTCTCAAGGCCAGACATACTGCTTCTGGATGAGCCTACCAACCATCTGGATATCTCGACTATCGCCTGGCTTGAAGACTATCTGGCGGAATATCCCAGGGCGGTAGTGGTGGTAAGCCACGACAGGCTTTTCTTGGACCGTGTGGCGGAAACCGTATGGGAGATAGAGCGCGGCAGCATAAAGCGTTATCCCGGGAATTATTCCGAATTCGTCCGCCTTAAGAAAGAAGCATATGACAAACAGATGAAAGATTATCTGGCCCAGCAGAAGGAGAAGGAACGTCTGCAGGCGCTGGCTGACCGTTTTATCCATAAAGCTACGAAAGCGGCTATGGCAAAGTCGAAGCTCAAGGCCATAGAGCATATGGAAGAGATAGAGAAACCGGAGGAATCCGATACTCGGGCTTTTCACGGTTTATCCGAACCGGCACGCGAGAGCGGGCGGGATGTGCTTATCACGGATAATCTGGCTGTAGGCTATGACGAGATCCTCTGCAGGATCAGCATCAACCTGCAGAAAGGTAAAAAGCTGGGAGTGATAGGCGGAAACGGCCTTGGCAAATCCACTTTCTTAAAGACCCTTATGGGGCTGATCCCTGCAAAGGGAGGGAAATACACTTACGGTTACGGAGTGGACGTGGGTTATTTTGAACAGCAGATGGCTAAGACGCTCAGTACCAAGTCCGTACTTAATGAATTCTGGGATACTTATCCCACACTTACCGAGACTGAAGTAAGGAATATACTGGGAGGCTTTCTTTTTACCGGGGATGACGTATTTAAGAATGTGTCGGATCTGTCCGGCGGTGAAAAAGTAAGACTGGCGCTGGCAAAGATCTTACAGACCAGACCGAACTTTCTGATACTGGATGAGCCTACCAACCATATGGATATAGTGGGTAAGGAAGCATTGGAGGAGATGCTTGCAGGATATAAAGGTACGGTCCTCTTTGTATCACATGACCGTTATCTGATAAAGCGTCTGGCGGATGAGCTCCTTATCTTAAGACCGGGCGGCGCAGAGTATTTTCCTTTCGGATATGAGGAGTTTGAGAGACACTACGGGAAAGAGAAGCTTCTGTCTGCCGATGAGGTCTGGAAGATAGAAAAGTCAAAGGATGGTGCGGGGGCGGATGAGACCCCGGCTGCTGCAGAAAAACCTAAGAAAGTTAACCCCGGCAAGGAAAGAGGCAGAGCAGAGAGAAGGCTTGCCAGACTCGAGCAGCTTATAGACGAAAATGATGTCGAGAAGGCGCAGCTGGAAGAGCGTATGGCCGATCCGGAAAACGCCAGTGATTATGCAAAGCTTCAGGAATTGCAGGAAAAGCTCGATGAGCTTAATGCCCGCTCGGATGCTTATCTGGAGGAGTGGGAGAGCCTTGAGGAATTCCTGGCGGGAAATAAGAGCTGAGAGAAAAATAAAAAAGATCCGGATATCTTCCGGACCTTTAAGCAGGGGATGAAGGAGTCGAACCCTCTTCGACGGTTTTGGAGACCGATGTTAAACCGTTTAACTAATCCCCTAAGCACAAAGGGTATTATACTGGCAGAGGATATAAATGTCAAGTAAGAAAATAGGCGGGAGGAAAGAAAGGAAAAAATGGATAAAACAGTGATAGATGAGTTGTTTGAAGAAGATGAGAATGCAAAAGTCTTAAGGCATACCGATGATGAGCTTAAAGATACTCTGTCAAAGAGCAGGGAAAGTGCCGCAGCGCTGATGGAGCGCATCAGAACACTTAAGGATGAGCTTGGTGAGATCCGGGATAGTTTCAGATCACAGGCCGATGAGTTGGAGGATCTGTATGATGATCTGGATTTTTCGCAGCAGTCTCTTGCTGGAGGAGCGGCAGAGGGGATCAGCTCACAGGCTGATGAATCTGCATCGGCGGCTGAAAATATAAATGAGGCTATAGATGCGCTTTCCGATATGCTCTTGTTCAGATTTAAGTAAAAAAGAGCATAAAAAAACCGGATACCGATCCCTGCCAATTGACTCCTAGCCTAAGCCAGGTGGGCAACCGCAACCAAAACATCTGTCTTCCACTGAAATCTGCTGAGGCCTGACATCCGCTTGGCAATATAGGAATCCCGTTTAAAGTACTGTAGGCTCAAAACGCAGGAACCTTTGTATGGTACCCGGAACTACTGTAATTATAACGGATAGGCACCATATTTACAATACTGTACAAAAGGGCATTTTTCAGGTATAATAAAGGGTATGGGTGTGCTAATTCAGATAGTCTTTGCCGCCGGGCTTCTGGTGTGGTTATGGACTATGTTCAAGATCAACCAGGGCGAACCTTCCTATATTCAGAAAGGTCTTAACTTCACAGGACTGGCAGTATCGCCGGGACTTATCGGTTTTTGTCTTGAAAGTGCTGCGGAAAATGCGCAGACTATGCAGATCGCGCTGCAGCTGCAGTTTATATCGCTGGGAGCCTTTATCGTGGCCCTGGTGTTTTTTTCTATAAGAGCCTGCGGAGTGGACATACCTACGATGTTCCGCCTGCCGGTCATGAGTATGCTGCTGGCACATCTTTTGCTGGTGATCCTTTATCCCGGATCGGGATATTCATATCTTGAAGTTCAGCCTTTCGGGCGCGGGTTCAGAACCACTTACGGCATTCTGTTCATTATAGATATCTCGGTGATGATATTCATAGCCGTATTCGGCTTCTACATAACTTTCCGTTATTATCTGAATAAGATGATAGAGACTAATAAGGGTACACGCTGGCTGGCTTTTGTGGAGCTTATCCCGGCAGTCGGCGGTGTGCTTCAGCTGGCTTTGGCGGATATACTTCCGTGTAGCGCCATCATGTTTTTTATGCTCCTTTCCTGGAGCCTTGTGGTGCTGCTGGTATTCCGTTTCCGTATGTTCGATTCCATGATAATGGCACGTGACGATATCATAGAGACCATAGAAGAAGGCTTCGTTGTGGTGGATGCCATGGACAGGGTGCTTTTTGTTAATGAAAAAGCCAGGGAGATCTTTCCGGAACTTAATTACGATGCGACCAGGGAGGATGTTGCAAAGAAGCTTAAACGTAAAGACAGGCAGGAGATGATCATCAGGGACAGGCATTATCTGATATCCCTGGTGCCTTTTTATGATAAAGATACCTATAAGGGAACTACTATTTGGATAAATGATAAAACGGAAGAACACGAATTTACGGAGAGGCTGACTCGTCTTAAGGATGAGGCGGAGGCAGCCAACCAGGCCAAGTCCGTATTCCTGGCGAACATGAGCCACGAGATAAGGACGCCCATGAATGCCATAATCGGTATGACTGAGCTTATACTGAACGATAATATAAACAGCCACGTTGAAGAGAATGCGAATAATATACGTAATGCCAGCAATACGCTGCTTTCCATCATCAACGGTATCCTCGACTTTTCAAAGATAGAGACAGGAAAGGTTGAGACTGCGGAAACCGAATACAATCTGGGACTGGTGCTTAAGGATATATGCAACATGATCACACTGCGTCTGGCGGATAAAAACGTTGAACTCATAGTTCATGTTAAGGAAAGTCTGCCTTCAAGATTTCTGGGGGATGAGACCCAGGTACGCCAGATATATTCAAACATACTGACAAATGCAGCCAAGTATACGAAGCGCGGTTATATACGTGTGAATGTAGACTGGGAAGAGGGGGAAGATGACACCGCTCTCATAAAGGTTTCCGTAGAGGATACGGGCAGCGGTATCAAGGAAGAGAGCCTGCCTACGCTTTTTGACAGTTTCCAGCGTGCGGATATGATCAAGAACCGTACCATAGAAGGTACAGGGCTTGGGCTTGCGATATGCAAGCGCCTTGTGGAGAGTATGGGCGGCGGTATATCCGTAAAAAGTACCTACGGGATAGGAAGTGTTTTCTCTTTTCATTATCTTCAGCGTATTGCGGATCCGGAGCCGCTTGGGAACTACGATTATCTTGAACTCCCTGTTCAGCCGGAACATGAGAGAAAGAGTTTTATTGCTCCCCTGGCCAAGATACTGGTGGTGGACGATAATATCACAAATATAAAGGTGGCCCAGGGCATACTTTCAATGTATCAGGTGCGTGTGGATACGGCGATGAGCGGTGCGGAATGTCTGGATAAGCTGGAAAAGAACAATTACCATATGGTGCTTATGGACCAGATGATGCCGGAGATGGACGGTATAGAAACCACGGCCCTTATACGTGCACATAAAGATCCGGTGATAAGAAGGCTTCCGGTTATAGCACTTACCGCTAATGCGATAAGCGGCACGAGGGAGATGTTTTTGCAGAACGGGTTTCAGGAGTATATCTCCAAGCCCATAGCATTGTCCGCGATGGAAGCGGTACTCAAGAAATTTCTGCCGGCGGAGATCATACATTATGTCGACAGGGATGAAGACCAGATAGATTACAGTGACGTTCATATATCCATACCGGGTGTGGATGTTGATGCAGGGCTTAAGAACTATGGCGGTGAAATGGGCCGCTATCTGCAGATACTTAAATATATCTACGATGACGGACCCGGCCATATTCAGCGTCTTAGCGATTGTCTCACATCAAGAAATTACCGTCAGTATGTATATGAGGTGCATGCTCTTAAGGGGCTGATGGCCGGCATAGGAGCCGCGCATCTGTCGGAACTTGCAAGACTGCAGGAATATGCCGGGCGCGATGGCAAAGTGGGTGTCATTGACAGGGAAGGTGAGTTTCTTATCTCACAGTATGATAAAATGCTTGAGGGGATCAAGGAAGCGCTTAATGATGCCGGCATGCTCAGGGAGGAGATCATCACGATAAGGGAAGAGGAGCTTTCCTGGGAGGAATTCTCCAATATGCTCCATGCCCTGCAGGGCAGCCTTGAACTGCTGGAACAGTCGGAGGCATCCAGAAAGATAGATAATCTTCTTACATATCCGATGGAAGCGACGCTGCGTAAGCAGCTGCTGGAGGTAAAGCGTGCGGTTGCGGATTTTGAATATGATGAGGCTATGGATCTGATAAGGCAGCTGTATTGATAAACATATCTTCAAAGGAACGGAACAATTATGGATCTGATCAAGGAGGATTCCCATGGATAGCAGCAAAGAAAGTGTAGTAAAAATGATCGAAAAGTACCGGGCGGATGTTAATGAACTGAGCAGGTATCTTGACTGGCTGGAAAGCAAAAAAGGGCAGGATGTGGGCAATAAATATGATCCCGGAGAGGGAAAAAAAGTTACCACCATAAGTGTACCGACATATGACAGCACTCTGCTTGCCTTTGTTAAAAAGGTACAAAAGAGCGGTTTTTACAATAAAAATTACGTGTATGTATACAGCCGCCTTCATATAAGGAGTGCGGAGGATGAACACAGAGCCATAGATAACTGCCAGATAATGGAGCTGGATGTCCCGGCTGCCATACTCACAAATTATTGCATGAAGGGGATGACCAAGGCATATATGTGGACCGAGGGTGTTAAGAACGGAGTGTTCTGGCATGCCGTGAGCCGTATGAAGGAGCTTATAGAATTTTGGAGCGCATAACTTTACATACTGCCTCAATGGCGGTATAATCAGCTTTGTATGCCTGTAAACACATTTTCATATATTAGAAAGGATCGATATGAGCGGCGTAAAACGTATTTATGTAGCAAAGAAAAAAGAGTATGCGGTAAAGGACAGGGAGCTTGAGCATGAGATCCCGGGATATCTTGGCATAAAAGGTGTTAAAGATATCCGTGTTTACATCCGATATGATGTAGAGAATGTTTCGGATGCTGTTTTTGAGACTGCAGCAAGGACGGTTTTTTCGGAGCCGCCCGTAGATCAGATATATTATGAAGAGATACCCGTGCCCGAAGGAGCAAGGGTTTTTGGCGTTGAATACCTGCCCGGACAGTACGATCAGAGAGCGGATTCCGCAGAGCAGTGCATCCGCTTCCTTAAGGAAGATGAGGAGCCGGTTATACGTACCGCCGTTACATATGTGATAAGCGGCGATATAAGCGATGAGGAGTTTGAGCGTATCAAGCAGTACTGCATCAATCCAGTGGATTCGCGTGAGACCGGTATGGAAAAGCCTGCCACTCTGATAACCAGATATGACGAGCCTGCCGATGTTAAGATCTTCGATGGTTTCACTTCTCTTGATGAGCAGGCCCTTAAGAGTCTGTATGACAGCCTTGGCCTGGCCATGACTTTTAAGGATTTCCTTCATATACAGAATTATTTTGCTAAAGATGAGAAGCGCGATCCGTCCATGACTGAGATAAGGGTGTTGGATACCTACTGGTCGGATCACTGCCGTCATACCACCTTTGCAACAGAGCTTAAAGATGTAAGCTTTGGTGAAGGCTTCTACCGTACACCCATAGAGACCAGCTATTTAAGCTATCTGGATACCAGGGAAGAGCTTTATAAAGACAGGGATGACAAGTTTGTCTGCCTTATGGATCTGGCCCTGATAGCCATGAAGAAACTCCGTCACGACGGACTTTTGACCGATATGGAAGAGTCGGATGAGATAAACGCCTGCTCCATAGTCGTACCTGTGGAGATAAAGCCGGGCAACGGTACCGATCCTTATACCGAAGAGTGGCTGATAAGCTTTAAGAATGAGACACATAACCATCCTACGGAGATAGAGCCTTTCGGTGGTGCTGCCACCTGTCTGGGCGGTGCCATAAGGGATCCCTTATCGGGACGTTCCTATGTATATCAGGCAATGCGTATCACCGGCGCGGCAGACCCTACGGTGCCCGTGGCCGATACCTTAAAGGGCAAGCTTTCACAGAAGAAGCTGGTAAGAGGTGCGGCAGCAGGTTATTCATCCTACGGTAACCAGATAGGCCTGGCTACAGGATATGTTAAAGAGATCTACCATCCCAATTATGTGGCTAAGCGTATGGAGATAGGTGCCGTTATGGGCGCGGCTCCCAGAAAGAACGTTAAGCGTTTAACTTCCGATCCCGGGGATGTGATAATACTTTTAGGCGGAAGAACAGGCCGTGACGGCTGCGGCGGTGCGACCGGTTCATCCAAGGTACATACCGAGCAGTCCATAGAGCAGTGCGGGGCCGAGGTGCAGAAGGGTAATGCGCCTACGGAAAGAAAGCTCCAGAGACTCTTCAGACGTCCCGAAGTGAGCAGGCTCATAAGAAAGTGCAATGACTTCGGTGCGGGCGGTGTATCCGTTGCTATCGGTGAGCTGGCAGACGGTCTTGTAGTGGATCTTGACAAGGTGCCCAAGAAATATGCGGGTCTTGATGGGACCGAGCTTGCTATTTCCGAATCACAGGAGAGAATGGCTGTAGTGGTCGATCCTTCCGACGTGGCGGAATTCATGAAGTATGCACAGGAGGAGAACCTCGAGGCTACCGAAGTGGCTGTAGTCACAAAGGAACCCAGACTGGTGCTTAAATGGAGAGGAAAAGATATCGTTAATCTCTCCCGCGCATTCTTAAATACCAACGGTGCTCATCAGGAGTGCAGCGTATCCGTTGATATACCCGATGAGGAGAGCAATCCTCTTCATAAGATAATATGCGAAAAGGCTGAAAAAGCACTGGAAGAGGGTGATGAGAAGAAAGCATGGACGTCTCTTCTTTCAGATCTTAACGTATGTTCGCAAAAGGGTCTGGTCGAGATGTTTGATGCATCCATAGGTGCAGCCAGCGTATACATGCCTTACGGCGGAAAATATCAGCTCAGTGAGACACAGGCTATGGTAGCAAAGCTCCCGATGAACGGTACCGATTCTTCCGATACGGTTACCATGATGAGCTACGGCTATGATCCTTACCTTTCAAGCTGGAGCCCGTATCACGGATCCATCTATGCAGTTCTTTCGTCGGTTGCGAAGATCGTGGCAGCAGGCGGTGATCATAAGGGCATACATTTCACCTTCCAGGAATACTTCCGCAGGATGAGTGAAGATCCTTCACGCTGGAGCCAGCCTTTTGCAGCTCTGCTGGGTGCTTTTGATGCACAGCTGGGCTTTGGCATGGCATCCATAGGCGGTAAGGATTCGATGTCCGGAACATTCAATAATATCGATGTTCCTCCCACACTGGTAAGCTTTGCGGTGGATGTGGCAAAGCAGCAGGATATCATCACCACCGAGCTTAAGAAGGAAGGAGATGCACTGGTACTCTTCTCCGTTCCGAAAGATGAATTTGATATCCCGGTATATAAGGATACGCTTGAGATATATGATGTGGTCAGCGGACTGATCCACAGCGGCAAGGCAAAAGCTTCCTACGTTATCGATTCTTACGGTATGGCTGCAGCCGCCGCCAAGATGGGCTTCGGAAACGGACTGGGCGTTAAGTTTGCCGAGGATGTTACCACCGATGATCTTTTCAAAGGCAGGATAGGTGATATACTTCTTGAACTGGATAAGGATGAAGCAAAGGCTCTTGCGGATCACGAATTCAATGCATTCATCTGGGAAGTGGGAACTGTTACCGACGGAGCGTTTGAGCATGACGGTGTGAGCATAAGCCAGAAAGAAGCGCTTGATGCATGGATGAAGCCTCTGGATAAGGTATTCCCTCATATTTCCGGACAGACTGCCGCAAAAGCAGTGGAATGCGAAGATAAAAAGTATGACAGTATTGCGGTATGCAGGAACAAAGTGGCCAAGCCCAGGGTTTTCATACCGGTATTCCCGGGAAGCAACTGCGAATATGACAGTGCACGTGCCTTTGAAAGAGCAGGTGCGGAGGCTGTGATAAGAGTGTTTAAGAATCAGAATGCGCAGGATATAAAGGATTCCGCGGAGGAATTTGCAAAAGAGATAAGCAGATCACAGATGATAATGTTCCCCGGAGGGTTCTCTGCAGGTGATGAGCCCGACGGATCGGCTAAATTCTTCGCTACCGCGTTCAGAAACGAGCGTATGAAGGAAGAGGTGGAGAAGCTCTTAAATGAGAGAGACGGTCTGGTACTTGGTATCTGCAACGGCTTCCAGGCGCTTATAAAGCTGGGACTGGTACCTGAAGGACGTATAGTGGGTCAGGACGAGAATTCGCCTACCCTTACCTTCAATACCATAAACAGACATATATCGAAGATGGCATATTTAAGAGTATGCTCTAATAAGAGCCCCTGGCTGGCAAAGGCTTCGCTTGGCGGAGTTTACACATCTCCCGCATCACATGGTGAAGGACGTTTTGTGGCACCCGAAGATGTATATAAAAAGCTTTATGAAAACGGACAGATAGCTACAAGATACTGTGACCCTGACGGAAAGATCACCATGGATGAGGAGTGGAATATCAACGGTTCCATCTATGCGGTGGAAGGTATCACTTCTCCCGACGGCAGGGTATTCGGTAAGATGTGCCATTCAGAAAGAAGAGACGACGGAGTAGCCATGAACATCTATGGCGAACAGGATATGCTGATCTTTGAATCAGGTGTAGAGTATTTTAAATAAGATATGCTGATAAGGGAAGAACTGGAAAAAGCCGAAAAGGAAAGCTTAAGCCCCTATGCCACGCTGAGTATCAATACCAGAGGCAGGGATAAGCCGGAGGAGCAGTGTGACATAAGGCCGGTCTTTGCACGTGACAGGGACAGGATAGTGCATTCAAAGGCTTTCCGCAGGCTTAAAGATAAGACGCAGGTATTCTTAAATCCCGAAGGGGATCATTACCGTACGCGCCTTACCCATACCCTGGAGGTGGCCCAGATAGCCAGGACCATAGCCAGGGCCCTTAAGATGAATGAAGAACTGGTGGAGGCCATAGCGCTGGGGCACGATCTGGGGCATACTCCTTTCGGACATGCCGGGGAGAGAGCGCTTGATGAAGTCTGCCCGCTGGGATTTGAACACAACGAGCAGAGCGTCCGCGTGGTAAAGGTGCTTGAGCGTGACGGCGAAGGGCTTAACTTAACGGTCGAGGTCAGGGACGGGATGCTCAACCACCAGATGAAATCAAAACCCTTTACCCTTGAGGGGCGTATAGTGCGCTTTTCCGACAAGCTGGCATATATCCATCATGATATGGATGATGCCATAAGGGCAAAGGTATTAAGTGACAGTGATGTTCCGAAAGAGATAGGTGATGTGCTGGGGTATCATACCAAAGAGCGTCTTGATCACCTTATACATAATATAATCGCTACCAGTCTTGACAGGGATGATATACTTATGGAGCCCTATGTGGAGAAGGCGATGCTTCAGATGCGGGCCTTCATGTTTAAGAACGTATACCAGAATCCGGTGGTCAAGGCAGAGGAATCCAAGGCCGAAGCACTGGTAAAGACCTTGTATGAATATTACGTGACACATAAGGACAAGCTTCCTGAAGAGTATAAACGCCTGATGGATAAGGGAGAAAGTGTCGAAAGGGTAGCATGCGATTTTATCGCATCAATGACCGATCATTTCGCCATAGCCACCTATGAAGAGCTGTATATTCCCAAGTCCTGGCACGGATGATCAAAGCGGGGGACTTAAATTGCCTTTTTATTCCGACGAGATAATAGAGCAGGTAAGGCAGAGTACGGATATAGTTCAGCTCATTTCCGGCTATGTAAATCTAAAGCGTAAGGGAAGTAAATTTTTTGGCCTGTGCCCTTTTCATAATGAAAAGACAGGCTCGTTTTCCGTGTCGGATGATACGCAGATGTATTATTGTTTCGGCTGCCATGCCACCGGGAACTGTTACACTTTCCTGATGAAGCATGAGAATATGAACTTTGTTGAAGCGGTGCAGTTTCTTGCGGAGAAGGCGGGGATCAGACTGCCGGAGGGCAATGAAAGCGCGGAAGCAAAGCGGGCCCGGAGCAGGAGAGAGAGGCTCTATGAGGCCAATACCGAAGCTGCGAAGTATTTTTATAAAGCGCTGCGTTCACCTCAGGGTGAGATAGGCTATGAGTATTTCAGAAAAAGGGAGCTTTCCGATGAGACCATGCGCTCATTCGGGCTGGGGTACTCACTGCAGTACAAAGATGATCTTACGAAATATCTTCAGAAGAAAGGCTTTACTATAGATGAACTGTGCGCCGCTGGGCTGAGCAGTTATAACGAAAAATACGGCGTAAGTGATAAATTTTACAACAGGGTGATGTTTCCCATAATGAACGGAAGCGGGAAAGTGATAGCTTTCGGCGGACGTGTTATGGGCGAAGGAGAGCCGAAATATCTGAACACTTCGGAAACGGAGATATTTGAGAAAAGAAAAAATCTCTTCGGACTTAATCTGGCGAGAAGCAGCAGGGCAGATAACTTTATACTCTGCGAAGGATATATGGATGTCATCAGTCTGCATCAGGCGGGGTTTACCCAGGCCATGGCATCCCTTGGAACTGCCTTTACCATGGATCAGGCCATGATACTAAAGCGTTTCGGGCGTGATGTGCTGCTGGCTTATGACAGTGATACTGCCGGAGTTAATGCGGCGCTTAAGGCCATATCGATCTTACGTACCTGCGGCTTAAACGGCAGAGTCATAAATATGCAGCCTTATAAGGATCCGGATGAGTTCATCAAAAATCTGGGAGCCGAAGAGTACCGGAAAAGGCTGGATAATGCCGAAAACGGCTTTTTGTTCGAAGTAAGGATATTAAGAAAAAACTATGATTTTTCCGATCCGGCTAAAAAGACGGATTTTTATAATGAAGTAGCCAAAAAGCTGTGTATATTTGAAGAGGAGCTGGAGAGGGAGAATTATATTGATGCGGTAAGTGCGGAATACGGCATTCCCGGTGATGCGTTAAAAAAGCAGGTTATCTCACTGGTGCTGAGAGGGGGCGTTAAGCTGAGCGATACCAAAGCCAGGGCAGATGCAGGGGCAGGGTATCAGGCAGCTAAGCCTGAGTCGGATGACAGTGATAAATATGCACAGAGAGTACTGCTGACTTATCTCGCCGAGGAGCCGAAACGATATGAAGGCATAAAAGACCTCATAGATGCACAGGATTTTACGGACCCCATTTATCACAAAGTGTCTGAGCGGATGTTTTCCGATATGGAGGGGGGAGTTCCGAATCCGGCATCTATCATCAACATGTTTGAGGATGCTGATGAGCAGCAGACTGCTGCGGAGGTATTCCACACAAAGCTGGATGCCATCGTGACTGACGAAGAAAAAGAAAAGGCTTTCCGGGATATAGTCCTTAAGGTAAAGCAGGAGCGTTTTGATCATGATGCGAAAACAGCCGGCGGGAAGATGAGCCTTGATGAAAAGCTTAAGCAGAAGCGTATGATGGAAGAACTCAGGAAACGTATGTTATCCTGAAATAACAAAGGAGTGTGTGACTATGGCTGCAAAGAAGACCAACAAAGAAGAAGCAAAGAAGCCCGCAAAGACCGTGCAGGCAAAGGGAGCTTCGGAAAAAAAGAATGCCGATAAGAAGGCCGTTGCAAAGAAGGAAGATGCATCCGTTAAGAAAGAAACTGTCGTTAAGAAAAATGCAGGTGATAAGAAAAGCGCCGCATCTAAAGACAGTAACCCTAAGAAGACTGTTACGGCATCCAAAGAAAGCACTTTGGCAAAAAAGGGCACATCATCTAAGGAGAACAGTGTGAGCGAAAAGAAAGCATCGGAAAAAAAGACCTCTGCGGCAGCAGCTAAAGCCGATACAAAGAAAGCAGCCGATAAGAAAGTATCGGAAAAGATGACAGCCGAAAAGAAAACAGGCAGGTCTAAAAATGAAAAGAAGAGCAGCGGCAGAAAGGGAGCATCGGAGGAGCTGACCGAAGAGGAGCTTCTGCAGGATGAAGAATCCTTTGAGGAGGAAAGTGAAGGCTTAAATGATGCCGAGGCAGCTGCACTTCGCGAGACTCTTTTTGAAGAAAAACTCAAGAACCTTATAAACGGGGCAAAAAAAGCCGGTTATATGGAGTATCAGGATGTAATAGATACTTTTACCGAGCTTAATCTTGATGAAGAGCAGTTCGACCGTATCTGGGATGCTCTTGATAAGAACCGTATAGTACTCCGCATGGAGCAGATAGATGATGACGATATACCCGATGAAGAGCTTGCCATGGAAGAAAGCGCCGAGCTTGAGTATGACATGGAAAATCTTGAGGCGGGTGTAGCGGACGGAGCGAATATCGAGGATCCCGTACGTATGTACTTAAAGGAGATAGGCAGGGTGCCCCTGCTTTCCGCGGAAGAGGAGATAGAGCTGGCAAAGCGTATGGAATTGGGATCGGAAGCTTCCGAAAAGAATAAAGATCTTAAGACCAGACTTATACGCCTTAAGACACCCGATAAAAAGGGAAAGAATGCAAAAAGCAAAGCCGAGATCGATGCAAAGATCGCCGAGATAGAGAAAAAGATAGCTGCCAATGACGCAAAGATTGAATCCGGAAAAGCAGCGGGACAGGAACTTTCACAGGCCAACCTGCGACTGGTGGTAAGTATAGCAAAGCGTTATGTCGGACGCGGCATGCTCTTCCTTGACCTGATCCAGGAAGGAAATCTGGGCCTTATCAAGGCTGTAGAGAAGTTTGATTACAGAAAGGGTTACAAGTTCTCGACATATGCCACCTGGTGGATACGTCAGGCAATAACCCGTGCGATAGCCGATCAGGCAAGGACTATACGTATCCCCGTTCATATGGTCGAGACCATAAACAAGATAATACGTATCAACAGGCAGCTTTTACAGGAACTGGGACGTGAGCCGGCACCTTCTGAGATAGCTGAGCGCATGGATATGCCTGAAGAGCGTGTAAGAGAGATCCTTAAGATATCACAGGAGCCGGTATCGCTTGAAACGCCTATCGGTGAAGAGGAAGACAGCCATCTCGGAGACTTTATACAGGATGATAATGTGCCTGTTCCTGCCGATGTCGCAGCGTTCACTCTGCTGCGTGAGCAGCTGAACGAGATACTCGATACCCTGACTGACAGAGAGAGAAAGGTTCTTACGCTTCGTTTCGGGCTTATTGACGGCAGGGCGCGTACACTTGAAGAGGTCGGTAAAGAGTTTTCGGTTACCCGTGAGCGTATACGCCAGATAGAGGCAAAGGCGCTCAGGAAACTGCGTCATCCCAGCCGCAGCAAGCGTATAAAGGACTTTTTGGACTGATGAACAGACTTTCTGCACGTATGGCAGCCGTAGCCGCTCTTTGTCTGAAAAAAGAGGGCGGCTGCGGTGCCGACGTGGGATGTGATCACGGATATGTGAGCATATTTCTTGTTAAAACAGGGATATTTGAAAAGATGCTCGCGATGGATCTCAGAAAAGGGCCATTGTGTGCGGCTAAGGAAAACATATCAAAAGAGGGACTGGGCGGAAGCATAGAATGCCGTTTATCCGACGGACTTGCATCTTTAAATGAGGACGAGGCAGATGCCGTGATACTTGCCGGTATGGGCGGAGAGCTTATCCGGCGTATACTCATGGAAGGAAAAAACAAACTCCGAAAGACAAGCCAGCTTATACTTCAGCCGCAGTCTGAAGTGAGAAGTGTAAGGGAGTATCTTATCGGGAACGGATATACGATAACTGCCGAGGATATGGTTTTTGAGGACGGAAAGTTTTATCCCATGTTCAGGGCAGAACCCGGAAAAGCCGGAGACGGTATTAAAGAGCTTTTTCTTGAATACGGCAGGCAAACGCTTGAAAACAGGCATCCGGTATTAAAGAAATACCTTGATCACAGGCTTGAGATGGAAACAGCCGTAAGCGGGCAGCTTAAGAGTGCGGCAGAGAACGGAAGCGAAAGATCCGAAGCAAGGCTTTCGGATCTGGAAAAGGAACTAAACATGTTAAGGCAGGCGCTTTCCTATTACGAATAGAAAGGAGCATGTATGGAACTTAAAGAAGTCATTGACAGTTTAGAACAGCTCTCACCTCCCTCATTTGCGGAAAGCTGGGATAACAGCGGACTGATGTGCGGAAGGTTATCCAAGGAGGTAAAAAGCATACTTCTTTCCGTTGACGCCACCGATGAAGTGGTGGAGGAGGCTGTACTTACCGGGGCGGATCTTCTGCTCACTCATCATCCGCTTATTTTTCCGAATATATCAAGAATAACCGAAGAAGACCATGTTGGACGCAAACTTCTTAAGCTTATCTCTTCGGATGTCGCCTGCTACAGCATGCATACGAATTTTGATGTGATGGGCATGGCTGATGAAGCAGCAGACCGCCTGCAGCTTGAGGACAGGGAAGTGCTTCAGGTGACTTATGAAGATGCCATAGCAAATGAAGGCATAGGCCGTGTGGGGAATCTGAGCAGGGAAATGCGGCTCAAATATTGCTGTGAGCTCGTAAAGGAAGCTTTTATACTTGATAACGTGAGGCTTTTCGGTGATCCCGAGATCAAAGTGAGGCGTGTGGCTATATCGCCGGGGTCAGGCAGTGATATGATACCCTATGCCCTGAAAGCCGGAGCCCAGCTTCTTATCACAGGTGATATCTCACATCATAAGGGAATAGATGCCGTGGCGGAAGGCCTTAATATCATAGATGCCGGACACTACGGTATAGAAAAGATTTTTGTTGCATATATGAAGGATTTCTTTAAAAAGAAGATGCCGCAGATGAACGTGAGCGCAGCGTCTCAGAAGGAACCGTTTGTTGTGATATAAAAGGGGGTTATGATACGGATATGATAACGATCAGAGTAGACGGAGAAGAAAGACAGTATCCCGACGGCAGCGACTACATCGCTGCAGCGGCGGATCATCAGGATAAAGAAGATGCCCGCATAGGGCTGGTGCTGGAAAACGGCAGGATAAGAGAGCTTAAGAGAAAGATCAAAGACGGAGCGGAGGTAAGCTTCATCACGCTGAAAAGATCGAGCGGGCATAAGGCATACGTGCGTACAGCCATACTGGTGATGGTAAAAGCTATCGACGATGTTCTGGATCATGATAAGTCAAAGCAGGTCAAGGTTGAATTTGCTATCGGCAACGGATACTACATAAGCCCCAAGGGAGGGCTTAAGGTGGATCAGGCTTTTCTTGACAGACTGGATAAACGTATGAGAGAGCTTATAGCTGCTGCTGTTCCCATTGAAAAGAGGTCTGTTCCCACTGATGAAGCAAGGGAGCTTTTTGCCCGGGCCGGGATGGAAGATAAGGATAAGCTTTTCCGTTTCCGCCGGAGTTCTCTGGTAAATGTATACAGTCTGGACGGCTATGATGATTATTATTACGGGTATATGCTGCCGGATACATCTTATGTGGAGTATTTTTCTCTGGAGCTGTACGAAGAGGGATTCATGCTCGTACTTCCCGAAGCGGCGGAGCCCGATGTTTTAAAGCGTTTTATACCCAGACCGGGGCTTTTCGGTGCGCTTAAGACAGCAGATGACTGGGGGGCAAAGCTTGGCATAGATTCAGTGGGGGATCTGAACGAAAAGATATGCGAAGGCGGTTTAGGCGAGCTGGTACTGGCCCAGGAAGCTCTCCAGGAAAGGCGTATAGGAGAGATCGCCAGAAAGATCGTGGAGCGGGGCGGCGTAAAGTTTGTCATGATAGCCGGACCTTCATCATCAGGCAAGACTACCTTTTCGCACAGGCTTTCCGTGCAGCTTGCTTCCTACGGATTAAAACCTCATCCAATCGGTGTGGATGACTATTTCAAGAACCGTCAGGATACGCCTAAGGATGCGGACGGAAATTACAATTTCGAGTGCCTTGAAGCAATAGATGTGGATCTGTTTAACGGCGATATGGTGAAGCTGTTAAACGGCGAGACCATAGAGATACCCTCTTTTAACTTCAAGACCGGACAGAGAGAATACAAGGGCAATTTCAAGACCCTTGGAAAAGACGATATACTGGTGATCGAAGGCATACACGGGCTCAATGATAAGATGAGTCATGCACTTCCCACAGAGAGTAAGTTTAAGATATACATATCGGCACTCACCAGCCTGAATGTTGATGAACATAACCGCATACCGACTACGGATGGCAGGCTTTTACGCCGTCTTGTAAGGGATGCAAGAACCAGAGGTGCCAGCGCACAGCGGACCATATCAATGTGGCCGTCCGTAAGAAGGGGTGAGGAGGAAAATATCTTTCCCTTCCAGGAGAGTGCGGATGAGATATTTAACTCTGCGCTTATTTATGAACTGGCAGTACTTAAACAGTTTGCAGAGCCGCTTCTGTTCTCGGTAAACCCGGATGAGCCTGAGTATCATGAGGCAAAGAGAATGCTCAAATTCCTTGAGTATTTCCTGGGTGTGAGTACGGAAGATCTTCCAAACAATTCGATTGTAAGGGAATTTGTCGGAGGAGGATGTTTCGGTTTATAAAATGAAAAAATGCAAGAGGGACGGATGGTCGCGGGCACTGCATCGCGGTGCGTGAGGAAAGTCCGGGCTTCGCAGGGCAGGATGCCGGATAACGTCCGGTGGAGGCGACTCCAAGGAAAGTGCAACAGAGAAAAGACAGCCTCTTTATGAGGTTATGGTGAAACGGCAGTGTAAGAGACTACCGCCGCTGCGGTAACGCAGCGGGTCAATGCAAACCCCATCCGAAGCAAGACCAAATACGGAAGAGATACGCCGGCCCGGCGTTCTTCCGGGTGGGTCGCTCGAACTGCAGGGTAACCTGCAGGCTAGATAGATGATCATCCAAGACATAACCCGGCTTACAGTTTCTCTTGCTTTTTTATAAAAAAGAATGTGGTATCAAGACCACAGGTCTGATAAAAACAGTAATCTATAATTATAAAAGGAGAATACCCTGATGAGCAATGATGAGAAGGCACTAGAGCTCCACGCACAGTGGAAAGGAAAGATAAGTACGGAGTCAAAAGCTCCCGTTAAAAGCGGAGCGGATCTGGCTCTGGCATATACCCCCGGTGTAGCTGCACCCTGTAAGGAGATCGCCAGGGATCCCGAGGCGGTATATAAGTATACGATAAAAAGCAATACCATTCTTGTGGTATCCGACGGTAGTGCGGTTCTTGGCCTGGGTAATATAGGACCTGCCGCCGGCATGCCCGTTATGGAAGGAAAGGCTGTGCTCTTTAAGGAGTTCGGCGGGGTCAATGCCGTTCCCATCTGTCTTGATACACAGGATACGGAAGAGATCATCAAGGCTGT
>CACZBK010000032.1 GCA_902779395.1 uncultured Lachnospiraceae bacterium | reverse complement strand
TTTGTATGGTTCATCCGGATCCGCATATTGTTCACCGACACCCTGTGGCCGTATAACCAGATTGCCGGTAGTTGTCGCATAATCCATCGATCTGATCATTACAGCTTAGTATTGATCATTTCCCTGTAAACAATTCAAGTTTAGCAATAAGATCTTCAAGTATATATCTTGAATCTACATCCTTATATATCCTTATCTTACGATGATCCGGACATTCGGTTGAGGCCGTGTCATCCTCTATATGCGGTGCCGGAGCGATCTCAAACCTTCCGCAGCCGGGATTTATTGCAAGGGCTATTGCCGGTGAATCGCCCAGAGACCAGCTCTCTCCCTGGGTCCATCCCGCGCCTTCGGAATTATTATATTCCATAAGGTTATTGTAAAGGTGTTCCCCGATCTTTCCGCAGGGCGCGATCCTCCTCTTTATTTCCGCGATCCCGATATTTATCGTTGTGTAAACATAAGAGGGCACCAGCCAAAGCTGTGTTTCTTCTTCAAGGATAAGGTTTGCGGCTTCCACATCATTGCCTGCGTTAAACTCGCGGAAAGGTACAGGTCCGTAATTCGTTCCGTGGGTACCTATCCAGATTATAGTCATGCGGCTGATTATTTCTGGATTGCTTTTTACCGCCATTGCCACGTTGGTGATCGCGCCCTGACAGAGTATGAACAGCGGCTTATCATCTTCCTTCAAAGCTTCACTGATAATGAATGCCGAAGCCTCTGATAATTCCCCATCCTGTGACAGAGGTCCCTTTTGCCCGTTTAATACGGGTACTTCCATATCCATGGCTTTCAATATGGTGACCACCTCATCATAGCTTTTCTCCATGGAACCGGGCTGTGCAAAATGTTCCGCACATATTCCTTTGACTATCAGCTTGGGACTTAACAGCGCCTGCACTATAGCATAAGGATCGTCAGCCTCGCATGCCGCGTCTGTATCTATTATCACCCTTACCTTCTTGTATTCCGGTATATCAAACATAATAAACCTCCATTCGTATCAAATAAACATTCCGCTTCCCTGAGCCAGTGTTTATCAGCTTTTATCTCTATCTTATCCGATACGCTGCAATCCAGTTCTACCTCTGCCACCTCCGCCAGTACGCTCAGCGAATCGGAGATGTCGTCCATCATTTCTTTAAGCACCACTCTTTCTGCTTTCATCTCCAGCACACCTGCTTCCAGCTGCGATAATGTCAGCAGGTTTCTGATCAGCCAGGTCATCTTGTTTATCTGCGTATCTATCTTTCCTGCATACTCCAGGCGCTGTTCTTCACTCACTCCCGGCTCCATCAAGAGTTCTGTCATAAGAGAGATCGCAGTAAGCGGTGTCTTAAACTGATGCGATATATCTTATTGCCTAAAACATTCAGGTATTTCTTTGACACCCCTTGCACGGCAAAGCACCGATGTCGCACCGGTATAGGAAAGTTCCTTCCCTTCAACATCCGTAACCACGCATCCCGCTTCCTGCGCTATCAATGCCGCAGCCGCATAATCCCATAGCTGTATCCTGAGTTCAAAATACAGGCTGCATCTGCCCATAGCCACACAGCACATATCCCATGCTGCTGTTCCGGATCTTCTCAGATCAACACACAGCGGCAGAAGCTTCTTTGCAATGTCAAAAGTCCGCTCCTGAAGTTCTGTATAATACGGTGCAGTTCCGAAAACGGAAAGTGAATCCTTTAATAGCGCTTCGGAAGACATGATCTTTTCACCGTTCATATATGCTCCCTGACCGGCAATTGCCGAAAACACCAGCTCATCATAAGGATTATAAACTACAGCCATATAAGGTTTTCCGTCTTTCAATAATCCCACCGATATCACTGATGGTCTGTATTCATATATAAAATTTGATGTCCCGTCTATAGGATCTATAACAAAACAATAGCCGTTGCTCATTTTGGAAGAGAACACATCCTGCCCATCCTCTTCCCCCAGAAATTCGGCTTCAGGAAATACTTCTTTTAACCTGCCGATCAGAAATGCCTGTATCTTTTCATCCGTTTCCGTGCAGAAATTCGCATGCCCTGATTTTTCCATTATCTTTGGCCGCCTGGCATTCAACATGATCGCCCCGGCATCTTTTACAACTTCGATGATCTTCTCAATAGTCATTTTAATAAACTCCTGCTATTTCAGATAAAGTTCCCCATCAAAGAATTTCTCCTGGAATTCTATTTTAGCCAGGATCTCTTCAGCTGTGAACTCATCCCCTTCAGCTGGATCATCTCCCAACCGTCAGTTTTCTGACAATACTATCAGGCTGTCCTCAGCCCCCAGCTTTATTTCTTCATTCAACCCGGGATTAAAGAAACTCTCGTAACTGTCAGCCCGTAAATACCCCAATAAGACAGATTTATTAGATAAAGCCAGATTCCTCAGCTGCTGTGTCGTATATACACCGTCGCATCCAAAATCCTTTGCTTTCTTAAGGTACAGCTCATTTCCCCTGTTCGCAAGGATCTCCTTAAACAGGTCATCCAGCTCATAATTCTCACATAACTGTGCCAGGAATAATGATGACATATTGGAAGCAACAACATAATCCATATGTTCCTCTTCACGGATAAGATTCAGATTGGATTTTTTTCGCATTTCGGCAGTAATGTTGAAATCAAGATCAAGCTTGGTCCTGATATCCCTGAATCTCATGATGCGGAATATACTCTGGATGTCAGCGTCCTCATCCTCTAAGGTATGATCACTCAGAAGCACCACATGATCGACCTTTTTAGCCAGTTCCGACATATTCTCTACTTCATCTATATCATCTTCAAAGAACGTTATCTTCCTGTTTATTGACTCATCATACAGTTTCAATATCGTGTCTTTCTTTTCATCGGGTATTCCCGCCACAACCACTTCCGATATAGTATCTGCCAATTCCCTGTATACCAGTTTGAATGAACCGTTATATCCTACTATGGCAACCTTCCTGCTTCTTTCCGATGACCTGTACGTGCTCATGGGTACTTCGTGATAATTCCGGTCCGTAATAACTGCCGAATCACTTTCTTCCGCAAAAATGATCACCCTGTCTCCTTTTGCGATCTTTAGATCTTTATCGGGATTTAACATCATCTTTCCTTCATGTATGAGGCCTATGGGAACCGCATTATCCATCCGGTATGACAGATCTGCGAAACTCATTCCCACAGCTTCACTCATCTCCCTGTAATAGAACTCATTTCCTTCAAATGAGAAAACTTCCCTGAACGCATCGGACAGTCCCGTCTGTGAACAGGAATGGGCAACCATTCTTGCGATGGCATTCCGCATCTGTATGGTTGTAACATTATGTTTTGCGGCAACCGTTTCCGGAAATCTGTGTTCATTCTTTGATACCAGAGCGCTTACGCGCACTTTCTCATTGTCATTGCTGTTGATCAGTAACGAGACTGCCAGAAGTACTTTGATCGTTTTTCTGTCATCCATGGGACTGATAATGATATGCTTGCATGTTGGTAAAGAGAGCTTTTCCAGGGATGCAGGGTCAAATATATCTATTGTACGGAATATCAGCTTTATATTCTTAGGAATATCAACATTATCATAGATTGCCTCATGCATCTCTTCGCTGCTGTCATCACTTGCTATGACAACAGATCTTTTATCTGTTCCCGCTGCCAGTACTATCTGTTTGATAAGCGTATAATCCCCCGGTATAAAGCCAAGGATCACAACATGATCTTTTTCCAGGACAGTCGATTTACCGTCTTTCAGTCCCTCTATGTATTCCTCTATTGCGTTTGAGATTATACCTATCAGCACACTGGTGATAAGCAGGCCGATAATGGCAGCTATAGCCATAACGATCAGATAATCGATCGAACCTTCCCCATCAGAATAATACGGCATCCATGCATTTATGATAGTAGCAAATCCGTCCCAGAACACGTCCGTACCGTATTTTGCTTCACTGTAGCCCAATAAAACCAGTACCAGAGTAACAAGCCCTATAGCCAGCGCAGTGACGATGGCCAGCAGTTTTATCAGCGCGATCGACCCTTTCTGCATATGAGTATCAAACCAGTATGCTAATCTGTCCTTAAGCGAATATTTCATTTTACCCCCCCATGTTCTCTGCGTAACACGATTCCTGTTATAAGAGCATTTTACAACCAACAGTGTTCAAACGCAATCCGCATATCGTCGTACGTTCCGTCGATCTCGACAATCCCGACGCGCTTATAGTATCCGACCACTTCTTTATCCTGGCCGATATACACTCCCCGCTCATCCGTAACAGAATCGATCCAGTCCTCTACAGTGGGGTCTGTGGTATTATCTGTTTCATCGTCCGCTGTGATATCTGTTTTATCATCTGCTGTGGCTTCCCTTCTATAATGCATCACGTTACACGAGGACAATAAAAAGGCAAGCATCACCGCCGGAAATGCCGCCTTTGTTATTATGTTTTTTCTCCTTTGGAATCCCATATATTCTCTCTTCCGTGTAATTCAATTCTAAAGAGAGTATAACGCAAATCCCCATTCGTGCAACCCCTGTTTCCTATTATTCCACATGACCTAAAGTCTTCTCCGGGAGTGCTCCGGGTCATAGAAATCTCAGCAGAACATCAGGGATTTACATGAAAATTAAAATCCCCCATAAAAATCCCTTCCTCCTTCCGTATCTCTATAAGCAGCAAGACAGAGTATCATGTATAGAGATCAATGGAGGTATGTATGAAAAGAGCTGTAGTAGTTCTGTTAAGCAGCATGTTGTTATTGTCCGGGTGCGGACAGACAAAAGCGGAAAAGGTACGCGGCCGGTTTGATGCCGAAGATTTTGAAAGCCGGCAGTCAGCGGAGGCACTTCCGGAAATGCAGAAGCTTTCGGCAGAAGTATCGAAGTCAAATGCATATGCTGATGATACAGCCTATGTAACATCTTATGATACCCCCGATGAAACACCTGATGATACCTCTGCATATGAAGCTATAAATGTAATATGGGGCAACTCTTATCCCTATGCCTTTGGCAGTGATTATGTCTATATAGATTCAGAGGGAAAGATCTATTTTGAGGGTGAGATGGAGGAGCCCCTGTGGAGTCCATCGGGTGCATGTGATGAAACTTACACAGGTAAGCAGTTTACAGAAGACGAACTTAATGAGTTTCTCAGTATAGATATGGATGATGAGGACCGTCAGGTAGAGGTGCTCAGCAAAATGGGACTTCGGTTTGGGCGAAGCCGGTTCCCTTATTAATTATTTTTCAGATCATCCACATAGTTCAGCATTACGTATGAAATATACGGGCAGCTCTCAAGGTTTTCTATCATCTTCTCCAGCTCTGTATATGATACGTCGCGGCAGAATTCTATCTGATACATTTTCATTTCTGTGAGATAGCCTACTATCTCAGCATCATAACTGTCCGCCAGATTCTCTATTAAGCTTTCATCAGTACCGGCTGTTACTCCGATAATCAGCTGGTTCTTTACATATCTGTCACCGGTACTCTCATCATATATTATATCCTCTTTACCCGGCTCCTTGTAATACGATCCCGTTTCTTTCAGTTCATCTGCTTCTTCTAATTCTTCCGTTTCTTTCAGTTCATCCGTATCACCGGTTCCCGGGTCAGCCAGAAACGGTTCAAACGTCTCAGATCCTTCTGCACTCTCGTCGTCATATTCCGCATAGAATACTCCGTCCTTATATACTACAGTCTTATCCCGGTATATACAGACCAGATAGCTGCTCCCCGCATCATGATAGATCAGCAGATGGTTGTACATATCTATATTATGTTCACCCGCATCCGCCAGAGCGAATTCCGCAGCCACTTCATCATAAGTAACAGGGACACAGGATTTTACGTTTCTGATAAAATAATCATCCTCATAACCTGCTATGCCGCCGCAAATGATATCCACATCGGCCACCACTCTTGCGCAGTTTCCCTCAGCTATTTCCGGATAGTCGGTTTTGACGGTATACACATCATGGAGTCTCAGATACTCCCCGCTTCTGCGGATATCATAGTATTCATCCTTGATTCTGATGACTACAAACTCTTTATCATCCTCCGGCGTGGTGGTCATACCATCGGCTATGTCCATCTCGATAGCTCTGATGCCGTTTTCTTCACCACCATCACTTAGCTTTACCGGCTCCGGGCCTACCTGCCTGCTTATCAGATTATCCGCATATCCGCTGATCCCTGCCGTGACAATATATAAGCATACCGATACGATACCGATGATGACCGGTATCGCTTTTTCTTCCCCTTTATGATAAAACACGCGACAAACGTCAGAAGGCCCACGACCAACAGCAGCTTCCACGCCGGAGCCGAAAAGATCCCGTTCAACATTCTTGCTGTATTTACACTCATAAAAATACCTCCCTGTCCGCTCTAAAAGTAATACGGATAAGGAGGCAGGTTTTTGTGGGATATATCATCCGCTTCATCTCTCTTAAACTTCCGCCATGCTCCTGCGACAAGCTTGCCGATTGGAGTTTTGGGTTCTTTGAGAAATGCGTATCTCATAAATTCTTTCTCCGCTTTCGTTTCAACCATTGGCTTTCGTCAAACGCATCATCTCATTCTGCCAGTCGATCACATCCTTTGCGGTTATTTCTGAAAGCTTGCGTTTTCCAAGATAAGGAAGGATCTTTTTTTCATATATGACCTGCTTTGTCATCCATGTGTTTTCCTTAAGTCTTGGTCTAACGTCCTTTTCGTATAGTTCATAGAAAGCTTCCAACGTCATATCGATATCCGATGCCTGCTGAAGCTTAAACTGAGCTTCCCACTCAATAGCTTCTTTACGAGTAGAAAAACCTCTCTGACATTTCTGCCTGTTCGTCCCGGTCCAGTCCTTGTAGCGTATCATCGCATACCAGGTATCGTTCTTTTCATTCTTATATACCGGCATTAAGCATTCCTCCTCTCATAATCCCTGGTCTGATAAAAGTGCTCATAGAAGAATTTGGTATCGATCCTTCCCTGAATCGTCTGAAATCCCATTTCCTTCATTTCTTTGTTAAGCTTTCTTATCAGCTTATAGGCGTAACTTTCAGAAACCAGGATGAATACGATGCCTGGAGGTATCACTATCCAACACCTGGTCAGACAACTCATTCAAACTTTGATGAAGTACCTGCTCATGAATGATCTAAGTAACTCTTCTTTGAATGGTTTCCATCGGCTAACATAAGGGCAAAAAGAAAAGGCCTTGCTAAGCTATTCATTAGCTTAACAAGACCTTTTTAAGTCTTTGCTGAAACCTCACCTGCTAACCTTTTGCATTACTCATAAATAATGCTCAGTTATCAAGTGTTATCATTTTGTTATCAAATCGCTTTTCAAAATCCTTATAAACCGAATAAATACAGTATTCTTCAGACTTCGTTAATTACTCGTACTCGGCATTCACCATTTTTGCCTATTTCAAGACACTTCCGCGTCAATCCAAGTTCTTCTTCGCAATGCATATATGGGTCCGACATTGCCCCGGTATATGTTCATACCGCAGCCCCCCACCGCTGCCTGTAAGTATTCCTTTTGCATCCACAAAATGCATATATTATATTTCTCCCGGAGGGCACATCAGATCATACCGGTTAAAACCGTAATTCATCAAGGGATCTGATAACTCTTACTCCGTCAATAACAGTATCCGCATTACGTGAAAGATATATAGGGGTGATACCAAGTTCTCTGGCCGGTTCAACATCAGAAGTAACAGAATCGCCTATATGAACCGTTTCCTCTGCTTTCACCCCTGCTATTTCCAACGCCTTCTCAAATATAGCCCTGTTGGGTTTACATGCACGTGCCATCTCCGAGGATATGATACCCGCGGGTTTAAGTTCCTTAAGACTGAATGATTCTTCCAGATAACACAGGTCATCATTTGACAGAACATAAACCGGTAAAGACGTCCTTTCAAAAAAAGGCTTAACATCTTCAAAAAGCGGAGCGTGCACCCAGATCTTACTCCATACTTCATGCATGTATGCCAGATCTCCTTTAAGGCCGCAATTATCTGTCAGGTATTTAAGTATCCGGTCCGTACGCTCATCGATCTTTACAAATGCATCGCCAAAACATTCCGCCTCGATCTCTTTTACTTTTCCCCAGACTATCTTCAAAACCTTTTGAGGATCCTTAAGATCACTGTGCATCATAAAGTATTTGAGCAGTTCTCTTGTGTATGGCTCGTCTTCCATAACCATGGTTCCCGTGTAGTCGATAAATACAGCTTTTATCATTGTTTTCTCCTAACTGCCGGCTTTCATCGCATCTGCAATAAACAGGCCATCCCTGTTGCAGTAGTATAGTATCTTCCGCACGCCGTTAATCTTAAACCTTGCCTCCGCATTTTCTTCCGGATAAAGTTTCAATAACTGGGCCCGGTCAGATGACAGCGCTGCGATGAACGTGATATAATGAGCCTTACTCATCTCATGTTCTATCTTTACGTAGTATTCATCCTCCACCCGTTCAATGCTGACCGCATGATCTTCGTCTGCTGCCTCAGCTTCCGCCGGAAGCAATTGAACGCCATGGCAATGTACCACGGTTTCACCCATAGAGTGTATCACATTTCCGCAAACAGGGCACACATAAAACTCTGTTCGCGCAGCTGTTTTATCACTGCGCCTGTTATATACTGATCCATCATCTTCCTCCTTTCGTCTGTTCCCATACGGTTATCTGTCTTACGTAAAAAGATGATATAGCAGCATATTAATGCATACAACCTACTGAAAGTAGCGCCTAACGTTTTTTATATAGCAGCAGTTCAGGATCAGAACAGTTCTCGCCATAGGTGGATATCAGGATGAAATCCATGCAGCCAAGTATGCCGAAAAAGAGACCGGGTACGATCTCAGACTCAAGCTGACTGCCCAGATAAGTAGTCCCGTCATCAAGAAACTTTGCATTCAGACCGTTAGGCAGACGGTATTCAAGGTTAACAAACTTTCCGACCAGTGCATTAAGTTTTTTTACCTTAGGCATGCCCTCAATATCAAGAGCATTTATCTCCCCGATCAGCTGCTCTTTGAAAGCCTCATACTCCCCTCCATCGCTGAGCTCATCATATTTCCTCCAATAGTTCAATTTGGGAAGGGACTCCTTAAGATAGGAACGTGCCTGATCTTCCGTAAAACTCTCATTTACCATATGCTTTGTGCAAACTTCGATAAGATCATCAAGATTGCTGTATGTAAATGTGCCGTCCGCATAACACCATTTGCAGTACTCTTCGTTAAGGCTGCCGTCCTTATTCCTGCCGATGATCGAATCCTCAAGCGGCATACCGCAGCACTGGCATATCATCTTCTCCGGCGATCCCAGCAGCGTATTTATAGAAACGTTATACAATCTTGAAAGAAGTTTCAGCGTCTCGGTATTGGGAACGGTATCCCCGTTTTCCCAACGCGAAACTGCCTGCCTGGTAACAAATACCTTTTCAGCCAGATCGTCCTGGGACATCCCGTTCTTAGTCCTTAATTCGTATAAGATTTCTTTAGTTTCCATGATCGATACCTCCTGTGTTTTAAGATCCTTCGCTTTGCTCAGGATGACATGTAATACGCTTCACCCGGTATAACACAAGATCATCTTCGCTGCGCCTTGGATTTTACACTATCAGTTTAATACTGTGAGATATATAAATCACGCAACCTGCTGTTGCTAGCCAATAAGCTCCTTTACATACTTCACCGCCTGATCAAAGCGGCTGTTGTAATCACCGCTTATGGTTTTGATCTTAAAGCCGTGTTCCGCATAAATATCCTTTATCATCTGCGAATACTTTTCGCGGTCCGCTGCCATCACTTCGCTTCTGTCACCGTCCTGTACCCATTCCACATCAGGCTCCAGGAACAGTATCAGATCATAGGCGTTAAGCTGTGCTATTGCCCCTGCCAGATATCCGTTTTTATCAGCTTCCCCATCCTTAAGAAAATCCAGGAAAAACTTTGTTATCAGACAGTCTGTATCTTCAAAGAATACCTTATTGCTCTGTTCTAACAGCCTGAGTTCCTTTGCCTTATGCTCTACCAGGATCCTGGTAAAATCTTCCGGCAGCATGTATACATCGGTGCCGGAAAGCTCCGACAGCTCCCTGCCCACCTCTTCCAGATAAACGGTATTAAAATAGTTCGCAAGATTAACGGTAAGGGTTGATTTCCCCGCACTTTCCCCGCCTATCAGCAAAACCTTTTTAGCAAAATATGATCTTACTATCTGAGGCATCCAGTCCCAGTGCCCGTAAATATCGCTTCTTATGTCTGTGGAATTATATTCATTTCTGGGAAAGACAATAAACTCGGAGCCTTCATAGCATTTATTCCAGAAACTGTTCTCATCATAATCACTGCCGCAGAATACCACATCAATGGTTTCCCCGATCTTTTCCTTAACCTCGTTACAGTCTGCTATCCAGTATTCTTCCGTATAATCAGCTTTATCATGCAACCGGTCTTTAAGAGTTATGATCTTTACATTCCCGATATGCTTAGTCAGCTGATAAACCCATCTGATCTTTACGCGAAGAGGTATATCCGTATCATCATCCCCGTATGATATGACTATAAATAATTCCCTGCACAGCCCCGCTGCTTTTATCATACATTCCAGATGTCCCAGATGCAGCGGATTAAATGATCCGCCATACATCCCCACATTATACTTCTTTCCCAAACTCATTGTCCCGTCCTCTTCTCCTTATCCGGCTGCTGCCCGGATTCCTTAAGCCATTTTATAAACATTATGATCGCATTAGCAAGAAAAACGCTCCACATCAGCAGCACCGCTATACTACCGCCTTCCGTGGGCAGAGCCACGATCCACATGATCACCGATACAACATCTACAACTATCCATATTATCCACTGTTCCATATACCGCTTTATCATCAGTATCTGTGCGATCACGGAGAGCACTGTACTCATACTGTCGACTAAGGGAAGATTCCCTCCCAGCAGTTTTAGGATATACCCGTATGCCACTACGCCCAACGCGCTTATAAATACAAGCAGGATATCCTGTTTAATACTCATTCTTTTCTTATAGACTGTATTTGTTTCCGAATTAATATTCCTGCTCCAGGCTATCCAGCCTATGATGTTAGTCGGGAAATAATACAAAAGATTCAGCATTACATCACCGTAATACTTTGCCTTCCATGCAATGTATGCATAAAGTATAACATTGATAGTCCCAAAAAAATAATTTGATATTCTTCCCATACCGCAAAGGATCACACAGATCACTCCTGTAAGGGATGCCAAAATACCGATAAGCGTATCCCTCTGATAAAGGGATATTCCCAGTATCACAACATTGGCAAATACCATCCACAGCACCTGCCATTTCTTCCACCCGGTAACTTCGTTCTTTAGTGCTGTTTTAACACTCATTTGCAGAATTCCTTCCTCATTCCTTTTCATCCGCTCACGGTTAATTTTTCCCATACCCGAATGAAATAACTTACTATCAAAAAACAGGGGACAGACCTTTGAGTCTATCCCCATAATCTTATCATATATGTCCGGAAAAATCATTGTCTGATCATTTATTATGTATCAGTTTCATCTTCTCAGCAATCTCATCAAACACAGCATCCGCACTAAGCTTCTCCGGCAATCCGACAAAAGCTCCGATATGTATTTCAACAGGAATATCACGGCCATCGACATTGATACTGTCATGATTGTTTCCGACTTTCATCACGATATCTTCTGCGTGTGACATATCCTTACTGTTGGTAAAAATAACAAACTCATCCCCCCCTACCCGCATGAATACGTCATCTTCATTGCACGCCGTTTCCAGTCTTCTCATAGTCTCCAGTATCACTGCATCTCCGGCCTTTATGCTTATGTTATCATTGATCGGCTTTAAATGCCAGATATCCGCACATACATATGCATTATCTTTTCTTTCCCTCATCACGTCATAAATCTCTGTCAGATCAAATTTCATTCCGCCCATTCTTTTATCCTCCGCTGCGTCAAAATTCTTCACAGACAGCTTGGGAGTATGGCCGGTAAAGTGTCTTGTCTTACGGTATTCGCTGGGTGATACCCCCCATATCCGCTGAAAACCTCTTGTAAAACTCTCATGATTGGAATACCCGTACCTGAGCGCGATATCCAGTATGCTTTCATCTGTCGTGACCAGGTCACGTGCCGCGCAGGTAAATCTCCTTCTTAAGATATAATCCTTTACGGTCATGTTGAAAACATACTTAAACTTCTTCTGAAGGCTTGAAACCGATATATAGCAGTCTCTTGCGATATCATCTACCGAAATATCACCGGCAATATTTTTTTCGATGTACTCAAGCACTTCCAAGAGCACTTCAACACTATTCGCCATAAACAAGCTCCTGTTTTATCCTGAAGTTTCCTATCGGTCCGATGATACATTTATAACACAGTATGATATCTTTCTCTTGACTTTTTACGTAAAGATGATCAGGTATCCCCCTCCACCTGATATACTGCCGCTTCTTTAGAAAGGGGATCTGTCACTCATAACGCCTCCTCATATGTTTCAAACGGATCAGTCTGCAGTGATCAAGCCGGACTCTTTAGAAAAACTGATGTACCTATGATAGAGAAATTTGCCGTTCAAATCAATCCTCATATCCTCCAGAACTCAAACAGCTCCCAGTATATTATCCCGTATGTGCTGAGGGCAAGTGTTACCAGGGTCATGATGCTTCGGGCTTTAGAGATGCCACTTTGTGAAAGATTCTTTAATCCGTATGTGATAAGTGTGATATTTGCAATAAGCAGAGCAAATATAGGAACGAACAACAGCCTCAGCGTTTCTATCCCCAGGAAAGGCGTCTGTTCAAACACTAATTGAACTATCACGCGGTACATCACGACAACGGGTATAAGCTGTATGCCTGCAGATATCATGCTCCATAATGCCAGCCTGCTCCTTCTGTGCCACAGTACTTTAATAACGGCAATAATGAATAAAATGGCTGACAGTAATAATGACAGAATATACACGGCGATCGAGATGACATCCGAAAGTATCTCTCCCGTTTCCCTTACAATAAGATCCGATTGGCCGGCTTCCAGCCTGCTGATACCGTTTTCATCTGAAAGCGTATACATTGTATGCACTACCTGTGCCGGATCAGCAGTTACAGACTGTATACCAAGTATTCTCTGTAGCTTGAGCGGTCCGGTTGAAACGGCCCGTGCATCCTGTACTATACCTTTAAGCTCAGGGAGATATCCCTCATATCTTTCAAAAAGCAGTTCCGGTAATCCGTTAACAAAATTGCTTTCATCATACTGATTCGTCATCAGCGTGATACAGATCCCGTTTTCAATATCCAACCATAATGCCGTGGAGCAGCCGACGGTTTCGCCCAGATGACCTATCACCGTTCCTTTCATAAATACGTTATAACATAAACCGTGAAAGCTTCTGCCGACGCCGTTATCGCCATAGTGATCTGTAGGCGTAAACAGTTCCCTGTGTGTTTCGGGATTTTCAAACAGCGCTGAGTTCTCATCAAGAAGCGCCCGGGCAAACTTCTGCATATCTTCCATAGTTGACATGCATGCGCCTGCAGGATAACAGTAACAATAATAATCCCCGTATGAAAGGACTTCACCGCATAGATCATTAGAATAAGTCTTTAATTCTTTCCGCTTGTTCAGTACCCATTCATTATCCGAAGCATCAGGCATAATGGATGTATGCTCCATACCAAGAGGCTTAAAGATATTCTCCCTGACATATTCCTCATAAGGCAGACCGCTGACACGCTCAACTATATATGCCGCCAGCGCTGCTCCCCAGTTGCTGTAAGAAGCTATCGTTCCCGGCTCATATACCTGGACCGGCTCCGTACATTTTAGCCAGTCCTCCAGTGACTTAAGCTGTTCCTTGGAACCTGCCCACACGAAAGGTACCTCATCAAAGCCCGCCTTGTGATTCATAAGATCTGTAATGGTGACGGACTTGTCGTATTTAAGCCTTGTGAGGAATCCCTCCGGCAGGTATGTGCGGATGTCCTCATCAAGATCTATAAGCCCTTTCTCTTTTAGCTGCATGACACATACCCAAATCTGTATTTTTGATATGGAGCCCCACTCCATGACAGTTTCATCATCAACCGGAATATGATTTTCCATATCAGCATATCCGAAATATCCCGCATAGATCTCACCGTTACGATCCGTGACGGACACCATAAGTCCCGCCATAGTTTCCCGATTCTCTTCAACAAAAGCTTCTATCCGCTCTCCGATGTCCGCAGATCCGTCCGGTTCCGCCGCCCGTGAGATAACGGGCATACAGAATACGATCATCATGACCGTCATCAGCAGCAGTGTCATTGTTTTACGTAAATTATAATTTTTCATAATAAAAAAGACCGCCTTTCTTTACGTTTGAAAAGATCCTATCATGGCAGTCTTTTAACCGGCATATCACCGTCTTAAATCCGTCTTAAATCTGAGGCCGCGGGACGCTCACTATTTATCTTTGGTGATAATGATAAGCCACCTGCATCCGCCTTCATCTCCGGTGTAGGAAATATCGCCGGCGTGCAGCGTGACTATCTGACGAACGATAGCGAGACCCAGCCCGCTTCCGTCACGGTTTGATGAAGCTATATCTGCCCTGAAAAAAGGCAGAAATATCTTGTCTGTATATTCCGCAGGGATACCGATACCGTTATCAGCTATTGTTATCTCAACTGATGACTCCTTATTCTCAACGCCGATCATGATTTTTGTGCCTGCGGCATTATACTTCAACGCATTTTCAATAAGGTTATCATATACTCTTCTGAAAAGCTCTTTGTCTATGCTGACGATCAGCTCATTTTCAGGAACTGCAAGCTCATATCCAAAGCCTTTTTCCTCAAATACCGGAATATACTCTGCGATGATCTGCCTTGTGTATTCACAGATATCAGTGCGCTCTGTATTGGGTTTAAAGCCTGCACTTCCAAGCTTTGAATACGTGAACAGCGAACGCAGGATATTGTTCGACCGCACAGAATTATCATGTATGCTTTGCAGGTACTCACGCTGTTTTTGAATATCAACGTCCTTTGAAAGTAGCATTTCGCTGTATCCCTGCACACTTGCAAGAGGCGTTTTCAGGTCGTGGGAAATCTCTGAAACCAACAGCATACGCTTCTCTTCCTCACTGTGAAGAAGCTCCTCTCTGGCCTTCATCTCGTTTGCTGTACGCTTGGAAAAATGTATCACAAATGCCGCGACCGCTACGAAATATGCAGAAAAAGGCAATAGAAATCTGATGAAAACAGCGATAAAATCTTCAGCCTCGGGATTAAAAAACAGCGCCAATGATATCGTTACCGCCACCGGCTTTCTCATAACAAGCCAGTATCCGTCACTGCCACTTTGGTAAGCAATATCATATTGGTAGCCGTTCATTCCATCTATATCTATCAAGAAATGAGTCCATTCTTCCTCTGAAAATGCTGCTTTATTCCATATCGGATTTCCTCCGAGCAAAGTTACTTTCAGATCTTTGCCCACGATCATGGCGCTCCCGCCATCAGCAATGTAATCCGAAACATCAACATCTTTAGCCTGAGATGTGATCCTTTCCGCCGCAGAAATACGCCTGACAGTTTTCGGCTGATATGCATGCATAGATATAAATAACAATAAAAGAGGCAGTAGAGACAATCCGATCGTCACAACCGCAAAAAAGAAAAACCTTTTTATCAACAGCGTCGGTGTATTGTGTCTTGTGTTTATTTCCATGGTCCTATATTATTGATCTGCATTTAGATCCGCTTCTGAATCTTTAATGAAACCTGTATCCTATACCGACAAGCGTATCGATATGCTTATGTTCATCATCATCTATTTTAGACCTCAGATGCGAGATCTGCACCATTATCGTGTTGTCATCATACACATATTCATCCTGCCACACGGCCTGATAGATCTGCTTTTTTGTCACGACCCTGCCGGTATTCTCAGAAAGGTACTTAAGGATATGATACTCTTTGGCATTAAGGCTTATGGTTTTTCCGTTCTTTTCGATAATACCGTTAGCAAAATCCATTCTGAGATTGACAACAGTCACAACATCACCGATTGAACTGCTTTTCTTTATGTGGCGTTTCTGCACCTCTATCCTGGCCAAAAGCTCATTCAGGCTCCAGGGCTTCACAAGATAGTCATCAGCCCCAAGCCTCAGGCCGCTGACTTTGTCTGTCTCATCACCTTTGGCTGTCAGGAATATAACCGGCATATCCGACGATTCACGTATTTTAGTCAAAAGCGAAAAGCCGTCCATATACGGCATCATCACATCAAGCAATGCCATGTCAGGTGCTTCGCTTATAAACTTATCATACGCCTCCCTGCCATCGGCCGCAGCTGTTACCGTATATCCTTCCCCCGTAAGCTGTTCGTACAAAAGCTTACGCAGATCTTTATCATCTTCTGCGATCAGTATCTTCAATATTTATTACCTCTACCATATTCCCCCGGTGTTATTTTTTAGGGTTATTATCGAAAGTTACATCTTCCGGCACATCATAGTAGCCGGTCACGGCCGTTTCAGTTCTGAATATTTTTTCCTGCCTGACCTTTGACACAGCCTTGAACAGGAATACAGTTCCCGCTATGATGACCGCTATACTGATCATGATAACGATAATCTGTTCTGTTTTAGACTGCGGACACAAAACATATGGGATGACACAGTTTTCAAAACCCGGGGCATCAAAATACTCCCGGATCAGTCTGCTTTCCTCATCATCCATCGGTTGCAGAACACCGTCAACTGAAGATAAGATTTCATCAGGGTATTCAATACTATCCCTGTTACTGTCCGTCCACCATGCCTGAAAACGTGCCACGGCCTTATCGAAAGTTTCAAACTGTTTCGCTGATACTTTAACAAGCAGAAAACTATCTATCCGATATCCGTCATCATCAGACCGGATAAACGGCAGAGCATAATACCTGCCGGTATCGTCAGCCGGATCGCTGCCTGAGGCCGATTTTCTTACTGAGATCACATAGTCATAAGCTATATTGACATCCGCGCTTACATGAGTATTCTTTTTTAATTCGCTCTGCTCAGCAGTTGCGGCATCAACAGGATCAGACATTAGCGGGAGCAGTCGTGAAACACTTGTGATCAAAAGCAGGATTCCAGTGATCACCGCAAATAGCGGATACATGATACGGCTCATGCGTTCCCTCCACGTTTGATAAGCCGGTCTTTTTTCCACATCTTTCGCATCTTTTCAAGATATTCAAGACTCTCCGGTGTATATCCTACTTTTGCATACCTGCAATTATCACATATACGTTGAACAAGCTCATCAACAACATTGTCTTTTTCGCCCATTATATCAATCTGTAATGTTCCAACGGCAGTTTCCACTTTGAGAAATTTTGAATTAGTCACACCATTTACCTTCTGAGTATATGCGTATATTAAAAAGACTTCGTCCTTATATGCCATCTGCAGCGGTCTGCCTGTATTTCCTATCACTCTCTCGGAAATAGATATAAACTTATCCTTGTATGTTTCATGCCCCATCAATTCTTCTATCTGCTGAAACAATTCAGGATTCCGCTTTACCTCTTCTGCACTAAACGGGTTTACCATCTGTACAATCCCGCAAACAGCAAAAACAATCCCACACAAAAGAAACATCGATGTCAAAATAATGAATGAGATACTGCTACCTTTGGTGATCTGGAAATATAATATGACTGCGCTGATGACAGATATAATGATACCGCCGATCAGAAAGAATTTTGCTCTTTTGATAATATATTGTCTTACCAGTTCTTTTCCCATTTCCACCTCATTCCAAACCATTTCCAACCTGTTTTGCAGGGAATTGTACAGTTTATTGATGACAGCTGAACGCTGAAATCCGCTTTATTATATATAGACCTAACTATTCGCCTATATCATTTTCCGATATTGATAAAAATTATAGCCATCAGATGTCTTTTGTCAACAATATGGATGCCAAACAAAACCGGCGGCTTTCACAAGCCGCCGGATAAAATCCTATCTATACACATCTATTATTTTACAAAAATGACTTTTGAATCTTCCAGCTCATCATAATCTCCGTTAAAGTTTTCGCCTTCTTTATGACCTGTACGATCGCTCCACGCAAGATAAACTGCAAAATTATTTCCGTTATCACTGACCTTGGCACAGGGAGCAAGGCCTATGCCGCCGCTGCCAGGAGTGGACTTAAAGCCTTGTGCTGTATTTGCTGTAGCCCACGGATTATATCCAAGTGTCTCTGTAACAGAACGGACAAATTCACAGTTTAACCAGGCCCCTCCATAAGCTCCCGAATAAAGATGTATATCTTCACCCGGATTGGTAAACTCTTTTATCCAATCCTTACTCTTATCATTTGCACTTAGAACATTCGGATCAGCCAGAGCATAAAGTATAGCAGAATGAATAGCATCACATTGCTGGGTATCAGCGGAAACTTTTGCCTTTTCAATGTACTTGAGCAGCTGAGGTGCCATAACACCGACCAGAATTGCCATAATAGCGATCACGATTATCAGTTCCACAAGAGAAAAACCTTTGTTAGCGTTAACACCTTTCATCTTCTCCCTCCTTAATCATACAGATAAATTGTTTGTTATGGGTTAACATCTTTATCATAACAGCTTTATTCTGTATAACCAGTAGGATTCGGTTGCTTTTGCGCTAATTTCAGTTGCGTAGATCCATATCATTTATGTCCAGGCTGCAGCCGGTCCGAAATCATGAAATATTTTTCGAACACACCATATTACATTTTTAGCCGCCCCCGCCCCGCTCTCTCTATGATATCCCCCATATACATCAACGATCTCATATCCGGTAAGTTCCAGGAGGTATTTCATTTCCTGCCTATAAGTCTGCCGCATCTTCAATGGCCGGATCCTTTCCTCCACGATATTTCCGTTTTCATCAAACGTTTCAAATTTCCAGTTTCCGCTCATGATCTGCGTATAAGGATCATAGGATATCGCATTGTAGATCCTTTCATGCTGTCCGTTATGATTCGTATATCCAAGACGCAATGAATAATCTGTATCTTTCGTATTCATCTGCTGTGCCTAAAAAAAGGATGCGGATCAAAAGTATTAAACGTAAGCATTCCGCCATCTGTCAGGTTCTCACGGATATTGATCAGCGCAGCCCTTTGCAATTCCGGTGTTGTCAGATGCATAAATCCGCTTCGCGCAATAATGGCACAGGAATACTTTCGATCACCTTTAAATGTCGTCATATCCGCAGGGAAAATATTAAGATTAAAGCCGCTCTTCTTTGTCTTTTCATCAGCCACACGGCACATGGCTTCGGAAAGGTCTGTACCGTCGGCAAAGATCCCGTGTTCTGCAAGATAAAGCAGTACAGCTCCTGTCCCACATGCGATATCGATCACTCCTTCACTTCCGTATTGTCTTGCAAAATCAAGATAGAATTCCCGAAAGTCAGCGTAATTATCTTCATTCTTATACATCTCTTCAAGATACAGATCATAGTTTTCGGCTACATCATCATAATCATGCAAATCCAAATCTTCAGGAACGATTTGAATGAACTCATTTTCATAATCCGTAGTATATATTCCAATATCAAAGCCTTTAGCATGTATCGTATCTTTCTTTATGGTATCCGACATATTGCTCCTCCATTCCGTATTTTTAAACAAGTCGATTTCGACCTGTTTAAACTTATCGAATTCGATAAGTTTAGTTTTCCCATCGAATTCGACGGTATTAACCCTTCTTGCTCTTTTTTACCAGTTCCTCATACTCCAACTGATATGCGATCAGCCTTGGTATATATTCTGGTAGAGTCCGTCTTCCTGCTTCCCAATCTTCCAAGGTGCGTACCGGGATACCAGTACGTATTGAAAACTCCTTCCTGTTTTCGCCAACTCTTTCACGAAGTTCAGTTATTTTCTCTGCTATAGTCATAATACCTCCTCCACGCATTGCGATATCAATAATATATCATACTGTCGTCCTTTTCGCAATGCGTGGGATGTCGACAGCCTTGCCTCCATGCAGATAAATAATCTCAATCCTTTTGTTGCTATGATGCGTGCAAAGATACTGCTCAAAAATGAAGTTCCTGATTCCTATTGCCGTCGATGCAACACTTTTTTCTATCGAATGTAATGCATGTCAAGCCGGCTTTTATCATACACATGATGCTTAATTCTAATCCTTATATGTCAACTTCGTGCTATTTATCCCTATTCCTTATATAGCTGCTTCGTGCTATTTAATCCCATTCCTTATATAGCTGCTTCATGCTATTTTCCCTCATTCCAGCAGCTTTGTGCTATTTAACCCTATTCCTGAAATCCCAGATATGATAGTTATATTGGTAATTTATGCCTTTAATATATCAGTACGATATTATCCGGTGCCAAGCCAAGTCGAAAAAAAGAGCCCAGATATAACCTGATAGCCACTTAATTTTTATTTTTGCCTGTATTTTTTTAGCTGTTAAGTGGCTATTTGGAATCATTTTGGAATCATTTTGGGCAAAAAAATCCCGCAAGCCCTTATTTTACAAGACTTACGGGACCTGATCATTACTCGTACTCCACAGTTGCCGGACCTTTACCTGAGTATCTCTATAAAAAATAATGAGTGCGCCAGATCCATCTGACACACTCATTATATAAATGCAACAGTCTGTTTTGTAGTGAAAAAAGAAATATCTTTTATATGACTTTTGTCACATTACATTAACCGTTATCGTAATGGTCTTTCCGTCTGCTTTTGCAGTAAACTTGCACTTTCCTTTGCTCCTTGCCGTCACCCGGCCATACTCATCAATAAATGCTATATCAGCTTTGCTGCTCTTAAAGATCATATCCTGATCCACAGAATCACTGAAGCATATATTTGTTTCGGTTGCCTTCTTAAGTTCAAGCGTATATTTATTTGTTCCTTTGGCCTTTTTAAGTGTTCCCTCTGCATTGGTGAGGGTCAGGTCTTCGGAATAGAAATCCATGGTATAAACCACACCGTTTGCACTGGCACTGAGCACCGTCTTTCCTGCATTCACGGCTTTAACCTTGCTCCCTTTTTTGTTCATTTCCGCAATGTCGGATGAAGCACTGCTCCAGTTCTTTACCCCCTTAACTTTTATAGTTTTTTGTGAACCAACTGCTACATGCATGGTTCGGTTTTTTGCTGTTTCAGGCTCACTGACCAGAACAGACGCCTTAAATTCCTTACCGTTGATAAATACTGATAGCTTTGCGGTTCCTTTGGCAACGGCAGTAACCACACCTGACTCATCTACGGTTGCCACATCAGGACTTGCACTGTAGAAAAGAACAGGCATTTTATCAGCATCATATCCCTCAATTTTTATGACCCCTGTTTTTCCCGCATCCAGCTTAAGCTTTTTTGTATCCTTTGTTATCGCCGGCTTGTGTACTATCACGTTTACCGATACAGCTTTATCAGCTCCGCAGTATATGGTGGCCCTGCCATCCTTCTTAGCCTTAAACACTCCTGATTTGCTGATGCTTATGATCTTTTTGTCAGCCTTATTTCCTTTATCCAGATACCAGCCCTGAGGTATATTGAATTTTTGTCCCTTTACCAGATTAAGTTCTGTAGTTGAACTGTTAAGTTCCGGAACAGAATCAAGCGCAGACCGTCCTCCTTCCATGATCATCGGATCCTTTTCCCAACTGGCATAAAGGGTTATATCCGAACTTACTGCAGTACTGAAATCATATGAAGCTTTACAGCCTGCATCAGTATACCAGCCTTTAAATATCCAGCTGTATTCTGAAGGATCCGCAGGCTTTACAGCACTCTTTCCGGCTTCCACTTCCTGGGGTGCGACAGCATCTCCATGCCCCAGCATATTAAAGCTCACAGTAAAGAGCACGGCTTTTTCATCTATAAACCTTGCATAAAGCACTGTATCCTTCTTGACCGATGCATCGAAATCATACTTTCTTATGCACTCCTCTTCGCAATACCATCCTGCAAATTTAAGTCCGTCCGCTTTCGGATCTTTTTCCGGTCTGTCCAATTTATCACCCACATTAACGAGCATCGTTTTGGGCATATCCGTGGCCATCGTTTTATTCGTATCAAACCTCACCTCAGCTATTTCCCTAACTTGATCCTCAAATACCTCATTGGTAAACTCAGCGGAACAGATCCTGTAACCGTCCATGTTCTTAATACTTACCGGGGCAGTCTCCGTGATCGTGTGTGAATGATCCCTGTTGCAGCTAATGCTTGCGGTAACACTTAAAAGATCCTCACTCCACACATATTCAGGTTCATTCCAGTCATGCCCGTATTTCTCAACCGTCACATCCGTTTTTGATTGAATACTGAACTCAGGATTAGTGAATGCCTCCGATATATAATTAACTATACCATCTTCTTCACAAGTGGGTTCCTTAGTATACGTTTTTGTGACAGCCACTTCTTCCGTCAGTAAATGCGTACTGTTATGCTTACATATACATGAGGCAGAAACACTCATATTATCATCCGCCCAGGTATATGTTATCGTAGATGTATCCCATTCATGAGCATTAACATCTATGGGAATGACAGTATCCTCAATCGTTCCTTCATGTGCGTAATTAGGACCTATCAGGCACGCATCACAATCAAGACAATGTGTATAAGCTACGTTACCTGAAACTGTACATGTGGGAGCCTTTTCTTCAATATCTTCCGTTCCTTTATCATGCCCGTGATATCCGTATTGCTGCCTCCATGATTCCGGCCAGTTTGTTATATCATTTCCGATTGTATCTGTCTTTTTTATCCATTCATATTGATGATGACACAGTTTACATTCAACATAATCCATAGTCCCGTTTGAATGACATGTTGTGGGGATGCCGTCATAATACTCAAAATCATGTTCATGCGTGTCGCTTACCTTAAAATATGCTTCTATCCGTATATTTTTATACTCATTATCACTTACCTTCGTCATATCAGGTATCGTGAATGTGTATGTATTTCCTTCAACTGGAACTTCCCATGCATCCTGTACCCAGCCAAATCGCTTTTCATAATATGGTATTCCGCTGAGATGATCCGGCTCAAACCCCTCTTCCGGTGATAAGGTAATGGTAACCTCATCATTAATCTTTACATACTCCTTATCTACCGTAATACTGCCACCGGGCGCGAATTCACTCTCTTTTACAGATATATGATAAGTTGTATCATCTGTCCAGGCAGCATAAAGATCCAGGTTGCTGTTCACAGGCTTTTCAAAATCATAACGGTATGCATCATTAGCTCTATTATCCTCTGCACGGTATGTATACCATCCAATGAAAGTAGCATTCTCCCGCTTAGGAGCTGCCGGCTCCTCAACCTTCTCACCGTATTTCACCCTTACGCTTTTATATGTTTCATAATTATTGTAGAAGTTTACTGTCCGGAGATTCATCTTATACCAGGTTGCCTTAAATACAGTATCCTGATATATTTTCTTTATGGTACCTGCCGGATAATGAGTTCCGGCAGCCTCCCAGGTACTGAATACCATCTCATCTTCCGGTGCTGTAAACTCACATGCCGGCAGTGTGATACCATTCCCATATGCAACCTGAATAGATGCCATACTGCCGCTTCCGCCGTTGGCATCAAATGTAACAGTATACTTTTTTAACCACTTCGCATATAAAGTGATATTTGCATTTACCGGGGTGCTGAAATCATATTTTAATGATTCCGTACACTCCTCATCTTTATACCATCCTCCGAAAGCATAGCCGTCACGAACCGACTCTTCGGGCTCTGTGGCACAGCTTCCTATAAATACCGACTGCGCTTCCGTGTCCGTACCGCCACCGTTATTATCAAAAGTCACTGTCACCTTTTCACTTGACCAGTGTGCAATAAGTGTCAGATCCTCCGTAACCGGAGTATTAAAATCATATTGTTTTCCCCTTTCATTATAACCTGTATACCATCCCTTGAATTTCCATCCTTTTTCATAAGGATCGGAAGGTTTTACCGCCCTGCTTCCTTTTGCGATTATCTGGGCTTCAGGTGCCTTTCCGTGACCATTGACGTTAAAGGTAACTGTCACACCTTCAATTATATCCAGATCGCTTTTCGATATCTGGCAGGGTATGCCTGCGTAATCCGTATACTTATCATCGTTGGTCTGTTCAGCAAAGATATATACTTTGTATGTGCTTCCCCATTTGTTAACATCAAGTCCTTCCGGAAGATAAAAAGTTGCTGTTCCGGCATCAGAATATCCTCCGGAAATGCTGAGTCTGCCAAGGTAAAGGATATTTGCGGTATTACTGTTACCTGCATCATAGTTATACGCCTTATCAAGTATCATCACTGATAATGCATCCGGCACTACAGGACTGCTGCTGTCCCTGCCAACCATATAAGGCACAGTAACCTTTCCTGACATTACAGTAACCTTTTGACCTGATGAGATATTTGTCAATAGCCTATCCGTATTCAGCGTAAGCTTATACTCCGCATCTGTCGCACCCTTGGTACCGTTTATAACAGTTGAAAACATCACCTTCGAAAGATCAATATTAAATGCAGGGCGCACACCGTTTTCGTTGTATACAAAATCATCAAATATCGATCCGTCTGCCCTTACCCTCCCGGCTGAATCCAGGCTGCTGCTTGAAGATCTTAACCACCAGGTATCGGTATTTGATCGGGTTGATGTTTTATTTGTAAGCCCCGAAAAGCCGTAAGCAGTTCTTGTAGCTTCCGCCGCATCCAGAAGGAATATCTTTTCGCCGTTTAATCCTGCAAAATCCAGAATAGACTCTCCGTTCCCGTCATAAGCACTCTTTTTACTTTTATAGCTGTCGGTTAATGCTGCTTTCTCTACAGTTGAAAAGACATCATTATCAAGGAAATCCTCCCCGTTAAGTCCTTTCATGATATTGCTTTTACTCCAGGACTTACTGCCGGAATCAAAACGGGTTTTATATAATACACTGTCGGAAGTCAAAAGGATCGTGGAATGACCAAAGAAATCATATTCCGTAGTCGACCGGTCCAATACACGGTACTTTACGGGAGAACCATCATATCTTCCGTAATAAACATAGCTCCCGTGCCAGGGGTCACTGTTATACATAGGTATTTTTGCCTTGGCCATGCCTGCGGTTCCCAGCATCGTATTGTTCTGATTTTTGATGATGCTGCCTCCTTTTCGGCCGGAAGCTCCGTCAAGCGATATATCGTCCTCCGCAGCGATATCTGCTTCTTCCGATATAGAATTTTCTTCTTCTGTATCCGGATAATCCTCTCCTTCAGCTAATACTGTTAAGCCCGTAGAAGCAAATTCCCCCATGCACAGCATGAAAGTCAGCAACAATGCCAGTATCCTTTTGATTCGTTTCATATGATTTTCCTCCAGTCTGATAATCAGTGCTATTCATATACTATATCCTATTTTTTTCAGGTGACTACCTCCAAAAGTAGGTAATTACACAAACAGGCCGGGGATTGCTCCCCGGCCTGCTGCCTCAAAAAATCATTGTCTGCATCATTGAGTAACTGAACTGGAGTCTGGCAGTTTCACCCTTCTTAATAGTCATCTTATCACCAGTTCATCAGGTTCAACATGACACTGCAGGAACAGGATCTCCACACCGCTCTTCTCAGCCTCCGAGAGCGCCTCCCCAAACTCAGGATGTGTAGCCACATTCGCCCTTACCTCTTTAACTCCATCCATCTGTATCGCAAAAGCAAGTATCGCCCGGTATCCTTCCTTCTTTGCCCTGATCAGCTCATGTATATGCTTTACACCACGCTCCGTAGGTGCATCCGGAAAATATCCCACTCCGTCTCTCTCCAGCGTGCAGCCTTTTACCTCCATCAGATACTTTTCACTGCCGCGTTCCATATAGAAGTCGATGCGTGAATCACCATAAGTATATTCCGGTATCATCCGGTCATACCCCTGCCCGTAAAGCCACTCCTTAACCACCTTATTAGGTGCCTGGCTGTCTATATTAAATAATACCCCTGTACTCTTCCGGACCGCTATCAGATCATACTTAGTCTTTCTCCCCTCTGTCCCGGGTTCAGTAAGCCAGACTTCACATCCCGGTATCAGGAGTTCCCTGCACCGGCCGGTATTCTTTACATGAACTGTCTCTTTATGACCATCGACCTCCACCTCGGCTATAAAGCGGTTAGGCCTCTTCAGAAATACCGCGCGTGTTATATTTTCATACTTCATATATGTCTCCGATCTATAAAAATCCCGCAAGCCCTTATTTTTCAAGACTTGCGGGACCTGATCTTTACTCGTATTCGACTGTAGCCGGAGGCTTCGGTGTATAATCAAAAAGCACTCTGTTGATGCCCGGTACTTCTTTGATGATACGTTCTACCAGATGATCGATAAGTTCATTTGAAAGATGTTCTACGGTAACTTCCATAACATCGGTAGTATTGATGGCGCGGATGATGCAGGGCCAGTCAAAGGTACGCTTTCCATCCTTAACACCGGTAGATTTGAAATCAGGCACTACAGTGAAATACTGCCATACCTTGCCTTCAAGACCATTCCTGGCAAACTCTTCACGGAGTATAGCATCGGATTCGCGAACTGCTTCCAGCCTGTCCCTGGTAATAGCACCGGGACAACGTACACCAAGTCCGGGGCCGGGGAAAGGCTGACGGTATACCATATTTGCAGGGAGTCCAAGTCTTTCACCTACAACACGGACTTCATCCTTAAAGAGGATCTTAACAGGCTCGACCAGCTCAAACTTCATATCTTCGGGAAGACCGCCTGCATTATGATGAGCTTTGATCCCCGCCTCACTCTCAAGTATATCCGGCCAGATGGTGCCCTGTGCCAGGAATTCGATACCATCAAGCTTTCTTGCTTCTTCCGCAAACACTTCTATGAATTCACCGCCGATGATCTTACGCTTGGTTTCCGGATCGGTAACTCCGGCAAGCTTGTCAAGGAAACGGTCTGTAGCATCCACATATATAAGATTGGCCTTCATCTCATCACGGAATACTTTTATTACCTGCTCCGGCTCCCCCTTACGAAGAAGTCCGTGATTAACGTGAACACAAACCAGCTGATCACCCACTGCTTTAATAAGTAATGCAGCTACAACTGAGGAATCAACGCCGCCGGATAAAGCCAGCAGCACCTTTTTATCCCCGACCTGCTCACGTATTTCCTTAATCTGTCCGGCAATAAACGCATCCGCCAGTTCAGGTGTTGTGATACGTACCATATCATCGGGTCTTCTGTCTGTTGCCATTATATATTCCTCCTACTATTCAGAATTTTAATGGTGGAATTATATCACGCTGATATCTGCTGCGCAAGTACATATCCGTATTATTCCGCATCCGGCATTATGGTAAGATCAAATACCGCACTGTATTTCTTACCGTCCACACTCCATACAGCAGGCAGCTTCAATTTATAAACACTGCTCTTGACCGCCTTATGATCCGGCTCTTTATTGACTGTTATAATGCCTTTGTCGTAGCTTAATGCATATACGCCTTTCTTATTCAGACTGCCCGGATCTTCTATCCTGATCATATCATTCACTTCGGGCTTAGTCATATCAAAATCACTTATACGCTTCTCACAGATTTTCGGTCCGTAATAAAACTTCCAGGTGTATGAAGCCATCAGCGGTACGCTTACGCTATTTCCTGATACGACAGCATTTAATGCGTTCAGCTTGAATTTTCCTTTGACCGGGTTAAGTACAACCTCTGTCGAAAGTTTCTGCCCTGTAGATAATGTCAATTCTACTGTTTCCGTTATTTTTTCCGTATGCGGACGAAAATCATCAGTTGCCGACAATACAACATACGCACCATCCCAGAAAGCCTCATAACGCATCAATTCCGGATCCTCCCGATCGAGAGCCACAGATTCTTTTGTAAGCTTAACAGAAACTATTTCACCTGAAAACCCTTTTATCTGCGGTTTAAGAAACACCTGTCCGCCATAAACAGCATCAACCTTACCATAGATCTTAAATTTCAGCGCCTTTTCTGCCTTCGTATCCACAACTTTTACTTTAAGAAGCTTTTTCTTCATACCCTCACAGGATACTTTTATTATGTAGACTCCCTTCTTTACATTTTTAGCACCATTTATACGGATACCGCCTTTTACCAATTCTGCCGTAAGCCCTTTCTCCGGCCATTTTTTATCAGGTGTCAGCGTATAATCCAACGCATCAGTCATCATGCCTCCAGATGTTTTTATACCCACAAATACTTCTTCATTTTCAGATGTATTATTTAATGTGATAATTTTTTTCGTAATAACTATCGATGCCTTCTTTGTACTGTTTTTAACCGGCAATGATACATAACTGTATGCACCTTCTATCCAGCTGGTGTTACGTATTCTGATATATCCTTTGACATTCGTCTCCTTTGAAGCATTAAGCAGTATGCTGTTATCTCCTGTCAGGCTAAGCTCAACATTATCTATAATATTATTTTTAGACGTATCTACATAAGCCAGCTCCCATTTTCCGGCCAAAAGACAGCTGCTAAAATTACCGTTCTTTTCATTGATCATAAATTCTGCCTTTCCATCTTCTCCTGTCAATGCAGGGAAAATGGTCACGCTTTTAGCATCGAATCTAAAGGAAGGAATCTTATATACGGTCTTGAGCTTAATGCTCAGAGTCTGCTCAGAACCTTCGGGATCATTCACGCCACGCACACGGATTAAAAGCTTTTTATCTGTCTCTGCCTGTTTGATCTTATCTGCTCTCACACTGTCCTTAAGCTTTATTCCGATAGTAGCATAGCCCTGTCCAAGCTTAGCCTTTGTACTGTCAACCTCACATAGCTCATAATAATCTGTTTCCGTCTTTCCGTTATCAAAGCTTACGCTCAGCATGTCCGCATGGGAATCCGTATCTGTAATGCGTATAACGGCATAATCACGGGAATCCAGCAGATTAAGTGTATTTATCTGCTGGACTTTGAATTTAGATGCGCTCTGCGCCACATTTACCGATGCCGTCATCTGCTTAGGGCTATAAACGGCATAGAGCAGCACGTCTTTACCATTGATATCTCCATTTTTGCCCAAAGTACGAACATCTACACGCATCCACTTATTTTTTGTCCAGCATATGAAATCATACTCATCAGTAAATTCCGGATCTGTTGCTCCTTCATTGATATAATCCGGTCCCGGCAGTATCAACTGCTCACCTATTGTATATGTTAACGGAAGACCTTTTGTGATCGCTGCCGTTTCTTCTTCTCCCAGGATTTCATATTTCAGAGCATTATCGCAAAAAACACTTTCCGAAATATCTTCAACGTTATTTCCCGCTGAAGTCAGAGAAGAATTGCCGGAAATACTGTTTTCTGACACCGCATTTGCCGAAAGTACCTTTATACCACGGTATACGATCTTATACTGATGATATCCCCATACAGCATAAAGCACCATACTTTCCTTATCATCTGCAACAGGGCTTGCTTCCTTCATCGTGAACACTTCATCTGCCGTCAGCTTCGATAAACCATCTACAGTTATCACTGCTTCTTCTGCATCTTTTGTGAATGCCCAGCCAAGCATTTCATAACCGGGATGATCCGTTGTATATCCATTTACTGATACCGTTTCATCCCAGGCATAATCCTTTGCTATATCATCTGTCTCGTTTGTCGAAACTCCGGGATCAAGCGCCTGTACTCCCTTTGCTGAAAGCTGCTCAATATTTCTGTCGAAAACCATGTCATAAGACAGCTTTTCCCACTGAGCATAGAGATCCAGCTTCCAGCTTTTCCCATTACCACTGCCCATTTCCAGCAGCTCTTCCATATCTACATCTGTGTGACGATAAACTGTTCCCTCTCCGCTTCCGTCCTGAACGATATTCCATGAAACAACCATGAAGCCATCATTTTTAAACTGCAAACGCTCATCACGGTTTCCGGGCACTTCAAATCTCAGATCAGAGGGATTAAACTCTATGCTCTTAACGGAATCCGGTTCAAGATTGGAATGGAAATCAACATGAAGCAGGCTCCCCGGATCCTCCCAGTTGGGATAGACACGGATCACACCATTTAAAGCATATTGCTGCAATGTTTTCACTGCTGTATTTGCAGAAACTATAAGTGTTTTGGTAACAATCCTTGGGTCGGGATTATGCCAATATCCCTTAGAATCCCTATATGGAGGAACATATTCCTCTTCCTCATAAAATAATTTCCATCTGGATTCCCTGCGGGTAAAACTTCCATTCTTTACATATACCAATTGGGCCAGGATATCTTCACTGTCTTTATCAAAAGTCTGGATTACCTGACCATCTTCCCCCATAGAAATACTTTCATTACCGGTTTCTGACAGTTTATTCTCCCAGTCTTCTCTAAGACTGACCCCTTCTTCCATGATATAAATGATCTTGTAACTCTCACCCTGCCTGTCTTCCGGAACTGAATACTCTTCAGCCAGCTCCGCCAGGCTCATCCTCTGCTCCTCCATTACATCTTCAACGGTATTTTCACTTGCCGCTTCAATTAATTGCTCTTCCCCTGTCTCTGCATCCGTATCCGATGCATAAACCGGCTGTCCGAATGGTGTGAACAGAGTCCCCAGCAACATTACAAGACTCATAAATGAAGCTATTTTTTGCTGCGTTCCTTTTTTCTTCATCATATCCTCCTTCTTATCTTTTCTTTTCAAATCGATAAACCTGATGACCGTTCATCGTTTTTTCCTTTATTACATCCATATCGCCATAGCAGCGATAAAGGTATACAAAAAAATATTCCCTGAATGCGGAATCATCACTCATATCCCATAAACGCATTCTATCCTGTTCGAAAAGCGCAGTAATCGGATTTTTAACACCGATCTCCTCCAGCATGCTGCGGTAGTACTCCTGTCCATACCAGTACATGCCTATCGGCAGAAAATGCCGGAGAAAAGCTTTTGAAGGCAGCCTTCCCTTCTCCATCAGTTCCCATACAATGCCATTCCATCCCTGCGTTAACATTCCGCCTAGATCGATACTCTCTAAAACCCCACCAAGCAGATAGATCTTATCTTCTGCATAAACGGATGCATATTGTTCTTCCGGTCTGCCGTCCGCTGCATTAAAGACATTTGTCCCGGCTGAAACACCTTTTCCATAGCTTATACATCCCACCAGGAAAAGAATACCTATCGCTATATCCATCGGAAGATTTATGTGCTTTTCATCTTTGACCGCTTCATACTTAAAAACAATACTGATCATAAAAAGAGCTAAAAGAAGCGGCTGACATACCCTGAGTAATAACCGCCCCCGCATCATAAAATACAGGATAATGACAAAGGTCCCCACCAGAGCCATCCAGATCCCCAAAGAATGATATTTTGACATTTTGGAGCTTATACATAACAAAAAAAGTATACTGAATGGTAATAAAAGTGCATCTTTTTCCTGAAATAGAAATATCCCAAGTTCTATAAATGCTTTGCCCAATCCTTCAGCATCATAATTATATTTGTTAATCTTACCGAGTGCAACAAATTCGGATAATTTTTCAGCACTTACTTCGTCTGTATCAGCATTCATCCAATGGGTTACACCGCGATATGTATATTCATCTGCCCCTTCCGGTATTACAGGCATCTCATCCCAGCTCAGTGTCGGGAAATCTTCCATTATCCTTCGTGCATTATCATAAGCCAGATCCGTCTTCCAGGGTTCAAACGAGTAAAACACATTTCGACCTATCCCGAGGCCAAAAATCACTATTAACCAAGGCATAAATCGTTTTGCCGTTCTTTTTATGCTTTCTTTTGAAAAATGATCTTCTGCAAGACCGGTCAATATGATCAAAGCAATATAGGGCAGAAGAAGAAATGATCCTTCCCATCTGAACATCATTCCAAAGCCGAACAAAACAGCCCCGGTCATCTGTCTCTTTATTCCTTTATTACCATCTTCCGAAAAAACAATCCCTAAAATACCGACAAATGATAAGAAAGCTGCCCAAACGGTATAATTAATATTCCAAAGAACAATTCCGAAACAAAGATAAAGAAAAGAAGCAATTATGACTATCCTTTCACTAACAGAACCAAAGATCTCCAAAAGTATCTGCAGCATCCATCCCAGTGCAAAAATAAGCAAAAAATGTGCAAAAGCAGTAAATACATCTGCTGACGGAAGGAATGATTTAAACAATCGTAATATCAGGCAAAGAAGCGGATGAGTATATTGGCTGAAATTATTATTCCCCAATAAGCCATTACAGATTATGGCTATGAAATAGTTATCATAATCATGATACAAAGATCCGGTAAAACAATAAATAATATAAGCTGCTATAGCCAATATAAACGGACTAATCTGTATCAATCTCTTTTTCGCTTTTGCACTGTTTTCCATAAGAAAAATATACCATATCTTTTTTTTCTATGAAATATGTAATCCGTTTTTATCGCATAATTAATTCGCGGCATGGAATAAATAAACTGCTACTTTATTATAATCTCCCGCGGATAAAAAAAATCCCTTTCGGGATTTACTGTAATAAAAAAGCTCCCCGAGTAGGGCTCGAACCTACAACCCCGCGGTTAACAGCCGCGTGCTCTACCATTGAGCTATCGAGGATTATTTATACAAAAGAGATCCACTGTCTGTGAATCCCTATTATACACTATACTATCAAAGTGTCAATTACCTTGAAAATTGAATACAGAATCTCTCAAACCAACAGACCTTATCAGAACAAGCCCTCGACCGATTAGTGACACTCCGCTGAGTGCGTTACCGCACTTACACTTATGCCC
>CACZBK010000031.1 GCA_902779395.1 uncultured Lachnospiraceae bacterium | reverse complement strand
TGCGCGGCAGCACTTCAAGAACATAAGCCATAAGGCTTGTGAGTACGATCCGGGATGCTTCCGGCCAGAAGGGATCTTTTTCACACTTATTTACAGGCTGCATCAGGGCCGCTATACGCTGCAGATCCTGCTGGCGGTATCTCTCAACTTCTGCTTCTGCCTTCTCCGCTTCAAGTATCACCTCCCCGTACTCATCTCTTATTCCCGGATATACCACTTTCATGCACTTCTTCTTATAGCGCCCGATCGTATCCAGCGGGTTGAAGGGCGCGGAATTCTCAGGATGCACGAAATCCATAAGTATCACCTTATAGCCCCTGCGCTTAAGAGCCCTTGCATAGTCACGGTACAAAAGCCCTTTTGTATCCACGACAACAATGCTTCCGTTTGTGCTGAATAAATTAGGCATCACATAAGAACCTGTCTTTCCGCAGCCGGAGATGCCTGTCACCAGCGTATTGTTATTAAGTCCGGTCATGCGGCTGTCTTCGGATATCCTCATGTTCCTGCCAAGGATACGGTAAGAAGCTGCACGGTTTACATTATCTCTTTCATTTGTGTTTTTCATGATCTTCTCCTTTCTGCTGTTCCTCAGAACCCTTCAGTTACAGTATTGACTCTGCGACCGCTGTTGCAATGCCAAAATCTATGGCTTCACCGGCATCCAGATAACAGTCTTCTTTTGTTTTCTCATATACATCCTCCAGGCTGTTACCGCTTCTTTCTGCGATTATCTCTGCTATTATGGCGCGGGTCTCCATCAGCTGAGCTGCCTCCTTCTCCAGTTCCAGAGCCTTCCTGCTGCCCGATAAGCCGTTTATAAGGGGATCGTGTATCATTATCTTTGTATGCGGCAGCATCTCCCTTTTATCACCGGATAAAAAGAGTATCGATCCCATGCTGGCCGCTGTCCCGATGCATACTGTCCGTACCGGGCTTTTTAAACCGCGGATCGTATCATATACTGCCAGTCCCGAAACAACTTCTCCTCCCGGGCTGTTGATACATATAGTGATCTCCTCTCCCGGGGCGTTCATATCCAGATAGAGCAGATACTCTATCATCCGGTTTGAAGATTCCGCATTCACTTCATCCGTAAAGAAAAGTATCCGCTTCTTAAGCAGGCTGCTTTCCGGAGTATAAACATCAATACCTCTGGATGATTCGTGTAAGATCATTCCGTTCATCATGATCATTTCCTCCTTATGATATGTTTTTCTCAGGCACCCAGCGGTGCATTTGAATTTAGTATCTTCTTAATCTTACTTTCCGGGATCCGGTTTACCCGGATCCTCTATCTTAATGAATGCTTTCTTATCCTGTCCGGAGTATTTAAGACTTACCCTGAAGCTGTACACCCCGTCGGTAAAGGTAAAGCTGTGTGATCCGTCTGCCTTGGCGCGTATCTTTACTTCCGCCCGGCATATGCTCATTGCGGGGAAGCAGACCTTATCTTTCACATACCTGTCGACCAGGTACATGATCTCCTTATCAAGCTCCTTTTTTCCTTTTTCGGAAAGCTCTGCATAATAAAGCCTGATACTGTCTAAAGCCATCGATCTGCAGCTGACTTTCGCAAAAAGTCCCGCGATCGATGTGTACATCGCATATTCTGCCCTGTACAGGCCGGCATTGGGGTTTGTGTATCTGTACTTAAACATATGGCATTTCCTCCTTTTTTGGTGGTTGAAGGGTACAAAACGGTTCGTGCAGGCCGTCTGTCTGCAAAAAAGGTCAGACTGCCCCCATAAACCATTCTCCATGCTTTTGTTAAATTGTGGAAATCCTAAATTCGATCGAGCTTAAGCTCTTAAATCTGATGGGCAAATGCCCTAACTGTATCGCGGGCTCATCGCCCATGTAGAATTTTACGGACCTAAACGTCCAAAAGAATATTGCCGGCTTTTTCAGCCATATTAAATACTTTGTCGGCTTTTTCTGCCATGCTTTTTATATATCGGCTGTACGCCGGAAAAAAACAGCACCCCTTGGAAAATTTAGCATAAATTTTTTAGGGGATGCCGAGTATAATATCACCAACACATGCCGGTGTCAATATGATTTTTTTAAAAACTTATCAGAAAGTTTCCGGAACGTTGCAGTTATACCTGCCTTTCTTTATCTTACCGGCAACTTTTTCACCCTTCTTGTTTACCTTTGTCAGTACAACATTGTTAAAAGCTGTATCCCCTGTAAGACTGATATCACTTGTAAATATCATCTTATGTCCGGCACCGTAGATCGTAATGCCCTGATATCCTTTTGCCGGCAGTAAGAATTTACCCATCATGTTTACGTCAGCGTTCAGGGTCACACTGAAGTTTGCTTTGGTCTTTGCCTTCTTTGCTGCCTTCTGTACCGCATTCATATCGGCTACAGCTGTTTTCCACACACCGTAGGTTTTTCCGTTGAAGCTTATCGCATCGGAGAAGATGCAGGCTTTACCGTTATAATAATACAGATGTGCGCTTATGGCTGATGTCTTTATAGCGCTCACACCGAATACTGCCTTTAAAGTATCTTCACTTATCTTCTTTGCGGAAGTCTTGAGTATCTGTGTCCCGTCCGGTTTCTTCGGGCCGGTAAACTGAATATCGCCTTCTGCAGTTCCGCCCAGCTTAATAGGCTTAAACCCATCATCCAATACAATGGATCCCTTTCCGTACAGCTTATTCTTTATACTTATCCTGCAATCCTTCAGCGCTGTCACCACACCGCTTATCATAAGATCCTTACAGCTTACATTTAAAGCTGTAAGCAGACCTCCTGCATAGATCGTTCCGCCTGACTTTACCGATGTGCTTTTTGTTTCAAATATCACACCGCCGCTTATTCTCAGGTCTTTCTTTGCATTAAGGCTGAATTTGGAAAGTGCTCCCTTCTTATCAACAGCGCGTATCCTTACATTCACTAAAATAAGCGGTACATTTGAAGTAAACTTATTTCCTCTGATCTCTATAAAATGACCGTTACCGTTGATCGTTACCGACTTGGCTGTCTTAGGTATCGTCAGGTTCTTCTCACCTTTAACATCACTGCCCAGCACAATGGTGTAGTCCATATTTTTGTCTTTCATCTGCTTAAATGCAGCCTTCAGAGAATTTACCGCAACACCGTTAAGCGTGATCTCACCTGTTTTAGGCTCCTCCTTACCGCTCTTGCCTCCCTTATCAACTTTGATCCACTGTGCATTTTTAAGAGAATCATTTAACTCTCCTATTTTGATCTTCGACTTATCCTTGCTGCAGTATACTTTATCTATAGCTATACACTCATCAAAAGAACGATGCCCCACCTCTGTTATACTGTCAGGCAGTCTTATCTCCGAAAGGACACTGCATCTGAAAAAGCAGTAATCAGGTATCTTCTTAACCTTATTGGGGATGGTGATACCTGTAAGCGATATGCATTCACTGAATGCATTGCGTCCTAAAGAAGTCAGATTCTGCGGCATTGTGAGCGTGCCCAGCCTTACACATCCTGCAAAAGCATTATCCCCGATGGTCTTTACAGATGAAGGGATGGTCACATTTACAAGTGCCGGAGCAAAGGCAAATGCATTCTTAGGGACATAAGCGGTACCGGCTTCCAGCGCCGCACCTGTAAGACTTGTACAGCCGGAAAATATCGAATAATACGACGTTTCACCTCCGGCCACCTTACCGACCCTCTTGGGAAGAGTAACATTATTCAGATTGATGCAGTTTTTAAACACTCCGTCGCCCAACTCGAGCGTACCACTGCCTTGTTCAAACCTGACTGTTCCGAGCGCCTTGCAGTCCATAAACGCCCAGTCTCCTATCTCTGTAACAGTTCCCGGTATTACGAATAAGCCAAACGCCGTTCCTAAAAAGGCACTCTTTCCAATGCTCTTTACATTTGGAGGAAAGGACAATGCATTAAGACTGCTGCAGCTTTCAAAAGCACCATCCCCTATCGCAGTAACAGATGAAGGTATACTTATATTTGTAAGAGCAGTAGCTCCGATAAAAGTATATGCCGGTACAAGCTTTATCCCGTCTTCAAGCGCCGCATTGGTAAGACCGGTGCATCCGGTAAAGGCGCCATAATACTCCCCCTCACTGCCGACCTGCTCCCCTACCCTCTTGGGTATGGTCACATTATTAAGTCTGCTACAGTTCTTAAAAGCTTTATCATCTATCTCAAGACGGCCGCTTCCTTTCTCAAAAGTAAGTGTTGTAAGAGATGTACATCCCAAAAACGCCTCATAGCCGATGTATAAAATACTGCCGGAAATAACTACACGCTGTATGGATGTAACCTCTGTAAAGGCTTCGCCGCAAATACTGCTGACATTTCCTCCAAAGATCACATCCGTGATCGCATAGCCGGCAAGAGCCGATTCCTTAAACTCTGTATCCATTTTTGTTCCTTTACCGTCAACGTAAAGGATCACTCTTCCGCCTTCATTATAAACAGAACCGGTCACGTTATCTCCCAAAGATCCGGTAGCCACGGGATTTCCCGCGGGCTTTTCGGCGCTTACCATCTCTTCATCTGCGATCGTCTCATCCTCATTATCATCTTCCGCATCTTCTTCGCCTGCTGCTTCATTTTCAGATACGGTATCCTCTTCTGTCACAGCTCCATTTTCGGATACGGCTTCATTATCGGATACTGTATCCTCTTCAGTTTCATCATCATCTGCCATATCTTCGTAAACAGCTTCATTTTCAGATACTGTTATGTTACCGTATACATTATCTTCTTCATCATTCTCAGAAACAGCCTCATCCTCATTTTCAGCGTTATCTTCTTCTGTCACAACTTCTGTTATCTGCCCGTCATCTGCTGTTCCTGCCGCATATGCCGGCATAACCTCACCGGCCAGCATGAACAAACACGATGCCAGCACCAGAGTTCTTTTTACGATCCTGCTTTTCATAATCCTCTCCTTTTCATAAACTTACGATTTAACCGTGAAATTATAATATAGTCATACTCCAAAAACAAGGGGACAGATTATTATGCCTGCCCCTGTTTTTCATGCATACCACTGTGCCTGGGCATTGAACATCTGAGCATATCTGCCCTGCCTCTTTATCAATTCATCATGGCTTCCTGCTTCGCTGACGGTCTTATCATCAATGACTATTATCCTATCGCAAAACCGGCAGGAAGACAGACGGTGCGAGATATAGACGGCTGTCTTATCACCTATAAGCTCGTTAAAACTTTTATATATCTCATATTCAGCTACAGGATCAAGCGCCGCCGTGGGTTCGTCAAGTATCACGAGCGGCGCATCACGATACACCGCTCTGGCTATAGCCAGCTTCTGAGCCTGTCCGCCGGAAAGCTCCACACCGCGTTCATCATAATCCTTACCTACCAGCGTATCACCTTTATCTGCGAGCCTATCAACGCATTCTCTTAAACCGCTTATATTTATCACATTATCTATATCTTTACCACAGGCCTCAGGATCACCCATGCGTATATTTTCAGCAATACTGTAGCCAAAGAGTTTAAAATCCTGAAATACCACGGACAGCTGTTTTATATATTCTTCAAAAGAGTATTCCCTGATATCCCTGCCGCAAAGCCTTATGCTGCCCTCCGTCACATCATACAGGCGGCATATCAGCTTGACCAGGGTTGACTTGCCCGCACCGTTAAGTCCGACTATCGATATGCGTTCGCCCTTACGTATAGTCAGATTGATATCTTTAAGTATGTACTCCTCCGTACCCGGATATTTAAACGATACGTTTTCAAACACGATGCCTTCAAACATATCCATATCAGGGCTCTGATCTCCGGAATACGCTCCATCTTCAAGTTCCATATACTCTATGAAAGCCTTCATAAAATTGCTCTTCATGATCAGCTGATGGATATTATTAATGGCAGAAAGCAGTCCGTTATCAGTAAAGGTCTCGATCGCGCTTATGCACATAACAAATTCCGCTATGCTTATGCTGCCCTTTAGCGCCATCGATCCCAGACAGCAATATGAGATCCCGTAACTGAGCGCGGACATGATGCTCCCCGGTATCCCCCATGCGAATTGCTTTCTTGCGCATTCATTATCCATACGGTTGAGCGCATCGGCATTCTCAACGGATTTCTTTTCAACAAGCTCACCCGCATCATACAGTCGCAGTTCTTTGGCATATTCCCTGCCTGTGATCCTTGTGTAGATGTATGTATAAAACTTATTTATGGCCGGCGTTTTCTCAAACACCTCCTGCGCCGCCTGATAGATCTTAGCGGTGCAGAATGTATTTATCAGTACTGCAAAGAATGATAAAAGCAGAAGATGCGGAGAAACCCTCACAACTATCATGATCACTCCGATCACCACGAATATGCTCGTTCCTATACCGACTATGCAATCCGAAAGCCCCTTTATCCCTCCTGAATACCAGGACATGCCCGTCTCCGCTTTCTGACGTGCCGACAGGGCTTCCTCACTTTCAGTCAGTGCATATTTTATATGCATGGCCTTATCGCTCATTTTAAGTTCAAATTCTCTCGACAGCTCATCCTCCTGCATCATCCTTATCTCACTAAGTATCTTAAGCGATACAGCCGCGATAAAATTGCCGCTTATGACAGCTGCAGCAAGCATCAGCAATCTTATCTTTCCCTGCGATCCCATCAGTTCCTCGATCATCATTTTAGGCCCGATCATATTTATAAAAGGCGCTGCTGCCGAAATGAGTATGCTTGATATAACTATCAGCGGATATGAGCGTTTCTTTCTGATTCCCAGTGCGAAGAAGTATGCACCGGTCTTTATAGTTTTTTTAATAACATCAGACAGCTGCTTCATCTTCCTCTTCCTCCTTATAATAATGCGACTGCATTTCGTACATACGCGCATAGGCGCCGCCATTCTCCATCAGCTCATGATGCGTGCCATACTCTTTAATACTGCCGTCTTCAAACAAAGCTATATGATCGCAGAAACGTGTACTGGATAATCTGTGAGAGATATAAACAGCACTCTTACTTTCAACCATCGTATCGAAGCTTTCATACATCCTGCTCTCTGCCATCGCATCCAATGCTGCCGCAGGCTCATCAAGTACTACCACCGGTGCATCCTTATATAAAGCCCTGGCCAGTGCCATCTTCTGCAGCTCACCTCCGGACAATACTATACCGTCATCATGAAGCACCCTGAGCATCTGTGTATCCACACCTTCTTTATATCCGGCCAGCTTATTTCCAAGCCCCGCCTGCTCTATGCATTTCTTTGCACGCTCCTTATCTGTCTCCTCTTCTTTTTTCATGGATATATTTTCGGCTAGCGAAAAAGCATAACACTCCATATCCTGAAAGACCGGAGCAAAAAGTCTGTAATACAGTTTATCCGGTATGTCTGCGATATCAACTCCGTTGATGTATATCTTTCCGGAACACGGATGATACAGTTTTAACAACAGCTTTACAAACGTTGTCTTGCCTGCCCCGTTTAGTCCGACGACGGCAAGCTTCTCCCCTGCAGTAAAAGTCAGGCTCAGATCTTTAAGAGCATATGTTTCACTGCCGGGATATTTAAAGGACACCTTATCAAAACGGAACTCATAGCCCTTTGCCGATAGCAGTTCATCCCACTCCGCTTCATTCTTCTCATCATCCGCTTTATTCTGTTCATCGCAGAATTCATTAAGCGCGCGGTAATCGTTAACCTGCGCGCTGCACCTTCGCATTTTCGCAAAGGTCTTTAAAAAATCCGCAAAGCTTTCTGCCATATTATGAACACAGCCCAGGTATAGCATCAGATCCGCTATACTTATTCGTTTATCAAGGATAAAACCGATAAGTACCGAATAGAGGATCCCCTCCCTTATCAATTCCAAAGCACTTGTAAAAAGCCCGCTTCGCAGCCAGTTACTGCGCGCCCTGCAATACTTTGAATGAAGTATTTCATGAAGCTTACTCTGTGTCTCATTAAGCTTTTCCGCAGCAGCGTAGATCCTTATATCCTTTCCGTTTGCAAAATCATTGCTTATTTTTTTGAAATGTTCCAGCTTTCGCTTTTCATATGTTACATCATCATCAGTAAGCATTTTTTCAAGCCTTGTGGCTTTATCCGCAGAGAGATATGCTATAAAGCAAAAAAGCATAACGAGAAGTACCAGGGGAGCGCTCAGCCTTAACAGGATGATCGCAGCCACGATACAGGTAAACGCTCCACGGCAAAGATCAAGAGTAAAGCGTATGATCCCTTCTATGCCTACATCAACGTTTCTGGTTGCTGCCTTCGATCTCTCCACAGCGTCCAGCACCTTGCGGTCTTCAAGGTTCTCATAAAACATATCAATATTCTTGCGATTTCGCTTTAGCATGAACATGGGGCGTACATAAAAAGCAGCCGGTTCCTTCCCGAAGCTGACCGCATTCTGTCCCAGCATGCAGATGATATTTGATACAGATAATATCAGCACTATCCTTATCAGATCTGCTTCGCTCATCCCGGTACTGATATACTCGATGATATACTTGCTTAAAAACAGCCAGATAAACTTACTGCCCGCTCCGCAAAAAAGTGACAGTACCAGCAGTGCTATCAGGTACGGCTTATACTTCGCCACGCCGCGGTATACGTATATGATGTTCTGCAGCAGGCTGTATTTTTTTTCATTTATCTTTTCCATAGGCTCCACCTCCACAAAAATATTATTCCCATATGCCTGTACTTCCAATAACGGCATTCACGAGAACGATTCGCCCGGCGGGCGAACTGAAGTTTCTGAGACAACAGAAAACCAAGGGGACGGACCTGGTTTTCCCCTTGGTTTTCAAAACACTTTACTCTATAGATCTTTACAATATCCCCGAATGGATGATCGTTGCTACTTCTTTTACAGCCCGCGCATCCCAGTCAAACTCTTTACAGAAACTGGTCTGAAACATAGCTGCAAAGTCTTCCTGCCTGTCGGCTAAGAACACGCTCGTTCCGGCGCCTTCATGATAAATGGTTCCTTCCGACAATATCTGATCCTTATCATAATCCGAAGAATATATACACATTCCCGCCCCGTACCGGATCCTCGAATCATTACCGTAAGATACCGCCCTGATATCGTAAGGCAGCATATCAGTCCACAATAAAGAGATCGCATCTTTTCCGATAACACGCTTTCCTCTGTACATGCCGTCACGCAGTATCATCTCTGCCAGATGCATCATCTCACGGCAGGTGGACATCTCCCCGCCTGCAGTATCGGGTATCCCGGGCCAGGTCTGATAAGTTGGTGCTGCCAGGGCTCTCTCCCCAAGGAAGTCATATCTTTCGGCCATGGCTATATCTGTCTCGTTTGCGATATTGTAACGCTTAAGCTGCCCATGCGTTGCATCCTTTCTCCAGTGCGTATCAAACATTTCGCAGGGCTTTAAGATCTTCTCATATATATATCTTTCTGCTTCTATCCCGGACAGACGCTTTATCACTTCACCAAGCAGCAGATATGCCGCGGTAGAATAGATCCATTTTTCTCCCGGAGCCGCATGCAGGCCTGTCTTAACCAGGGCAGAAAGCCAGCTGTTTGCGGGATCTGCCGGATCCATGTGATCCCACCATCTGCGCTCATCCTGAGGATAGCTTCCGTCCAGAGCACATAACCCGGAGGTATGCGTAAGCAGATGCTTTATCGTTATCTTCTTAAAATCTCCGGTATCAAATTCCTTTATCAGTTCCGCAACCGGCTGATCAAGATATAAAAGTCTGTCATCCAAAAGCGTAAGCACAGCTATTGCCGTGATAGCTTTGCCAACCGACTGTATTTCAAAAAGCGTATCCGGCTTAAATTCCGTATTGCCCATCCACTCACAGGCTATGCTTCCCATCGCAGCATCCGCAAATACTTTCCCATGACGCCACAGACAGTAACTGCCTGAGCGTATCCTGCCTTCATCTATCAGGCTCTGCAGATGGCTGTTCAGCTGGTCCAGGCACTTTGCATCATACGCCACATCTTCCGGCGGAGCATCACATTCTGCGCATCTGACATAAGACTCATTACTTCGCTCCATACATGAACCCTCATTCACCTAAGGCAGCCGTATACAAAATATACGCCCGATGTTTTTACTGCTATGGACTCCTGTGAATCCAGATATTCATGCATACGCTTAAAATACTCAGTCATATCTTCCGCCTGCTGCCTGCTGTACCCGCGTTTCAGAAAATATTCCGCACCTTCCTTAACAAAATCTTCTTTTGAATATACGAATCTGAGCATGTCTCCGAGTTTTTTCTTATCGGGATCTGCCGGCTCATATATCACTACCTGATCGCTTATCCTGGCCTGCAGCCGGGTAAATCCTTCCTGCTTAAGCAGATAGGGAAGCTTCGTTGCCATTCGGTAGTCACGCTCTTTATGAGTGAATTCATATTCCCACAAAGGGATCATATCTATCCTGCGCATGCCTTCATCCTGCGCTTCGGCTCCCGAATAAAAACCTGCCTGTTCCACTTCCATATTTGCATCCATAAGCAGTATCATACCGCCGGGTTTTAATGAAGCTTTCATTTTCCTTATAAGCTTTTCAGGTTCGGGAAGATAAGAGATCAGAAATAATGCGACTGCCAGATCATATTTTTCATCCGGCTCATAATCATACATATCCTCACAGATAAAACGATAAGCATAATCTGTTTTTGAAAAATAACCTTCCGCTTCTTCTGTCTGCGATCTGTCCAGCTCTATCCCGGTATAACTGCTGCCCTTTGGCAAAAGCGGAAGCATCTTCATTCCCAGGAATCCGTAGCCGCAGCCGAAGTCCAAAACCTTAACCGCTTTACGAAATCCCAGCACATCTTTTATAAAGAATTTAAAATAATCATCATTCCAATAGAGGTTCTTCCAGATCTTAACGACATCTCTTTTGTCCGCCCAGAATTCTGCCTCATCATATTTTTTTCGCTCGTCCTTATTCTCAAAAGGAACCAGGCCCAGTATCACATCGGCGCTCACGCCGAATATATCACTGAGCCTGGGGATATGTGTGATATCCGGATAATTGATACCATTTTCCCATTTGCTTATGGTCTGAAAAGAGACATGACACAGATCGGCAAGCTCCTTCTGTGTCAGTCCCTTCTCTTCTCTTAATTCTTTGATGTATAATCTCATTTTTGTTCTGATGCTTTCAGAATGTCTCTCCCGCTCCGGTAAGGGTGAACTTACCCTTCTTTATCTTACCTTTAACCTGCTCACCCTTCTTGTTTACTTTTATCAGGACAACTCCGGCAAAATCAGTATTTCCGGTCAGGGTAATATCACTTGTAAACTTCATGCTGTGCCCGCCGCCGTTAATGGTTATACTCTCATAGCCCTTCTTGGGAAGCAGGAACTTACCGTTCAGATCTACATCCGTATTTAAGTACACATTGAATGATGCTTTTGTCTTGTTCTTCTTCGCTTCCTTCTGTGCAGCGTTCATAGCGGCTACAGCAGATTTCCATGTACCATAAGCTCTTCCGTTAAAGCTTACGGCATCAGGAAAGATACATGCCTTGCCATTATTATAATACAGATGTGCACCGATAGCAGAAGTATTTATGCCGCTCACATCAAATGATGACATCAGGATATCTTCTCTTACCTTCTTTGCGGATGTCTTGAGTATCTGTGTTCCTTCTGCCTGCTTTGCACCTGTAAACTTTACCTTTCCTTCAACTATGCCACTGATCTTGATCGGCTTAAAGCCTTCTGCAAGCTCTATCGCTCCGCCCTCTCCGTATAACCTTTTCTTTACGCTTATATTGCAATCCTTAACAGCCTTCAGGGTACCGGCTATGCTTAGCTGCTTGCAGCTGATACTTTTTGCCTCCAGCACGCCGGAAACAGTCACCCCCTCAGCTGATCTGACTATAGTAGATGCTGTATCAAAACTTACACCCAGATTAACAGCCATCCCCTCCTTGGCATTGATCGTAAACTTGCAGGGTTTTCCCTTTTTATCTGTTGTACGGAACCTTACATTACCGATAAAAAGCAGCGCATTGGATGTAAGCTTGCTGCCGGTGATCTCTACAACATGCCCGTTACCGTTTATGGTAACGGATTTTGCGCTCTTTGGTATTGTCAGATTCTTTTCACCCTTAAGATCGCTCTGCAGCTCTATCACGTATCTCGTCTCTTTATCATTCATCAGCTTAAAAGCCGCCTTGAGCGAGCTGACCTTAACACCGTTCACTGTAAGTTCGCCGGTTGCCGGTTCATTCAATCTGTTTTCTTTTATCCATTCCACTGCAAAGAGAGGATCATTATTCTTTTCACTGGCCCTTTTTATCTTATCTCTGGAAGACTTACCGCCATAATACACTTCAGTTATACTAATACAATCTTTAAATGCACTTTCCTTCACTTTTTTCAGTTTTGAAGGTAAATGTATCTCTCTGAGAGCAGTACATCCGTTAAAGGCATTGGCTCCGATAGTCTTTACACTGTTTGGTATAGTAATGCTGCGGATACTCACACACTTTTCAAAGAGATCTGCTGGGATCTTAGTCATTTTGGAACTGAACTCCAGATTAGACAAAGCAGTACATCCCTCAAACGGCGGCTTCTTAAACAGATCTCTCGACTTGAATACTATACCTCCGGTTATATTCTTTACGGCAGCCAGGGAAGAACAGTTTTTAAATGTTGCATCTCCATTCAGTAATACATTTGTGGGGAGAGTGATCTCAGTGAGTGATGAACAGCCTTCAAATGCATGCCCGCCTATACGCTTTACGCTTGACGGTATGGCAAAATTTCTCAGACTGATACTTTCACTAAAAGCATAATCCCCTATTTCCGTGAGATTATTTGAGCTTTCAAAATAAAAATCCGTAAGGGCCGAACAGCCATAAAATGCGTATTTTTCTATATTACTTACTGATCCGGGTATGGTAACACTCCTTAAAGCTATACAGCCGTTAAAAAGCTCGGCCGGGATCTTATTGATCCCGGGTGCAAACCCGATCACGGTCAGAGCGCTGCATCCTTCAAATGTAGGCTTTTTAAACAGATCTCTCGAATTGAATACTATGCCCCCTGTTACATTCTTTACGGTAGTCAAAGAAGTACAATTTTTAAATGCTGCATCCCCATCCAATATTACGCCATCGGGAAAAGTTATCTCGGTAATCGATGTACATCCTTCAAATGCATGTCCACCGATCTTCCGTACAGCAGAAGGTATTACAAAACCCTTAAGATTTACACACCCATTAAATGCATAAGGTCCTATGGTCACAAGATTCTCGGCTTTTTCAAAAGTAACCGTAGTTACAGCCGACCCTTTGAAGGAATTCTCTCCGATCTCAATAGCCCTGGCCGGAATTACAACTTCAGTAGCTGCTCCGACATATTTGGTTATGATATTTCCGTTCCACTGAAAATCACTGTCAGGTGTTGCTTCAGATATCTCCTCTTCAGGTACATCCTCATCACCCTCGGTACTGTCTTCTTCAGAAGCCTCTTCCTCTTCCGCCTCATTATCCGAAACAGCCTCATTCTCTGAAACCGCCTTGTTTTCGGATACAGCTTCATTTCCGGATACAGCCGCATCTTCCGATACCGCGCTGTCCTCCGATACACTTTCTTCAGCGGCAGCTTCTTCCTCATCATCTTCAGTCGTCTCTTCTAAAGCCGCAGTCTCCTCAATCTGTGTGCCACTGCCCTCACTCCCTGCAGCGAATGCAGGCATTGCCTCGCCCGAAAGCATTATCAGGCTCATTGCAAGTGCCAATGCCCGTGTTACACTTCTGCGTTTCATAGTTTTCTCCTTTCAATACAAAAAATACTCACGAATTATAATATATGCCTGCCGGAATGACAAGCATATATTATGATCAGTATTTATTATGAACTTTCTCCGCAAAACACATCATATCCTTCATTTCTATCACTGTACCGTCGTCAAGAACAGCTTTTCCGTTTATCCTGCCGAATACCTGATGCTGGTCGGAGATGATCACTTTAAAATCCATATTGGCTTCGCGGTCCATAACCGGCGTAAAGTCTGCCTCGAATCGTCCGTCGGAGGAGGTGAACTCCCAGGGTTTCATATAGGAATCCTCCGGTATATGAAACTCCACATCGTCCAGCTTATGCACCTTTCCGTCGTAGAACAGTGCATTCTCCGATGCCGCCTTTGTATTTCCGAAGCCGTAACCTATATTAAAGCCAAAGCTGTGCCCGTCTATATCGGCATTCCCCGATCCCCAGTACCAGGTATTATCGTAGGTCCATACGCCTCTGCCCCAGTCCAGTGTACCGAAGTCTGTCCTCGGATCCAGTACAAATCTCTTATCACCGAATATCACATAACCGTATGCACGCATGGTGTTGATCTTCTGATTGTAGTAAAAGTGTCCTGCCTTGTCCCAGGGTGTGGCGATCACCATGCTATCCATTTCCGGCTGTGCCAGACGTATGTCACACTTAAGCGGCTTGCCGTCTGCAAAGTCATTATAAACACAGCGTATCCTTCTTTCACCGCTCAGCGCATCAAATCTGATCCTCAGATCCTTATCCTTAAAGCATGTTATCCCCTCCGATGAGTCCTTTGGAAGCTTCATGCTCCCCATCGGAAAACCGTTGATCTGCGATCTGGTATCCTGCCTGTTCATATTGCCCCACTGCAGGAAGGATACCGACTGAAGTCCTATATAACCGTCATCCGATACGGTAAAGGCTGCTGCAAATCCCTGCCCCATCACAAGATAATAATCCCATTCCTTTATGCGGAAAGCCGGTGCTTTTATGGCATTCCTGTTATACCGCCATACCTGCTTTCTTGCCCATCCGGGCTCATTGATATTGCCCTCTGCATTAAGTAACGGCTGTTCTTTGGTCACTTCATGATTTCTGCCCATCACATTTACCCCCTTATCATTTTTTCTTCTTTACTGAGTACCCGAACCTGCCCAGATACTCTCCCAACCCATAGTATTCACCATGAGAATATGTCATAAGACCTGCCTTAGACAGATCAAAGCGTCCCTTTTCGTCCATGTATTCAGTATCAACATTCGTACAGACCACCTCTGCTACGAACATATCATGGCTTCCGAGTTCTATCACCTGCTTCGTCACACATTCCAGGCATACCGGACTTTCTGCCACCCCGGGCGCCTTCACTTTCTGCGATGGTATCTTCGTAAGCTTAAGATCACCCTTAAGCGCAAATTTATCGATATCCCTTCCGCTCTTTACTCCCACATAATCCACAGCCTTCGCCATCTTTTCGGTGGTAAGGCAGAGTGTAAATTCCCCGCTTCGTTTTATCATATCGTACGAGAAACGTTCCTTCCGTATCGAAACCGATACCATCACGGGATCGGAACATATCGTCCCTGCCCAGGCCGCAGTCATCACATTATCCCGTCCGTCGGTGTCCCTGCAGCACACCAGCACCGCAGGCACGGGATAAAGCATATTAGAAGGCTTCCAATACTCTCTTGCCATATCTTCCTCCGTATATCCGCCGTATAAACGGCTTTCATCATATCGAAACACAAAATATGATACCACAGCACTCCCCTCCTGTACACCGATTTGCCCGCAGAGCGCATTAATGCTATAATAAGCGCATGCTTAAGGATAATTTTGAGGACTATTTCGAACATACGAATATGGATTATCCGGTGGGTGTCTATTATGTGGACATGCACAGGATGTTCATGGACAGTGTGCGTACTCACTGGCATGATGTCATGGAGATCGATCTGCTGCGCAGCGGCAGCGCCGTATTTCAGATAGGTGAAGAGGAGTATACGCTTAATGAGGGCAACGCCATATGGATAAACCAGGGCCGTCTGCACTCGATAAAGCCTGCTGATCCAAAGCATGATTGTGTGATCCTCTCCATCCTCTTTCACCCGGCATATCTTTTTGAAAAAGATGATTCTTTCCTCGCAGCCAAGTACTACACACCTCTTACGGATTCCGCTGCCCTTCCCTGCATGATATTAAAACGTGATGATGCCTACGGGCGCAGGGCATTGGAAAATGTTGACACCATACTGGATGTGAACCTCAACAAAGCCTACGGCTACGAGCTGCAGACAAAGAGCCTCTTATGTGCTCTCTGGCTTAAACTGCTGGAAAATGCAGGTGATCAGATAAAAGAAAACGATCATTCACTGACCGATGAGCAGCGTGTAAAGGATGCTATGGATTACATTCACAGCCACTTCTCAAAAGCCATCACCTTAGACGATATCGCCGGCAGCATACATGTCAGCAAAAGCGAATGCTGTCGCTGCTTCAAACGCAGTACAGGCGGATCCCCCTTCGACTATCTGCTGACCCACCGGATCTTTGAATCTGCAAAGCGCATGCAGCGAAGCGACTCTTCCGCCGATACCATGCAGAGCCTCTCCGAAGCGGTCGGCTTTAATAACGCCAGCTACTATAACCGCATCTTTAAAAAATTCATGGGCATGACTCCCACCAAATACCGCGATATAATCAAAAAAAGCCACAGGGATGCTCTGAATCCCTATGGCATATCCTTAGCACGTATGTGATCTTTCTACTGCTCTTTCCTGTGGGCTTCCTGCTTCATCTCGTACATGGCTTCATCAGCCATGCGGAAGTATTCCTCATTCCCAAGTGCATTTTCGGGCTCGATGATCACGTAGCCTACGCTCACACTCAGCCTGAAAGGCAGGTTCAGATCTTCCGATACACGCCTGGCCTTATCGATTATGCCGATTTTTACAGACTCTATATCTCCGGCTATATCATACTCTCCTATGATAACATATTCATCACCGCCGTATCTCACAGCCTTCCAGCTGCCGGGAACAGTACTCTTTATCACATTGGCAACGATCTTGATAGCCGTATCACCCTGAAGATGACCAAACTCGTCATTTATAACCTTCATCCTGTTGATATCCGCAACCATGATCACTGATTTATGTTTATTATTGCGCAGCTCATCCAGATAAGGGATCACTATCTTCTCATATCCCATCCTGTTATAAAGACCGGTGAGCTCATCCCTTACCGATATATCCGCAAGGATACGGTTCAGTTTCTCGAGCCTTATATTCTGGCGCGCCCTGGCAAGGCCTGTAGTGATATGCCTTGTAAGTGAGTTAAGATAAAAATCCTTGATAATACTGAATTTATTCTTACTCACGTAATATCCGAAGCTCTCTGCTCCCATATGAAGAGGCACCATCAGATACATATCGGTATGAACGGAATCAGGATCATATCCGGGCACTATATCATTTACGGAGATCGTGGTCCTGGGTACAGTTTTTCCATCCTTCATCCCATAAATAATATCTATAGTATCGCTATATCCTTCGGTGATGCATTTCTCACTGCCTTCCATCGAATCAATAAAAGACCTGTCCAGACAGATGTAAAAATCATTCCCCTCATAAACATGGCTTTTTTCCCACATTCCGGAAAAAGAGGTATGGATATCTTCAGGCGTCTTAACATTGGCGACCGATTCATCGATCTCTATAAGGTGCCAGTCAAAAATAGTCCTCTCTATAGGTACCTGAAAAGCACTCTTCCGCGCTTCCTTCTGTATCCTTATACCTTCATCACCCAGCGAACAGCCGCAGCTTTCACCCTTATCAAAAGTCGAGTGATATACTTTATCCCCAAAGTTCTCCCCGCCGTTCATAAGCTCTATCAGACTGTCCATTGCCTGATAGCTTCTTTCATTCCATCCGCGGTCCACCGATGTCAGTATCGGTGAAAAATGATTCCCGCTCATCAGATTATCAAAGCCCGTAACAACCACATCCCCTGGTACTTCGTAACCTGCCTTATCCAATGCGGCACAGGCTCCCAATGCCATGGAGTCATTAGCACATACAAATACATCGGGAAGCTTCTTCATCTTCACAATGATATCCGGCAGCTGTTCCTCAACTATGGCGTAACTCCAGCTTCCGTCAAAACATTTTTCCGGATCAAGGCTCAGACCGTGCTCCTGCATAACATCTTTCACTGCCTGATATCTGTCCCGGCTGTCTTCGTTATCACCGGGTCCTCCGATCCAGAATACATCCTTCATACCATGAACGCTTATCAAATGCTCCATGAGTTCCTTCATGCCGTTTATATTTTCGGTCCTTATGCAGTTTATACCATCGAGCACATATTCAAGACACAGTGAAGGAACCTCCGTCTTAAGTAGCTTTTCACGAAGGATCTGATTCTCACCTGCATTATTCAGGGTGTTCCCCATAAGAAGTATGCCGTCGAAATCCGAAAGCACGGGAAGATTCAGGATATTTAACTCGCCGCTTATATCTTCGGGAGTCTTGTCATAAGAAGTGTAGTCAAGAAAGATAAATACGTCGATGTTATCCTCGGATGCGCGTCTTTTGATACCTTCCAATGCAAAATCCAGATAATCATCACTCCATCCGTTTGTAAATACAGCGACTTTTTTCTTCATATAAGCCCCCTATATTATACATCATTTTTTATTATCTGTTCTTTTTGCCACAACCACCAGCCGTCCGTTTGCAGTATAATGATCACAGGTTGATAAGGTTATGAATTCATCACCCCACTGTGCCTCCACACCCGTATCATACACTGCCTGTTCTTTGATACTGTTATATGATTCTTCGAATTCTGCCTTTGTTGAGGCAGCAGTAAACTGATAATATTTGAACACATCTTCGTCTTTATAGAAGATCTTTGATCTGAACACTGCTAAAAGCTCATATTCCCTGTGCTCATAAAGCGAATCAAAATAAATGATATTGTGGGCCATTCCGTAATCCTTTTTAAGATACTTTCCAAGGCCCCCGAACATATCACCGTTGTTCATCCTGTGTCCGAATATTATTATATTGGTGGACGGACGGGTACCGTCCCTGTAGTCATATTTTACACTTCCTGTGCCGATTGTACAAGACGGATCTGCAAACAGGCTTCCGTTTGAATTCCTGGTCTTTGAGAAGCTCTTATCCAGATAGTACCATTCATTCTCGCCAAAGGTCTGCATAACCGGATAATCTATCCTGGTATCATCGATCCTGATCCATCCGGCCAGATCCGGATTTTCATCATAAAGCTCCTTATATTCATCCAGTATCACGGGATCGGGTATGATCTCTTCCTCTTCATCCGCTGCTGTCGTCTCATTACTGTCACCCGTTACAGGCACCGTTACAACCTTAACATTATCCTGAACATCATCCTGAACCTGAACAGCTGCCACCCTGCGGCGCAGTTCATCGGTCTCATCCCGGTTACGTTTCTTATCAACCTCTGATTTTACCGTGGCGATAACAGCTATGGCAAAACAGCACAGTGTAACGATGAGCAGGATGTCCTTAAGAGCTTCCAGCACATCCATTCCGTTGATCTTTCTTTTCCCTCTGCCGGTATCCAATTTATGCACTCTCTCCCATCTTTAAAAGCTTCGCTGCCTGGTCGGCCGTGATGCAGGCATCTATGATCTCCTGCAGATCACCGTCCATTATCTTATCTATCTTGTAAAGCGTAAGCCCTATACGATGATCCGTAACCCTTCCCTGCGGGAAATTATAGGTACGGATCTTTTCCGAGCGGTCCCCTGTACCTATCTGGCTGCGTCTCAGATCTGCCTCTGCATCATGGGCTTTCTGGCACTCCAGATCGTAAAGCTTTGCACGCAGAAGGGCAAAAGCCTTTTCCTTATTCTGTATCTGGCTCTTTTCCGTCTGTGAATAGATCACTATACCTGTAGGATAATGGGTAAGGCGCACAGCTGAGTCAGTGGTATTAACGCACTGCCCGCCGTTTCCGGATGCACGCATAACGTCTATCCTTATATCCTTTTCATCTATCTCGACTTCCACATCCTCTGCTTCCGGCATAACAGCCACCGTAGCTGTGGATGTATGGATACGTCCTCCGCTTTCGGTTTCCGGCACACGCTGTACACGATGTACACCGCTCTCATATTTCAGGACCGAATATGCCCCGTTACCGCTCACGATAAATTCCACTTCCTTCATACCGCCTATACCGGTCTCATCGGCATTTACAAGTTCTGTCTTCCACCTGCGGCTCTCGGCAAAGTGCGCATACATCCGGTATAACTCAGCAGCAAAAAGAGCAGCCTCATCACCGCCGGCTCCCGCACGTATCTCCACCACAACATCCTTATCATCATTGGGGTCCTTGGGTAAAAGAAGGACCTTAAGCCTCTCCTCGAGCTCCGCCTCTTTTTCCTTTGCAGCGGCATGTTCTTCTTTGAGCATCTCCCTCATATCGGGATCCTTCTCTTCTTCCAACATACTTATGGCATCCTCTGCATCCTGCCTGGACTTCTTATACTCCCTGTACGCCTCTACAAGCGGCGTCAGATCTGCCTGCTCCTTCATCAGCTTTTGAAAACGCTTCTGATCTCCGGTAGTACCCGGCTCGGCAAGTTCATTTAATACTTCTTCAAATCTTCTTTCTATATCTTCCAATTGTCCGAACATATCTGTCTCTCCTTATTACTGCAGCAGACTACCCTGTCCAACCCTGCATAATCCTTTATCACTTCAATATCTTTATAAGCTCTTCCTGCGAAGATATCACAGACGGCTTCAGCCTGGTCGCAGCCGGTCTCCATATAAATGCGGCCCCCTTTAGCAAGCCATTCTTCTGCCTCCGCGGCTATACGTCTGTAAAAGACAAGTCCGTCTTCTCCGCCGTCCAGTGCCCCTATGGGTTCATGTTCCCTTACCTCCGGCATAAGGCCTGCGATATCTCCGCTCCTTATGTAAGGGGGATTGGCGGTGATAACATCAAAGCTTCCCTTAAGAGTATCCGGCAATGCCCCAAACAGATCACCTTCATAAAACACAGCATCCACACCAAGTATACGTGCATTCTCCTCTGCCACGGATAAGGCTTTTGCAGAAATATCACAGCCTGCCGCATAGGAAGCCTTTCCGATACAGGCGATGCTTATAAGTATGCAGCCGCTTCCCGTACACAGATCCAGCAGTCTCTTTCCGCTTACTCCGTCTTTTAATACCCGCTCGGCTAAAACCTCCGTATCCTGTCTGGGTATCAGCACAGATCCGTTAACGCAAAACTCAAGGCCCATAAAAAACTGTGTGCCTGTCAGCTGCTGAAGCGGGATCCGCTCTGCCCGCGCCGATATCAGCTTATCAAGCTCTGCCTGTTCATCTTCATCCAGCACACGATCGGGATGCAGGTACAGATCCTGCCGTTTCGCAGCGCATACATGTTCAAGTAAAAGAAGCGCGTTTTCCTTTGCCTCCGGAACTTGTGCTGCCTCAAGCCGTCTTACAGCCTCATTGCAGGCCTCTTTGTATGTCACTGTCCCTGACCCCATTTGTTGCCATTGTATCCGTTATTGCCGTATCCGTTCTCATAATATCCGCTGCCGTTATACATATCTTCATCATAGCCGTTATATTCATTTTCATCGCTGCCGTTACCGGCATAACTGTTTTCGCCGTAAACATTACTGTCATAGCCGTTGCCTGTATATCCGTTTTCGTTGTATCCGTTTCCGGCATATCCGTTACCGTTATAGCCGTTTCCGCCCATATATCCGTTCATACTGCCGCCTACATTGCGGTTCATACTGCCGTTTACGGTGCCGTTCATGTCAGCGTAAGGATCGTATCCCATATCAGCCGCACCACCCTGAAGCTCTCTGTTTATCGCATCCCTGTTGATCACGCCGGTATAACCGCTTCGCAGCATATCTTCTATCTCAAGCACATCTATCTGCATGGTATCTTCACCGGTCTCCACCTCACGGCCGTCAGCTTCGGTACGTGTTTTTTTAACCATTTTTGTCTTAAAGTGCTTCTTCTGAAATGCCTCCCAGTCAAATACAGCCTCCGTTGCGGCTATAGCCACCTCAACCATGCTCTCATCCGGCTCTTTGGTAGTAACCTTCTGGAGAAGAAGCCCCGGTGTGGATATAAGGGATAAAAGAAAACTCTCTTTTTTTCCCGCAAGCTGCAGCAGTTCAAAAGCGATACCCGCAATAACAGGCACCAGAGCCAGGCGTATGACTATCTTAAGCCACCAGATCTCGGTACGTATGAAGAAACAGAGTATCACTCCCAGGACTACCACAAAAAGCATAAAACTGGTCCCGCAGCGTTTATGAAAACGTGAGGATCTCATTACATTCTCCACAGTAAGAGGCCTTCCCGTCTCCACGCAATTGATACATTTATGCTCCGCTCCATGATACTGGTAAAGCCTGCGTATATCCTTCATAAGAGCGATACCTGCCACATAGAGCACGAATATCAGTATGCGCAGCGCTCCTTCTATCAGAAGGATCAGTGACTTGTTCCTGATATATTTTCCCAGAAGTTCCGATACCGCATACGGCAGCACCATAAAAAGAAGTATCGCAAAGGCGATCGAAAACAGTACGGTAAGTGCCATCACCACATCTTCTGCCTTATCCTTAAAAAGCTTTTCCATCAGGCTCTTTTTATTCCCGGCTTTTTCCTCTTCTTCCTCATCGTCAAAAAAAGCCGCAGAATAAGAGAGGATATCCATCCCCAGCATCAGCGACTCCACAAAAGCTATCACTCCGCGTACCAGCGGTATTTTTCTGAGCAGCTTGTTCTTCTTATCCTCCAGCTGCTTTATTTCCACGCCTATGCTCCCGTCAGGCTTGCGTACGGCTATGGCATATTCCTGTCTGTTGCGCATCATAACGCCTTCTAAGACAGCCTGCCCGCCTATTCCGGAAAAAACGCTCCTGCGTCTTCTTTTCGCCATATGATTCTCCTTAAGATAACGAAAAAGGTTGAGATGAACATACGCCATCCCAACCTCATTTCACTTTTTGAACCTTCTGTCCTACTTGCCTGTTCCGTACTTCTTATTGAACTTATCAACACGGCCTCTTGCCTGTGTTGCTTTCTGCTGACCGGTATAAAAAGGATGGCACTTAGAGCAGATTTCCACGTGGATCTCTTTCTTGGTGCTTCCGGTCACGAAAGTGTTACCGCAGTTGCAGGTGACAGTTGCCTGATAGTATTCAGGATGTATTCCTTCTCTCATTTTTCACTCCTTCTTCCCGCCTCACAGATACATAAGGGTATTTCTGTATATGTGTGTGGGACACTCCTTGGTTAAAAACAGCTTTTAAACTATATCACAGCATGCTTCACATGTCAATAAAATCTTGTTTTTTCCACCAGATGGACAAAATCCCTGTTATTGGTGGTACGTGCGAACATGTCGATTATCTTGTCAACCGAATCATCGGGACGGACACCGTTTATGGCCTTGCGGATGGTGCTCATCGCTTCCATTTCCTCCGGTGTGAGCAGAAGATCCTCACGGCGGGTGGAAGACTTGGGTATATCTATGGCAGGGAATATCCTGCGTTCGGAAAGCTTACGGTCAAGAACGAGTTCCATATTACCGGTGCCTTTGAATTCCTCATAAACCACATCATCCATCTTGCTTCCCGTATCTACCAGTGCGGTAGCCAGAATGGTAAGGCTGCCTCCCTCGCGCATATTACGGGCTGCACCGAAGAATCTCTTGGGCGGATGCATGGCCGCGGGATCCAGACCGCCGGAAAGCGTACGTCCGCTGGGCGGAACTACCTGGTTATATGCACGGGTAAGCCTTGTGATGGAATCCAAAAGGATTATGACATCCTTTTTATACTCCACAAGACGTCTCGCACGCTCCACTACCATCTCGGCAACACGCTTATGATGCTCGGGCGTCTCATCAAAAGTAGAATAGATGATCTCCACTCCGGGACCGCCAACTTCTTCCTTCATATCGGTAACTTCCTCGGGACGCTCATCTATAAGAAGGATTATCATATGCATATCGGGATGGTTAAGCTTTACTGACTTTGCCACATCCTTGAGCAGCGTAGTCTTACCTGCCTTGGGCTGGGATACGATCATACCGCGCTGTCCCTTGCCTATGGGGCTTATAAGATCCATGATACGCATGGATACCGGTGCCCCCGGTCTCTCAAGATGTATCTTTTCATTTGGAAATATGGGAGTCATATCCTCGAAATTGAATCTCTTGGATGTAGTCTCGGGATCAAAACCGTTCACGCTGGTCAGATACAGCAGTGCGGCAAACTTTTCTTTTTCTGTCTTTATGCGGGTATGTCCTTTAAGGATATCACCGGTCTTTAAACCGAATCTTCTTATCTGGCTGGGAGCAACATAAACATCATTCTGGCCCGGAAGGAAATTCTCACAGCGTATGAATCCAAAGCCGTCCGACATAACTTCAAGTATGCCGCCTACTTCCTGGCCGCTGTCTAATTCCTTTATCTCATCGGCTGAGAGCAGCTCCACATCGACCTTTCTCTTTTCGCCGCCATCACTGTGGGCGGGAGCGGAAGAAAATGCTGCAGGCTGTTTCTTTCCGTTAGCAGCCGGAGCAGATGCCGCAGGCACATTATCAGACTTCTTTTCGGCTGCCGGAGCCGGTGCCGACGGTGCTGCCTGTTGTTCAGCAGCAGGCTGTGCTGTTTTTGATTCCTCTTCATCTTTTTCTACCATAGCCTCGATGATATCGGCTTTTTTCATGGCAGAAACACCCTTGATCCCTCTGACTTTGGCAATCTCCTTCAGGTCAACAAGGGACAGAGTCTCATACCTCTCTCTCATATTTGCCATTATATAACCTCCCAAGACAAATAAAAAAATTGATAAGCTGATCTTTCACGATTATCCTGTTGGCAGATCCACTCATGCATTTATAATACCGGGGTTCTCCAGACACAAAAAACAAAGAAATGATCAAAATATTCCAGTTCAGAACGGATTATACTACACTATATTTTAAAATGCAAACTTTTTTATCTTCAGATCCCGAAATACTTTTTGGCATTATAATATGAGATCCCTTCGATGATCTTTTTCAGGCTCTTTTCATTGCAGGGATATTCTCCGTCCTCTACCCATTTTCCGATAAGGTTGCAGGCTATACGGCGGAAATATTCATGTCTTGTATAGGACAGAAGGGAACGTGAATCCGTAAGCATGCCGACAAAATTCCCAAGAAGACCCAGATTACCGAGAGAACGCATCTGTTCTTCCATCCCGTCCCTGGAATCCAGAAACCACCATGCCGCACCAAGCTGCATCTTTCCTGCTATCTCCTCTGACTGGAAAGCGCCAAGGCAGGTCGATATCTGGTTAAAATCATTGTGATCCAGTGAAAATACTATAGTCCTGGGAAGTTCCTTTGTCTTATCAAGTTCCGAGAAAAATGCTGCAAGCTCGTCTCCGCAGCTGCTCTTTGCTATCATGTCATAACCTGTATCAGGCCCCTGGGCGGAACATACACGCTCATTCACATTACGCGTGCAGGAGTAATGTATCTCCATAACCACATTTTTCTCATGATATTTCTTTGCGAGGAAGAGTAAAAGCTTTGTCTGATAGACCTCTGCCTCCTCTATGCTCAGCTTCTCACCCTTCATGGCCTTTTTAAATGCTGCCTCGGCCTCTGTATTGCTGCCTTTTCTGAACATGACATAGTCAAGGCCGTGATCCGTTGCCTTGCATCCGTGCGCCATAAAGTGATCCAGACGCTTCGCAAGTGCATCGCACACTTCATCCACGCTGTCTAAGCTTTCTTTTCCGACGCTTTTTGCAAGCTTGTCTATATAGGCCGCAAAGCCGTTCTTGGTGATATTAACAGCTTTATCGGGACGGAACGAGGGTCTCACGCAAAAGCTCTTTTCCTCTTTTTCCAGCTTCTCATGCCACTCAAGGCTGTCGACAGGATCGTCAGTGGTTCCCACATATGCAACATTGGATCTCCTTATTATCCCTCTGGCTGACAGATCAGGATCGTTTTTAAGCATTTCGGAAGTCCTGTCCCATATCTCCTTCGCATTATCTTCCGTAAGAGGTGTATCTATACCGAAATATTTTTTAAGCTCCAGATGTGACCAGTGATACATGGGATTTCCTACAGCCATCTCCAGAGTCTTTGCAAACTCAAGGAATTTCTCGTAAGGATCGGCATTACCCGTGACTTTTTCCTCGGGTACACCGTTTGAACGCATAAGACGCCACTTATAATGATCCCCCGCATAGCTTCCGTCGGGATTCTGTCCTCCGAGCCATATCTGTGCGATATTCTCATAACGGCGGTCCTCATATATCTCCTGCGGCGAGATATGACAGTGATAATCGATTATAGGCAGGTCTTTGGCATAATCATGAAACAGATGCTTTGCAGTCTCGTTATACAGCATAAAATCCTTATCCATAAAATTTCTCATTTTTATCATCCTCTCCGCTTTTTTATATTTTGATCCTGATATCGTTATCTTCTTACTGTAGTTTCCCTTGGTATAAGGTCGCACTTAACCGCGATCTTCTGCGCCGGAGTGTCTCCGTCCTCATCAAGTACATGCATTATACGCTCCACAGTATCACGGCATACATCGGCCGTATGATTATCTATACTGGTGATCTCGGGCGTGCTTGCCATAGCCAGCATGGAGTTGTTATATCCTATGATCTCTATATCCTCAGGGATCGAAAGTCCTTTGGAAACGGCATACTTTACGACGCCTACCGCAATATTATCATTCGCCGATATCACTCCGTCATATGTCCCGCCAAGTTCTGTAAGAGCATCCCTGACGGCATGAAAATCGTTCTCTACATACACGGTCCCGTTCTCCGTATCAAGACCGGCCTCTTTCATTGCGCGCTCGTAGCCTTTTCTTTTCTGGTTTGAGCTGTAACTGCGGGAATCCGTGATAAAGATTATATTCCTGCGTCCACCTGCTATCAGCTGTTTTGCCGCTTCGTAAACCGCTTCTTCATCACCGCTCACGGTAGCATAAACATTTTCCCCGTTGATATCTCCGTTGATGATAAAAACAGGCACGCGCTTTGCGGCATTGCGTATATAATCAGTTACAGATTCATCACTCCCGTCTCCCGCATATGTGGAGCCTACAAATATAAGGCTGTCTATATGCTTTGACAGAAGCATATCCGTTTTGGCAAGCTTTCCCTCAGCTTCGAAACCGCTGCAGCTTAAGATACAGTCATAACCGTATTTCATGAGCTCCTTTTCAAGATATGCCACAGCCGAAGCCATATAATGATCGGCTATGGTCGGCACCAGTATGCCTACGGTATGCATGGTCTTAAGGCCCAGCCCCTGTGCAAATACATTCGGTGTATATCCCACCTCATCTATCACGGCAAGGACTTTTTTCCGTGTGGCCTCAGACACTTTCTCGGATCCGTTCACCACACGTGAGACCGTGGCTATGGAAACTTTCGCCATCTCCGCGATATCATATATGTTCAATGCATCCTTTTTCAAGAACGTATCTCCTTTACTATCGCTGCAGCCTCAGAAACCTTTGTCTTTATCTCATCAAAAGCTCCCGCTTTTATCATATCTCCTTTTACCATCCATGAACCGCCGCAGCAGAATATCTTATCCGATGCCAGATATTCTTTTACATTGGAAGCACTGATGCCTCCGGTAGGCATGAACCTGAGTGCGGTAAGGGCAGCTCCTATGGCCTTTATCATTTTAAGTCCGCCCGCATTTTCGGCAGGGAAGAACTTCACATGTGTAAGTCCCAGCTTGAGAGCCTGTATCATCTCGCTGGCTGTCTGGGTACCGGGACATACGGGTATATCCTTTGACAGACAGTATTCCACCACTTCCTTATCAAACCCGGGCGATACTATGAACTTTGCTCCCGCATTCACCGCACGGTCCACCTGATCGATGGTGAGCACGGTCCCCGCCCCTACGAGCATGTCCGGAAACTTCTCAGCCAATATACGTATCGCGCCCTCTGCGGCAGCTGTGCGGAAAGTCACTTCCGCTGCAGGCAGTCCGCCTTCCATAAGGGCTCTTCCAAGAGGCTCTGCATCCTTTTCGTCATTCAGGACCACAACAGGGATTATCCCCACCTTACTGAATCTTTCAAAAACTTCATCCGATCTTGCGCTCATGTTTTTCTCCTTATGCTGAAATATTCACATTATCATACCTATTACACAGACGTCTGCTCAGCGTTTTACGCGGGCACCCGCACCGCCCATTATCGCCTCAACCTCTTCTTTTGAAGCCATGGAGGTATCACCGGGTGTAGTCATTGCCAGCGCACCGTGAGCTGCTCCGTAGTTAACGGCCTTTTCCGCATCCTGAGTGGTCATAAGTCCGTATACCAGTCCCGATGCAAAGGAATCCCCGCCGCCCACACGGTCCATGATCTCCAGGCCGTTATACTCCTTCGACATGAAAATCTCTCCGTCTGCCCAGCAGATGGCTTTCCAGTCATTTACGGTGGCACTGCGGACGGTTCGAAGCGTGGTAGCCACGGCCTTGAAATTGGGATATGCTTTTGCAGCCTCTCCTATCATCTTTTTATATCCGTCCAGATTAAGCTCTTTAAGATCCGCATCATTACCTTCGATCTTAAAACCAAGGCATGCAGTAAAATCTTCCTCATTTCCTATCATAACATCAACATACTTTGCAACTTCCTTATTGACTTCCTGCGCCTTGGCCTGTCCTCCTATGGCGCTCCACATGGAAGGACGGTAATTAAGGTCATATGAAACTATGGTCCCGTATTTCTTGGCAGCCTTGCATGCGGCTATAACCGTCTCACAGGACTGCTCGGAAAGAGCCGCATAAATACCTCCGGTATGAAGCCATTTTACTCCAAGCTCACCGAAGATGTATTCAAAATCAAAATCTGCCGGTGTAGCCTGTGATATCGCGGTATTGGCACGGTCCGAACATCCCACGGCGCCGCGTATACCGAATCCTCTTTCGGTAAAATTAAGACCGTTACGGCATATGCGTCCTATACCGTCCGTCTTTTTCCAGTATATGAGAGAAGTGTCAACTCCACCCTGTTCTATAAGGTCCTTCATCAGCCTGCCCACTTCATTATCCGCAAATGAAGTGATCACTGCGGTATTTAGACCGAAGCACTTATGAAGCCCGCGGATAACGTTATACTCTCCGCCGCCTTCCCATGCCTTAAATTCACGCGCCGTGCGTATACGTCCCTCTCCCGGATCCAGACGGAGCATTATCTCTCCCAGTGAAACCGCATCAAACCTGCATTCCTTACTGTCCCTAAGCTTTAATTCCATAACGTGCTCCTTTCGTTTTATGCAAAAAGCCCGAAATTACGGGAAACGGGCTCTATCCTGATTGTTTTTTACGCAATGTAAGCGTTTACACTACGTTCTCCATTATAAAGCATAAAGCTTTTTTGTCAAGATACGCCCTCTCTTGCTTTTTTTTATAGCTCATGCTATAAATTATGTAAACCAGATCCTTCGGGCTATGCCCTCAGAAAATATTAAAAGAATCATTATGGACAGTATGGACATTTTCCAATTTATGCAGGAGCAGCAGGGAGAAAAAGAAGCTCCCTTAGCTGCCCGGATGCGTCCCGAGACCCTTGAGGAGGTCGTCGGGCAGAGTCATATCTTAGGACCGGATAAGCTTCTTACGAGAGCCATAAAGGCAGACAGGCTGAGTTCGGTGATATTCTACGGACCTCCCGGTACCGGAAAGACCACTCTTGCCAGAGTCATCGCAAACACCAGCAGCGCTGATTTCAAGCAGATAAATGCCACCATAGCCGGTAAAAAGGATATGGAGGAAGTTGTAGAGGCTGCCAAACAGAATAAGGCCCTTTACGGAAAACGCACCATACTCTTCATTGATGAGATCCACCGCTTTAATAAGGCACAGCAGGATTTCCTTCTGCCTTTTGTGGAAGACGGTACAGTGGTCTTAATAGGAGCGACCACGGAGAATCCTTATTTTGAGGTTAACAGGGCACTGCTCTCAAGATCAAACATCTTTGAACTCAAGCCTCTCAGTAAGGCCGATATAAAAACCCTGATCTTAAGGGCCGTGACCGATGAAAAAAAAGGTCTGGGAAGCTTTAAGGCCGTTATGGATGATGATGCTGCCGAGTTCCTTGCCAATGCTGCCAACGGAGATGCCCGTAACGCCCTTCTGGCCGTGGAGCTTGGCGTGATGACCACTCCGCCGGATAAAGACGGAAAGATACATATCGACAGGACTACCGCTGCCGAATGCATACAGAAAAAAGTTCTGCCCTATGACAAGGACGGAGACAATCATTATGATAATATATCCGCTTTTATCAAAAGCATGAGAGGCTCAGATCCCGATGCCGCCATATATTATCTTGCAAGAATGTTATGCTCCGGTGAGGATATAAAGTTCATTGCCAGAAGGATAATGATATGCGCCTCCGAGGATGTGGGAATGGCAGATCCGCAGGCTCTTCAGCTTGCCGTATCTGCATCGCTGGCTGTTGAGAGAGTCGGAATGCCCGAAGCAAGGATCATTCTTGCACAGGCGGCCTGTTATGTAGCCTGTGCCCCCAAGAGCAATGCATCTTACCTTGCTATCGGAGAGGCTATGGATCTGGTCGAGAACGGCGGCGTCTATCCCGTCCCCAGACATCTTCAGAATGTTCATGCCGATTCCGCCGGTCAGGAGAGGGATCAGGGCTATCTGTACGCCCATGATTACCCCGGTCACTATGTAAAACAGCAGTATCTTCCCGATGAACTTTGCGGTCATGTTTTTTACAGCCCTACCGATATGGGCTGCGAGAAAAAGATAAAAGAGCATCTGAAAAAGATCAGGAGTTGAGTTTTTGAGGATAGCGGTATGCGATGCAGACCCTTCCTTTTCCGGCATACTTGAAAAAACTCTTATTGGTCTGAAACTTGAAACCGGTCTGGATGTGGAATACTACAAAAGAGAAGATTCCCACGATATAGAAGAACTCTGCGGTAAATACGGGCACATGGATCTGATCTTTATGGCTCTGCATCCAAAGAGGGGACCCGATGGTTATTACATAGCCCGGAGACTGAAGGAAGTCGATAAAAACCTCAATGTGGTATTCGTTGCGGCTGACAAACTGGTCGATCCCGAGATAATGAACCTGCAGCCGTTTGGTTTTCTGCCGCTGCCTGCAGACGAAGGAAAGATAAAAGCATTTGCCAGGGAATGCAGTATACTCAGCCAGAACCAGTTCATATTCAAAAAAGATCAGTCTTATACGGCCGTTCCGGCCGGGCAGATCTGCTTCATCAGAAAAGAACGTCCCGATCACAGAAAGTCATTTATATACTGCGCCGACGGCAGGACTTACGATACTTATATGAGTGTTACGGAAGTCGTTAATGAGCTCAGGCGCATCAGCATGCGTAACATACGGATCGCAAACTCATGTTTTGTGAATCCGTTTTTTATCAGGTTCATGAACAAAACCGAACTGTTTATACGCGAAGACTGCAGCTGCACGATAAAGAAGCTGTCACCAAGCCGCGGATTCCGCATAAAGGCGTTCGAAGCTTATAAAGAATACTGCGGATCAGATATTGACCGCCTCGGTATTGCACAATACACCTTATAGGTGTATATTATATATATCAATTATATGATATATGCTAAATGTTACAGATTATCTGCAGTTTCTTACGAGCATCCCCTTTTATCAGGACAAATAAACTATAATCGCCCATGATAAAGGCAGCGTGCTAAATCGGGTATTGGGGGGATCGTCGGTGCTCACATCGAACATTCTGCAGGGTTCACGCATCGTATGATCCGGTATGACCGATCGTTTCTTTTATCACGAGAAAACATCCCGGGCGCGAACTCCCGGGATGTCCTTTTTTCAGATCATTATATGATGTTATGGTCTGCTGGTTTTTTATTCAGATGGTACGAAAACCGGCAGGCGGAATATATCTCTTCCCCTGGTATGAACCATGCTCTTCCATATAGGCATGCAGATGATTTAAGATATTTTTCTTATCCGTACTCCACAAAGGAGCTATAAGAATGTTCTTAGGCCCGTCACCTGTCACCCTGTGTATCACGATATCCGGAGAAAGCCGTTCCAGGGCACCTGTCAGCAGCCGTATGTACTCGGCTTCATTAAGTGTTTCAAAACGCCTTGCTTCGTAATCTGCCGCAAGATCCGTTCCTTCCAGGACATGCAGAAGCTGCAGCTTGATCCCGAAAACACGAAATGTATTGATATATTCGATGGTGGTATAAAGCTCTTCGGCCCCCTCTCCGGGAAGACCGATTATGCAATGGATTATAACGGGTATACCGATCTGGGCAAGCTTATGAAGAGCTTCCTCAAAGACGGAATTATCATAATGCCTTCTGATATATTTTACAGATGCGGGATGTATGGTCTGAAGACCAAGTTCCACCCAGACGCTTTTTTGCGGAAAACGCTTTTTAAGCTCGGATAAGGTTTCGATGATCTCATCCGGAAGACAGTCAGGTCTTGTGGCTATTGAAAGTCCGACTACACGCGGATCCGATAAAAGAGATATATAGATATTCCGGAGATGATCAATATCTCCGTAGGTATTGCTGTACGGCTGAAGGTATGCTATGCAGTGTGTCCCGTTATACTTTTTTGAGATACGCCACATTCCGGTATTAAGCTGCTTTTCAACATCAGGTCTGCCGTCTTCCGTAAAAGGCAGGCTTTCGGCAAATTCACCGCTGCCTCCTGCCGAACAGAAAATGCAGCCCCTCGTATCCAGCTTCCCGTCCCTTACGGGACAGGTACAGCCGGCATGAAGGGCCACTTTATAGATCTTTTCGCCATAGATGCTTTTAAAATAATGATCCAGCGAATAATAAGGTTTATCGCCCCAACGGCGCTGCTCCATAGCTTACTCCGTAATGATGTTTGTTTCGGTGATATGAGCCTTTACTGCCGCAGCTACCACATCGGCCACCTGAGGATGGAAAGGCGCGGGCAGGATATTATCTTCGTTAAGCTCGCTTTCCGGAATAAGGTCTGCAATGGCATGCGCTGCAGCCATTTTCATATCTTCGGTTATCTGCTTTGCACGTCCTTCGAGCGCCCCCCTGAAGATACCGGGGAATGCGATAACATTGTTTACCTGATTGGGGAAGTCGCTGCGTCCGGTACCTACTATGCGTGCACCTGCAGCTTTTGCCGCATCGGGCATTATCTCG
>CACZBK010000030.1 GCA_902779395.1 uncultured Lachnospiraceae bacterium | reverse complement strand
ACTGATCTCGATCATATGTGAATTGTCAAGGTGCTCCGGCTTATTACAGCCTGGGGCTTATTTACGATTATGAAACCGCTGGATTATTTAGCGCTTACTTTCGATCAGGCTGAAGTAGTGATTTCTTTTTGAGTGCATCTGAAAAGATTTTATCAATAACAGAGATTTTATATACTCCAGCCAGAATTTTGGGAAAGATTTTTTTGATCCGTCCAATGATAAAGGTGCGGTTTGCCTGATAACGATATTTGTTTCTTGGATCAGCATTGGAATCTATCGTTTCATCGGCATCATTCTTTATCAGCGATGCAAGATTGGATATGAGCATGTTGATAAAGAATTCCTGACGTATCGAGTTGCTTGTGGCACCATTGAATTCCTCAAGACTTATACGGTATTTGAGCTCATAATACTTGCTCTCACAAGGCCATCTGAGGAAATACAGCTCTTTAAACATCTCGGCACTAAAAGATTTATCGAAGATGTTTGTTGCCAGATATTCTGTTTCGCCGCGTTCAAGAGGGACAGCTATCACACGAACCATCATATCTTCTGTCCCTATTTTAGGATTACCGGGGAGAACTGTTATTGTGTCGCCGTGTGAAGAGCGTGCGATTTTAAGCTTATCCTTCAAGCGCATAACACAGGGATGGTCTTTAGATGTGCAGTAACGGAATAGCCATTCAGCATAGTAACCGCGATCAAAAATAATAACAGAATCGTGATAAATGTCCAGGTCTTCGATTGCCTTAAGATGAGTAAGTGCAGCCTGTCTTTCTGATGTAAGATATGGATTGATTGAAGCATGAATGATGTAGTCATCAAGGACATCATAGACCATTGACGCTAAAGCCATGGAAAACTTCTTGTCCTGATTATGAGCACTGAACATTTCGCAGAACTCCTCAAAGTTGCTTTTTGAGTTTGGGAGCTGGAGTTTAGAACCGTCGATAGCAAAAACATGATAGCCGTGCCAGGTCTTTCTTTTCTTGATGTTTTTATAGAAGATGTCAACAGAAAGATTGTACAGTTCCTGAAACAGTGAAGGAAGTATTCCCTTCGTTTGATTTTGTCCATGAGCATCTTTACGAGTTTTGCATGGATAATAGGATGTATAGCGATGACAGTTATGAGTATGGTCCGGAAGATGGTGGTCCGTCAACAGACATAGCTATCGATAAGATTAAACTGGTTAAAGGACAGAATTTTTCGCTGCACTATGATTACGGCGATGATTGGATGTTTACAATCCATGTGCAGAAGATAGAGGATGAATCTCAAAGATCGGACCCGAAATTGATCAAGTCGGTTGGAATCCTAGAACAGTACCCTGATTGGGACGAATGGGATGATGAAGACGAGGGTTTTTAGGCGTCGATAGTTAATTTTGTGGGAAGTTCACACTTATCTTTCATCCGCGGTCTCCTCAGGAAATGTTCAAAGATCGACAAGAGTGCGGATCTTATCTATGATGCGTTTTTTTCATTAACCTCTTTCTGCAGCAGATTTACTTTATCGCGGAATTCCTGCAGTTCTTCTTCATTTCTGGCTAAAGCACTGTTGCTTCATAGGCTTATTGTATCAGCGGAGGTCGTATTGAAAAACACACCTATTATCTACCAGTTACGCTGGGTGGGACTTTTGTATCTGGTGAATGGGGATCCTGTGTATTATTGCAGTTTTTTGTGATAGGGCATTGATGCAATGCGTTAAAAGTGCTATTATAGTATTAATAGAAATGGGTGATACGATATGGATACAGCGAATGAGATAAAAAAATTACGAACAGATATGGGAATGAATCGCAAAGAATTTTGTGATTATTATAATATACCGTACAGGACTGTTACTGACTGGGAAGCAGGAAAACGTAAAATGCCGGAGTATGTCCTGGAACTTATGGAATTTAAGGCAGATGTTGAGCAGTTAAAAACTGTCAACACATGAGAAATATAATGTTGAGGAGAACTTCTGTTATGAGTATGAGAGATAAAGAAGTACTTAATATGCAGCTGGTTTTAATACCGGTTTTAGCAGAAGCTTGGAAGAAAACATATTCTGAGTTATCGGATCTGCTCAAGAAATATGATGTATTGAGTTATATTGATGTTTGCTATGAAAATTACAATTCTACCGGGAATCAGGGCATTATCGATGATTTACAGGACTATATAGAAATGCAGGGAGGTAGAGTTAGTTGAAGCCTTTGTATCATGGAACGATATATGATTTTGAGGAGATAGATGTATCAGCCGGAAAAGGTTATAAGGATTTTGGCAAAGGATTCTATGCCACCGCAGTTCCTTCACATGCGGAGAGGCTTGCAATCAGAAACAAGAGCATTGCAGAGAAACGCCAAAGCTTTCTCAAAAACAAAAAGGGAATAAAGATACAGCCGATTGTAGCCTACAGATATAATCTTCTGTTCAGTGAAGAAACGGCTGGACTAAAGGTTAAGGTATTTGAAAAAGCCGATAAGGAGTGGCTGCGATTTATCCTTCAAAACCGTAAATGTAATGGTTGTACGCATGATTATGATATCGTGATAGGCCCTACAGCGGATGCTGAAACAACTACTATTATCAATGAATACTATGATGAACTGGAGGAATCAGGATATTCCGATGAAGTATGCGATAAGGTAATTGCGGAGTTAAAGCCGGAGAATTTACCTAAACAGTACTTTTTCAGAACCCAGGAGGCAGTGAATACCTTGAGCTTTGACAAAGTGAAAAGGCAGGTGATTGGATAATGATTACAGGTGCTGATCAGAAAAAGGCTATGCGAAATATAGCGGCATTTCTTGTTGAATACATTATGAACGATAAAGGGTGTTCCAGGGATGAAGCTGTCGAGTTTTTGATCAAGACAACAGTATATGCGGCTTTGATGGATGAGGATACGGATCTTTATCTGGAATCACGAGAAGCCGTATTGGATATATTAAAGGAGGAACTGGCCGGAAATCCATACAGATTACTCGATGTTTAATATCGTTTGGGGACAATAGATTTTGGTTGACGTGAATTACACAAAAAGCGTATCAAATGATGTACAAAAGAAGTGCAAAAGTATAGAAGAAAACGGTTTGGTAATTGTACCAAAATGAGCAAGAGGAGAAAAGCAGGTGAGTCAGAATAGCACTGATAACATGAATAATAACCTTCTGAACCAGTATATTGAATCAAAAAGGATTATTCGGCAGGCGATGGATGATTATCAGCTTGTACTTTTTGTGGGAGCTGGTGCATTGAAAATAATAAGCAGTTTGTTGATATAACAATATGAGAATAAAGAGTCCCAGATTATAAAGATTTGTATACACAACATGTGGATAATGATGTGGGCAACGGATTCTGTGTTAATTGTACATGGAATCGTTGATCTATGACTACAATAACAATAAAATCTATGCGGGCTAAAAAAAGTGAATGTATACTATTATAAAAGCCAATGATGTTTTGGGGAGGGATGAGTAATGCCTAATATAACAGACTGGCTTATGCTTTTTACTACAGGAATTTATGTCGTGGTAACTATCTTTATATTTCACGCAAATAATTCTTCGGCGAAAGCATCGAGAGAGGAATTGGCAGAGATAAGGAGACAGTATGATGAAGAGAATAGGGCATATATAGAATATGAATTTTGTTATGAGAGACGTGCATGGTATATTGTTAGATTTATTAATCATGGTAAAAAAACAGCATATCATGTAAAGATAGATTTGGAAGATGAATTTATTGATAGTTTACCGGAAAAGAATTTTAGAGAAATATTACGTGATCAAAAGAATAAAGAAGTTATTATTGGAGTAGGACAGCATTACGATTTGTATATTTCAGATAGTAGCCTTCGCGGGAATCCTAATATGAAACCGTTGACGGGGAGGTTATCATATCAGGATAAAAACAAATATGAGAGTGAGATTTACATCGATTTGGCAAGCTATGCTTCGTTTTACTCTTCAGATAGTGATGAAGAACGTTTGTTAAGAGAAGTAAAGCATATTAATGAAGAAATAAATAGCCTTAGAAATACAATTGAGACTTTATGTAGAGAAAATGATATTGGGTTATCTACAGAAGAGTGTAAGAACCAAAGAGTAAAAGATGATAATATTATGAAGGGTGAAGTTAATAGGGCTAACAAAAAGATGAATAAATCGAGAAGAAGACGATAAATATATATTGAGACTAAAATTATGTATTTTAATACGGGTCTACTATAACGAATACTTATGGATTATGAGACAAAGTTATATAAGAAGAGGCACTTATGAGAATAAAAGAAATTAAGATAGAAGGATTTAAATCATACGGGACAGGGATGGAAAGCCTGGCACTGGACTGCGTTAACACGCTGATAGGTGCAAACGGCGTAGGGAAGAGTAATTATATCTCCTTTATGGAGCTGCTTTCTGCTATAGTTACGGATAAGCTGGGGAAGTATGTTGCGGAGAATGGCTATGCGGATGCGCTTATGCATTTTGGAGTAAAGAATACAGAGAACATTAATGCACAGGTGACATTAGCGGATGAGAACGAAGAGTTGGTATATGATCTCGCACTTGCACATGGCATAAATGGTGAATTATTCCTGTCACAGGAATCGGTTAGCATAACAGGAGACGAGGCTCAAAAAGAACAGAAGTGGGTATATCCTATACCCGGAAAAACCAGCGCTCTGATTAGTTATGCTGATGAAGAAAGTGCAGCGATAAGAAAAAGGATAGCTGATTTTTTAGCGGGGGTCAGGGTATACCATTTCAATGATACTTCCATCACATCTAAGATCCGTCAGCCCGGTTCTGTTTGGGATTATAAGTACCTGCGCAACGATGCAGGTAATCTTGCAGCATATCTGTATCATATGAAACAGGAAGAAAACCTTAAACCTTATTATACAAGAATAGTAGGTTTTATAAGAGAAGTATTTCCCAGGTTTCATGATTTTGAATTGGAATTGCCATATGAAGGGACCGATGTCAGGCTGAGCCTTACATGGTATGAAAAGGACAGCGATGAAGTGTTTGGACCAAGCGCTTTTTCGGACGGAACTCTTCGTTTTATTGCTCTTACCACTCTTCTTTTACAGCCGGCTGAATATCTGCCTGAAGTGATTGTATTGGATGAGCCTGAGATAGGTTTGCATCCCAATGCGGTAAGCATACTGGCAACAATGATCCGCATGGCTTCGGAAAATGCCCAGATCATTATAGCGACACAATCTGTAGAATTGCTGAATGAATTTGAGCCGGAAGACATTATCGTTGCGGATTATGATGAGAAAAAGAGAACAAGTATATTAAAAAGGATGCGGAATACAGAACTGGAAGCATGGCTGGAAGACTATACCCTGGGAGATCTGTGGCTTAAGAATGTATTGGGGGCTATGCCATGAAGATAATAAGGGTTATATGCGAAGGACAATCGGAAAATCGGTTTGTTAAAGAAGTGCTGGCCCCGTATATATCGGAAAGGACGGCTTATTCGGTGCAGCTTGTGCCAATAACGCTGACTACTTCCGTAGACAGGAAAGCTGGGAAAGTATATAAGGGCGGTTTGGTACGGTATGAAAAAGCCATAAATGATATTAGAAAAAGCCTGGCTTATGGCGATGTAGTTACTACTATGTTTGACTTTTATGCCATTCCGGTAGATTTTCCCGGTTATGATGCTGCAATGGGAGCGGGAAATGCACTGGATAAAGTATGCAGACTGGAAGAGAGCTTGAAAGAAGATATCATAAGCAGGATTGGTGTAAGTGAGGATCTGTTCATACCTTATATTCAGTTACATGAATTTGAAGCATTGTTTTACTGTGAACTTAATGCTTTAAAAGATTTTTATCCGGACAAATCAGAAGGGATAGATAATCTGATAAATGAGGTGGAAGGTATAGAACCTGAAGAAATTGATCAGGGATCGGAAACAGCACCTTCTAAAAGATTGTTAAGATATCTGAATTATCGGAAAGGTGGAATGGTGGTATTTCCGCTGCAAAGGATCGGTATTGATAAAATGAGAGAAAAGTGCCCACACTTTAATGAATGGGTGGAGAGGGTTATGAAGGGGTAAGTATATATTACAAAAAACTTCCTTATGAGACTTAAAAAATGGCTTAAATACGGCTATAGATGCCTTAATAAGCACACTGAACATAAGATATGGTTAACATATCTGCAAGCAGATATTCAAGATTACAGTAGTAAAGTTGTTTAAATCTTGGTCATACGTGAGATTTAGGAACAAACAGTTGACGTGGCCTTTAAAAGAGATGTATAATTTGTAAACTTATATAGGAAATTTGTCAAACCGTTGTAAGGAGGTACGAGATGGCTAATTTGTATAGGAAAATTGGCGTTAACGTCTATACTTTTATGCAGAAGGCAGACCTCACTCCCGAAGATTTAGCTGAGCAGATGTCATATTCTATGAAGGATGTTTGGAATGTGATAGAGGGCAAAGTGATGATACCTCCTGTAGAAATCAAAAAGTTGGCGTCTACGTTAGGTGTATCTGGAGATGATCTGATTAATAAAGAACCGGAAAGACTTGCCCCTAATCTTGAATTTATGAAAGAATTTAGTAATCCGGAGAGTCTTTATAAAGTACTCGACTTGATGGATGAGTACGTAGAAATAAGAGAGGCAATATGAGTTAGTAAGGGCTGTACATAGTAGTTGTACAGCCCTTTTTAGGAGATAGGTAATATGGATTGGAATAAGATTAATAGCTTAATACCAGAAGTAGTTAAAAGCGTTAGGAAAGAATATATTGTTAACAACGCAATTATTAAAGATGATATTTTCAAAATATTGGAAAAACACTGTATCGTAGTATACTACCCTATCGCTGACGAGACAAAGAACAGAGGCTTTCATATCAAAAGATTTCTAGAGGGAAAGCTTACTGATTTTGTATATATTAATACCGCTAAGACAACTGCAGAACAGGTTTTTGCTGCAGCTCATGAACTTGGTCATGTATGGGATGTAGCCTGTAAGGTCTGGGAGAAACTTGGTACCGATAAGGAATTGACAGATAAAGGAGCATTTTATGAATCATCGACTTGACCCATACCCTATTCCCAAAGATCAGACACCGCTCTATATAAACGAGCCGTACCTGATCGATAAATCTCTTTCCGAAATGGTTATTCGCAAAGAGCCGGAAGATGAGGAAGACAACATACGTGTATATCTTCCGCTGGATCTGAATCGTAAGGCTATTATGCGTAGATTGGATCGGGTGATCTATCATTATGGTGAGGCCAATGAGAGTAACGAATCTGAATTCAGTCTGGATGTCAGGCAGATCATTTCACAGATCGAGATATATGACCGGGTGTGGTACATACGTCATATGCCGGAGAACGGTGATCACAGCGTTGAAGGAATAGAGCTGGTAAAAGAGTTTATATCCAAATTGGAGCAGATACCGGATGGCTGCGCGGAGTGCTTTCCTTTTGAACAGATCGAGGAGCTTAAGAGGGGGTACGGGCTTTAACCAGAGCAACATAGATAGAAAAACAGCAAACAACCCTGCGTCTTGTACAGCCGCAGGGTTTATGTTATTTTATGAGTGGTTATAAAGTTGTCGAAATCTTGGTCATAAACCATATTGACACATACGAACATACGTTCTATGCTGATCCTACACAACGTTGTAGTTCATTTATATGGAGGTATAGAACATGGCGGAAAAAGACATACTGGAAAATTCCTTATGCAGATATAATGATGTCTTTGCTGATATAGTAAATAATCTTGTATTTGGCGGCAGGCAGCGTATTAAGGAGGAGGATCTTAAACCGGCGGCGGAAAGGCAGGTATATCAGGGAGAAAAAGCATTTCGTGAGCTGGAACGGGATGTAACTAAATACTGGCAGGAGAATACTATAAGTGTAGCCTTGCTTGGCCTCGAAAACCAGACTGTGGCAGAAGATGATATGCCCATCCGTGTGATAGGTTATGATGGGGCTTCATACCGGGATCAGATATGTTATGAGACGGATGAAAAAGGAAAGAGAAAAAAGTCCCGAAAGCGGTATCCGGTTATAACGCTTGTGCTGTATTTCGGATATGAGCATCGCTGGGATAAAGCTCGGACACTGCATGAAGCCCTGGGAGATGCGCTTAGTGATGAGCTTAAAGCTTTTGTACCGGAGTATCCGATAAACATATATGAGATAGCGTATCTGACTGATGAGCAGCTGGCGGGTTTTAAAAGTGATTTCAGATTTGTTGCTGATTATTTTGTTCAGATGCAGCGTACCGGAACTTACGTCGGTTCAAAAGAGGAAATGAAGCATGTGCGTGAGGTCCTGCAGCTGATGGCTACACTCTTGGGGAATAATAAGTTTACAGAGATTATGGAAGATAAATCATTTATCGAAGAGAAGGGAGGAAAGGTAACTATGATTGATATTTTTGATGTATATGAGAAACGTGGAGAAACTCGCGGAGAAGATCGTCACTTGATAGAACAGATCTGCAAAAAGCTTCACCGGGGCAAAGATGTTGAGCAGATAGCAGATGAGGTGGAGGAAGATATCACACGTGTAGAGATGATCTGCAATATAGCAGAGCGCTTTGCACCGGAATACGATACTGATAAAGTATTTGCTGCCGTGGAGAAAGAATTGCTGGCGGTGGATGTTTGATACACTATTGGAAAAGAGGAAATAAAGAAGAACAGGATTAAAGCTTATGGAAAATGAGGAATATGTTATGATGCATATCATACAGGGAGGTTTTATTTATGCCTAAATCGGAAGATAACGTATCATCGCTTATAGGATTGCGGATAATAGTATCCAGGAGCAATCCTATGATAATGCGGGAGATCATCATGCGGGATTCATATACCGCTGATGAGCTGATCGATACGGTGTGTATCTCCCTGGGGATCCCTGTAACACAGGGCGATCTGAAATGCACCCACACCGGTGCAGATACGATAAAGGATTTGTTTACCGATTCGGACAGTGTTGAGCTTTTATTACCTAAAAACAGTGGAAAGAATGCAAGGTCACAGTTATGCATATATATTGACAGGATGGATGATAAAGGCGCTTCAGAGGATATCCCCGCTGCTCCGCAGATAGTAGCTGCTACAAAGTATAACCTTCCAAACGATCAGTGGGATATAAGAGATATAGATTTGATACTTATGAATCTGGATATGTATTTATCCTATACATTTGCCAATAAACTCTATTATGCCCGTGATCTTGAATATATCCCCAAAAGAACACAGAATGCCATGCGCAGGCGTTTTGCGCCCGAGACAGCCGAAAAAGAAGTAAATCCTGTCATTAAACTGCCTATGAGGCAGATACTAAGCGGCAGTAAACTCGACGTACTTAAAGATATCTGCGAACGATACGGAGCCTATTACTATTCCGGGATGCGCAAAGCAGATATAGTAGAGCGTCTGTGTAATTTTTTTGATCGCCAGAAGATATGGCAGATCATAACTAACATGAACATATATGAATATAACGCTTTCAGGGACTATCTTCTGGATGAGAATGTGACAAGGCTTGATAAAGACATAGAAAACATTCTTTATATGTTTTGCGATAGAGGTCTTATCACTTTTATGGCGCCTGCGGGTTATTGTATCGCGGCAGAGGTTGCGGAGCTGTTTGAAGAGATATATGGTACGGTTAAGGAAGAGAAGTTTGTAAAAGAAAAATATGTATCAACGGCAGTTAATGTATGTGCATTGCTGTATGGTGTGTTCGATTATGACATGTTTAACTCTGTGTTAAATGTGATCAATGAGAAGTGTCTTAGCGATAATGAGAAAAAAGCTGCTTTTAACACCATCAGCGGATCTATCGGAGAGCATTATATAACATCCATGCCGGGAGGGTATTATTGTTATAATCCGCACAGCTTTAAGCAGAAAGTGATCGGCGATATCGTAGCAAGAAGAGGAAGCTCTAAAGAATATTTTATACCTGATGAAACATATATCAAAACAATATTGAGAAACGGTATGGAGCTTAGCGGCAGCAGCCGGGACACGCTGGCGCAGACAATAGTGAAATACAGATACTACAGTTATTATAACAACGATATTTCGCAGATACTGGACGATGTGATCGAAAGCATACACTGGGGTGAGAGCACACAGGATACCTGGCTGATAATGGAGCGTAATCTGTATAAGCTGGTGCATTGGGAAAGCAAGGATACTCTGCTAAGAGTTAAGGCACAGGTAATAAAGCTTATAGAAAAGGAAGCGAAATATATGCCTTTGGTAGGGCTTGGAGGGTACAGTCTTAATAATGCGCCTAAGGAAATGAAGAATGAATATCTGCGTATCAAAGAAGAGCAGGAAGAGGCGGCAAGATCAGCTTCCGAAAAGAAGAAAGCCGGAAATGTAAAGCGAACAAAAGCTGTGCCGGTTACAAGGAGGAGGTATTGATCATGAAGCTTAGGGATTATTTCAGATCATTTACCGACGATGAGCTTACAAAAGGTGCCGAGCTTTACTATGCGGGTGAGATAAATGATATAGAGATCGAAGAGAACGCAAAGTTGAAAAAAGAAGACAGTGTAAGGATAAGCGGGACCTGGATGGAATGGTCTTATGCGAATGATGGAAGTAAGCGCGGGGAAACATGCGGATGCTTTCTTAAGATAAATAAAAGAGCAGGTCTTCCTTCAGAGTGCAGATGCGGATGCGATGAATTTAATGCCAATCTGTACGGTTGTTCTCACCTTGCGGCTCTTTTAACGGCGTATATGGCAAGGACCGAAGGTGAAAATGTATTTGCCGGTACAAGGCTTGAGAGCATGTTAAGATCTGTTGCCAATGTGGAGGATCCTTTTGCACCGGGAGTTTTGCGCCGCACGGACGACAGGCTCCTGTCCATTTTAGATGATGCGGAGGATATGGCGCTTCCCAGGTGGGAAGCCAACAGGGTGGTTAAGGCAAAAAAGGACCTGATAAGTGTAGAATGCGCTCTTACCGTTTCGGAGCAGGAGAGGATGCTGCTTGATATCAAAGCGGGCTCCGGCAGGAAATATCTCATTAAGAGTATTCTGGATTTTCTTGAAGCGTATAAGAATGGAAGAGTGTATGTCTTTGGAAAAGAGGAAATGACACTTTCACCGGCATTGTTCGATACATACAGCAGAAATCTTATGGATTATCTTGTCGATTCCGCTTATTCCGACGGCGACAGTAACGGAGGAGTAAGGGTATTCAAAACGGGAAATCCCAGAAATGACAGATATCTGATATTTTACGGACGGCTTCTGGACGGATTAATGGAGCGGCTGGATGCGCACAGCATTACGTTCAACGAGACAGCAGATGTTAATATACGTCTTAAGCGGAAAGGCTTAAATGCCGTGCTTAAAAAGAAAGCCTACGGAGCATCACTTCAGATACAGCTGCTGGAGCTTGTAGCGTCCACAGGATCATGGATGTATTTAAGTGATAAGGAAGGGATATTCCGTATAGGCACTTCATCTGCCAAAGAGGTAAGGGAATTGAAAGCCCTGATCGGTATTGGTGAGGGCATGTACATCAGGGAGTCGGATATAGGCAGGGTGCTCAACAGGCTTTCGCCTTTCTTTGAAGAATACGGCGAGCTTATCTGCAAAGGGCTCGAGAAAGAGAACTATCAGAAAGAAAATCCTGAATTTGAATTCCGTCTTGATTATTATAAAGGTGAGCTTAGTTGTGAGCCTTTAGCCGTGTATCCCGGACAGGAGTTTAAAGTTCACATTTTTGATGATGCTTCCGATAAGGCAAGGAGAAACGGTGCTGCGGAATCAAAGGCAGCGGAGTATCTTACAGAGCTCTTTGATACCATGGACTCTCAAAGCTTTACTCTCTCATCCGATTTAGACGAGGAAGAACTGTTTGACTTTATGAAGGATAATCTTCCGGAGCTTGAAAAGCTTGGGACGGTTTATTCCACCGATGCCATTAAAAAAAGAAGAGTGCGTTTCCTTCCGAAGGTAAAGGCTGCGGTAAAGGTGGAGAACGGAGGTCTTCTTTTGTCGGTGAGCAGTGAGGATATCCCGGATGATGAGATGTTTGAGATACTGCATGCGTATAAAAGAAAGAAAAAGTATTACCGCTTAAAGAGCGGTGAGTTCCTCTCCCTTGAGGATCAGGAAGATAAGATATGGGAGACGGTATCGGAGCTCTTTGATGACTATGGTGATAAGGATCCGGAAAAGATAAAGATACCTTTGTACAGGGCGCTTTATCTGCAGGAATCCATGGAGCAGCGCCAGGATGTCAGCTTTGAGTGCTCACAGGATTACAGAGAGCTTATAGAGCAGATGGATCCGCAGAGCGTGAAGGAACTGCCTGCGCCGGAAAGTCTAAGGGATATAGTGAGGCCGTATCAGCTGGAGGGCTTCCGGTGGATAAAGCTTCTTAAGAAATGTGGCTTTGGCGGTATACTTGCGGATGATATGGGACTGGGCAAAACACTGCAGGTGTTGTCTTTCCTTTTGTCGGAGAAAGATGAAGGTAAGAGCGGCGATGAGATTAGGACTCTTGTGATCTGTCCCGCATCACTTGTGTACAACTGGAAAAGGGAGATTGAAACCTATACGCGGGATTTAAGCGTTGCCATGATCACCGGAACAGCGGAGGAGAGGGCAGAGCTTATTAAGTCATCGACCGATGCGGATATCTGGGTCACATCCTACGACCTGCTTAAAAGGGATATTCTGAATTATGAGAATATAAGCTTTGCAAACGAAGTGATAGATGAGGCGCAGTATATCAAGAACCAGAATACGCAGGCTTCACAGTCCGTAAGGCTTGTAAACAGTTCGTTCAGGCTGGCGCTTACGGGTACGCCCATAGAGAATCACCTTGGAGAACTGTGGAGTATCATGGATTACCTTATGCCCGGATTCCTGCTTGGCTATACCGCCTTTCAGAAAACATATGAGCTGCCTATTGTAAGCAGCGGGGATGAAAAGATGCGTGAGCGTCTGCGGCGCATGGTGCATCCCTTTATCCTGCGGCGTATGAAAAAGCAGGTGCTTAAGGAACTGCCCGATAAGATGGAAGAGACGATATATGTAAGCCTCGATCCAGAACAGAAAAAGCTTTATACTGCCAATGTAAAAAAGCTTAAGACCGAGTTAAATGCCGTGAGTAATACGGAGTTTAAGAGCGGGAAGATGCAGTTTCTGGCACAGCTTACTCTGCTTAGGGAACTGTGCTGCGATCCGTCGCTTATGTATGAGGATTACAAGGGCGGGAGTGCCAAGCTTGAGGCCTGCATGGAGCTTATCAGGCAGAGTATAGCAGGTGGGCATAAGCTTTTGCTTTTCTCACAGTTTACATCCATGCTGGATATCCTATGCTCAAGGCTTGATAAGGAAGGCATGGCTTTCCACAGGATAGACGGATCGGTGAGCAAGGAAAAACGTATGCAGATGGTGGATTCCTTCGCAAATGATGATGTGCCGGTATTCTGCATATCCTTAAAAGCCGGCGGAACCGGGCTTAACCTGACGTCGGCAGACATAGTGATACATTACGATCCATGGTGGAACAAGGCTGCTCAGGATCAGGCTACCGACCGTACCCATCGTATAGGCCAGACCAGGACCGTGAACGTGTACGAACTGATAGCTCAGGATACGATAGAGGAGCGCATCCAGAAGATAAAGGAGAGCAAGATGCAGCTTGCGGACGATATCCTTTCCGGATCGGAGATAAGCTCCGCTTCCTTTGACAAGGATGAGATGCTCAAGCTCCTGTCGTAGGCTTTATTTTGAGCTGCATAAACAGTAAAACAGCAAACAACCCTGCGTCTTGTACAGCCGCAGGGTTTGTGGTATTTTAAGAGAGTGTTTACAATAACTTAGGGAGGCATTAACTGATGAAAGTATTAAAACCTGTATTGACCATAGCGCTTTTGCTGGTCTCTTTTGTATGTTTTGTGTTCGGCTGGTTCATAAAGCTGGACCTGGGCGATGAATGGGACGGCGGCCTGGGTGCCGTGAGCGATGCTATCGATGAGGTCGTATCAATGACCGAGGAGCTGGAATATGAGATAGAAAGCTATGATGAAGCGGAGCCGGATGATGAGCTTGAGGCCTATACCGTGGCGGCTGCAAAGCTTAAGGAGCCCGCAAAGAAGATGAGTTCCTTCATACAGTCCATTGAAAGCGGCCGTGTGAGCCTCTGGGATATGCATCGTGTGACCTTCGGCATGAACAAGATAATCAGCTGGTACGGGGATGCGTTTGATTACAATGATGACGAGGATTTTCAGCTGGTAAAGCTTATATTTACCATCGTGATGATCGTATTTATCGTGATACCCGCCTTCGGGGCTCTTGAGCTTGTGATCAGCCTCATCAGGATATTTAAGAATAAGGAAAAGGCAGCTAATAATTTCCGCAGGCATGCCATAGTCATGTTCATCCTGGCTGCACTGCTTTCATATCTTCCGCTTATAAGCGAGGATTTCCGTGATTCCGATATGAGTATGAGCATCGGCATCCCTTATGTTATAATGCTGGTTACGGCTGTAGCCGCAGCAGTCTTTTGGAACAGTATTACCAAAAAGGAAAAGAAGAGCGCGACTGCGGAGCTTAAGGGAGAGTAATTGATGAAGCGTATCGAGATGATAGTTCCCTGCTATAACGAGGAACCCTGTATCGTGCCTTTATATGAAGCGGTAGAGAAGGTTTTCGCTTTAATAAAGGATTACGACTGGTCGCTCCTTTATATCAACGACGGCAGCAGCGACGGTACCCTGGCAGAGCTTAAGAAGCTTAAGGCCGATAAAGGTGAGCGTGTGCAGTATATCTCCTTTGCCAGGAATTTCGGCAAGGAATCGGCTATCTATGCAGGGCTTAAGAACAGCACCGGGGAGCTGGTGGTGCTTATGGATGCGGATCTGCAGCACCCGCCGGAGCTCATACCTCAGATGATAGAGGGTATCGAGGAGGGCTATGACTGCTGCGGTGCCAGGCGCGTGAGCCGCAAGGGCGAGCCCATCATCCGCAGTGCATTTTCCAGGATGTTCTACAGCACCATCAACCATATGACGGAGATGAGGCTGGTTCAGGGCGGTTCGGACTTTCGCTGCATGACGCGCCAGATGGTGGATTCCATCCTTCTGCTTACGGAACGCGAACGTTTTTCCAAGGGTATAATGAGCTGGGTGGGCTTCGAGACGAAGTGGATCCCCTATGAGAATGTAGAGCGCCTTGCGGGCAAGAGCAAATGGAACTTTTTCGGGCTGGTAAGGTATGCCTTAAGCGGTTTTATAGCCTTTGCGACCGCACCTCTGCGTGCGATGATCTACTTCGGCAGCGTGATTGTCGCAGCAGCGGTGGTATATGCGGTATATCTCGTGTATAACGCCATAAGATACCCCGAAAATAACGGCTCGGGCTTCGGCACCATAGTACTTTTGATACTCTTTTTCGGAGGCGTGCTGGTGACTCTTCTGGGTATAATAGGGGAATATGTGGCAAGGATATACATGGAGCTTAAGCACCGCCCCATATATATCGAAAAGATCAATACCACAAAAAAGCAGGAAAAAGATTCATAATCTGTAATAATTTATGAACGCTGTTATGATGCCCGGGAGGTTTCCTTCCGGGTCTTTGAATTTAGAGTACTTGTTTTCCAGCAGTCTGCGTTTTTCGTTCGCGGTGCTTTCATGATGCCGTATCAGGCTTGAATACAGGGGATTGGCGCCCAGCTTGTCGCGCACTGCGGCCGAAAAAGGACAGAAAGTGGAGAGTATCTGCCTGGCGGCACGGTTAAGGCGCGGTATCCCTTTCGATTCGAAACGTATCCACTGGATATAATCTAGCACAAAGACGTTCTCATAGCTGTTGCGGCAGGAATGGATCTGCGAGCGCAGCTTTTCTTTTGCGGCAGAGGATATCTCTTTGTTCTTCTTATAGAACTGCAGGTAATCGTAATAGTGGGATGTGAGTGAAGGAACGCTTATATTGTTCCAGCGCACGCCCTGCACCCTGCGGCATATCGCCCAGCGGAATTCCCCTGCCAGACGCAGCTGTATCAGGTTAAGGTCTTCATCTGAAAATATCGGAAGGAACATCCTTGCGGGAGTATCCTTGCTTATGCCGGATATCTCCTGCCACATGCCGCCCAGCTTGCCCACCTGGGGAAGCATTATCATTTCCGGCTTCACTTCCTTGAGTATCAGCTCTTTCGATATCTTATAGCTTTCGTTCTGGTAAAGGCACTCCCTGTAGAAAAGTGAATAATCAGTTTCAAGTATGGACGCCCAGTTTTTATCCACATTCCTTCCGGTGATGAAGCTCTGTTCCGGCGGCCGCACGAAGCTGTGTGCGGAAAGCACGGGGCAGAAGGAGGACGAGCGTCCGCCGGCTATGCCCATTGCCCCCTTAAAGAAATTATCTATCTCGAAGTGCAGGCGCTCCTCCGGAGAAAAGAGCATATATTCTTCTATCGTATCGTCTATATCACCGGCCTGCCTTAAGCTTTTAAGGTAAGCGGGATAGTCCTGCTCGAATTCGTTGATCGAAGGTTCGCGCTCGCCGTCATATATGAGCTTAAGCCATTCGTAAGCGGTATAGACGTTTAAGTCTTTATGCCCGTCGCTGTCTAAGCGGTCTGCGAGCTTGAGCAGCTGCAGCGTATTATCCACCCCCATCAGCTCCTCATCCATGTAGCCGAAATACAGAAACAGCCTCACTATCTCGGGGGGCTTGTGTTTCATCTTTACGGCTGCCAAAAAGGCTGATTCGTATATCCTGTAGAAAGCCGCGGATATTTCGGATTTCAGTTTTTTAACCTCTTTATCCGTCGAATTCTTTTCCTTAAGCGCGCGGTACTGCTTTATCAGCTCTTCAAAATGCGCCGCTTCTTCCCCCGATATACCGGCAAATTCCAGGATGATGTTTATGGAGCCGCGTATGCGTTTATACGGATCGAAGGCATTATCCTTTGCCGGGGTTATACCCTGCGACAGCCCGGAATCCTTCGCGGGCGGGATATCCTCTGCCTCCTGCGGAAGGGGGATGCTCTGGTTTGCAGCGGCTGCAGTCATATATTTTGCGCGCCGTCCGCTCAGTTCCTCATCGCTCATAAGCCCCATGCTGCTTACCTGTGTGTCATATTCGCCAACGGCTTCATCTATCTGTGCACATACTTCAGGGGTAGCATCGCAGTGCATGCGCAGGTTCAGATACAGGTCGAAGAGGTTCACGGAAGAACGGTAATCTTCGCGCAGATTGCTGTTATAGGAATCCAGCGCTTCCGAAAGCCGCATTATAAGGCCTGTGTGATCCGCAGCCTCCATGATGGCGGCTGTGGTGAGGCTCGTATGTGTGGAATAATAGGAGCGCTTTATATCCGTGGGCATCAGCCCCAGCTGGTCATAATAATCCCCCAGCCAGTCGGGCAGGTCTTCTTCGGGAGTGAAGGGTTCAAACTCCTCTGCCAGCGGCCAGGACTGCATCTCCAGGGAATACTTCTTGCACAGTTTGCGATAGGTGGCATAGCTTCCGGTGATGAATTTCTGCAGTTTTTCATTCTTCCGGTAGTTTCTCTTATATCCGTTGAGCAGCGAAAGAGTCAGATGCGCATTGGCGCTGACTATCACATCACTCTCCACGGAGCCGGATTTGATTATCCTGTCTATATCGGATCTTTTTTCATAAGGATAACGCTCCAGCTTACAGTCCGAAGAAGCCCTGTAGCTGAAACTGTAATTCTCACCGGGGAATTCGATGAGCCCCAGTATGGCACCCCTTCCTGCGGATATCTTCCTGTCGCCTGCGGTGATCTCTACTTTGCCGGAGCTTACCAGTTCAAGGCATAATGTGACATCCTCTGTGGTATGAAGGGTCTCGTTTGCTTTTATCTCTACCGTATCCATGTTCATGCAGCCTCTTTTCAATAAAGATTATAGCAGAAAGCCGGATGCAAGTACACAGTAAACCATCCTCTTGAATATCCTTTCGCTATAAAGTATAATCCCCTTTGGGCGGGAGTGCCCGCAGCAATATCACAAACACGGAGGGTCTAAAAATGATCGAATGGAAGAATCTGGATACACTGGCTTCTTATAAGGAACTGGGTACAAAGAAAAAGGTAAACCTTAAAGACGTTATGAGCGGTGCAGACGGTGCAGCGCGCGTAAAGAAATACACTGTGCCCATGGCAGCGGGCCTTGATTATAATTATGCGGCAAAGGCAGTAGATGACGATATAGTTGATGCTCTGGCAAAGCTTGCAGCAGAAGCGCAGCTGGCTGAGAAGTTCGAAGCGCTCTACAACGGCGAAGTTATCAATACCGGAGAGAAGAGACTGGTGCTCCATCACCTGACCCGTTCACAGCTGGGTAACGATGTCATAAAGGACGGTGTGAACAAGAGGGAATTCTATGCCGCACAGCAGAAGAAGATAGCTGAGTTTGCAAATGATGTTCATTCCGGAAAGATAGTTAACGGTGCCGGAGAGAAGTTCACCACCGTGGTACAGATAGGTATAGGCGGATCGGACTTAGGCCCCCGCGCTATCTACATCGCTCTGGAGAACTGGGCTAAGCAAACCGGTAATTTCAATATGGAAGCAAAGTTCATAAGCAACGTGGATCCCGATGATGCCGCAGGTGTCCTTCAGGGTATAGATGTTGCACATTCGCTCTTCGTGCTGGTATCCAAATCCGGTACCACCTTAGAGACCCTTACGAACGAATCCTTCGTTAAGGATGCACTTAAGAAGGCAGGCCTTGATGCTTCAAAGCACATGGTGGCGGTTACCAGCGAGACTTCACCTCTTGCAGGCAACAGTGATTACCTTAATGCCTTCTTTATGGATGATTTTATAGGCGGAAGGTTTTCCTCCACATCGGCAGTGGGCGGCGCAGTGCTCTCACTGGCATTTACCCCCGATGTGTTTGCGGATTTCTTAAAAGGTGCCGCTGAGGAAGATAAGCTTGCCGCAGATAAGGATGTGATGAAGAACCCCGCTATGCTGGATGCCCTGATCGGCGTATATGAGAGAAACGTACTGGGCTTTCCTTCAACGGCACTGCTTCCTTATTCACAGGCGCTCTCACGTTTCCCCGCACACCTTCAGCAGGCGGATATGGAGTCCAACGGAAAGAGCGTTAACCGTTTCGGTGAGTTCGTAAGCTATCCCACAGGCCCCGTGCTCTTCGGTGAGCCGGGTACCAATGGCCAGCATTCCTTCTACCAGCTGCTGCATCAGGGCACGGATATCATCCCCCTGCAGTTCATAGGTTTTAAGGACAGCCAGCTGGGTGTGGATGTAGATATACAGGGCAGCACCAGCCAGAAGAAGCTGTGCGCCAATGTTGTGGCACAGATCATCGCTTTTGCCTGCGGCAAGGATGATGAAAACAATAACAAGAAGTTTGCCGGCGGCAGGCCTTCGAGCATAATAATAGGAAAACAGCTTACACCCGCTTCCATGGGAGCACTGCTCTCACATTTCGAGAACAAGATCATGTTCCAGGGCTTTTTGTGGAACGTGAACAGCTTCGACCAGGAAGGCGTGCAGCTGGGTAAAGTGCTTGCAAAGAAGGTGCTTGCACACGATACCGAAGGAGCGCTTAAGGAATTCAGCGACCTGTTTGAGATCTGATAAGTACTTGCATTTTAAAACCATTGTGTTATAATCACTGACAATATTATATGGCACTGACGGAGACCGAATCTGTCGGATGCGCATCACAGAGAGATGCCGCAGCTGAGATGGCATCATGCGCTGACGGAGGAGACCGCTCCCGAGCTTCATGTGAGAAAGCTGTATGCATAAGCATGACGGTCATCCCGCCGTAAAGGGAAACAAAGAGTTAAAAGTCAAGGTGGAACCGTGCTTAACAAGGCACCCTTGGGGACAGGGGTGTCTTGTTTTTTTAGCAGCGAAAGGAGCTTATTATGAAGATCATCTACAAAGACGGAACGGTAGGGGAATGCCCCGAAGAGGAGGTAACGCACGTACTGCGTCACTCTGCGGCGCATATAATGGCACAGGCTATCCAGAGGCTTTATCCGGATGCGGATTTCGCCTATGGCCCCGCAACTGAGAGAGGCTTTTACTATGATGTGGATCTGGGAGACAAGAAGCTCTCCGATGAGGATCTTGCAGCCATAGAAGCCGAGATGAAGAAGATAACCAAGGAAAACCTTCAGTTCAAGTCCTTTATACTGGGACGCGAAGAGGCTGTTAAGCTCATGCACGAGCGCGGAGCAAAGTATAAGGAGGAGCATATAGGCGATCTGCCCGAGGATGCTGAGATAAGCTTCTTCCAGCAGGGCGATTATCTTGATATGTGTATAGGACCTCACATCACTTATACCAAGGCTCTTAAGGCATTCAAGATCACCGGACAGAGCGGTGCTTATTGGAAGGATGATGCGAAGAACAAGATGCTCACCCGTATCAACGGTGTGGCCTTTGCTACCCAGGAAGAGCTGGCAGAATATGAAAAGCAGGTTGAGGAAGCAAAAGCCCGCGATCACCGTAAGATAGGTAAGGAAATGGGCCTGTTCATGACGGATGACCTTATCGGTAAGGGTCTGCCCATGTTCCTTTCAAGAGGCTATACCATATGGCAGGAGCTCGAGACTTACATCCGCCAGAAGGAATTAAAGCTTGGTTACCAGCATGTGCTCACTCCCTGCGTGGGCAGCGTGCAGCTGTATCAGACCAGCGGCCACTGGGATCATTACCGCAAGAACATGTTCCCTCCCATGGAGGTTGAAGGCGAGACTTTCGTACTCCGCCCCATGAACTGCCCTCATCATATGATGATCTACGCAAACAAGCCTCACAGCTATCGTGAGCTGCCCATCCGTATAGGTGAGATAGCACACGACTTCCGTTTCGAAGCAAGCGGTACGCTTAAGGGTATCGAGCGTGTGCGTCACTTCTGCCAGAATGATGCGCATCTGTTTGTTACTCCCGATCAGATCAAGGAAGAGTTCTCCAAGGTAGTGGACCTGATCCTTGATGTATATAAGGACTTCGGCATCACGGATTACCGCTGCGTGCTCTCGCTGCGTGATCCCGCCGATACCGAAAAGTACTATCCCGACGATGATATGTGGAACAATGCGGAGGATTCGCTGCGCCACGTTCTTAACGATATAGGTCTTGAATATACCGAGGAGATAGGCGAGGCTGCCTTCTACGGACCCAAGCTGGACGTTAACGTAAAGCCTGCCGTAGGAGCGGAGATCACTCTTTCCACCTGCCAGCTGGATTTCTGCCTGCCGCAGAAGTTCGACCTCAAGTATATCGACAGCGACGGAACGGAGAAGACCCCCGTGGTGCTCCACCGTGCCATCATGGGTACCCTGGACCGCTTTATGGCGTTCATCATCGAGCAGACCATGGGTAAATTCCCCGTATGGCTGGCACCCCTTCAGGTAAAGGTGCTTCCCGTGAGCGAAAAGACCAACGACTATGCGGCTAAGGTGAACGAGGCGCTTCAGAATGCCGGCGTCCGTACCCTGCTTGATGACAGGAATGAAAAGATAGGTTATAAGATCCGTGAAGGCCAGCAGGTAGACCGCGTTCCTTACATGCTCATCCTGGGCCAGAAAGAGGCTGAGGAGGGTACCGTGAGCGTACGTAAGCGTGACTGCACGGAGAATGAGGTCATGAGCCTTGACGATTTTGTTAAGAAGGTAACTGAAGAGATCAGAACAAAAGTCAGATAAAAGATCCCGGAGTTTATTCCGAAGGATCTTTCAGGAGGAAGTGACATATGGCAGAAGTAACTGACTCTGTGGAAAATGAAGTAAAGAAAAAAAGCCCGGCCGGGATCATCATCTGTCTTATAGCGCTGGTGGCCCTTCTGGGGGCAGGTGTTGCGGTTTTCATACTGGGTACAGGCCCGGCAAGGGCGTTTGACAGGATGTATGAAGATGCTCTCATGTGCATAAACAACAGGGATTATGAAGGGGCCGTGGAAAAGTATCAGGAGATGCTCGATATAGCACCTGCCAATGAAAACGCGCTTAACAGCCTGAACAGGGCATACATGATGTGGGCGGATTATCTTGAGGAAGACGAGCCTGCATTATCTGCCGAGGTTATGGAGGATGAGGTAGCTTATCTTACGGAGCTTAATGAGCTCCTCGATTCAAAAAAGGTGGAGCGCATGATCCGGGATGCGGAGCAGAACGCTAAGGATTATCTGAGTCAGGATGAGCCGGATCCTTTTGGGGATCCCGATCCTGATCCCGATAATCCCGACAGGCCTGATGATGACCCCACACTCGTGCTCGAGTCTGCTTATAAATACATGAGCGCAGGCGATTATAAGAGCATGCTCTATGTGGACGGAAGTGAAGAAGCGGATGCTCTTGTCTCTCTTATGAAGAGCAGGGGCCAGGATGTTTTCATTTACGGTCCGGATTACAGCGGTGAAAAGGATTATACCGGTGAGGCTATGGGGCTGTACATAGTTCCCGAAGGATATTATTTCTACTATGGCGAGTATGTGGACGGCGTCCGCAAGGGCTACGGCACCAATTACTGGAAGAACGGCACCGATACCTATGAGATGTTCCAGGGATACTGGGATGAAGATGCGCCCAACGGTGAAGGTACCATAACAAACAGGGATGAATACAACAATACCACGACCTTCGTGACCGGTAATTTTACGGATGGCCATCAGGACGGCCCTATGTCTTATGATGTGCTTGATTCCGTGGGAAGGATCAATCACGGAGATTACGTGGCTACGGACGGTGACGCACCCGAGATAAAAACCGGTGCTCTTGATGATGATATGTATTATTACGGCAGCATACCTTACGTAGAGCTGACCGACGGTACGATAGTGTACTATTCCACTTCCGAGTACTTAGGAGCTCTGGGCTTCCGTTTCCGTTAAGATCCCGCCCTTTTATCATGTATCTTAAGAGGCCTCAGGGCCTCTTATTTTTTTACCGCGGGATCCGATATAAAAATTACAGAGCACGGCGCCGTGGTATTTCTCTGAATAACAATTTCATAAGGAGGGTGTCTTTATGATCATTGATTCCGCAAGTGTAAGCATGGGATCAACGCGCTCCTATATGTCCAAAAGCGTTTCCGTAACGCTTGCGGGCTGGGCACAGGGAAGTGTAAGGACGCCGGCGCTGCTGACGGACGGGAAGGAGATGTTCAGAAATCAGCTGAATGCAAGGTATTCTTCCCGGATGACGGCAAAAAAGAGCGGCGTGCGAACGGATGATGCGGCGCAGTACGAAAAGCTCAGACAGAAGATGCTTTTTGAGTTTTTGAGAAGGATCCACGAGATCTTTCACGGTAATAATTCCCGGGGCAGGGATCCGGGAGGAGGCAGTATCAGCGGATGGGAGTATAACGCATACAGTTATGAAGAGAGGGAAGAGACCTCATTTTCCTCCATGGGTAAAGTAAGATGTGCCGACGGAAGGGAGATATCATTCAGGCTTGATATGTACATGGGCAGATCTTTTTCGCAGTACATCGAAGAGCGTACGCAGCAGACGCTCTCACCTGTGGCTCTTTTGTGCGACCCGCTGGTGATCAATCTTGACGGCGGCATTGCCGGAGTATCCGATACTAAGATGCGCTTTGACCTGGATGCGGATGGTGAGACCGACGAGATCTCGCGTCTTGATACAGGCAGCGGGTATCTGGCGCTGGATAAAAACGGTGACGGAAGGGTTAATGACGGCAGTGAACTCTTCGGAACAAAAAGCGGAGACGGATTTTCGGATCTTGCAGCTTACGATACAGACGGCAACGGATGGATAGACGAAGCCGATCCTGTTTTTGACAGGCTGAAGATATGGATCACGGATGAGAACGGAAAAGAAAAACTCTACAGTCTTAAAGACAAAGGAGTAGGAGCTATATATCTCGGAAATGCCGATACGTCATTTGACCTTCGATCGGCGGATAATGAAATGAACGGCCGGATACGCAAGAGCGGGGTTTTCTTATACGAGAACGGCGGTGTGGGAAGCGTGCAGCACCTGGATCTGGCAAAACGCAGCATGGCTTTGCGTGCATAGCATAAATGTGATATGATAAGGGACGGCAGTTTGCTGCCCCTTATTTTGATCTGTTAAAAAGGAGTGACTGATATAATGAAGATAGCTGTTTTGGCGGGAGGCACCAGCACTGAACGTGAAGTGTCGCTGGTCTCCGGCAGGGAAGTATATCGTGCCCTTAAGTCACACGGCCATGAGGTTGTGCTGCTTGATGTATTCCTGGGCTGTGCGGAAGTAAAGCCTGAGGATGCTTTCTCTCTGGATAAGGACTGGGCTGAAGGCATAAAGGATATAGGTGAGGAGAGCCCTGATCTTAAGAAGGTCCTGGCTATGCGTTCTGACGGAGCGAAGCACTTCTGCGGACCGAACGTTTTTGAGATCTGCGAACTGGCCGATGTGGTCTTTCTGGCGCTGCACGGAGCAGGCGGAGAGGACGGAAAGCTTCAGGCCATGTTTGAATTAAACGGCATCCCCTATACCGGGACCGATCATTCCAGCAGCGCGGTGTGCCTGGATAAAGGACTCACCCGCGCCATACTCGCGTATCACTCTATCCCAGTGCCGGAGGGGCAGGAAGTCTATCCCGGAGGAAGGCCCCGGATAGTTAGATTCCCTGCGGTGGTGAAGGCCTCAAACGGCGGCTCCACGGTGGGGACATATTTTGTGGAAAATGAAGAGGAGCTTGAGGAAGCTATGAGAAAGGCCCGTGAGCTGGATCCGCACATCGTGATCGAATCTCGTATTTACGGGCGTGAGTTCACCTGCGGACTTCTTGACGGAAAGGCCCTTCCGCTGGTAGAGATACTGCCTAATGAAGGCGATTATGATTATAAGAACAAGTATCAGGCCGGAAAGACGACGGAGATCTGTCCCGCGCCTCTTGATGAAAAAACCGCGCGTCATATACAGGATCTGGCAGAGAAGGCATGGAAGGCCCTGCATCTTTCCGTATACGCAAGGCTTGATTTTATGATGGATAAGGCGGGCAATGTTTACTGCTTAGAGGCCAATACCCTTCCCGGGATGACGCCCACATCGCTCATCCCCCAGGAAGCAGCTGCCGTAGGCATCGACTTCCCCGGCCTGTGCGAGAAGATAATCGAGATATCGCTCAGAAAATAAAACCGGGGGGACGGACCTCGTGGTTTTTTCTGATGAAATAAGGAGCATAAATGAAAGCACTGACGATAGAAAACATCTGCCGCGCCTGCGGCGGAGAACTCATAGGAAAGGCGGCAGATGACAGAGAAGCAAGCTGTGTGGTGATAGATTCCAGAAAGATGGAACCCGGCGGAGTCTTTATAGCGACGAAGGGCGGGAATGTGGACGGCCACAGCTTCATACCGCAGGTTTTTGAAAAAGGTGCCCTGGCTGTCGTATGCGAGAATGCGCCGGCAGATGCGGCAGGACCCTGCATAGTGGTCAGGGACAGCTTTAAAGCACTTACAGCCATCGCTGCATTTTACAGAAAGCAGTTATCCTGCAGGTTTATAGGCATTACCGGAAGCGTGGGAAAGACCAGCACAAAGGAAATGACTGCCGCGGTACTTGGGCAGAAATATAAGGTGCTCAGCACGGAAGGCAATTATAACAATGAGATAGGCGTGCCGCTTACTATTCTTCGTATCAGGGATGATGATGAATGCGCCGTGGTGGAGATGGGCATCAACCACTTCGGAGAAATGAGCCGTCTTACCGCACTGGTGAAGCCGGATATAGCACTCATCACCACTATAGGTGAATGTCATCTTGAAGCATTGCATGACCGTGACGGCGTACTGAAAGCAAAGACAGAGATATTTGAAGGCATGAGCGATGACGGCATCGCAGTGCTTAACGGAGAGGATGATAAGCTGAGGACCGTAAGCAGAAAAGGCACGGTGTTTTATTCGCTTGACGACGGCCTTGATACTTCATTTATCCCGGGCAGACATATGCAGCTTAATGCACACGGTGCGGCAGCAGTGGGACGCCTTCTGGGAGTTGATGATGATAAGATAACGGAAGGCTTAAAGAGCTTTCAGACCATGAGCGGCCGCGGCAGCATCGTAAAATGCCCGGATTATAATGTGATCGACGACTGTTATAATGCCAATCCCACTTCGGTAAAAGCTTCGATAGACATGCTTTGCGAAACATTTGCTTCCGGGCGGGTGGCTATCCTTGGAGATATGTTTGAACTGGGAGAAAACGAAGCAGCATTTCATGCATCGGTCGGGGCTTATGCAAAGGAAAAGGGCGTTGAAGAACTGATCGCCGTCGGTGCTTTGTCGAAGGATATGGCGGAGGCCTTCGGGGATGCCCGGTATTATGAAAGCACGGATGCGCTGGTCGCTGCTCTTTCCGGAATGGACCTTAAAGGAAAAAATATACTTGTAAAAGCTTCCCACGGAATGCATTTTGAAAAAGTTGTAGAAGCGCTTACCAGGTAACGGAGGTATAACAATGGACTATGATGTATTGATAATCGGAGCCGGACCGGGGGGGATATTTTCGGCATACGAACTGGCGAAACTTAAGCCGGGTCTTAAGATAGCGGTATTCGAGAGCGGCAATCCGCTGGAAAAACGCAAATGCCCTATCGACGGGGATAAAGTCAAAAGCTGCATAGGCTGTAAGCCCTGCTCGATAATGAACGGCTTTGGCGGCGCGGGAGCTTTTTCCGACGGGAAATATAATATAACCAATCAGTTCGGCGGTACTCTGTATGAGTATATAGGCAAGAACAAAGCCATAGAACTGATGAAATATGTCGATGATATAAATATGAGCCATGGCGGCAAAGGCACGAAGCTTTATTCCACCGCCAATACCGAGATAAAGAAGCTCTGTCTGCAGAATGACCTGCATCTTTTGGATGCATCCGTCCGTCATCTGGGCACTGATGTTAATTACATCGTGCTGGGGCAGCTGTTTGCCGAGCTTAAAGATAAAGTGGACTTTTATTTCCTTTCGCCTGTAGAGCATGTGAGGATGATCGACGGCGGATATAAAGTGGAGTTAAAAGACGCTTCCTATACCGGAGAGAAGTGCATTATATCTGCGGGACGAAGCGGCAGCAAGTGGATGGAGAGCGTATGCAGCGAGCTGGAGATACCCACAAAGAGCAACCGTGTGGATATAGGCGTGCGCGTTGAGCTTCCGGCGGCGGTATTTTCGCATCTTACGGATGAGCTATACGAAAGCAAGATAGTATACCGTACCGCTAAATACGGCGATCTGGTACGTACTTTCTGTATGAACCCCAAAGGTGCAGTAGTTAATGAAAATACAAACGGTATAGTAACAGTAAACGGCCACAGCTACGAGGATCCGGAAAAGCAGACGGAAAATACCAATTTTGCATTGCTTGTGGCTAAGCATTTTTCACAGCCTTTTAAAGACAGTAACGGTTACGGTGAGAGCATAGCGAGGCTTTCGAACATGCTGGGCGGAGGCGTTATAGTGCAGCGCTTCGGGGATCTGATAACAGGGCACCGCTCCACTCCTTCGCGTATCAGTGAGGCTTTCATCACTCCTACGCTTAATGCCACACCCGGTGACTTAAGCCTGGTTATGCCCAAGCGCATACTGGACGGTATCATTGAGATGATCTACAAGCTCGATAAGATAGCTCCGGGTACGGCAAATGACGATACCCTGCTCTACGGCGTGGAAGTCAAGTTCTATAATATGGAAGTCGAGATAGATGAAAATCTTGAAACGCTCCATAAGGGACTGTTCATAATCGGCGACGGCAGCGGCATCACGCATTCGCTCTCCCATGCCAGCGCCAGCGGCGTGCATGTGGCAAGGGTGATCTGCGGAGCATAAAGGACATATTGCAGGAATTGAACATAAGAGGGAACAAAAACAGCGGCCGGCAGGTCACTGTTTTTTTATTCAAAAAATGGTACAAATGGGTGATATACACTATCACCTTTTTTATTTAAAATAAATCTGAAATAATTTGGCGAGTCGTGATATTCACGACAGCTACTCATGCATAAGGAGGGAAAAATGAAAAGAAAAAGACTGTTGGCTTGGCTGCTTACATTGGCAATGTGTTTTTCGGAGATAGGAAGCACAGGCCTTAAGGTGATGGCAGCGGGAGAGAATGAGACGGTTGCGGAGTCTGATGTTGATGATGATGTGCAGCCGGACGACGGCGCGGGCTTTGTGAAAACTGCGGAAAATACCATGCTTTGCACTGCAGGAATGCTTGAGCCCAGTACTATCGGACAGGATGCCGATCCATGGAGCGGAAGTTTTGTATACTATGGCAGTTATCAGGGCAAACCCGTAAGATACAGGGTGCTTGATAAAGATAATAGTGAACACAGCCAGGTTGATAGATATTCTTTGTTCCTTGATTGCGACAGCCTGCTGTTTAAAAGCGAATGGGAAGGCGTTTCCCTTGCGGAAAAAACTATTCTGGATAAAGGGCTGTTCAGCGCGAAGGAGAAAGAAGCGCTTGTCAAAGCTAATGGCAGATACGTCAATGGCACGAACAGGCTTGATGGGCAATTGGTATATTACCTGCACCAGGGAGATGTTAGTACTGAAGCTTATGGATATGCAAGGCACGGGAGCCGTAAGAAAAACGTTTTCGGCACGGCTGCACCCGGAAACTACTGGCTGCGTTCCTATGAATCATTGAATTTTAATTATGGTGATATCGTCACGGATAAAGGGGAAGTGGCTAATCATAGGGATAACAATGAGGATAATTATGTAAGTCCCGCTTTTAGTATCGATCTTTATAATGTTGTCTTTTCTACTGCCGTCAAGGGAGAGAAGGGAGGAGTCGATACCGAGTATAAACTTACCTTAAGATTCTATGGATTGCCCATAAAGCTTGCCGAGGGAAAAGAAGTTAAGATTAAAGGTGACGAAGTAAGTGTACCGTTTAATGTATACGGGGACAATGCCGCTTACGCGAATGCTGTTTCTGTTCTGATATTGGATGATGAATATAAAACGCTGGCAAGAAATGATCAGAAGGCAAAAATTCTTTACTATGGCACGCTTGATGTGAACGGCAGCTTTTCCGCTAACCGGACCGGAAGCTTTAAGCTGCCCGAAGGGCTCTCGGCCAATGACTGGGGGAGCGCTTACAGGGTCTATATCCTTCCCGAAGTTATCGGGGATGCTTATAAAACCGATTATGCGGGCGCGCCTGTCGAAATAAAGAAGGATAGCGTAAATATCATTAAGACATACAAAGTTACATTTGACACAAAAGGAAATGGTACCGCGCCGGATGCGCAGATGATCGAAAAAGGGGAAAAGGCAGTAAAGCCCTCTGACCCCAAAGCTGCAGGATATAGCTTTGCCGGATGGTATGCTAATCAGGCATGCACCGGAGATGCATTTGACTTTGATACCCCTATAACAGCCGATACCACCCTGTATGCGAAGTGGATCGAGTCGACCTGGACGGTGAGCTTTGATCCCAACTGCGAAGATGCCGCAGGTATGCCGCAGCGGCAGAAGGTTATGAAAGGCAATACTGCGGTAGAACCTAAGGATCCCACGCGCGAAGGCTATGACTTTGGCGGCTGGTATAAGAAAGCTGCCTGCGATGATGCTTTCAAATATGATTTCAGCAAAGCCGTTACAGGCAATATCACGCTGTATGCAAAGTGGAAGAAATTATATGAGGTGAGTTTTGATGCTGACGGCGGCAGCGGGAATATGGCATCCTTAGAAGTTGCGGATGGGGATTACTTTACTCTTCCGGAATGTGATTTTACAGCGCCGGATAAGAAGTATTTCATAGGATGGATGAAAGGCTCTGCGCTTAAGTATTCAGGCGCTGCAGTACAGATCACTTCCGATACAGTATTTAAGGCATACTGGGGAGATTACAAATATCATACTGTGGAATTTACGGTAGATGCTGAGACTACGAGCGTAGAAGTGCGTGATGGAGAACCTGTTGCCGAGCCTGAAGATCCCATTATGGAAGGAAAGACCTTTCTGGGATGGTATGTAAACGGGCATGGCTTTAAACCGGATGAAAAATATGTTTTTTCAACGCCGGTTACAAAGGATCTGCAATTGGTCGCAAAATGGCGTAGCGATAACGAATTCCGCCTTGCTGTAGATGTCGGTTTTGGAGGAGGCGGAACCGTTAAGCTTAACAAGGAATTTTTTAAGGAGAAAGAAAAAGTTATCGTGACCGCAACTCCTGAGACTTATTTTGAGTTTGATAAGCTTGAGAGAGTACCGTATTATGAAACGGGGAATATAAAGCCTAAGGATGTAAAGGTGGATCTGGAAGCTCCTGAATTCACCTACGATCCTGCCACCAATACCTATACTTATGAGTTTGAATTCCCTCAGGTAGAGGTATATAAAGAGAGTGGTGGGTATGAATACTACGACAGTACTATGACGGCAGTATTTAAACCTAAGGCAGATCACGTACATGATTTCGTGAAACATCCCGGTAAGAAACAAACATGTACGGTATCCGGCAATCATGCATGGGAGGAGTGTACGATCTGCGGTCACAAATACAGATGGAATGAGGAAACGGATTCTCCGGAAATTGACATAACAGGAGAGCCGGAAGAATGGCTGATCATTTCTGCATGCCATGAAGATATCGTATCCGTCGAGGCCAAGGAACCCACCTGTACCGTATCCGGTAACTTAAGCTATGCTGTATGCAATGCCTGCGGTACCATGTGGTGGAATGGCAACGGAGGCGAAGAGATCACAATGGACGATGTGATCATTCCCATAGATGTAAATGCGCATGAATGGGATCCCGCATCGGTGTCATATAACTGGGCTGATGATCTTTCGGCTGTTACCGCATCATGCTGCTGCATACATAACAGCGAACATGTATTCACGGAGGAAGTCGGCATTACCCGTACGGTAGTAAAGGAAGCTGCCTGTGAAGAAGACGGTGTTGCAGATTATACATCGGACGCATTTACTGATCCGATATTTGAGGTACAGACTAAGACCGGTGTGGTAATAGAAAAAACCGGGCATGATTACCTGGAACCTTACTATGAGTGGAGTGTCGATCTTTCGACTGTCAGTGCGATCTGTGAATGCAGCAGGGATGCTTCCCATAAGATAAGCGAAACGGTCGCACCTAAGGTTAGTGAGGTGGATGGGTATAAAAAGTATACCGCCACATTTACCAATGAAAGATTTGAAGAACAGGTAAGGGATATAGCTGAAGTAACATTTGATATGAACGGCGTGAGCGCATCGGATGTTCCGAATATCCAGAAAGTGGATCTTAACGATCCTGCGGTCATACCCTATACCTCTCCTTCGGCTGAAGGCTATACCTTTACCGGATGGTACAGCGATGAAGAATGCACAAAGGTTTATGATTTTGACACGCCCATAAGCAAGAATACCGTTATATATGCGGGCTGGCTTAATGAGAGCGCAACTGTATTTACAGTAAGCTTTAATATGATGGGACATGGAGCGGCCATAGCTTCTGTAAAAGTAGAGAGCGGTAAGAAGCTTCCCAGGCCTGTAGATCCTAAGGAATCCGGCATGGAGTTCGGAGGCTGGTATACCGAAGAGGAATGCAGCAATGCATATGATTTCAGCGCTGCGGTAACGAAGGACTTTACGCTTTATGCAAAGTGGAGCGGGAAGGCTGAGCCCGAACCGGTAAAGGGCGGCAGATCAGCTCTTGATCCTCTTCCCGAGATAATCTCTGATACTGAGGATATATATCTTGTAAAGGGACAGAAATTTGATATACCCGACGGATGGTCGATCGCACGCGATGATAAGGCAAGTAAAAAGATCATAAGCATCAGCAAGAAAGGTAAGTTCAGTGCAAAGAAGACCGGTGATGCAAAAATGATCTTCGGCAGCAGGACAGTGAGAGTGCACGTATATAAGCCGGCAATGGCAAAGAAGAGCTATAAGCTTGAGGCATTGGGTACGCAGCTTATAGAGCTTAAGGATTACCCGGCAGATAAGATGGCCGTTTTATGGTACAGTGCATCGCCTGATGTAGCTACAGTTGATGAGGACGGAAAGGTGACGGCTCATGCAAAGGGCAGCGCAAAGATAACTGCATATATTAACGGATCTGCATATACATGCACTGTAAAGGTAACGGAAAAGAATGCAGTGGCAACAGAACGTACCATGCATGTGATCTCGGGCGGCAAGCCTAAGACGATAAATGTCAAGGTGCCGAAAGTTAAGAAGCTTGATTGGAAGAGTGCATCCGAGAATATCGCATCCGTAAAGAAGAATAAGGTTACGGCCAATGCTCCCGGAGAAACCGTTCTGAGCGCAAGCGCAAACGGCGTAGAGTATACTGTCAGACTGTATTCTGAGAAGATAGATCTTAGCAGTGCAGACTCACGATTTGCAAAGGCAAAGGGAGCAAATAAATATACACTGACACTTAAGAAGGGCGATAAGGTCAGGATCGATACTGATGCTTCGCTTGATCAGGCGGCAGTATTTAAGAGTACCAAGCCTATGGTAGCATTTATCGATGAAGACGGTAATGTTGAAGCCAGAAGCAAGGGCAGCGGCAAGTTCACGACCAAGCTTAACGGAAAGACTGTAACAGTCTCGGTAAAAGTTGAAGAATAACTCCTGCAGGAGTATAATGTGTGATCAGTACGTATGCAGGATCTGAATGAAGGATTCGGATCCTGCATTTCACTGATGAAAGTGATGGAGGAGAATATGGAATATCATTTAAATGCGCCTTTTGTACAGGAAGATCTGAATAGATTAAGAGCGGGAGATATGGTATATATCAGCGGCACGATCTATGTAGCGCGTGATGCCGCGCATAAGCGCATGTATGAAGCTCTGGAGCGCGGAGAGGAGCTGCCTGTGGATGTGAAAGGCCAGACCGTTTATTATATGGGGCCTTCGCCTGCACGTGAAGGACAGGTGATAGGTTCTGCCGGCCCCACGACAGCAAGCCGTATGGATAAATATACGCCTTCATTGCTTGACCTGGGTTTGAATGCGATGATAGGAAAAGGAAAGAGATCGCAGGCGGTAAAGGATTCGATGAAGAAAAACGGTGCGGTATATTTTGCGGCGATAGGCGGTGCCGGCGCACTGCTTTCCAAAGCGATAACTTCCGCAGAAGTAGTGGCATATGACGATCTGGGAACGGAAGCATTACGAAAGCTTACGGTTTCGGATTTTCCTGCTATTGTAGTGATAGATACGGAAGGGACAGATCTGTATCTGAAAGGGTGAGTGAGCTGTACGGCGGGATCTTTTTCAAAATACCAACTTTTGCTTGACAAGAGCATGTATTTGAAATATAATTACTTTCGCTTTAGGCAAAAACTTAATAAGTAGTGCAAGTAATTCGGAGAAGTACTCAAGAGGCCGAAGAGGCGCCCCTGCTAAGGGTGTAGGTCGGGTGACCGGCGCGAGGGTTCAAATCCCTCCTTCTCCGCTGGCAGCCAGCAGGCTGCCTTTTCACTTTAGAAGGTCGATTTACATAAAATATTTCCTTATAATAAGGAAGATATAGTAGAGATAAGGCCTTGGTGAATACCACATCTGGTTACACAAAAAAAGATTAAAAAAAATCAAAAAAAGTGTTGACAGAGATGAACTAAAGTGCTAATATCTAAAAGTCGCACGCAAGAAGGCAAGAAAAACAAAGCCTTTCAAAGCGATAGGAACCTTGATAAATAAACAGCTATCCAACCCCGAACATTCCAATAGCAATGCGAAGCATTTTGAGCTTCGGATCATTGCGAAGGTTTTATTCGGAAATT
>CACZBK010000029.1 GCA_902779395.1 uncultured Lachnospiraceae bacterium | reverse complement strand
GATCGACTGAGGTTACGGCAGCAAATGTTAAGAATGCGACTACTTATTATGTAGCGATTGATGTGGCTGAAGGAACCAAGGCTTCCATAACAGGTATGGACTGGGCGGGACTCATACTTATAAGCTTTGTTCTGCCGGCGATACTTTCACTTGTATTTCACATGCTGGTAAAGAAACTGGGCTGGGTAAAAGACGGCGATATGAAGCTTTCATAAGTCCTTTTCAGGATTGATTAAAAGACAGCGGCCGCGGGCCGCTGTTTTTTATGTAAATAACACTTGCAATTATCCGATAAATGATATAGAATTCCACTGGGTCGGGATCTTCCGTAAACCATTGCGATAGAGAATGACCCGGAGCACATTAAAATCTTATACATCCAAAAGGAGGAGGTAAGCAATGAAAAAGGCAGGTTTGTTACTTGCAGGATTGCTGACTGCAATGACTGTTGCACTGGGCGGATGCACAGGCGGCAAGACAGAGGAGGCTTCTTCCGGACAGATCACCATCGGTATTCCACAGGATCTGGAAGACGGACTTGACCCGCACAAGGTGAGCGCGGCAGGTACCAAAGAGATACTGTTCAATATCTATGAGGGCTTAGTCAAGTATGACGAGAGCGGGGATCTGAAGCCGGCTGTTGCCAATGCTGTTGAGATCAGTGATGACGGACTGGTCTACACCATCACACTTCGTGACGGAGTTAAATTTCATAATGGCAATACGGTAACGGCGGAGGATGTTATCTATTCTATCGAACGCTGTGCCGGGAAGGACGGAAATGATCCGTTGGTTCCGGCATTTTCCAATATTGCCTCACTTGAAAAAACTAATGACAATACCATAACGCTGACACTTAAGGAAGCGGATACCGAGTTTATGGCATCGCTGACTACGGCGATCATACCCGCAGACAATGCTGATCCCGCTTCAAACATCATCGGTACCGGCCCTTACAAGTACGTAAGCCGTGCACCCCAGGAGTCCATAGAGCTTACAGCATTTGAAGATTATTGGGGTGAGAATGCAAAGATCAAAGATGTAACCCTTAAGGTCATCGCAAATCCCGATGCCATCGTAATGGAGCTTAAGGGCGGCACCATCGACATGATCGCACGTATCACCGATACCCAGGCTGCAGAGCTTGAAGGAAGCGATTTCAATGTACTGGAAGGCACAATGAACCTGGTACAGGCACTCTACATCAATAATGCGGTTGAGCCTTTTAACGATGTAAGAGTAAGACAGGCGCTGTGCTACGCTATCGACCCTCAGGAAATAATGAACTTTGTTTCCGGCGGCAAGGGTACCGAGCTGGGAAGCAGCATGTTCCCTGCATTCACCAAGTACTATGACGAGAGCTTAAACCACACCTACGATCAGGACCTTGAAAAGGCTAAAGAGCTGCTTGCTGAGGCAGGATATCCCAACGGCTTCTCCTTCAGCATGAGCGTGCCTTCAAACTACCAGCAGCATATATCCACCGCTGAGGTGCTTTCTGAGGAATTCAAGAAGATAGGCGTGGATGCAAAGATCGACCTGATCGAATGGGACAGCTGGCTGTCTGATGTATATATGGGACGCAACTATACTACCACCGTGGTAGGCGTTGATGCTTCCGTACTTACCGCAAGAGCCCTGCTTGAGCGTTTCGTATCCGATAAAGGAAACAACTTCGTGAACTTTAATTCGGCTGAATATGATAAAGCGTTCAACGAAGCGATATCCACAACGGATGAAGCCCAGCAGACCGCTGCATACGAGAAGTGCCTGAAAATCCTTTCGGATGAAGCTGCAAACGTGTACATCCAGGATCTGCCCACCTTTGTGGCACTTAATAAAAAATATGCAGGCTACAAATTCTATCCTTTATATGTACAGGATATAGCAAGCCTTTATGAGGTTGAACAATAAGAATATCTGCGGATGAAAATATTCTTAAAAAAAATCGTATCAATGTTGCTCACTCTGCTCGCAGTGTCATTCATCGTTTTTGCGGCATTTGAGATAATCCCGGGGGATGCTGCGGTATCCCGCCTGGGAAGTAATGCCACAAAAGAGAGTGTAGAGGCACTGCGGGCCCAGATGGGCCTTGACAGACCCTTCATGATCAGATATCTGAGCTGGTTAGCCGGTTTTGTGAAGGGAGATCTGGGAACTTCTTACAGCTATAATATGCCGGTATCTTCCATGATACTGGAAAAGCTTCCCATCACTATCACATTAACAATAATATCCATGATACTTACCATAGGGGTATCCATACCCCTGTCCCTGCTTATTGCAAAGTATGCGGGAAGTAAGTTTGACAAGGTCAGTTATGGCGTGAACCAGTTCGCCATGGCTATTCCGTCATTCTTCCTGGGCATACTTATGAGCTGGTTTTTCGGTATGGTTTTAAAATGGTTCAGCCCCGGAGGATATATTTCTTATAAGAAGAACTTCGGCGGCTTTTTGAGTTATCTGATTCTTCCGGCCATCGCGATAGCGATACCTAAATGCGCGATGAGTATTAAGCTGCTGCGCAGTGCGATACTTACGGAGGCAGGTAAGGATTATGTGCGCACGGCATACAGCAGAGGCCTGTCTACCATGGAGGTGCTGTACCGGCATGTGCTAAAAAATGCAATGATCCCGCTCATAACTTTCTGGGGTATGGCTGTGGCTGATATGATAGCCGGCTCCATAGTGGTAGAGCAGGTTTTCAATATACCGGGGCTTGGCAGGATACTGCTTACCTCCATATCCAACAGGGACTATCCCGTGGTGGAGGCGGTGATACTGCTGATAGCCTTTGTAGTTTTACTGATGAACTTTATTGTAGATGTACTGTATCGTGTTGTGGATCCAAGGCTTCGGAAAGATTAAACTATGAAGAAGTGGCTTAAAAAGCACAAAAACTTCAACTTCATAGCGGGTGCCATTATCACGGGAGTGCTGCTTTTTACAGTGCTCATCGGTATTTTTGCTACGCCTTACGACACGACGCAGATGAGCGTAGCCGATAAGTTCGCAAAGCCTTCCTTTGCACATTGGATGGGCTGTGATAATTACGGCAGGGATATATTGAGCCGTGTTATGGAAGGCATGGGCAATACATTCCTGATCGCTGTCCTCACGGTGCTGATCGGTACGGTATTCGGCGTGATCATAGGCGCACTCTGCGGATATTTCGGCGGCCTTCTGGATGATATACTGATGAGGATAAATGATGTCCTCTTTTCATTCCCCAGCATATTGCTGGCGCTGGTGATAATAAGTCTGCTGGGAACCGGCCGTCTTAATGTTACCCTGGCCCTTGGTATTGCTTTTATACCCAGCTTTGCCAGGATAGTGCGTTCGGAGGTTAAGAAGCAGTGCTCACTTGATTATGTGAAGAGCGCGGCGCTTATGGGAGCGGGGCATATGAGGATAATATTTGTACATATCCTTCCCAATATCATGCCGGTATTATTAAGTTCCGTTATGATCGGTTTTAACAATGCGGTACTTGCGGAAGCCGGACTGAGTTATCTGGGCATAGGTGTGCAGCCGCCGGCTGCTTCTCTGGGACGTATGCTTTCTGAAGCGCAGTCTTATCTGTTTACCGCCCCCTGGTATGCTATTTTTCCGGGACTTGTTATAGTTCTTACGGTCCTGGGCTTTGCGCTGCTGGCTGAAGGGACCACGGAGGAAAGCTGATGCTGCTTAGTGTAGAGGATTTCGGAATAGAATTTCATGATCACGATAAACCCGAAAAAGTGGTTGAAGGGGTATCGTTTACGCTTGATAAAGGTGAGATACTGGGCATAGTGGGTGAATCCGGGTCCGGTAAATCAATGACTGCCCTGGCTATTGCAGGGTTGCTCCCGCGTAAGAAGCTTATTAAGGAAGGGCGTATACTTTTTGAAGGTGAAGATGTGCTGACGATGGAAAGACACAAGCTGCGCGGACTTCAGGGCGATGAGATATGCATGATTTTTCAGGAGCCTATGACGGCGCTTAATCCCACGATGAAGATCGGGACTCAGGTCGAGGAAGCGCTTCGCATACATCATACGGATATGAATGATGCGGCTCGTAAAGAGCGTGCGCTGAAATGGCTTAAGAATGTAGAACTCGAGGATCCTGAAAGGGTATATGGATCCTATCCGCACCAGCTGTCCGGAGGTATGAGACAGAGGGTGATGATCGCTGCGGCAATGGTCGGTGAGCCCCAGCTGCTTATCGCAGATGAGCCGACTACCGCGCTGGATGTTACAGTACAGGCACAGATAATAAAGCTGCTGCAGAAATTGAATAAGGAGTCAAAGATAGCTATACTGTTCATTTCACATGATCTTTCGCTTATCAGACAGATATCACATAATGTTCTGGTAATGCAGAACGGTCATCTGGTTGAAAAAGGAGCTGTGGATGATATCTTTGAGCATCCCGTGCAGGAATATACAAAGAAACTTATTTCAGCTATCCCCAAGGTGGAGTTATGAGTGAGAATCTTGTCAGCTTAAAAGATGTGGAAGTCTCTTTCACATCAGGTGGAATAAAGAAAACCGAAAAGCAGGTATTAAAGGGTGTAAGCTTTGATATAAAAGAAGGCGAGATACTCGGGCTGGCCGGCGAAAGCGGAAGCGGAAAGACCACTATAGCAAAGGTAATATTAAATATGGTGGATATAAAAGCCGGCAGCATGGAGAGGACCACCAATCATCCGCAGATGATATTCCAGGATCCCTACGGTTCACTGAATCCTGCATACAGCATAAACTGGATCATGCAGGAGCCTCTTCGCATGTCAACAAAGCTTAATGCCGTGCAGCGCCGCGAAAAAGTTGCCTTGATGCTTAAGGAAGTAGGGCTTGATGAGAGTTATATGGATCGTAAGCCGGGAGAATTATCCGGCGGCCAGCGCCAGAGGATATGCATCGGAACGGCACTGATGCGCCAGCCAAGGCTGCTTATAGCCGATGAGCCGGTTTCCGCTTTGGATGTTACGGTTGCAGCGCAGGTGCTTGCTCTGCTTAAGCGGCTGCATGAAGAGAAGGGGCTTTCGATCCTGTTTATTTCCCATGACATGCGTACCATGTTTAATTTCTGCGACAGGATCATGATCTTAAGGGAAGGCGGGATAATAGAAGAGGGCGTTCCCAAAGAGCTGTATAAAGATCCGAAAGAAGAATATACCAGACTGCTGTTAAAAAGCGCCGGGATCTGAGAGCGGCGAAGAATCTGTATTTCTGCTCCGGAGCATATCCGGGGCTTTTTTATTTTCTGATATCTGACAGGATATTTCCCTTATAGATATATTCTAATAGTTATAGTATAATCGTCTTATCTTTAAAATTCATTATTGGAGGTAAAACATGAGTAATAAATCTGATCAAAGGCCGGCTTTGGAAACGGAAGATACTGTTGATGAAAAGATACTTGCTTTATCGGAAAATATGCGTGAAGCAATGAATGTATTGCTCAATGAATATATTTCTGATGAAGAATATGAGGATGATCTGAGAAATATCCTTGAAGATGATGAGTATCTTACGGAGGAGCTTGTAGATAAGATAGCTTTTTTAAATATCGTGGAATCAGCTCCGGATGGTGAATTTGCCGATGAAGATATCGAACATGCATATCTTTCTGTAATGGATTCATTTTTTGAATTATCCAAGATGATATCTCCGCTTAACGGTTTTGGAAAAGACCGCCTGGAGGCGGGACTATCTCTTATGCAACAGTTTGAAAAAGGGTATTGGGCTCTCTCAACAAAGATCGTTCCGGAAAATGCTGAAGCGTTTTCGGAGCTTATATCCGTAGAATACTATGAGGATATCCTGGCAGGAAGAAAACATGCCATCGGAGCACTCAGACATATCGGCAATGAGCTGTATGCAGCCGGTGTCATAGTATACAGTATATTTGATGAACAGGATGAAGATCCTCTTGTCTATATTGACTGGATCATGGTTCATGACGCTTTGAAAGAACAGGGAGTAGGGAATTTTCTTATGGCGCAGCTGATAGAAGCTGCGGATGGTGCGGAAATATCGGTGGAACTCCCTGTAAGGCAGGCTGATGACTATGAAGAACTCAGAGATATCGATCTTTTGGAAAACTTCTTTGATTCATGGAAATTCAGTTTTGGTCTGGGTTACGGTTCACGTTTTTTGATCAGACTTTCGGATGCGGGAGAAGCCGGGGTGATCAAAGGCAGAAAAGACAGTAATGCAGTATGCAGATCCCTTCGTGAATTGGGAAATATGGGGGCAGAGATGCTCAGGCTGTTCTTTAAGAAGCGTAATCAAAGCTATGATAGCGATATTACTTCTTTAGCATATGATTATTATGATCCTGACGTGAGCTGTGTGACGCTTAAGGATAAGGAGATCTGCTCTGTTCTTCTGTTTCACAGATTTGAAAACGGAGATTACAGATATGTAGCCTGCCGGGGATCGGATAAGGAAAATATAGATTTTGTGCCGGAGCTTGTCACTTTTGCATATGAAGCTGCAGCCGGCAGGGAAGACGGGAATCATATGATATCCGGAGTATTTAACAGTGAAGAAGGCTATGATATCGCAGCAGAGCTGATACCAAACGCACGGGTGCCTATGACATACAGGGGGATAATGTATCCGCCGGAGGAAGTTATCACAAGTGAAGAGTGGGGTGAGCTTCGGGTGAAAGCCGGCTTTTCAAATGACAAGTTATCTGACGACGGACTTAGCGTTAAAGGCAGTCTGAAAGATAATGAAGAGCTTGTGAGAGAGTATATCAGTAACAGCGGATTTCAGATATAGGATGGGAGGATACAGAGAATGCCTGATTTTAAAGAGATCAAGAAGAATATAGAAGAATTAAAGAATGATCCGGTACATCAGCAGGATGAAAGAAAAAGTGTAGGCTCATTCAAAACGAAGCCTGTTTTTATGGAAACAGATGAAGAGAGAACTGTTACAGGGAAACAGGAAAGAAAAATAGTTGCCGAAAAACAGAAAGTAGTTCCGATCGATAAGATCAATAAGCTTCCCGTCGCACAGAAAGTAAGACCGATGACAAGGGAAGAGGTGATGGAACGACGGGAGATCTTTAATGATAAAGCAAAGAAAGTACATGAAGAGGAACTTCGGCGGCTTAAGATGGATATACCTGACGACAGAGACCATCTTGTGGAGATCCGCAGCTACATGATGGAAAAATATGAGTATTTTGATGATCATAAGGTAAAGCATGAGGATTACAGGTGGAAGGAACGTGTTTCACAGGAGATCAGGGAACACTACGACTGGCTCATGGAATATTACAAGATCCATGATGATTCCATTGAGGAGTTTCATACCGAAAAGAATACCAGGCTTCCTTTAAAGGAATATCACAATTCTGTAGAAGGTATAAATGAGATTTATGAGAGTCAGGATACAAATAACTGTTTCTGCTGCTCAGGCAGTGCCATGATCAATCAGTTCATAAGGAATCGCAACAAGGAGAAGAAACCCATAGCGCGATTTACACAGTATGATATGCGTGCTTACCGTCCAAGGATTAAGAAGTATAATCCTGAAAACAGCAGGATCATGGATGAGCAGCTCAGAAAACTATATATAAAGGAAGTTAATAAATACGCCGGAGAAGATAAGGTTTCCACGGGTAATGTCTTTGAGATGGGTGATTTCTTCCTGGATAATCTGAAAGGTCAGAATGCCATGCTGAATAAGATATATTTCCAGATGCCGGCAGAAAACAGTCCTGACAAGGTAAGAGATGATCTGAAAAGCCATAACATGAAAGCTGTTTTCATGGAAAAGATAAATGAGGTGACAGGCTCAGGTAACGTAGTAAGCTTATTAGAGGTTGACGGAGGATACGGACACTTTTTCACCATAACCGGTATTGACGGAGATGAGATACTGTTTTTAAATTCTGCTCTGGGGAAGGATTCAAAGGTCACACAGAGAAAAAAGGTGGATTATTTCCTGAGGCGTCTTCAAAATAAGGGCAATCCGATCGAGATCGCCTGGCTTTCCGAGATGAAAAAGCCTGAGGAACTGACAGCCGAGTATTCAAATCTTAAGTATGATGCAAAAAAAGGGTATTCCCTGAAAAAAGAGAATACGGATTCCATTTCCATTGTATCGCAGACTAAAGGTATAGCTGTGCGTAAGGAAATGGGGGATGTGGGACCGGGTATGGACGGGATCACACAGGTTGCGTATATCCCGAACCCGCTTGCTGAAGTTGAGAGTGAAACGATCGAGGAAGCTCTTTACGGACAAAAACAGGCAGATAATAAAGAGAAGATAACAGAAGAAAAGAAAGAGGAAAAGAAAGAGAAAAAGATCGAGGAAAAGATCGAAGAAGCGACAGAGGAAAAAACAGAGGATACAGCAGAGAAAACGACTGAAGAAAAGAAAGAAGAAAAGAAAGAAGAAAAGAAAGAGGAAACGACAGAGGAAAAAACAGAGGATACAGCAGAGGAAACGACTGAAGAAAAGAAAGAAGAAAAGAAAGAGAAAACGACAGAGAAAAAAACAGAGGATACAGCAGAGAAAACGACTGAAGAAAAGAAAGAAGAAAAGAAAGAAGACAAGACCGAAGAAATAAAGGAACAAAAGAAAAAAAAGGAAGAAAATAGCAGACTGAACTTAATACAGCAGTATCAGGAGGAGGCGTCCGCCAAAGCACAGAAAAAATATGACGATTATAAGGAGCAAATGAGGGAATACGAAAAAAATGCTCCTGAACGTGAAAAGCAACTAAAGGAACAGGAAAGGAAAATAGCAGAAAGAGAAAAAAGACAAAAGGAGATCAAAAAAGTAAAGGATAAAATAGCGGGCCAATATGAAGAGAAAAGCAAAAAACAGAAAAAGGCTGATCGAAAAACCATATCTGAATACGAAAAGAAGAATAAAGACTATAAAGCCTTTGGTATAGGTTTTTCACTGGATCAGGTAAAGATCACAGCGGCAGACAGTAAGTATATGCGCAATGTAAAAACCTGCCTTGAAGAGTACTTAAAAATACGTCGGAGTATTTTTGAAAAGCATGGATTCGATGATGATTATGTGGAAAACAAATTCAGGATGGAAGAGGGGAAAAAACTCATTCATGAGGGGGATCCCAGTTTGGAGTATACCCTTCCGCTTACAGATAAAGAACGGCAGAGATTGGGTGATGCTTACGAAACGGCAATTGCGGCCGTAAAGGATTATCGCCGGAATCATAATGCGCATATAGCATTCGGACGTGGCAGGGCACGCTTTCGACAGGTCAGACTGATCGAAGAGAGCCTGACCATGGATAATATCAAAATGTACCTGTCTTCTACGCGAAGAAATATCCTGAAAAGTCTGGATATGAAATATGAAAAAGGCGGCAGCTTCCGATATGATTCAATGCCGACCTGGCACAGAGCAATCGTTATTAATGACAGGATCGACATTGAAAATCAGAAATATCGAAAAATGAGACGACTCGAGAAAGAGGAAGGGAAGCTGCCGCCTTGGTATAAACGTGCTTTGCGGTGGAGCGGACTTGGTATGATGAATAACATGCGACGGATCGGCATGGCATATGAGGCGACAGGAGGCCTTTTGGACAGAAGCATTGGCTTTGCAACCATGATCGCAGCTAACGGCCTGAATTTTGCGGGAAAGATCGTGAAGGCACCGCTTAAGATAATGTCCGGTATTTTTAACGGAGCCTCAAAATATGTCTTTAAAAGCAAGAAACGCTGGAAGGTGGATTACAGCCTCAGGGAAGGCTGGAAGAATGTAGATGACGGGCGGCGGATATTCCGGAAATATTTAAAGGGTGCGCTTGTGCTTCCCGCGGCGGTTACCGAGACGATCACCCGGGGAGTACCTTATATATTCGGTCATTATTTTAAATCCGGTGTTTATAAGAGAACCGGTAAGTGGAGTAAGGCGGTCTATGAAGATGTAAAAGATGTGATGAAGGGCATCGGCTTCAAGGACTATGGAAGCCCGGACAGAGCAGATGCGGACTATATTATGGCCGGCGGAATAGATATGGATAAAAATGGTAATGTATTCTTCCGTAAGGGGACTGAAGAGGAGGATTCTCTTACCATCGAAAGTGATGAATATTCAATAGATGATCTCAGAGAGCTGACGCAAAGACAGGACCGGGTGGTAGATGATCTTAATGATTATGATAAGAATAATAAAATGCATGCAGACATGCTCGATCAGGGTGATGTCGGTAAGGCCGAGGATGAGGTCTACGAGATAGATCAGGTGCTGGAAATGTATGCAAATAACAGGTTTGTCGGCGATATTAAGAAGGAAGATATTGATGTAAATGCTTTAAAATTCAAGAGAGCAAGGGATTTATTACAGATGCTTGTCAATGAGCATTCAAAGAAGGATTCACCCAAGATGAAGAATGCCAAGATAGATGTGGTTAAACTCTCCATAGCTCTTGAGGATATGAAAAACAAACCGGCGACCATTGAGACCGTTAGTGATATTTTGGCATATTACGAGATCGCGATAAAGAGCCTCAAGGATTATCTCAATACTAAGAAAAGGAATAAGAGATATACCAAAGTATCTCTTGCGTGGAATGGTCTTGTATTTGAGAGGGATATACTCAATATTTATCTGCAGGACCCGAAGGAACTGAAAGGGACGATCGGAGATATCCTGCATATGACCGCCGACAAAGAGGGGGATATCAAGCGCAAAACCGTCGAAAAGACGTTCGGCCCTGCTGCTTTAAGTGATAAGGCTTTATATGCAGTAAAGATATTTAGAGAATCCCATAAATTCTCTGATGCATATTCAAAACCGGGAATGAAAACCAAAAATAAAAAAGCGGAGGCAGCTAAACTGCTTGCACTTCGTGAGGCGCTTTCGGTGTTTAAACCCGGAAAAGTACAGTTAGAGAAAATAAATGTGCTGGGAAAGGATGTCATGATCCTTCAAAAAGCGGACAACAGGCTTTATGTAGTGGACGATCATGAACAGATAGCGCTTGGCAAAAATGCATTGCTCATGTGCAACCAGATCGAGCATGAGATGATGACGCACTCGGATATCTTTGATAAGAACGAAATATCGTCTTTGATAGAGCAATACAAAGGTAATGCCGGTAATATGATCTCCGGTGAACATATGCGGATCAGATCAAATCTGATCGAGTTCTTAAGTTCTAAGCTGGGTGTTCAGGGAGATGCTTTTAACAATATCCGCAGAACGACTATGATCACTTATGCTGAGCAGCTTATCAAAGGAGAGAAAACTGTTGATGAGATCAATAGTTTGATAAAGAATAGTAAAGCCGATCAGGACACGATCAACGGTATCGAGCTTACAGAACTTATGGAGCTCGATGCATTAAGACAGAAAGAGATCGACTCGCATGTATCCATGTATGAGATCATGGCGGATAAGTATGATAACGACTGGAGTGAAGAAGAGAAGAATGTCAAGAATCTGCTTGCTGATTTCATATTTTCTACGGACACACTTATTATGGATAAATATGCTGATAATCCTGAGGAATATATACGTACAGTTTTGCAGCAGAATAAGAAAGCTGTTGCAGTTCTGATGAAAGGAGGTAAAGACGATATCATTGCCTCCGTGTTTGCCAAAATGTCCCTTGAAGGAGTCAAGGGTGTTGGCGATGATGATCTTCATGGGACGATCGCTGCGGCTGTCAGAAAAATTATAGACCTGATAAAGAGTAAAACAGGGACTGATGGGACAGCAGAAGAACTGGAGAAAAAGATAGATTCTTATCTGAATGATACCAAAGATAAGGCTCTTACGGAAAATCTTAAATCAGCTAATAAAGATATGGAGCAGGCGATCAATAAGTCCTGCGATATCCTTCAGGAAAATGTGAATCAGATCGTGGAGCTTATGTTTGAAAAGACAGAAAAAGGAAAGAATACTACTCTGCAGGATATTATAAAAGGTGCCTCAAAGGGTGAAGAGGGGCAGGGTAAGTTCACCAGGCAGGTTCTTACGAATTACTTCAGAAAGATGAACGTTCTTGATAAGCGATCTATGTTAGCCGCTGTTCTGCGTTCTTCCAGAAAAGTCGAGGACAGTCAATACAGTAATAAGGAACTTTATGATGAGATAAGATCCAGAAGGCTTTCAGCATATCCGGAGCTTTTAAAGAAAGAGGAAGGATTTAAGCTTGATGAGCTGACTGAGGCTGAGAAAGCCCAGATCGAAGATTACCGTGAGAAGAAGAGAAAGCTGAAGGTAGGTGCGAACTACTTTGGCGGACTTATTATGGGAGCAGGACCGCTCTTTCAGAAGATGATGCAGGGGCTGCCGGAAGAGGAGCTGCCTGAAGAAGTCAGAATGGCTCTTGCGGATGTTAAGTCGAACCTTACTCCGATACCTGAACGTGTTGTAAAGTCACGGTTTAATGCCATGATAGAAAACTCACAAGGTATGATCACAAAGATAGAGGTTCTTAAGAATCTTGGCGCAGCTACCGTAGGACAGACATTCAGGTGCAGGATGTATGGTCCCACACTGCCCAAAGAAGGCAAAAATATGGTTATTAAGCTGCTGCGTGCCGATGTGCAAAACCGTATGAAGCGTGAGAGCAAGGTTATGCTTGAATGCGCAAAGGCTACAGATCCAGGAATGTATGAAACTTATTTGGGCCAGCTCGGCATTTATACAAAAGAACTTGATTTCAGGGTCGAGGCAGAAAATATCAAAGCGGGGATGATCTATAATAACAGATTTACAGACGTTGAATCCGAGAATATCAACGGTATCGTAAGTCCTACCGTAAATACTCTTGTTCTTGAAGAAGCACCGGGGTCAACCCTGGTCGACATACTTGTTGATGCGCAGAAGGTTCGCAGGGATGTGAGATATGATCTGTCCGTGAAGGGTAAATTACACGGTAAGGAGCATATATATGATTATATTAAGTATCAGAGCAGTGATCTTGATAAGGTTATCGCCGGAAAGAATAAGCTGCTTGATAAGGTAAGCGAGCTGATAAAGAAGCGTGATATCCTGTCGAATATGTGTAATGTATGGGTAGAGGAGGCGCTTTTCAAGAGCGGTTATTATCATGCGGATCTGCATGCCGGCAATATGCTTATCAATGACAGTAAAGTGACAATGATCGACTTTGGAAATGCCGTGAAGTTTGATGATAATCAACAGACTGCCATTACCCAGATGATGACTGCGGCAGCGGCCAGAAAAGCAGATCTGTTTTTTGCTTCATTCAATTTACTGCTTGATATGGAGAATGAAAAGTTTGCGGAATTCTATAATGAAGAAAAGCAGGAACAAGTGAAGGCGGCTTTTAGAGAAATACTCGATATGGGAGAAGACGGAGAGGCGGGAGAGCGTATATCCGCGGCACTTATAAGAGCCCAGGAATTGGGTGTTAAGCTTCCTCCTGCCATATACAATTTCTCACAGGGACAGCTTCGACTGCAAAAATCCATAAATGATATCAATAAGATGATATCGGAGATCAAATCTGATATCAGGTGGATCGATAGTATGCAGGACCGTCAAAATAATTATGATGCCGTAAGTATTGCTCAGAACAGATCTATCCTAAGCACTGAAACAGACCAGGATGTTGCTTACAAAAACTATGTGGATCTGTTCGAAGTTGTTAACAAAGAGGATTTTGTCAAGGGGATCCTTGATAATACGAAAAAGAAGGCTAATCTTGAAAAAGGAAGGGCTGAAGTCGATAAAAGAAAAGAATTCAATGAGAAAGTCCTTGGTCTGTTATATGACTTTGAGGATAATATGGCTGAAGATGATATCTCGCTGGATGAATTCAAGGGCTATCGTGCTTTATGGGAAGATTATAAAGCCAAGTGGAAGGACAAGGTCGGCACAAAGGAGCAGATAAAAGCAGCGCAGAGGCTGTCGGGAAGTCTTATTCCGGTATCTTCCGGTTCTCGTGTATTTGATATTTTCGGAGGTCAGGCATATCTTCTGGGGATGCAGAATGCTCTGGAGAGTTTTGATGAAAAAAAAGTAGAAGAGATCCTGTCCGTGTATGAAGATTTTATGCCTTCTGCCCTTAAGCTTGAAAAGCGTGTAAAAGAATTGTATAAGCTTCAGGATGCAAAAAAGCTTACCGAGGAGAAGAAAAAGCTTCTTACTGACGAAATATATGAATTATATACAAAGATCCGTACCAATCAGATAAAGAATAATCCAATATCCCTTGCATTTAAGGTACATTTGGATAATTTCAGGCAGTACAAAGGTATTATGGATTATCTGGAAGGTATGTTTGACGAGAAGACTGTGACCGAGGTGGAGGTAGAGGATAAAGAAACAGAGGAAGAAAAAGGTAAAGAAAAAGGTAAAGAAAAAGACAAAGATAAAGATAAAGACAAAGAGAAAAAGAAAACAAAAACAAGGAAAGTGGCTTTGGGAGTGCTGTTTAAAGAAAAATATGAGGCTTATATAGCTGCTTACTCTAAATATGCAGATCCTGTAAATTCGGGACTCGCTATGGATGTATCTGCTGATATTAAAAAAGAAGTGGAAGAGAAAAAGGATGAGCTTGCCGCTATCCATGCAGAGATCGCAAAGATCCAGGTCAAAAAGTTTTATGAAGCTTTCTACAGCAGGAAACCGGAGATCAAGAGCTATGATTTCTCAAAGATAATGAAGGATGTTATTAAGGCTAACTGGTTTAATTTCGTTTTCATGAAGGTGGGAGTCGGAAATCTTGTGTCAATGGCGGGGCAGAGTGTAGCCGATATCTTTAAAGCTTTAAACAGCGATGATCAGTGATTGACCAAAAGACTGTCATATACAGTGCCGAAAAACTTAAGTATAAGTATAAAAATCAGACGACATGCTTTTATGTCGTCTGATTCTGGTGTATAATACGATGGGAGTTATTTTAGAGGAAGGGAGATACAGAGTGTTTACAGATTTTGATCAGATAGCCAATACACTGGCAGAACATTATGACAGCGTATTTTATGTGGACGCGGAGTCAGGATCCTATACGGTTTTGGTTCACACTCATATGTTTGAAGAACTTAACATCCCGGATGAGGGAGATGATTTTTATGCAATGTCCCGCGCTAATGCCCATAGATACGTTCATCCGGATGATCTGGAGCTGGCATTAAACATTCATGATAAGGATACGGTACTGGACTATCTTAAGAAAAACGGCTCATATTCCATCAGCTGCAGGCTTGTTATAGACGGCAATATCGTTCATATCAGACATGTTGATATGCTTTGTAATGATAAAAAGCATATACTTTTCTGCATGGAGAATATTGATGATGAGGTGAGGGAAAAACAGGAACAGCAGAAGCTCCTTCAATCTGTTGAACGCATGGTCCGGCTTGATGAGCTTACGGGCATTAAGAATAATAATGCATTTACCGAGCTTGGCCAGTCATTGGACGACAAAATACGTACTGCAGACCCTGATCTCAGGTTTGGTGTCGTAATGTGTGATGTCAACGATCTGAAAAAATATAATGATACCAGAGGCCACAGCTTCGGAGATGAATTCCTGCGAAGGGCATGCCGCATGATATGTGAAAATTTTGCGCGCAGCCAGGTATACCGTATCGGCGGAGATGAATTTGTTGTTTATCTGACAGGTGAAGAGTACGAGATAAGGGAGGAACTGCTCGAGAACTTAAGGAGGGAATCCTACGCCAACGGCCGTTCACGTTCCGGCCCTGTAATAGCAACCGGCATATCTGTTTATGAGCCGGCGTCGGATGCAAAGTTCTCCGATGTGTTCAAGCGCGCCGATCTGGATATGTATGTTAACAAGAAGGTATTGAAATCCGGATTCCCCGCTCAGAGGATGGAAAATGCTACCAAGGTAGAGATACCCATACCCGACGGGAGGAAGAGGAAGCTTGATGCGATGTTCGATGCTCTGCTTACAGTGGCGGGTGAAGGCTTTGTATTCTTAAATGATCTGAGATATGATTTTTCACGCTGGTCGGCTATCCTGGCAGACAACTATAGATTTGAGTCGGAATATATGTATCACGCCGGAAAGATCTGGAGGAGATATGTTCATCCGGATGATCTGGAGAAATATAAACAGATAGTGGATCTGATCATTAGCGGCAGAGGAGATACCAGGGATCTTAAGTACCGCGCGCGCAGGCCGGACGGATCCTATGTGGTATTACAGCCCAGAGCCTTTGTTATCTGCGATGATGACGGCCATCCGGAGTATTACGGCGGGATAATAATAGAGCAGTGAAATGAGGCTTTTTATAAGAAAAAAGTATTTGACAAAACCCGCAAGTTTACCTAGAATAACAGGTGTTGAGTGATGAAGGTACGTGAGTACGTAAGAGGTAATGAAAGACAGAGATGAGGTGTCACCGGCTGAAAGCACTTCACATGAGCCTTACGGAAGTTTCAGTACCGGAGCTTTCCGGCGAAAAGCAAAAGCGTTAAGCCGGATGTTCGTGTAGCAGACATATACACAAAATGAGTGCATGGAGATATCCATGAAATAGGGTGGTACCGCGGTTTATTATCGTCCCTTGTAAATATACAAGGGGCGTTTTTTTATGCGTCTTATCGCATCTCGAAGAAAGGAGTTATCATGAAAGATAAGATCGAGAAAATTTTATCTGAAGCAAAAGAAAGGATCACGGGAGCCTTAGCAGAAAGCGAACTGCAAAAGGTACGGAGCGAGATCGTCGGCAAGCAGGGAACATTATCGCTGCTTCTTAAGGAACTGCCTACGGTAGAGGTTTCGTTAAGACCGGAAATGGGAAAGATCCTTAATCAGGCAAAGAACAAAGTGACGGAGCTGATCGAAGAAAAGAGGATGGAGCTTAAGCTTAAGGCGTCTGAAGTTTCACCTGATTTTGACTGCAGCGTTCCGGGAGTGATGCCCCGTAACGGCGGCCTTCATCCCATCACCCAGATGTGCTACGACTTAAACGATGCATTCCGTTCAATGGGATTTGAAGTATTCCAGGAAGACGATATCACCAGCGAACTGTATGCTTTTGATAAACTGAATTTCCCGGATAACCATCCTGCGCGTGAGAGCATGGATACATACTGGCTGGAGGGACATGACAGCGGCAGCACCAATGAGAAGCTGTGCTTAAGACCCCACCTTACCGGCGGCAGCGTGCGTTATATGCAGACACATAAGCCTCCTTACCGCTTTGTATATCCCGGACGTGTATACCGTAACGAGACTACGGATGCGCATCATGAAAGAGCATTTTTCCAGTACGAAGCACTGATCGTTGATAAGGATATAACCTTTACTTCCGGCAAAGTCCTGATAAAGAGCATCTTAAGCAAGGTATTCGGTACAGATGTGCCCGTACGTATGCGATCCGGTTTCTTCCCCTTTGTGGAACCCGGATTTGAGATCGACATGCAGTGCCAGGTATGCGGCGGTAAAGGCTGCAGCGTATGCAAGCATGTGGGCTGGATCGAGGTTATGCCCGGCGGTTCACCTCATCCCAATGTGCTGCGCGCGGCAGGCCTTGATCCCGATGAATACACAGGCTTCTATGTAAACATCGGTCTCGACAGACTGGTCATGATGCGTTACGGTGTGGATGATGTCCGTCTGTTCCACAGTGCGGATCTCAGATTCCTTTCACAGTTCAGATAAGGAGGCAAAGATGAAACTATCATTATCATGGATAAAAGATTATGTTGCTCTTCCCGATGATACGGATCTTAAGAAGCTGGCTTATGACCTGACCATGGATACCGTGGAAGTGGAAGATGTTGAATATATCGGCGAACGTTTTGAAAATATGCTCGTCGGTGTTATCAAAGAGGTAAATCCTCATCCCGATGCGGATAAGTTAAGAGTATGTATAGTAGATATAGGTGACGGTGAGGATAAGACCATCGTATGCGGCGGTATCAATCTGGCTGTGGGCATGCGCGTGGCTGTATCTGTTCCGGGGGCTGTGGTACGCTGGCACGGTGAGGGCGAGCCTGTAGTTATCAAGAAGTCCAAATTAAGAGGCGTTGAATCCTACGGCATGATCTGTGCTTCGAGCGAGATCGGTTTAGGGGATCTGTTCCCCGCAGCAGAGGAAGCTGAGATCCTTGATCTGTCGGCATTTGATGTACCCGCAGGTACACCGATAGCTAAAGCTCTTGGCCTTGATGATGTACTTCTCGAGATAGATAACAAGTCAATGACCAACCGTCCCGACCTTTGGGGGCATTATGGCATTGCCCGTGAGATAGCCGCTTTATACAAACTTCCTCTTAAGAAATTCGAGCCTGCTGCTATTGATGTGGCTTCGGATTTTAATGTGGAGATAATCGATACGGAGCGCTGCCCCCGTTATATCGGCGTAGAGATGAGCGGGGTGGAAGTAAAGCCCTCGCCTTTTGAGATACAGAGCCGTATCTGGAGAGTAGGCATGCGCCCGATCAATGCACTGGTGGATATCACCAATTATGTGATGCTTGCTACCGGTAACCCGACACATGCTTTTGATGCGGATATCATCAAGGATCATATAAGGGTTAGACGTGCGGATAAGAATGAGAAGCTCCTGCTCCTTAACGGAAAAGAGCTTGAATTATGCGAGGATGACCTGGTCATCGCCGACGGGGAAGGCGCTGTGGCGCTTGCCGGCGTTATGGGCGGCGCTAAGGATTCCATCCTTCCCGATACTAAGAGAGTGATACTTGAAGTGGCAAACTTTGAATCAACCGGTATCCGCCGTACGGCTCTTCGTTACGATAACCGTACCGAGGCTTCCTCACGTTATGAGAAGGCGGTCGATCCCGAGCGCTGCGATCAGGCACTGGCATTGTCGCTTGAGTATTTTAAGGAGTTTTATCCGGAGCTTAAGATCACAGGCTATTGTGATAAGTATGTGAAGAAGCTTAAGCGCGCCGAGATAGATGTGGATCTTAAGTGGCTGGCTAAGCGTCTGGGCAAAGATCTTACGAATGATGAGATCCGTTCAAAGCTTGAGATACTGGGCTTTGATGTGGATATCAAGGGAGATAACATGCATGTTATCGCGCCTACCTGGCGGTCCACAGGTGATATCTCCATAAAGGATGATGTTATGGAAGAAGTGGCCAGAATGTACGGCTATGATAATTTCGAAGCGACATCATTTAATACCAGCTTTGAGGGCATCATAAACCAGAAGGATATCGCGCTTGTAAGGAATATAAAGGAATATCTTGCTATCCGCTGCGGACTGCAGGAAGTATATACCTACCCCTGGATGAACGATGTATTTGTAAATGCGGTACTTCAGGATACGAAGGGAGTATTAAAGCTTTCCACGCCTCCGGCGCCGGATTTAAGCTTCTTGCGCAGCAGCCTGCTGCCCAATCTTTGCGAAGCGGTGGTAAAGAACGAGCGCTACTTCGGCGAGTTCTCTATCTTTGAAGAGGCGCAGGTATTTTTTGATGAGGATTATACCTCACCTTATGATGCTTCAGAGTCACTTCCCAAGCAGAGACGTCATATCGCTGCCGCTTTCGCAAGCGCAGGTAAGAGCTTAAGTGAGCTCTTCCGTGAAGTGAAGGGTACACTGGAATATATGCCAAGATTCACTCATATGGAAGGCTTTAACTTCCGTAAGGAAACAAAGCCTGTATGGGCAGATAATGTGGTATGGCAGAACATTTATGTCGGAGATGTTAAGGTAGGTGATATGGGACTTCTGGATAAGAAGGTTTCCATGGACTGCGGTATAAAGAATCTTTCGGTAATGCTTTTTGAGATAGATACCACGCTGCTTAAGCCGCTGATCTCAAGGACCAATAAGTTTACGCACCTGGCTGAGTATCCTGAGACTGACTATGACATCTCGATGCTCTTTGATTCTTCAGTAACATGGGAAGAGATCAGGGAGGTGATCGTCAAGAAGGAATCAGGTATCATCAAGAACGCAGGCTTTGTCGATGAATACCGCGGCAGGCAGATACCTGCCGGCAAGAAATCGGTGACCATCCGTCTTACCATAGGATCTAAGGAAAAGACACTTACTTCCGAGGAGATAGAGAAAGCTGCCGGATCGGTGATGAAGCAGCTTGAAAAGCGCCTGGGAGCAGAACTGAGAGCACAATAATAATTATATATATCAAAGGTAAGCAAAGCTTACGGCTAAGGTTAACGGAAAGACGATCACCGTCAATGTGACCGTTAAGTGATCACAGGATCTTTTTTCTCAGGGAAACCACGGAGTTTGTGGTTTCCCTTTTTTATTTTACAAAAAGTATGGCTTGTGATAAAATAACGCTTATGAAGAGATCTGGTATCAGGATTTTAACAGCAGCGCTTGCTTCTTGCTTTCTTTTGGGAGGCTGTTTTTTTGATGATCAGATCCCTGATCTTTCAGATGAAGATATGCAGAAAGTTGAGGAATATGCGGCTCATTTGCTTCTTAAATATGATGAGAATTATAAAGCCACGACGATGTCTGATGAAGCTATGCAGGCAGAGCGGGACAGGCTGAGGCGTTTGGCGGAAGTACAGGCTCAGATAGCCGAAATGGAAAAAGAACGGGCTGAAAAGAAGGAGCATGAGTCAGATCAGGGCAGCAGTGAGGGATCTTCAGGATCCGACGAAAGTGCCTCTTCTCAAAAGAGCGGTCCGGTATATACCGATATAGATGACTTTTTCGGGATAGACGGTGTTGAGATAGAATATACCGGCTATATGACCGGAAGAACATATCCTGCCCAGCTGGGAGATAATGACTGGCAGGGGGTTGTTACCGCAACAAGCGGTAATATGCTGGTGATATTCAATTATACCATTACCAATACGAGCGGAGAGGATATTCTTCTTGATATGGTATCGATAAATCCCAGGTTTACTTTCCGCGTAAATAACAGCTTTTCCAAAGCTTCTATGATGACTATCCTCTTGAACGATCTTTCCGGATACAGGGATACTCTTTCGGCGGGGCAGAGTACTGATGCGGTTCTTATCATAGAAGTTACAGAACAGCAGTCAAGAGAGATAAATGCCCTTACCATGATCATGAGGTATGATGATCAGAGAAGTGAGTACGATCTGCTTTATTAGGCTTTCATTTTTCGATAGACTTTTTCCTTTATTTTGTTTATAATCTTTACAGGTTATTCTTTTTGACAGGCTGTCTTGCCTGAATAAAATGATGCGAGGTGGGGTTATGGAAACAAAGATACTGCTCGAAAACGGTACTAATGAACTTGAAGTTCTTGAATTTACCCTTGCCGGTAATTCTTACGGCATCAATGTAGCGAAGATCAGGGAGATCATTCCCTATCAGGCTGTTACGCCGGTTCCCAATGCTCATCCCAGTATAGAAGGTGTATTTATGCCGCGTGATGTGATGATCACGGCTATAGACCTGAAGAACTGTCTTCAGCGTGGCGAATCCGAGGGCGGCGGTCTGTTTATAGTAACTAATTTTAACGGCCTGGATATTGCATTCCATGTTGATCAGGTGATCGGTATACACAGGGTTTCCTGGACTGAGATAATAAAGCCTGATTCGACGATATCAAATTCCGAAGACGGTGTATCCACAGGTATCATAAAGAAAAACAATAAGCTTATCATCATACTTGATTTTGAGAAGATCATCAGCGATATAAATCCTGAGACCGGTCTTAAGGTTCAGGAGATAGAGGAGATGGGAAACCGCGGACGCAACGAGACTCCTATACTCATTGCCGAGGATTCGGCATTGCTTAATAAACTGATCGTAGAAGCACTGAATAAAGCAGGCTACGTGAACCTTACGCATACCGAGAACGGCCAGCAGGCATGGGATCTGCTCAACCAATGGAAGGATGAGGGGGCACTTGATGTTAATGTACAGTGCATCATCACTGATATAGAAATGCCTAAGATGGACGGACACAGGCTTACTAAGCTTGTGAAGACCGATGATGTTCTTAAGAAAATTCCCGTCATCATTTTCTCATCCCTTATAAATGAGGAGATGCGTCGCAAGGGAGAACAGCTGGGAGCTGATGCACAGCTTACCAAACCTGAGATCGGAAATCTGGTAAGAACGCTGGATGATGTTCTTGGGATTAGTTGATCGGAGATTGATATTATGAATTTTGCGGAAAAGATCATATATTTAAGAAAGCAGAACCGCTGCTCCCAGGAGAGCCTGGCAGAGGATCTGAATGTCAGCAGGCAGACTATTTCCAAATGGGAGCTGGGTACTTCGCAGCCTACGATGGATATGATAGTCACATTAAGCCAGTACTTTCATGTTTCCACGGATTATCTGTTAAAGGATGATGCGCAGCTGGAAGATTCTGATGCGCTGGCAAGGGTTGTGATCCGTTTCCTGAATTCAGCGCAATCCATGGAGGATATTTCCAAAGAGCTGGTCGAGATAGCGCGTGACGGAATTATCGATGAGGAAGAAATGAAGCGGCTTCAGGTGATCACCAAGACTATCGATGAGGTTCAGGCGGTGATCGATGAGCTGCAGGCTCTGATAAAAGCCAGTCAGGATAAAGCGATAAAAAAAGGGGGCTGAGCCCCTTTTTTTATTGTTAACTATGCATACTTGTGATACAATACATTTTGTCAGACTATATATAGAGGTTACATAATATATGGCTTCCGAAGAAGATCGCCTGGACCAGCTCTTAAAAGCTGCCAGAAAACAACTTGGTGAAGAAACGGATGAGCAGGAAGTGGATGAGGAAATATCTGATTCCATGCCTGCTTTTAAGGATATTGCACAGGAACGGGATCCTGAAGAGAAAGATGAGCCGGCTGCTGATAAAGTGAGCGGTAAGCAGGAAGATAATATAGCTGAAGAGTTTAATGCAGCAGATAAAGTACCGGATGCTGTTCCTGAAGCTCCGGATCCCAACGCCAAGATGAGCGATGACGAGATAGCTGCGCTTTTTGCGGCTATGGGAAATGAAGAGGCCACGGAGACTGATGCGACAGGCGATGTGCAGGCAGATGAGCCTGAGACAGAGAGCGAAGAAATAAATGTTCCGGTAATGCCTGATCCCGATAAAAATATGAGTGATTCGGATATAGAGGGGCTGCTGGATGCGATCGGTGCTGAATCCGGTGAGGATATCAAAGAAACTGAAGATCATAATTTAAGCCAGGCAGAGATCGAAGCGATGATCGCTGCCAATGGGGTCAGTGATATGATCGTCGGAGGCGGGAATCTTGATATTCCGGATGAGGAAGATGAAAAAAAAGGATCAGATTTTCCGAATGAGGAGATGGATCTTGAGGAAGTAATGAAACAGATGGCTGCAGCGGAAGCTGCAGGTGAAGAGATAGGAGGGCTGTCTGCTTCGGATGATGATGGGGATTTTGACCGCTTAATGGCTGATCTGGGAGAAGATGATATCGATCTGAGTGATATCGGCGACATGATCAAGAAATCGGACAGCGGTGAACTTGTGGATCCTTCCATTGCTGCCGATAAACCTGAAGCCGGAGAAGATGAAGAGGGTGAAGAAGAGGAAAATGAAGAGGCAGAGGATCCTAAAAAGAAGCGTGAACGAAAGAAAAAAGAAAAGAAAGTAAAGAAAAAGAAAGAAAAACCTGAGTCTGAAGAAGGGGCTGAAAAAAAGGAAAAGAAACCCGGATTGTTTTCGAAGCTTGTTTCGGCACTCTTTACGGAAGAAGAGGAAGAAGATGCGGCGCCGGCTGAAGCGGGAGCTACTATCTTAAGCGATGAAAATGCTGCTATCTTAAAAGAGCTTGATGCCGAAAATGAAGATAACGGCAAGAAAAAGAAAGAGAAAAAGAAAAAGGAAAAGAAACCCAAGCCGGAAAAACCGAAAAAGGAAAAGAAACCCAAACCGAAAAAAGAAAAAAAGCCTGAAGAACCGGATAATTCAAAGCATATCCCTAAGAAATATATCAGACGAACGGTAATACTGGCTGCGTCGATTATGATAGCTCTGGTAATAGTGGGAACCGTGCTTCCCGGGATGCTCAATATGAGTGATGCCAGAAAAGCGTTCTATGAAAAAGATTATAAGAATGCGTTTCTTACTCTTTACGGAAAAGATCTGAATGAAAGTGACAGAAAGCTGTATGAAAAATCAAGGCTTCTGGTCATGATAGACCGTAAGTATGAATCTTATGAGCATTACAGGGCAATGGGAATGGATCATGACGCACTGGATGCGCTTTTACAGGGACTTAAACGTTATGAGGATCTTAAAGACAAGGCAAAGACTTTAGATGTCGATAAAGAAGCAATGGAGATAAGGCTTAAGATCGTGGAGGCGCTTTCTTCCGTATATGGGATGAGTGAAGCGGATGCCTTGCAGACCCTTAAGTATTCCCAGGCGGATTATACAGGTAAGATAGATGCTGTGCTGCAGGGTGTGCCATATCTTCCGATGGAGATAGAGATATTTGAACAGTATGGACTGGAGCAGGAAGTAAATCCCGGGGAAGAAGAGATAAGCGACGATGAAGTACTGAAGGATCTTCTTCCTGAGGAGCGTGAGTTCCTGGATAATCTTCCGGCTGAAGAGGCAGTGCCTGATCAGGAAACCCCGGGATCGGATATGCCGGAAGAAGATAGCGATAATACCCTGTTTTATCAGGACGGCAATATAAATATACAGATAGAAAGTGATCAGTTTTAGGTGGAGATATGATAGCGGTTATTGATTATGATGCAGGTAATATAAAGAGTGTTGAGAATGCTTTTACCGCACTTGGGGGAAAAGTTGTTCTGACATCTGATCCGGATACGGTGGCAAAGGCTGATAAGGTCGTGCTTCCCGGTGTTGGTGTATTCGGAGATGCAAGGGCTAAGCTTGATGCACGTGGTATGGATGAGGCGGTATATGATGTTGTAAAGAAGGGCACTCCCTTTCTTGCCATATGTGTAGGACTTCAGCTTTTGTTTGATGAAAGTGAAGAAAGTCCGGGGGCGAAGGGATTGTCGGTTTTTGGAGGCAGGATAATCCGTATTCCTGCCAAAGAAGGTATCAAGGTTCCGCAGATAGGCTGGAATTCCCTCCACATAGAAAAGGGCTGCCGCCTTCTGAAAGGGATAGAGGAAGGAACTTTCGTCTATTTTGTCCATTCATACTATCTTGAAGCAGAAGATAAAAACATAGTGATCGCGAGTACGGAGTATTCAACTCATATACATGCGGCAGTTGAGAAGGATAATATTTTCGCAACACAGTTCCATCCCGAAAAGAGCGGAACGGCAGGCCTTAAGATATTAAAGAATTTTATGGAGTTATGATATGCACACTAAAAGGATAATCCCCTGTCTGGATGTAAATGCCGGAAGGGTAGTAAAAGGTATACAGTTTGTTAATCTTATCGATGCAGGAGACCCTGTTGAGACCGCTGCGGCATATGATAAGGCGGGAGCTGATGAAGTGGTGTTTCTTGATATCACGGCTTCTTCCGATGCCAGAAAGACTGTTGTGGACATGGTAAGGCGTGTTGCCGAAAAGGTATTCATTCCTTTTACTGTTGGTGGCGGCATAAGAACCGTGGATGATTTCAGGCAGATATTACGTGAAGGCGCGGATAAAGTTGCGGTTAACAGTGCAGCGATAGCCAATCCCACGCTTATTGCGGATGCTGCCGATAAATTCGGGAGCCAGTGTGTTGTTCTTGCCATAGATGCCAAACGACGTAAAGACGGCGGATGGAATATCTTTAAAAACGGCGGACGAATAGACTGCGGTATCGATGCTGTAGAGTGGGCGGTAAAAGGCGTAGAACTGGGAGCGGGAGAGATACTGCTGACAAGTATGGACTGCGACGGGACAAAGGAAGGATATGATCTAGAGCTTACAAGGACAATATCCGACAGCGTAGGTGTTCCCGTGATAGCATCCGGTGGTGCAGGTACCATGGAGCATTTTTATGATGCTCTTACCGCGGGCGGAGCTGACGCTGCTCTGGCGGCTTCACTCTTTCACTTTAAAGAGCTTGAGATAATGGAAGTTAAGGAATACCTTAAAAACAAAGGTGTTCCTGTGAGGATATAAACCATGCCGCCTATAACCGGAGTCTGGGAAAAAGCGCTTTCCCCCGAGTTTAAAAAGCCGTATTATAAAAGGCTGCGGGATACCGTAGTAAAAGAATATGCCGCACATGAGGTGTATCCTTCTAAAAACGATCTTTATTCGGCATTACATCTTACCCCTCTTGATAAGGTTAAAGCGGTGATATTGGGCCAGGATCCGTATCATGAACCCGGGCAAGCCCATGGTCTTTGTTTTTCTGTTAAAAAGGGTGTTAAGATCCCGCCTTCTTTAGTAAATATATATCAGGAATTACATGATGATCTGGGGATCGATATCCCTGCCCACGGAGATCTTACCTCCTGGGCAGAACAGGGGGTATTGCTTTTAAATACCGTGCTTACGGTAAGAGCTCATCAGGCTTTTTCGCACAGGGGCATAGGATGGGAGCAGTTTACGGATGCCATCATCGAGGCTGTAAATAAACAGGACCGGCCCATCGTTTACATGTTGTGGGGAAGCCCGGCCCAGAGCAAGAGCCGTATGCTGGATAATCCCAAACATCTGATATTAAAGGCACCACACCCGTCTCCGCTGTCAGCGTACAGGGGATTTTTCGGCTGCAGGCATTTTTCAAAGTGTAATGAGTTCCTTGAAAAAAACGGAGTGGCTCCGGTGGACTGGAGAATATAATGAATTAACGGTATACGGTTGATCCGTTACCTTAAGGATGAAATCATCAAGGAGATAAATTATGGAAAAAAAAGCATTTGTTACGAAAGAAAAGGTTGAAGAGATAGTTAAGGAGTTTCCTACTCCCTTTCATATCTATGATGAAAAGGGGATAAGAGAGAATGCAAAGGCTTTAAAAGAGGCTTTTGCCTGGAATAAAGGATATAAGGAGTATTTTGCGGTTAAGGCTACTCCCAATCCGTTCCTGCTTAAGATTTTAAAAGAATACGGCTGCGGCTGCGACTGCTCATCCTATACGGAGCTTATGCTTTCAGATGCAGTAGGTATAAGGGGTAATGATATCATGTTTTCTTCGAACGATACCCCGGCACAGGATTTTGAACTTGCGGCTAAACTGGGAGCGACCATTAATCTTGATGATATCACTCACATAGATTTTCTTGAAAAGATACTCGGAAAGCTTCCTGAGAGATTAAGTCTTCGTTACAATCCCGGCGGGGTGTTTAAGATGAGTAACGGTATCATGGATAACCCCGGGGATGCAAAATACGGACTTACAACTGAGCAGATCTTTGAAGCGTATGGCATATTAAAGAATAAAGGAGTAAAGGAATTCGGGATACATGCATTTCTCGCAAGTAATACAGTTACCAATGAGTATTATCCCATGCTCGCTAAACAGCTGTTTGAACTTGCTGTTGAGATAAAGGATAAGCTGGGGGTAAAACTTTCTTTCATCAATCTGTCAGGCGGTGTAGGGATCGCCTACAGACCTGATCAGGAACCTAATGATATCAGAGTCATCGGTGCCGGAGTGAAGAAAGTTTATGAGGAAGTACTTGTTCCTGCCGGGCTTGGTGATGTTGCCATTTATACCGAGATGGGCAGATTTATGATGGGGCCTTACGGTATGCTGGTGACTAAGGCTATACATGAAAAACATACACATAAGGAATATATAGGAGTCGATGCCTGTGCAGTAAATCTTATGAGACCTGCTATGTACGGGGCTTATCATCATATCACTGTACTTGGTAAGGAAAATGAAAAGTGCGATCATAAATATGATGTAACCGGTTCGTTATGTGAGAATAATGATAAATTTGCCATAGACAGGATGCTTCCCGAGATCGAGATGGGAGATTATATTGCGATACATGATACAGGGGCTCACGGTTTTTCCATGGGATATAATTATAACGGAAAGCTCAGATCGGCAGAACTTCTGCTTCATGAAGACGGAAGTGTACAGCTGATACGCCGTGCAGAAACACCGGCTGATTATTTTGCTACCTTTGACTGTTTTGATGAATATAAGGGAATATGCGCAAGGAAATGAGTGAAGGGATCAGGATAAACAGATATCTGTCCGAATGCGGGATATGCTCCAGACGCGAAGCCGATAAACTGATAGAACGCGGCGTGGTTACCATAAACGGAAAGAATGCGCAGCCGGGAGAGCGTGTGAACGACAGTGATGAAGTCTGCGTTGAAGGCAGGAGCGTAAAACCGGTCGATAAGAAGATCGTACTTGCTTATTATAAACCGGTGGGGCAGATAGTCAGTGAATCCGATCCGCATGCGGAAGATACCGTAGCCGCAGCCATTGAATATCCCGTGAGAGTGACTTATGCCGGCCGTCTTGATAAGGACAGTGAAGGACTTCTGCTACTTACCAATGACGGGGAACTCATCAATGCCATGATGAAGGGAAAAAATGCTCACGAGAAAGAGTATATCGTTCATCTGAACAAAGAGCCTTCTTTGGAAGATATTGATCGCTTATCGGACGGAGTGTGGCTTGAGGATCTTAAGAGAAAAACAAGACCCTGCCGTATAGAGAAGATCAGCTCCAGAAGCATAAGGATGGTGCTTACGGAGGGACTTAACCGGCAGATAAGGCGTATGTGGAAAAGCGCAGGATATTATGTCAGGGCACTTAAACGTATCAGGGTGGTCAGTGTCAGCCTGGGGGATCTTAAGCCCGGGGAATATACGGAACTTGATGAAAAACAGCTGAAGGAACTATATGAGGCTGTGGGGCTGCTGCGATGAAGATAGGTATGTTTGATTCCGGTATAGGAGGGCTTACAGTGCTTAATGAAGCACTTGCTTTAATGCCTGATGAAGCATATTATTATTATGCGGACAGTGATAATGTTCCGTATGGGAATAAGACAGCCGGTCAGATCAGGGAATATTCCCAAAAGGCGGTCAGTTTTCTTATAGAACGTGGCTGTGATGCCGTTGTGATCGCATGTAATACGGCTACGGCAGCTGCCGCCGGATATCTGAGAGAGAGATTTACCATTCCGATAATAGGTATAGAGCCGGCTGTAAAGCCTGCTGTTGAGCATAATGAAGGGAAAAGGATACTTGTACTGGCAACCGAAGTGACTGCCCATGAAAAAAAGCTGGAAGATCTTATCAGCCGTGTGGATAACGAAAAACTCGTGGATGTAAAAGCTATGCCGGGACTTGTGTCATTTGCCGAAAGAGGCGAGTTTGATTCGGAAGCGGTAAGAGAGTGTATCTCCGAAGAATTATCAGATATAGAACTTAATGATTATGGTATAGTAGTTTTCGGCTGTACACATTTTAATCATTTTAAAGATGCGATCCGCGCGGTTTTCGGACGGGATATCCGGATGATAGACGGAAGTGCGGGGACTGCCAGAAATCTTAAGAAGATCCTCGAAGGGATGGGCATCCCTTCAGAGGGAAAAAATGAGATCTTTTATTATGAATCAGGCAGGGAAGTAAAAGATAAAGAAAAGCTTGTTTTTTATGAAAAGATCATGAAACATCTGAAAGAATGACAGGATCACTTCCAGAGCTTTTCTCCGGCAGGCTTTTTTGCGAGAAGATACTTTATTGTGGCGATAAGCATATTCAGTATATGTCCGTCATGATAGCTGCTTAAAGCAATATCCTTAAAGCTCAGATAATCATTGTAACGCTTCCATTGAATGCGGGGGTGTTTTTCTCTGTGATATTTCCTGACAAATCCGTAGAGTTCCTTATGACGATCCCACTGATGGATAAGAGAGGGGATGTTTTCGCCGTTTTCGGGACAGTACAGGATATCCCCGGTGACATGATAGTCTTCTTTATGACCGATCGTAGCTACCGGGCCGTTTTTGAGTTCCGAGAAATGAACCGCTGCACCGTCTGCGGGGACTATTTTGTTATAGACCATGTACTGGTAGGAAGTCTGGTCATTGATATCGATAAAGTTAAAAGCAGGGTCGGATAAGTTATCTATCATCGAGTTGCAGAATGAATAGATGATGTCGCTGCTTCCCCATATGGTTCCGGCACAGAGTACATATTTGTCTTTGTTCGCTTCATATTGATCCATACCGAAGCGTTCCTGCATCCAGCGGCGGTTCCATTCATCTTCGCTTATCCTGCCGCTTTCAACGGCAACACCCAGATACGGCTCTTCGGAGGCGGATCCGAACATGGGTCTCTGAAAGAACACATCTCTGGTATCGCAAAAAAGAACCTGGTCGTAGTCCTGTCTTTTTTTGTTGAGAATATTTATATACAGACCGTAACGGTAATCGATAGGACCTTCTTTTTCATAACGGTCCGGTATCTCTACGCAGTGAATATGATATTCTCTGAGCTTATCCATAGTATATGCAGACAGATCTTTGGTGAAAGCGACGATATCGCAGTTTTCACCGTTCTGTTTGGCACAGGATACATAAAACGGTTCTATTTTATACCACCAGTAATGTTTGGTGACACCCATGATCAGATTCTTTTTTGACATGATCTCTCCTGATAAATGATTATTCGCTTATCTTTACAGTTTCTTTAAGTTTATTAAGAACAGCTGTCTTCATATACTGCTGTGCGTAATAGCCGATACCGTTGTTTTTTACCATATCGTTAAATGCGGCTTCGTCATATCCGTCCTGTGACTGATAGTAAGACCGTACATCTGCTTCGCTGATACTTAAGCCGTATTTCTCAAACAGATACTGGATCTCAAGGGATTTGCGTGTTTCTTCATCTGCCTGTGATGCAAGGGTCTGCTGGAATTCTTCTTCGGAAGCGGCGCCCATTATCTCCCAGGTTTCACCTGAGGGAGCTGCCATACCGAACATCTGATACATAGAGAGCATGTAGTTTCTGTCCTGGTCGGCGATGACCTTTTTGAGATTGTCCATATAAGCAGTAGGCAGTTTGCTTACCACACTGTTTTCGGAAAGTGACTTTTCAAGAGAGCTCATCAGATTGTCTTCATAGTGTTTATCTATAAGGCTCTGGCGATATTCATCAGCTGTGGAAGCGACATCTGAGTGGAATTCCTGAACATATGTATCATCAAATTCACGATCCTGATATATACCTGCTACGTGAACACTAAAATCAGCGCTTTTTCCTGCGGCATCTGCATCGGAATAGTCATCGGCAAAAGTGACATTTACGGTAAAGTCCTCACCGGGAGCGCGGTTTTCAAGAGCGTCATCAAAATCAGGACCGAATTCATCCGAACCGATAGAATAATCGGCAGGAGTTTCGGCTTTCTTATATTCAGCTCCGTCCATCGTGGATGTATAGGTGATGCTCAGTTTGTCTCCATATGAACTTAACAGTTCGGGATCATCTGACAGATACTGGTTTTTTGAAAGATCTGAACTGATCTCGGATTCTATCTCAGAATCATCGGGTAAGAGTTCGGATCTGGTAAAACTGATATTTTCATCATTTACGGTAACATAATCAGACGCCTTAACATTCTTGATCGTACCGTTTGCGTTGAGATATCTGGAATAATCAAGCTTGGAAAGCTGATACATATAGATACCGCCACCGATGGCGGCCAGGATCAGGACCGGAATAAAGATCTTCCAGAAGGTGGCCATTGCCTTCTTTTTGTGCTGGATGCTTCGCTGCTGCGCCTGCTCCATTCTTTTCTGCTTGGACTTGCTTATTTCACTCATTTTGTTTTTCCTCCCTGGTATTCATAAAGCACCTGCATGGTGTGAAAAAGCATGCAGGATTTTTTAACAGCTTGTATAGTATAACACAATATATAGAAAAAGGAAGTGTTCATTTTGTGAAATTCATGTTATACTGAATTGAAAATGCAAGGAGCGGAATATGTCTGACTGGTATATGATCAGGAAGGGCGGAGACTATGCTGCGATAGGGAAAAAGCATGGTATTTCGCCTGTGATCGCAAGGCTTTTGAAAAACAGAGGTATTGAAAGTGATGAGGATATCGAAAGATATCTTCACGGCGGGATGGAGATACTTCATGATCCCGGGCTTTTGGACGGAATAGATGAATGTGCTTTATTGTTGAAGGAAGCAATAGATGCCGGTTCAAAGATAAGGATAATCGGCGATTATGATATTGACGGTGTCTGCGCTACAACAGTCCTTTACAAAGGCATAAGTTTTTTCGGCGGTGATACCGATGCCAGGATACCGCACAGGGTCCGCGACGGTTACGGTATGAATACCGATATGATAAGGAAGGCGAAGGAAGACGGAATAGATCTTATCATTACCTGTGATAACGGTATCGCCGCAAGAGAAGAAGCGGCGCTTGCCCGTGAGCTTGGCATAGGCCTGCTGGTCACGGATCATCATGAGATACCTTATACGGATGAAGGAAGCGAAAGAAGATACCTGCTTCCGGATGCAAAGGCTATAGTGGATCCGCACCTTCCGGACAGTAAATATCCTTTTCCCGGTATATGCGGTGCTTTTGTCGCATATAAGCTTATCTGTTATTATGCTGAAAAATTTCAGCTGTGCCTGCCGGAGGAAACAGATGAGACGCTGATCCAGATGGCGGCGTTTGCCACAGTCGGTGATATAATGGAGCTTAAGGATGAGAACCGTGCCTTGGTAAGATACGGGCTCAAGCTTATGAGCGAACGGCCTGCAGACGGGATAAGGGAGTTAAAAGCCGTTCTTGGACTTAACGGAAAGCAGGTCAGTGCATACCATCTTGGTTTTGTTCTTGGACCGTGTATTAATGCAACGGGAAGGATCGATACGGCTGAGCGTGCTTTTGAACTGTTTACATGCGGGGATGAGACTGCGGCACTCCGGATAGCGGCAGAACTTAAGGAACTGAACGAAAACAGAAAGCAGATGACAGAACAGGCGACAAATGCTGCTGTTAAACAGATAGAAGACAATGAGCATGCTGACTGTAAGGTTTACGTGATCTATCTGCCGCAGTGCCATGAGAGTATCGCCGGAATAGTAGCCGGAAGGATAAGGGAGAGGTATTACCATCCCACGCTTATCGTGACGGACGGTGAGGAGTCGCTGAAAGGGTCTGCCCGTTCCGTGGAGGCATACAATATGTATGATGCCCTGACGCAGGTCTCCGATATCTTTATCCGTTTCGGCGGCCATTCGCAGGCGGCGGGATTTTCACTTCCGAAAGAAAAGCTTGCCGAATTAAGACAGAGACTTAATGCAAACTGTACTCTGACGGAAGATGAGCTGTGTGAACACATATCGATCGATCTTGAGCTTCCGCTTAAATATGCATCGAGGGAACTGGTGAATGAACTCAAATGCATGGAACCATGCGGTAATGCAAATCCCAGAGCCGTGATAGCCAGGGCAGGGCTTATACTCAAGGGGATAAGTCCCGTAGGAGCGGAAGCAAAGCTTTGCATACTCAGCGTTGAAGATGAAGGCGTGACATATGAGCTGAAGGCTTTTTATAAAACAGATATGATAAAGAAGCATATTGAGGATAAATATGGTTCGGAAGTACTTAATGATCTGTTAAAAAAAGCTTCGGACGGGGTCAGGATCTCAGTGATATATAAACCCGATATTAATGAATATAACGGAAAGACAAGTCTGCAGCTTGTTCTGGAGGATTATAAATAGATGACAGCGCTAAAAAAAAGACATGATGAGGTGGATCTGTATAAAGGAGCGGGGATAATACTTACCGTTACCGCTTTAACGGGAATGCTTAACAGTGCATTTCAATACCGTTTTAATGCAGTATGCTTTCCACTGTTCATGATGGCGGCCGGAGTGATAGCGGGAAACGGTAAATACGAAGCGGATGAAAAAAAGGTTTTTGCAGAGGGGATAAAACGTATTATCATACCGTATTTCTGGTTCAGTCTGATATACCTTGTGATCGATGCCGCAGGTATGTACATCGCACCGGGGACTTTTGGGCTGGATCGGATCTATACGGATATATGGAATACGGTTTCATTCGCCGGTATATCGGTTCTGTGGTTTTTGCCGGCGTATTTTCTGGCTGTCTGCGGCTACAGGATCTTCAGACACTATTTTAAGGCGCTGCCCATGTTCATATTGCTGATGGCGGTGGCATTATCTATTACGGGGATTCTTTATTTCAAGGGATATCTTGGCTTATATGACGGGACAGAGACGGAATTCAGCATACAGTCATACGGTATGCGCATAGCGCTTCTTTTCTGGAGAGGAAGCGTCGGGATGTTTTTCTGTGCCTGCGGTGATGCTATGGGAGCCTTTGCTGATAAGATACGTGAGAAGAAGCTGCTGACAGTGCTTATCTCTGTTTTGATGATCGGAGCGGGAGTCGCTTTATCTTTTCTTGAAAAGTGGTGTGATTATGAGACCATGGTGACGGGGAATCCTTTTGTGACGGTCCCCGTGTCGGTCCTGCTTGCGGGTGGTCTGTTCTTTCTGTGTGTATGGATCGGAACCGTAAGGCCTTTGGATTATCTGGGAAGGCATGCCATAATCATATATGTCAGCGTTACAGGCTTTGGGATAATGAAGCTTTCGCTGTACCTTGGAAATCTGGTATTTATGAGAACGCTGAATAATTTTGCAAACAGATCGACGGTAGCTGTGTGTATACTCATTATGGAGATCATAGTGATCCTGCTGTTTCGGAATAAGATCTTCTCATTCATGTTCGGAAACAGGGATTTCACCATGCCTGAAACTGAGGAGGAAGTGTTTTGATATTCTGTATATGTTTGAATCCGGCTGTAGACATGACATGCCGGATGGATGCTCCTTTCAGGGCAGGAGGAGTTAACCGTCTTACGGAAATGATGCCCTTTGCAGGCGGAAAAGGAGTAAATGTAGCCAGATTTTTAAGGCAGTTCGGCGCTGATGTATGTATCAGCGGTTTTCTTGGAGGAGCTAACGGAAAAGTCATAGAAGGAGTACTGGAAGCGGAAGGCGCCGAGTGCTGTTTTACCATGGTACGGGGAAATACGCGCTGTAACAGAAATATTATCGATTCTGCCGGAAACGTCACTGAAGTACTGGAAAGCGGACCTTTTGTCGGACCGGATCAGATCCTCAGCTTTATGGAGACGTTCCAGGACAGGCTGAATGATGCGGAGATACTGATCATATCAGGATCTGTTCCGCAGTCTGTTCCTTCTGATATCTATGCGACTATGTTAAAGATCGCATCGGCTAAAAAGGTTCCTGCCATAATCGATACGACAGGTGGATCCCTGCGTGCCGCAATGAAGGAATGTCCCATGATGATAAAGCCCAATCTGTCAGAATTTACTTCTTATCTGGGCAAAGATATCTCCGGCAGGGATGATGCCATAAAAGCAATGGATGATCTTATATATCAGAAAAAAGCCTCTTCGATACTCCTCAGCAGAGGCAGGGACGGTCTTATCTATTCCAACCGGGAGATCAGGATATGCGCCGAAGGTATAAAGCTTAATGCAGTAAATACAGTTAGCTGCGGAGATGCTGCAGTGGCAGGGTATGCTTATTCATATATCAGGGGCGCGGATATAAGAGAATGTGTGTCTCAGGCACTTTTATGGTCGGCTTCGGCGGCGTTAAAAGAAGAAAGCGGACAGCTTGATATATCGTTTGTAAAAGAAAACGAAAAAAATATTAATTTGTACACAATTTGAACACGAATTGGACACAATTGCGAGTTACTATCTTTTCAGATAGTGAATACATTTACTATCTCCCCCTCATATTTTAGACCGTTTCCGTTTGGCAACGGTCTATTTTTTTGCTATAATAACTCAGGTATACACAGATCGTGCCAAGGCAGGATCTTTAGCAGTGAAAGGGTTTGCCATGAAGATATTAAAAGAGCTTCTGAAAGATCTTGATATAGACGCCGCTCCGGCAGAGATCAGTGCGCTGGTATATGATTCGCGAAAGATATGCAGCGGATGTCTGTATATAGCTATAAAAGGAGCAAAGTTTGACGGACACAGTGCAATAGCCGATGCGGCAGCAAAAGGAGCGGCTGCGATACTGGCGCAGTATGCGGATGAAGAGCAGAAAAAAGCATGTGAACAGGCAGGGTGCCTGCTTTATCTTACAGAGGATACCCGGCTGGGACTGGCACTATGCTCGGCGGCATGGTTTGACTATCCTCAAAAAAAACTCTGTACTATAGGGATCACAGGCACTAAGGGAAAGAGTACGACGGCCTATATGATAAGATCTGCCGTGCAGTCGCTGGGATACAGCTGCGGACTGATCGGAACGGTTGAGACTGATATGATATCAAGGCAGATACCTTCGGTAAATACGACCCCGGAGTCTTATGAACTGTACTCATATCTCAGGGAAATGTGTGATGCCGGAGCGCGGGCAGTTGTGATGGAGGTATCGTCACAGGGGCTTATGATGCACAGAGTGGGCGGGATATGTTTTGATGTGGCTGTGTTCACAAATATTTCCCCTGACCATATAGGCCCGAATGAACATAAGGATTTTGAAGATTATCTGGAATGCAAAAGCCTGCTGTTTAAAAATTGCAGGACAGCCTGCGTGAATATGGATGATGAACATGCGGGAGATGTATTAAAAGATAATAAATGCGAAAAGATACGGTATTTCGGCTTTGATGAAAAGGCGGGACTCAGGGCGTTGGATTACAAACCCTGTGATATGGGCGGAATGCCGGGGACAGAGATAACTTTCTCTGTTGATAAAGATATATATACA